>CAYOCT010000043.1:0-52544 GCA_964402555.1 uncultured Nitrospiraceae bacterium | reverse complement strand
TCTATTGGCCAGTACAAAGTGAGACCAAGTAATTGAGTAAAGTCGCGTTCAATTTGCTCAATTACTTAATCCCTAGACCTACCACGGTTCGCGCATCACGCGATTCAATACCCAATTTGCGCTGGCTTTCTATTGGCCAGTACAAAGTGAGACCAAGTAATTGAGTAAAGTCGCGTTCAATTTACTCAATTTACTCAATTACTCAATTACTTAATTACTCAATTCCTAGGCTTGCCATGGTTCGCGCATCGCGCGCGTTAACATCCGGTTCGCACTCGCGTCGTCCCGGAAACACTCGCGGTCCGGGTCCCACCGCACTTTCCGCCCGAGCCGCATCGCGATGTCGCTCAAGTGGCATATCATATCCGATCGGATAGCCGTATCGATAGGACAAACCGTCGGCTTCCGGCTCTTGATGCAGTCGAGCAGGTTGCCCACGTGATTCCGGCTGTCATAGAGCCGCACATCTCCGGGGCCAAACGTCGCCGTCAACAGCTTCTTCGGCTCGGCGTCCAGGAAACTCCGCGCGACGTGGATCCATCCTTCCGTACCCTCGAACCGGATTCCGTGCTTGTTCTGCGCCTCGTCCGCGTAATCGAGCACGACGCCGTTCGCGTAACGCATGATTACGTTCCAGCGCGTGGCGCAGTCGCAGAAACCGTCCGCGGGAAAGACGCCCGTTCCTTCCGCCTCGACAGGACCGGTCGCATCCGCGTTGTTGCCCCATTGGGCGATATCGACGTGGTGGATACCCCAGCCCGCGACAAATCCGAGCGCGTAATCCGAGTTGTGCCACCAGTACTGATTGACGACCCGGTTCTCCGAAAAGGGAGCCCACGGCGCGGGGCCGAGCCACATGTCGTAGTCGATCCAGTCCGGCACGGGCATCGGTTCGATGTTCTCCGAGACCCTGCTTGCGGGTGACCCCACTTTCATCGTGCGCAACTCGCCGATGCGGCCGTTCCGCACCAACTCGCACGCGAACCGGAACTCGCGCGACGACCGCTGTTGCGTTCCATATTGGAAGATGCGGCCATAGCGATGAATGGCGTCGCGCAATACCTGGCCTTGTCGCAAACTGAGCGTCAGCGGCTTCTCGACGTACATGTCTTTGCCGGCTTTCGCCGCAGCGAGCGCGAGCGGCACGTGCCAATGGTCGGGCGACGCGATCAGCACGGCGTCGATATCGTCGCGCGCCAGGAGTTCACGAAAGTCGCCGTAGGCGGCGCACCCCGAATCCCCGTAATGCGCGTTGACCTCGCGCTGAGCGGATTCGCGGCAAGGGCGTTTCACATCGCACACGGCGACCACTTGGGCCTCGGGCTGGTTCAAGAAATTGCGCATGACGCCGCATCCCTGCGGACCTACCCCGATGCATCCCACCGCGATTCGATTGGCGGGCGAAGGACGTTCCGCCGCGGCGCTCAATGCCAGTCCCGCCGTGGCGCCCAGGAATGCGCGTCGCGTCAATCGGGTCTTAGCCATCCAAATTCATCCTCCTGGTCTTTGACGAGAGAGTAATGCCGGCCCAGTTTCGCGACGCGACTAACGTGTCATTGCGAGGAGCGGCCTCGGCCCGACGAAGCAATCTCCTTATGTTGGAACTTCACGAGACTGCTTCGCTACGCTCGCAGTGACACAAAATCGACTCTCACCTTAAATTGCAAGTTCCGCAAGAATCAGGCGCACTGCTTCCGCGGGATTCTCGTGCTTTAGAATGGGCCGGACCACTACCACATAGTTAGCCCCGGCTTCTGCGGCCTGGCGCGGCGTTGTGATGCGAACCTGGTCGTCCTTGGCAGCCCATGCCGGACGTATCCCCGGCGTCACGATGAGCGCTTTCAGACCCGCCGCCTCGCGGACCGTCAAGATCTCCTGCGCGGAACTGACCAGACCATGCGCGCCGGAATCCACCGCGAGTTTCGCGAGACGCGCCACCGCTTGCGACGTAGTTTCCGGGAGGCCGATTTCTTGTTTGAGCATCTCGTCCGACAAGCTGGTGAGCACCGTCACCGCCAGGATGCGCGTTTCCGTGCCTTCGACGGCCTGGCGCGCGGCTTCGATCATGCGGCGGCCCCCGGTCGCATGCAGCGTGAACAGAGCCACGCCCATATCGGCAGCGGCTTTGGCGGCTTTCGCGACGGTATTCGGGATGTCGTGGTACTTCAGATCGAGGAAGACTTTCTTGCCGAGCGATTGCACCTCGCTGACGATCGACGGCCCGCATCGGGTAAACAACTGCGACCCGATTTTGAAGCATGCGCATCCCTCGCAGGCTTCCACCGCGCGCAAGGCCTCGTCACGCGAATCCACGTCCAGCCCGACAATCAACTCCGTACGCATGCATGTCCTTTCAAGAACCCTTCTCAGGTCCGCAACCCACCTATCAAATCGTGCACGTCCGCGATGCCGTGCCGATCGAGATACTCGCCCAGGCCCTGAACTACGCGCAACGCCGTGTCCGGCTGCCGGAACGAGGCCGAACCCACGGCGACGGCCGTCGCGCCCGCCAGCAAGAATTGAATCGCGTCCGAGGCCTCGCAGATACCGCCCATTCCGATGATCGGGATCTTGGCCACCTGGGCCACGTCCCAGACCATCTTCACCGCGACAGGCCGGATTGCGGGGCCGCTCAATCCGCCTACGATGTTTGCCAATCTCGGCCTGCGCGATTCCGGATCGATGGCCATGCCCATCAACGTGTTGATCAGCGCCAGGGCGTCCGCGCCGGCCTCCTGCGCCGCTAGCGCGGCCTCGCGGATGTCCGCCGTATTGGGCGTCAGTTTGACGAAGAGCGGCAGCTTGGTTGCCGAGCGGATCGTGCGCGTGTAACGAGCCACCATCTCGGGGTCTTGGGCCACGAGGGCCGGGCCGCGCGCCTTCTTCGCGTCGTGGACATTCGGGCACGAGAGATTCGCCTCGATGGCGTCGGCGGCCTTGGCCTCTTCGAGGCGCTGGGCCAGTTCGGCGTACTCCTCAGCGCTGTGGCCGTAGATGTTGCCGATAATGGTGGCGTTCTTCTCGCGCAAGTACGGGGCCTTCTCGCGTAAGTACACGTCAATACCGACGTTCTGGAGTCCGATCGCGTTGAGCAGGCCCGCGGGGGTCTCGACCAATCGCGGCGGTTTGTTGCCCGCGCGGGGTTTCAAGGAAAGGCTCTTGGTGGTCACAGCCCCCAGTTGGGAGACGTCGAAATACTGGTCGTATTCCTGGCCGTAACCGAACGTGCCCGACGCGACCGTTACCGGATTCTTCATCCGCAGCCCGCCGACCGTGACTTCGAGTTGTGCGCTCATAGACTCTGCATTCCGCCCGCGACGCATTCTAAGGAGTCGGCAGGCCCAAAGTCTAGTCGAGCATTCCGTGTTCTCATGAAGTCAAGATTACTGGAGCGCCTCCGCAAGGCTGACATACAGGTTCTTGACCGCTGGATACAGGTCGCGGTAGATGGCGTAGAGCTTGCGGTACCGTGCGTGGTTATCGGGAATGGGCGAAGTATGCGCGCCGAGCTGGACCCAGTCTTTAACGACATCGTAGGAACGATAGATTCCTACCCCAACTCCAGCGGCAACGGCGTTGCCTACGGGCGCTCCCTTACTGGACACTGCGAACGCGCATTCCACGTCCAGGATGTCGGCGATGATCTGCCGCCACAACGGACTGGTGGCTCCACCTTCACTCAGGATCATCGGCAGATTCATCTTGATCCCGCTCGCTCGCATGAGCTCGAAGTTGTGGAGCAATCCGAAACCGGCGCCTTCCATAAAGGACCGAATGACGTGGCCACGTCCATGATCAAGACTGAGTCCAAACAGGACGCCGCGGGCGTGCGTATCCCAGATGGGCGTGCGTTCTCCCATGAAGTAGGGGATGGTGATCAGCCCGTCGCTGCCTGGTGGCACATCTCGGGCTTCCTCATTGATGAGGTCGTAGGCGCTGACTCCCGATATCTTTTGCGTGGCCAGTTCAAGCTGGCCGAAGGTGTCGCGAAAGTACCGTATGAGGGCGCCACACGAGACGAGTGCCGCCAGCGTGGTGTACAGACGCCCCGAGTCGGCCGTATGAACAATGGTAATCATGTCTCGCGTGAACTTCGGCTCCTCGTGCACCACGCCTAACACGCCCGCCGTTCCCATTACCAGTTGCGTGGACCCCGATTCCACGGCGCCGCCCGCGACCCACGCCGCGTTGCAGTCCACCGTGCCCGCGACAACGGGTGTCCCCGGCGCGAGTCCCGTACGTTCCGCGGCCTCTCGCGTCACTTCGCCAATCACCTCATCGCACGCATACGGTTCGGGGAACTTGTCAGGGTCCAGGCCGAGTTCCTCAATAAGCCCGGTGTCCCACTTCCGGTTCACGATGTCGAACGCAATCCCGATCAACGAGGCGTTGGAGAAATCGGTCACCGCTTTCCCCGTCAGCTTCATGCACGGGTAGTCGGCTGCGGTCTGGAACTTGAACGTCTTCCGATAGAGGTCCGGACGATTGTTGCGCTCCCACATCAGCTTGGCCGTCGCGTAGTACGGGTCCACCGGATTTGCGCTGAGGCGAAACACGCGGTCCTCACCGACGTGCTGCCGAATCCAATCGCATTCCGCCGTGGCGCGCCTGTCCATCCAAATATGGGCGTTCTGCAACGGGCGCAAGTCGTCGTCCACGAGAATGCAGGCAGGGGATAGAGCGCTAATCGAGACCCCGCGAACCTCGTGCGGGTCGACCTTGGACTGCCGTAGCGCGACCTGAATCGTGTCGGCAACCGCGTTCCAATACCATTCCGGATCGTGTTCGGCTTTTGCCCCTGGGTACTTCTCGTTGGGATCTTTCTTGGTGATTAGCGGATACTCGATATAGTGCGACCCAAGGACCGTTCCGTCCAACGCCATTACGACCGCTTTAGTTCCGCCTGTCCCCACATCACAGCCGACCAGGAAATCCGCCATTGCCCGTACCCTCCCTCTATGTCGCCGCCGGATCAAAATTGTAATTACAATCTAGCACAATCCAGGTTCCGTTTCCTAAATTGCTCGGGCAATTCAAGGAAGCATCGTTCTTCCTGAAACTGGGCGGCGCAAAGATACAGAAAGAGTCCTATAACCTCACCTGCGCGTCTTCGTATCCTTCGACAAATAGCCTCTTGCCGCGCTGGACCACACGATGTCCTTCGGCTTCGAGACGTTCTCTTTGTACTGCACCCCCTCCAGGATACTTGGGATTGATCTCGCCCCCGGTCTTTAGCGTACGCCACCACGGCACAACGCGTTTCCGTCCGGCTTTCTCGCCCTCATCCGCGGCATGGGCCACGATCCACGCAAAGATCCCCGCCGTGATTGGGCAGCAAACATCGGTCTTGTAGGTGTCGCGAAAATGATCGGTCATCTGCTTCATGGTGAGCAGACGGCCTTTGCGCGGACGCCGCATCAGCGCTTCGATTCCCGCAACAGGGGCGATGACGAACTGCTGTTTCGTCTTCTCGCAATAGAACGTGTGCGGGGCCGGCATCTTTTCCTTGGCCGCCTCAAGCTTCTGCGCCCAGGTCTTTGGAGTACGTGGCATGGGATGAGTCTCCTGAACTCAGGATATCGCCCTTGGCATTCTTGTGCAACCGATTACGCAATCGCGAATGTGGTAAAGTGAGAGATTGTAGGCAACGCACGTTAGACTTCGGCTTCGTGTCATTCTGAGCGCAGCGAAGAATCTCTTGCCTGTCCAGACTCAGAATGCCAATGAGATTCTTCGCTGCGCTCAGAATGACACATGGACGGGGTCTTGAACGTTGAGGAGGCGAACAATGCACGCGATAGCCACCGTCTTGGCGCTCACGGGGAATCTACTGCTCGTTGCGGGATCATACGCTGCAACGGCTATCGATGCTGAAGGACTGTCGACATTCGGCACGAGCGGGAAAGAGGTCCACGTTCTGGGTGGGGGGAAGGAAGCGGAACTGCTCGTCCACGAAGGCAAAGGGTGCCTCACGCACATGTGGTTCGGCGGCGACTGGCCGGGCTGGGACCGCACGCGTATCCGCTGTTACGTGGACGGCGAAACGCCCCCCTCCATCGACATGGAACTCTTCATGGGCCACGGCATCGGATTCGGCGACGATGCCGCGCCGTGGGGTACCGAACGTTTCGGCAAGACCGGGCATCCTAGCGGCGTGTACAACACCTACCGAATACCATTTGGCACGCGCATCCGTGTAACGGCCCAGGCCTGCCCGGATCTTAGGGGCGATCCGCCGTTTTGGTGGATTATCCGCGGGGTCGAGAACATGCCGGTCGAACTTGGCGGCATCCGGCTTCCCGAGACCGCGCGTCTGAAACTTTACCGCGTCGAGAATCGTGACCTTAAGCCGCTGGAATTTGTTAGTCTATGCGACACGCCCCAAACGGGGATGCTCTATCAAGTCATGCTGTGCGTGCGCAGCGGCAACCTGAACTTCCTTGAGGCGTGCATGCGCGCGTATCTCAACGGGGCCAAGGAGCCGCTGCTGCTTTCTTCGGGCACTGAGGATTATTTCCTTGGGACGTACTACTTCAATCGCGGCGCGTACCATTTTCCTGTCGCCGGGTTGACACACTTGGACACGAAATCGAACACGTTCTCCGCGTATCGATTCCACGAACAAGACCCGATCCTTTTCACGCGCGGCATGCGCCTGGATTGGCGGAATGGGGAAGCAGGGACGGACGGCAAGCCCTTTGGCGATCCGCAACCCAGCACGATCACATCATACGCGTGGGTCTACGAATGGCCCTCTCGGTCACACGATTGACTTGCCTTCCGTAGCCAGCGTGAGCTGCGCGTGCTTGATGCCTCGGATGGCTGCGAGCGCGTCGGCGAGCGCTTTGACTTGCCCGGCCTTGCCTCGAAGCACGACGACTTCGAGACAGTTGTGATGGTCGAGGTGCACGTGCAGGGCCGATACAATCAAGTCGCCAGCGTCGTGCTGGACTTCGGTGATGCGGTCGGTCAGGGTCCGGGTGTGATGGTCGTACACGAGTGTGACCGTAGCGGCGACGTGGGCGCCGGGATTGGCCCATTCCTCGTGCACGAGCGCATCGCGGACGAGGTCGCGTATGGCCTCCGAGCGATTGCTATAGCCTTTCCGTCTGTTGCGCTTATCGAACGCTGCGGACAATTCACTCGGAATCGTAATCGACATCCGTTCCAGTCCAGCCATAACCGCTCCCTTCGGATCGCCTGTATCCCATCTTAGCGTTGAGTGAGAACCTGGTCAAAGTGTACACGTTCCGTGTCCAAGTGAAGCAGACATGTCCATACACATGGGTGTAATCGAAATGAAACGTATATCCTTGGATGGGTTTCTTCGGCCTACTGAGAACGACACACAGGGCCTGGCTTCGCAAGGATACCGCGCCATTTCTCCCCATCCGTTGAGTCTTGCACGCTCCCCGTGTGGCTATCGTTCGATGACCGGCCAGCGCCATGGTTCAAGAATCTCGTCGTCCACGGCTGACCCCAGGGCCTCAGCAAGTGCTTCGAGCACGGACGCGGCGAGTGGACCTTGCCGCATCCAAGCGAGAGTCTTTTCGAGTTGTTCCGAGGAATCCGCTCCGACCACTAGGGGCGTTTCCAGGTTCATGCCGAACCGTATCGCGAGTTCCGCTACGGATATGGATTGCGACTCGGCAAAGGCGTGCCAGCGGCGCGCTACTTCTTCGGCCTTGGGCAGCCGCGCGACGGCCTCGCTCGGTGAAAGCGTCAGCAGCCCTTGCAGGTAGAGGCTTCGTACGCAGCACAACTTCCCGTTGCCTCTTGCCGTGTCCAGAACGCCGGTCTCTATTGGACGGCGATCCCACGCGTTACAAGGCAACTGGAGAACGTCCATGTCGGGATGGGCGATACAGCGTGGCGCATCGCCTAACGGTGAGAGCGAGACGCCCAAATATCGGATATGTCCCTCTTCGCGAAGGCCTAATAGCGCCTCCCCAAGTCCTCGGTCCCAGTACGCCAACTGCCGTGGATGATGGAGCATGAAACACCAAAGCCGTTCCACGCCCAGCCTCTGCACGCTTCCGGCCACTGAGTCTCGGACGTCTGTGGGCGAAAAGCCTTGTTCCGGCAAGGCCAGCTTCGACGTGATGCAGGCATGGTCCGCGATCCCCAGTTCGCGCAAAGCTCGTCCCAGAATCGCTTCGCTATCGCCGTAGGCCTGAGCCGTGTCGAGATGGCGTATCCCAGCTTTCCACGCAGTCTCAACGATGGCGCGCGCACTATCCGCGGCGGGCTTTCCGCGCGTATTCGCGATACCGTAGTCCATGCCGAACTGGGCCGTGCCGAGGATGAGCCGGCTTACCGTCTCGCCTTGCCAGCGGATGTTCTCCATCATCTCGCCTTCTTTCGCCGGCCTATGGGCAGTAAGCTGGCCAGCGGTCCTACAATGATTCCCGTGATCAAGGCCGAAGGCATGATCCAGATAAAGCTCAGACCAAACCAGTTGAGATGCCCGATACCAATGGCCATGGCCGCCGAGGCAATCCCAGCCGTGATCGCTCCGAACGAAGTGGCCCACGGCACGAAGAGCGCCATGAAGAACAGGACGAACAGCGGGGCCGTGAGAAGATTGACCACCTTGAACGCCACTTCGAGCAGATTGCCTCCCACTTGGCTCACCGCAGTGCTGAGCAATACCACGACAATACCCACGACGACGGAGATGATCTTTGTCCGCCGGAGGCTTTTCCGTTCATTCGCCGCGGCGCGGCCGAACCGATCGATATAGTCCACCGACACGACAGAGCACGCCGAGTTGACGCCCGAGGACAAGCTCGACATGGCCGCGGCCAGCAACCCCGCGACCACCAGCCCGCTCATTCCAGCGGGAAGCCCCATCACGATGAACCGGGGGAACAACGTGTCAGGGCGGGAGTTCACCTGCTGGCCATCTGGGAGCAACGAAGGATTGGCGCTGAAGTAGGCAAACAATGCCAAGCCAAGCACGGCGAGGAGTACGCCCACGAGGACATCGGTGGCGAGATGAATCGCGACGACCTTCCGTGCGGAGCGCGCGTTGCGTGTCGACAGATAACGCTGGATTGCGACTTGGTCGGAGCCGGCGGTGCATACGTGCCACGTAAAGCTCGACATCATGGCGCCCATGATCGTCACTCGCAACGTTGGGTCGAGGAAGAACTTCGGCGGGTCCCAACTCGCGGCCCATTCACGCGGCCACCATTGCCCGATGCCGCCCATCTGCACGGTGATCAAGAGCAGCGTCAGCACCGCGCCGCCGATGAGGATCAAGGTCTGCGCCACGTCGGTCATGACTACCGCGCGAAGGCCTCCCATCGACGTGTACACCACCGTGATGACCCCGAGCACGGCGCAGATGTACGGCGTGGCCTCGGTTGGCCATCCCAGCAGCGGCACGAGCACTTTGCTGCTGGTCGCGTAGATGATTACGGCCATCCACAACAGCCGCAGCAGGAGAAAGAAGGTTGACCCAAGGAGGCGCGTGCCGACTCCGAGCCGCTGTTCCAGAATCTCGTAGGCGCTCGTGATTTTCTGGCGCATTATGAAGGGGATGAGCACCCAGCCGATCACAACGAACGTAAGGGGATAGACGAAGTATTGCCCGGCGATCATCGGCCCGTGTTTCACCATTTCGCCGGGCACGGCCAGGTAGGTCAGCGTGCTCAGCAGCGAGGCGAACATGGACAGTCCCACCGTGGTAGGCCTCATCGTGCGTCCGCCCAGGAGATAATCTTCCCGCGTAGTCGTGCGCTTCGAGTAGTACCATCCCACGAACACCATGGCTGCCGCATACAATCCAATGACCAGCCAATCCAGCGCTTGAAGCTTGTGGGGAACGCGGCGGGCTATGCGTAGGATAGCGTGGGCGGCATTCACGCGCACGTCCGTCTCCGGGTTGTCGAGCATTTCGACCAAGAGCGGCAGATCCTCGGTCGCGCCCATTGCGCCAAAGGCCGCCGCGGCCTCGCATCGATCCGCCTTTGCGCCGGTCCGGGCGTAATCCGTCAGGACGTTTCGGTAACCGTCGTCTTGATCTCCCAGCAGCCACGCGGCGCTCATCATGTAGGCCCGCGCGGACGAGTCGGCTGCTTCGTGTTCGGCCGTCGAAACGAGGCGTTCAAGTGTGGCAGGCGCGACATGGTCCAAGTGGCGCAACGCGTAGGCGGCGCACAATCGCGTGCGCGGCTCGGGTGCGCTGAGGAGCCGGGCGAGTGAGTCTTCGGCGCCCGCGGCCCCGGAACGTGCCAAGGCGCAGCAAGCGAAGGCCGCGATGGGGCCATCCTTCGAAGCGGCCGCGTCTTCGAATGTCTTGCGTTCTTCCTCGGGTATTACGTATCCCAGTTTTGCGAGCGTCTCCATGGCGTGCAGGCGGTCAGGGCCTTGCGTATCCAGAAAGGCCTTGACGATGGATGACACCCATTGCTCGTCGCCGGTTGCGCGCGCCAGCACGCGCCAAATGCCGATGCGGTACTCGGGCTCTTGACCCTTCGAGGCCAGTTCCGCTTCAAAGGTCTCGCGCACGCCTTCGGGATAACCGTCGGCGAGCAGGGCTTCGGCCGCATGCACTTTGATCCAACGCTCTTCGTCCCGCAGAGCGGACTGGAGGATCTCGACGGCGCGCGCCCGAAGTTCCGGCGTCAGCGAAGCAGACGGTTCCGCAAGAATCGGGAGGGACATCGTCGCCAGCACAACGGCCAGACAGCAATATTTCATCGGAACCTATTCTCCCGTCCGGAACCATGCCGGATTGCGCAACGCGCGTTCTACTTGGCCGTGTAGCCGCCATCGACCGGCAGATTGGCGCCCGTCACGTAGCGCGAGGCATCGCTTGCCAAGAATACCACCGCGCCCATCAGGTCGGTGTCGTTCGCCAGTCTCCCCAGAAACGTGCGGTCGCTGTATTGGCGGACAAACGCCTCCGGATGGCTTGCGGTGCGCAGTCCGCCCGGCGACAGGCAGTTGCATCGCACGCCCTTCGGTCCGTAGTAACTCGCGATAAATCGCGTGAAGTTGATGATGCCGCCCTTGTGAAAGAAGTAGTCAGGCGCCCACGCATGCATGTTCGTGCCGCGATAGATCGTCGGGTCCGGGCCGATCATGCCCTGGATCGATCCGATATGGATAATCGATCCGGAGCCGCGTTCGGCCATGACATCGCCGAATGCCCGGGTCACCACGAACAACCCCGTTGCGTTCACCCGCATGCTCTCGGCGAAGGTGGATGCGTCGCTCTGCATGGCATCTTTCATAGGACGCGAAACGGCATTGTTGATCAGAATGTCGATGGCGCCGCTACGTTCGAGCACCGCATCGCGCAACGCCAGAACCGAATCTTCCTTGCCCTGGTCGAAGGCTACAGCGTTCACGGCAAGGCCTTCCTCGCGCATTTCCTGGGCGAACGGCTCAAGGAGATCTAGATTGCGCGAGGCGGCGTAAGTGTCCGCGCCCGCTTCCGCCACGGCGCGCACGATCTGGCGTCCGTACAGCCCCGCGCCGCCCGTCACTACGGCGGTCTTCCCCGCCAGCGAAAACGTCTCCAGCACGCCCATCGCGGTTCTCCTCCGTCCGGCTACTTGAACCCATGGTACCCAAATGGCTCTAATGAGCACAAAGGCGGACAAGGAGAATCCGAATGCATAGGAGTGTCGTGCTCGACAAGCTGCGCAAAGGCGAAGCCGTGTGGTGCGCCAAGACCAACCTCACCGATCCGAATGTCGTCGAGATCATGGGCTATCTCGGTGTTCATTGCGTGTGGCTTTGCATGGAGCATGGCCCCATCGACTTTGAGTCCGTGCATAATCAGGTGCGCACCGCGAAGATGGGCCACATGGACTCCATGGTGCGCGTCGCGAGAGGCTCCTACTCCGACTACGTCCGCCCCTTTGAAATGGATGCCACCGGCATCATGGTGCCGCACTGTCTCACCGGGGGTGAAGCCGAGAGCATCGTGCGCACCACGCGCTTTCATCCCGTGGGCCGCCGCGCGCTGGACAGCGGCAATTCCGATGGCCCGTTCTGCATGCGGCCCCTCGACGAATACCTCTCCTTCGCCGGCCGCGAACGCTTCGTCGTGGTCCAGATCGAAGACAAAGAAGCGGTCGATGCCATGGAAGACATTGTCGCCGTCGACGGTATCGACGTCTTCTTTCTCGGGCCGGCCGATCTCTCGCACAGCTACGGCGTAGCGGGCCAGTTTGACCACCCCTTGGTCCAGGGGGCAATCGAAAAGCTGGCCGCCTTGTGCAAACAATACGATCGCTACTGGGGACTTCCCTGCGGTCCCGCCGACGCGCCGCGCATGCTGGACAAAGGCGCTCGTTTCCTTGCCGCCGGTTCCGATGTCGTCGCGATCGCCGAGAAGTTCAAGGCCATGCGCGACGGCTATAAGGCCGCCGGGCTTACGTTCGAGGCGGAGTTGTAGCTTGCTGCATTCATCGGAGTAGCGCAGATGTTTATTGGATTCGGCGACAAATCTCTGCGGCTTGCCATGCTCGGCATGGTGGATGGGAACGGGCATCCGTACTCGTGGAGTGCCATTTTCAATGGTTACGATTCCGCAGAGATGGCGCACTGCCCGTATCCGACTATTCCCGCCTACCTCGATGCCGCGCCGAAAGAGGCGTTGGGCATCCCCGGCGCGAAGGTGACGCACGTCTGGACGGACGACCCCGCCGACGCGCCGCGGGTGGCAGAGGCTTCGCTCATTCCCAACGTGGTGGCCAGGCCCGAAGACGTTATCGGCCACGTTGATGCTGTCGTCGTTGCCACGGACAAAGGACACGAACACGTATCGCGGTGCCGTCCCTTCATCGAGGCCGGCCTGCCCGTCTTTGTGGACAAACCGTTGGTGGATAACGCCGAAGACCTCGCGGTGTTTCGCCAATGGGTAGCCGATGGCCATCCCATTCTCAGCAGCAGCGCCCTGAGTTATGCCAGAGAATTCCTGCCCTACCATGGGGGCCGACATGACTTGGGCGAACTCCGTTTCGTTAGCGCCACGACCGCGAAGTCCTGGGGGCGCTACGGTATCCACGCCCTCTCGGCGGCATATCCGGTACTTGGTCCCGGATTTCTCACGGCACGGAACACGGGCCGCGAAACATGCGACCTCGTGCACTTCACACACGCAAGCGGCGCGTACCTGTGCGTCGCCGCTATCGAGGACATGTACGGCGGCTTCGGCTGCCTTCAACTCTGCGGCACCGAGTCCTCGGCCCAGGTGAAGTTTCAGAATACCTTCTTTGCCTTCAAAGCCCAGTTAGAAGCCTTCGTGCGGTACCTTCGCACGGGCCAGGCCCCGTTCCCGTGGAGCGAGACCGAAGAACTCATGCGGATGGTCATCGCGGGCATTTGGAGCCGCGAGCAGGGCGGCCGCGAGGTCAGCCTTTCGGAGATTCCCTAACGTGCCGAATGTGCACAAGGATTTTCACGGCGCGCTCAGTTTCGCTCTGGGCTACCTGGATGGACATTTCGGAGCGGACGCCCGCGAGGAGTTCCTGGCAGGCTTGGCGCGGAGCGTCTACCGGCCTCTCGTGGACGATTTGCGATTGCGAGGACTGCGCGCTCTGCGCGAACATTGGGAGGCCATCTTCCAACTCGAAGGCGGCGAAGTGGAATTCGAGGAAGGGGAGGGGGAGCTTGTTCTGCGCGTGCATCGCTGTCCCGCCATCGCGCACATGCGCCAGGCCGGCTATCCCATAGCCCCGTGCTTCTGCGAACACACGCGCATCGTCAATGCCGCTGTGTGCGAAGCCGCTGGATACAGCGCCTCGGTCGAGTATGACCAGGAGGCCGGACGTTGCGTCCAACGCTTCCGCGAGATGGCATCATGATTTCCTGCACGGAGTTCATCTGGGTCTACAGCGAACTCTTTCGATTCATCGAAAAGAAGGGCGGAGAAGAGGCGCTGATCCGATTCTGGCAAGACCTCGCCCATAACTTTCTTCAGAACCTGCGCGCCTATGTGGAGGAGGAAGGGCTTCAGGGCATGCACCGCTACTGGAGCCACACGCTCGGGGAAGAAGGCGGACGCCACACGCTGACCCTGGACAACGTCTCGTTCGTCATCGATATGCACGAGTGCCCCTCGGCCAAGCTCATTTTTCAAGGCGGGCGCGTCGAACCGTATCCCAAGTATTGCGACCACTGTCGATGGCTGTATCCTCCGCTCCTGGAGGAACTGGGCTACGAAGCGCGCATGGAGGTCTTCGACTGCGAGCAGGGCCGGTGCCGGCTGACGGTAAGAGCCAGGAATGCCTCGCCTGAATGCTGAAGCTGAAAAGATGGGAGGGAAGCGGGTGCTTCCGGATTGGCAGGAACTCAAGCGAAGCGTCTCAACGATGCGCTCAAGGAACCACCGATGAACACCGATAAACACCGATGCGATTGCTCCGGTATCGGTGTTCATCGGTGTTCATCGGTGGTTGGATTGTGCCTATTTGGGGGAGCGGGCACATTCCCAGGAATGCATCACCGCAGAGCTGCGGAAGGCGCTGGATTGACTACTGTTGGGGGGCGTATCATTCTCGTTCGGCAGGGCTGGGTGACGAATTGAGGATTGGTTCATGGCGGAAAAAGGGCTATTTCCACAGAACGTGATCGCGATGATCTGGGATTTCGACCGGACCCTTTCGCCGCATTATATGCAGGAGCCGTTGTTCCGCGAATACGGGGTCGATTTCGCCGGGTTCTGGAATGAGGTAAATGCGTTGCCGGCGTACTACGCGCGGGCGGGCATCCATGTGCCGCGCGACACGTGTTATCTGGGGCATCTTCTGTCGTATGTGCGGCACGGACGATTGCCGGGATTGAACAACGCGAAGCTGCGCGAACTCGGCGCTCAAATCGACTTCTTTCCGGGAATCCCCGAGTTGTTCGACCGGCTCGACGCCTTGTTGAAGTCAAACCGCTTCGAGGAGCTGGGGTTGCGCGTCGAACATTTTGTCGTCAGCACGGGCCTGGCCGAGATGGTCCGCGGGTCGCGCATCGCGAATCGCTTGTCGGGGATTTGGGCGAGCGAATTCATCGAGACACCGGCGGCTCCGAGCGCAGACTTGTCCGGCGCGCCCGAGCCGGGACTTATCAGCCAGATTGCGGGATTCCTCGATCACACGACGAAGACGCGCGCGCTCTTCGAGATCAATAAAGGCGTGAACCACCTTCCGGGAATCACGGTCAACGACATGATTCCCGAGGACGAGCGGCGCGTACCGTTTAGAAACATGATCTACATCGCGGACGGCCCGAGCGATATCCCGAGTTTTTCCGTCGTTCGGAAGGGCGGAGGATTGGCCTATGCGGTGTACGACCCGAACTCGAAGGAGCAGTTCGCGCAAGTGGTCGCGTTGCAGGAACAGCGGCGTGTCGACGCGTATGGTCCGGCGGACTATCGTCCGAACACGCCCACCGACATGTGGCTTCACCTGCACGTGCGGCGCATTGCCGAACGCATCCTGGCCGAACGCACGAAGGCCTTCGACAGCCGAGTGGCCCGAGGGCCGGTCCATCTGGATGAAGGGTAAAATTAGGCTTGCTTGCGGCGCTGAAGTCTAAGTGCTTAACGATAAATGATGAATGGGAAGGGATGAAGGATGAGGGATGAAATCCTCTCGTCCGTGGTCCGAAGTTGGAGGTCGCGACTAGCGAATGCGGGCGGCATTCTCTCGCGAACTGCCCGAAGATTACCCGTTCGAAGTACGGGGTTAATAACGCGGGCGATTCTATCGGCTTGGATGCTGGACTGAATTGGCGGGTTGCGTGCAGCCATTCAATAGACTAACCTCTTTTGGTACATTCGCATTCGCGAACGCCCAGGTGATTAGAGGCATGGAGTCCGATCCGATTGTAAGAGAAGTACGCGTGGCGGGAGCTAGACTTGCTTCTCAGGCAGGCTACGATATGCACCGTTTTTTCGAGAGTCTTCGTAAGGCCGAGTTGGGCTATAACAAGGCGTTGGTGCATGAACCGCTCGCAAAGCGCAAGCCCGTAGTACGCCAGAAATAGTCTGAGGACCGCATCTGGAAGTTGACCTGCTATCGACTGGGATTTCATGAACACGCCGCTTGTCTATGTCCTTGTGATCAACTGGAACGGGTTGGAGCATTTGCGCGAATGCTTCGATTCGCTTCTCGCAGGGACGTATCCGAACGCGCGGTTCCTACTCATCGATAACGCGAGCAGCGACGGTTCGGTCGAGTTCGTCAAGGAGACGTACGGGGAACGCGTCGAGATTCTGTCATTGCCTTCGAACCTGGGGTGGTCTGGGGGGAACAACGCCGGGATCGAGCATGCCTTGGCGGCGGATGCGGATTACGTCTTCTTGTTGAACAACGACACGTGGACAGCGCCCGATGCGATCGAGCGGCTGGTAGCCATGGCAGAGGAACGTCCCGAGATTGGCGCGCTGGCCCCGAAGATGTTGATGTTCGATTCCCCCGATATCCTGAACTCGGTAGGGTTGGAGTGTTCGATCATCGGTTCATCGTGGGACCTGGGGATTGGGCGGCTCGACGGGCCGCGCTGGAGTACGCCGCAACCGGTCATCGGGGTCTGCGGGGGCGCGGCGCTGTTTCGCGCCGAGGCGTTGCGGAAGACAGGGCTGTTGCCCACGGATTTCGAGATCTACCTGGACGACCTCGATCTCGCGTTGCGCGTGTGGAACGCGGGGTACGAAGTCTGGAGTTGCCCCGAGGCGCGCGTTCGCCACAAGTTCGGCGCGACGATGCAACAAGGCAAGCGGTACCGCCACAAGTATTTTCTCAATACGCGCAATCGGCTTTACCTGATGCTGCGCAACTTCCCCATGTCGCGGGCGATTCCAGTAACGGTTGCGTTCAAGCTGGGCGAGTTTCGCGCGATCGGGCGTGCCGCGCTGGACCGTGAGTTCTGGCGCATCGGGGCGCATGCGCGGGCGTGGATGGCCGGAATCGCTTACCTGCCCGAGGCGTGGCGCGAACGAAGACGGCGGCGGCGCTCGGGCCAAGCCGCGTGCCGGTTCTGGCATCTAGTTCGCAAGGATAGGATGTTCTTCCAGGGCGTCGAATTTCCCGTCGATGGTTGGTACGCCGAACGCGAGATCCGCGGTACGCGCGCCCGACCCATCGCCTCACGTGCGACAATGCGCGTCGACGCGGGGAGGTTGCGGGTCACGCACATGAATTGCTATCCTGCGCTGGGTTCGACGAGCGTCGAAGTCGTGGCGGACGGCCAGTGCTTGGCCGTACTCGAGACCAAGGATATCCAGGTAACGGAAATCCAGGCGCCCGGTGGCGTGCTCGAGTTTCGCGCGTCGCGCATCTTCGATGCAGAATCGACCGGGCTCCTGGTGGACGTTGGCGGTTGGCTGCGCGTGGAACGCGAGTGATTCGCCTCTGCGCGGGAACGTTTTCCCGGGGACGCAGGAATCCCATGACTGAATCCGATCTTGTCGCGTATATGGCCGAGCGACGGGCGCGCATTGAACGCGCGCTCGATGCGCTCCTTCCCGTCGTGGACGTCGAGCCGAAGCAGGTGCACGCGGCCATGCGCTACGCCGTGCTGGACGGCGGCAAACGGCTGCGCCCCATGTTATCGCTCGCGGTGGGGGACCTCGCGGGGTGGGACCCGGATCGGCTGCTGGGCGTGGCGTGCGCGCTGGAGTTCGTTCACACCGCGTCGCTGATTCTTGACGACCTGCCCTGCATGGACGATGCCGCGTTGCGGCGGGACAAGCCGTGCACGCATGCGGCGTTCGGCGAGGCGACGGCGTTGCTTGGGGTTGTAGGATTGATCGCCCTGGCGTTTGACGCGGTCGCGTCCGATTGCGAGCAGAACGGGCGCGATGCGTGCGTGGCGTCGGCGACGCATCAGCTCGCGACGGCGATTGGCACGGGCGGATTGATCCGCGGCCAGCTTGCCGACTTGGGCCTGACGGGCGCGCCGTCGACGCTGGCCAGCACCGAAGAGGCGCACCGGCACAAAGCGGGCGACTTGTTCGTTTCGGCAACCGTCATTCCCGCGCTCATTGTGGGCCTTTCGCCGCAGGAAGTGGCGGCATTGGAAACGTATGCGCGCGCCTTGGGCCTGGCGTTTCAGATTGTGGACGACCTAATCGACGCGTCGGCGAGCGGCGAAGACGCGGGCAAGAGCACGTTCGTGACGCATCTTGGCGTGGCAGGCGCGCGCCGAAAAGCGGTGGCATTGACCCAGGAAGCCTCCGAAGCCGTCAGCCTGTTCGGCGATCGCGCGAAACCGCTGCAATCCCTGGCCCACTATGTCACAGCACGAACCCAGTAGCCTCGCCGGCCTTTATCTGCGTCTCGCGGGCATTCTTGTCCTGATTCTCCTTGCGGGCGTCGCGGGGCTGTGGATGGGCGAGCGTTCCATGAAGCTGGAAGAGTCCCCGAGCGCCGCGCCGCAACCGGCCGCCCCCGCGCCGGAATCCGAGAGTCAGACTCCGCACGATCCCGCGCCGCTGTTCTTCTTCGCACGCTTCGCCGCGGGAGCGGCGCAGACTGTCGTCGCCGAAGAGATCGCGATGGCGGCCGCGGAAGGCGTTCATCAGTACTTCCTCGCTGTGCCGCTGCCGTGGGAGGGCGATATGAACGTCTTCCTGCAACCCATCGATCTCTTGCTGAAGAGCGATCCGCGCTCGTCGTTGTTCCTGTACGTCACGCTCGACCCGCCTCCTGCATGGCTCGCCGAACATCCTTCGGAGGCGGCGCGTGTGGCGGGCAAAGAGCCAGTGTTCGCGTCGCTCGCTTCGGAGATTTGGAGGCGCGACGCGCATACGGCGCTCGAAGCCCTAATCAGTTCCGTGAACTTATTGCAGCGTCCCGCGACGATTCTCGGATACGCCATAGCGTGTCAAGAGGGTGGGGCCTGGAAACTCCCCGACGGATACGATACGTCGGAGGCGAACGCGGCGGGGTTCCGGCAATGGCTTCAGGCGAAGTACAAGGAACCGGCGACTCTGCAGCAGGCGTGGGGCGACGCCGAGATCTCGTTCGAGACGGCGGCGATCCCCGAGCAGATCGAAATCTCGGACGGCTGTGCGGCCTTTCTGGACTTGCCCAAACAGCAGCGGCACTCCGATTTCTTGCAGTACACCTCCGAATGTGCGGCCGATACCATCGCGTCCTTCGCGGCGAACATCAAGAAAGCCTGCGGGGGCGCCGCCAAGGTTATCGCAACCTACGGGTATTCGTATGAATGTACTTCGAACACGGCCGGCCATTTCGCCTTGTCGCGGCTGTTCAAGAGCGATGTCGACGGGTTCGCAAGTCCGATCTCGTACGTCGATCGCGGACTGGGCGGCGTGGGAGGGGTGATGGGGCCGGTGTCGTCGGCGCTCGAACATGGCAAGGCGTGGTATGTGATCGACGACACACGGACCGGCCTCACGCAGGACCCGGCGACCGGCGAGATCGCGCGCCCGAAGAACCTGCGCGCGGAAGACGTGTACGGCGTCCAGCAGCGCAATTTCGCGACCGCTATGGCCAATGGCCTGGGGTTGTGCTGGTCGGACCCGGAAGGCGAGGGATGGCTTCACGATGCCGAGATGTGGCAGGGATTCGGCAAGATGCGCGCGATCTATGAACATGCGATCGAGGAAAAGGCCGCGCGCGACGAGCACGCGCCATCGTTTCCGAACAAGCCCATGGTGGCCGTTATCGTAGACGAGTCGAGCCGCTTCGTGCAGCGGTGCGACAAGAAGGTCAACGAGATCCTCTTGAATCAGGTCCGGGACACCGTGCTTCGGACCGGTGTTCCGGCGAAGTTCTATCTCCTTCAGGATGTGCTGGAGCGCAACGTCCCGGAGGCGTCCGTTTATCTGTTCTTGAATGCGTTCCGGCTCTCTGCGGACGAGCGCACGAACCTGCACGCGCTGATGGAACAGACCAAGGCCATTGCCATTTGGATGTACGCGCCGGGATACTTCGACAAGGAATGTTCGGCCGACAATGTTTCGGCGACGACGCGGATCAAAGTCAGGCGATTCGACGGGCCGGCGTGGGCCGGTTCGCAATTCCTCCTTCCTGAACGCTGGATGGGCAAGGATGAAGAATTCGGCGAGGCCCTGCAGATCGATCCGCTGTTCTATATCGACGACCCAGAAACGAATGCAATCGCAAGTTTCCGGACGAGCGGCAAGCCGAGCGTGGCCATCAGCTTCTTCTATGAAGGATGGACGTCGGTCTTCTGTGCCGAACCCTCGCTGACGCCCGCGTTGCTTCGGCAAATCCTTTCGATCCTGGAGATTCACGTGTTCGTCGAGCCGGGCACGGCGAAATTCTACGACGCGATGTGCTTCGGTCCGAACCTGCTCGCAATTCACGCGAAGGAGTCGGGCGACCGGCTGATCGATCTCGACCGCGTGTGCGATGTTCGCGACCTCTTGACTCCCGAAATCGGATGGCCGAGGAAACGCTCGCTGACTATACCACTGAAGACCGGCGAGACGCGTTTGCTCGAACTCGATCCCGTCGACTCGGAGTAGGCCGCGGGATGCCGCGCCATGTATAATCCCGGCGCTATGAACTTGAGGAGAATGTCCATGCACGGAGTTCCACATGTCGGATTGATGATGGTCCTGTTTGCCGTTGTCGCGATTGCCGTATGCGCGGCGAGCCGTCCGGCGCTGTCTGAGGTTCGCATGCCCGACGGCGCGAAGACCGAATTGCTCTGGCCCGACGGCGCGCCCGGCGCGCTGGGCCATGGCGAGGCCGATACGCCGATGCTGGTGCTGTGTCCCGCGCCCAAAGAGAAGGCGAATGGCCTTGGTGTGATCGTGTGCCCGGGCGGCGGGTATGGCGGGCTCGCGCTGGATCATGAAGGCGCGCAAGTGGCGCAATGGCTCAACGACAACGGTATCAGCGCGTTCGTACTTAAGTACCGCGTCGCGCCGTACAAACACCCGATCCCCCTTGGCGACGCGCAGCGCGCGATGCGCATCGTGCGGTCGCGGGCGGCCGAATGGGGCGTCGATCCCCATCGCCTGGGCATGCTCGGATTCAGCGCGGGCGGGCACCTGGTATCTACCGCCGGCACGCATTTCGATCTCGGCGATCCCAACGCGTCCGATCCGTTGGCGCGCGTGAGCTGCCGCCCCGATTTCCTCGTGTTGATCTATCCCGTCATCACCTTCAAGCCGCCCTATGCGCACATGGGTTCGCGCCACAACCTGATTGGCGAGGATGCCCCTGCCGATTTCGTGGATCTGCTCTGCAACGACGAACAGGTTACCAAAGAAACGCCGCCAACGTTCCTCGTGCATACGTCCGGCGACAGCGGCGTGCCTGCGGAAAACAGCGTCCTGTTCTATCTGGCGTTGCGGAAAGCAGGCGTGCCCGCCGAGATGCACATCTACGAGAAAGGCGAACACGGATTCGGGCTTGGACCCGGCGACCCCGTGCTTTCGACGTGGCCGAAGCTGTGCATCGAGTGGATGAAATCGAGAAAGTAGCGCGTGTGACCTACAGGGCTTGGGTTGGCTCTTGGGACACACGGACCTACACGGACGCACACGGACTGTGCGCTTCATGATTTCAGCCGGAGTGTTGCATTCCTCTTGAACCTGGAGATTGCTCTAGCTATGATGCCACGGATAGTGGCGTAGCGGAAGAGCCGGAGTACTCTACATGCTGGCACGGGTTCAGTCGGGGGCGGTCCTGGGGATCGAGCCGTATCCTTTGGCCATCGAGGTGGACAACCGTCCCGGCACGAATGCGCTGACCATCGTCGGGCTGCCGGATCTAGCCGTCAAGGAAAGCCGCGAGCGTGTAGCGTCCGCATTGCGGAACTCGGGCTTTCGATTTCCGCGCGGCGTTCTCACCATCAATCTCGCCCCGGCCGACATCCGCAAAGAAGGGAGCGCGCTCGACCTGCCCATTGCGTTGGGACTGCTCGCCGCGAGCGATCAGCTTCCGGGCGCGCGTCTCGGCGAATATGCCGTGGCGGGCGAGCTAGCGCTGGACGGATCGCTTCGTCCGGTCACGGGGGCGTTGTGCCTTGCGCTCGGCGCGCGAAACAACGGACTGCGCGGGATGGTGTTACCCGCTACGAACGCCGCCGAGGCTGGTGTTGTGGAGGGGGTCGAGGTGATCCCCGTGCGGACGCTCAACGAGGCCGTATCGTTCATTGCGGGGACAGCGGATCTCACGCCGTTCCGCACCGATGTCAAAGCGATCTACGAAGACAGCCGGATGCACATTCCGGATCTGACGGACGTCAAGGGGCAGGCGCACGTGAAACGCGCCATGACGGTGGCGGCGGCGGGCGGCCACAACCTGCTCATGATCGGTCCGCCGGGCACGGGGAAGACGATGCTCGCTTCGCGTCTGCCGGGGATCCTTCCCGACATGACCTTCGACGAGGCGCTCGAGACGACGCGCATTTTCAGCGTGGCGCAGTTGACGAGTCCGAAGCAGGCGTTGATCGTCGAGCGCCCGTTCCGCGCGCCGCATCACACCGCATCGACGATCTCGATCATCGGCGGCGGCGCGGGCCAACAACCGCGTCCCGGCGAAGTGAGCCTCGCCCATAACGGCGTCCTGTTTCTCGACGAGTTGCCGGAATTCAATCGCAGCGCGCTCGAAGTGCTGCGTCAACCTCTCGAAGAAGGCATCGTCCATATCCGCCGCGCGATGTATTCGGTCGCGTACCCGAGCCGGTTCATGCTGGTCGTGGCGATGAACCCGTGTCCGTGCGGGTGCCGGACCGATCCGCATCGCGAATGCCGGTGCTCCGTGGGCGAGGTGCAGCGGTACATGGGCCGCATATCGGGACCGTTGCTGGACCGTATCGATATCCATGTGGACGTGCCGGGGTTGTCGTTCGAAGAGATGTCGGACACTCGCGAGACCGGTCCGAAAAGCGCGGAAGTGCGCGCCGTCGTGCAGCGATCGCGTGATGTGCAGCGCGCGCGATACCGCGGCCAATTCGCGTGCAATGCGCACCTCGATGCGAAGGCCGTGCGAACCCACTGTGTGCTCAACGAAGCGGCGCAACGCCTGCTCGAGAATGCGATGGAGCGCCTGGGCTTCAGCGCGCGCGCTTACGACAAGATCCTGCGCCTTTCGCGAACACTCGCGGACATCGAGGGCGCCGCTGACATCAGCGAGGCGCACGTTGCCGAGGCGGTGCAATATCGCTCGCTCGATAGAGGCTACATGCTCGCGTAATCCAGTGCGACCTCAATTTCCGCAATCACTAGCCACTGATCACTAATCACTGGCCACTGTGCCGAAACCTCGCGGCGCCAAACACGGTCAATACGAACGCCCTGGCGAACTTCTGCAATGTTCTCCCGAGTCGAGCGAGAAGAAGGGACATATCGTGACCGACACATCAGCACAGCGCGAAGCGCGCAAGCAAGCGATCATCGTATTCGGCATCATCGTAGGAGCCATCCTGCTGTCGCTCTACATGGCCGCGCCGCCGCGTCCTGTGCCCGCCAGAGCGCCTGCGACGGAGTTTTCGGCGGAACGCGCGCTAGTCTATGACCGGGGCGTGGCCTCAGTGCCTCACCCCGCCGGGTCGCCCGAGAACGAGAAGACGCGAGCCTATATCGTAGACACATTGCGCGCGATGGGCGTGGATGCGAAGACGGAATCTGGCACGTACGTGAGGGGGCACAGCGCCGGAGAGGTCACGAACGTCTACGCGAAGATACCCGGCACGGCCAACACCAAGGCCTTCGCGCTCGAAGCCCATTATGATTCGGTGCCGTACGGGCCGGGTGCGGCGGACGATTGCGCGGGCGTTGCGGCGATGATGGAAACGGCCCGCGTACTTAAGGCCGGGCCGCCGTTAAAGAACGATATCATCTTCGTATTCTCGGATGCGGAGGAGGGCGGACTCCTAGGGGCGCGTGCGTTTGCCGGGCATCCCTGGTTTAACGACGTGGGAGTGATGCTCAATTTCGAGGCCCGCGGGACGAAGGGCATGTCGTTCATGTTCGAGACCAGTCCCGAGAACGGATGGCTGATCCGCGAGATGATCAAAGCGGGCGTCGAGCCGCGCGCGAACTCGCTGTGTTATGACGTGTATAGCAGGATGCCGTTTTCAAGCGATTTCTCGGCTTTGAAACCGCGTGGCGCGAAAGGGTTCAACGTCGCCTTTGTGGACAATTTCGCGAACTACCACACGCGCGACGACAGCCCTGACAACCTCAACTTGGCCAGCCTGCAACATCACGGCACGTATGCTCTCGGCCTCGCGCGGCACTTCGGCAACATCCCCCTAGACCAAGTGACCGCGCCCGATGCGACGTACTTCAACACTGTCGGCTCGCACATGGTCTGCTATCCGCTGACGTGGGGCAAGCCGCTGGCGTGGGTTGCCTATATTGCCTTGGCTATCGTTGTCCTCTTCGGACTTGTACGCCGCCACTTGAGCCTGCTAGGCCTCATTGCCGGCATCATCGTATTTCCGTTGAGCGCGGCGGCCGCGTGCGCCGTGACAGGGCTGTTGCTTGCTCTTGCCTACGGTCCGCACGATCTCTATACGCTGTATACCGTGGACATCACCTACATCCGCGATCTCCGCATTCTGTACAACAACAATACCTACGGGCTCGCGTTTGCGCTGATCGCCGTGGGCGTCGTTTGCGGGCTGTACGTCCTGTGGCGTCGCTGGATCAAGACGCAGAATCTGGCCATGGGCGCGCTGGCATCATGGGCAGCTTTGCTGGTCTTCTTCGAACAATACCTGCCCGGCGGCAGCTACCTGCCTATGTGGACCGTGTTCTTCGCATCGTTGGGAATGGCCGCGCTCTTCTTGGAACGACCGGACGAACCACCGCGGCTCGGCTTCGTTCTCGGCGCGCTCGTGTTCGCGATGCCGGGCATCTTATTCTTGGCGCCGTCGTACCAGGGATTCCTCTCGACGGTTATGGTGATCGCCGCGCCAGGTCTTGTGATATTGCCGATCCTGATGACGGGTTTGATAATTCCTCAACTCGAACTGATGGCGCGTCCGAGCCGATGCTGGCTGCCCACGACCCTGGGTTGCGCAGGACTCGCGATCTATCTCTTTGCGCTGGCGACGAGCGGCGTCAGCCCAACGCGGCCCAAACTCGACTGCCTTTCCTACGGCCTCAATTTGGATAAGAACGAGGCGTTCTGGCTGAGCCACGATCAGACCCAAGACGAATGGACTTCGCAGTTCTTCCCGATGGGCACAGAGCGTGCGCAGATCCAGGAGTTCATGCCGGGACACGACAAGGAGTATCTCAAGGCCCCGGCGGCCATCGCGCCGCTAACCGGACCGCAAATCGCCATCGTGAGCGACACAACGGCGGACGGTGTTCGCGAAGTCACGCTGCACATCGATGCGCTTGGCAAACCTAATGAGATGCACCTGCACCTACATGGGGCGGATGTGTTCTCCTCTACGGTCTTTGGCGAGCAGAGCCGCGGCGAGAGGCACGCATGGAAACTGGATTTCAATCTGTTTCCGCCCGAAGGGACAGACGTTGTGTTGCGCATGGCGCCCTCCAGGCCGTTCGAGATCAAGGCTATCGAGGAGTATCAATGGCTACCTGAGTGCCTGAATGTCCCGCCGCGCCCGCCGCATATCATCACGCAGCCCAACACGGTGTTTCACGGCCACCGACTCAACAGTTCGCACACGTTCGTCGCGAAGACATTTTCCTTTCCGGCCTAATTGGAATCGCCCATGTGAACCGAGCCAGGCCGCTTTGACCTTACGAGACGTTTCCTCCGTGTCATTGCGAGTGCCTGACCTTCTGTCATGCTGAGCGAAGCGAAGCATCTCTTGCGAGAATGTACCCGAACTTGGTGAAATGCTTCGCTTCGCTCAGCATGACAGGGGGGGCAAGCGGTTATCAGGTAAATCCAAGTCTATCAAGAAGGTATTGCTTTCCTCGGTGAATCGCCTCAGGCGGTCCGGGGCTCGCAATGACACGGACGATGAGTGCCGCTTGGCTTTCAAGTCGAATCGCGATAGCCTGGCGCGATATGATGGCAGGGTGCCGAAGGCGAAGACGTCTTGCGGAGTGGAGGAATGAGCACGTGAAGACACAATCGACAGACCGCACCGGAATATGCAGTTGGTCCTTACAAGCCACGGGACCGAAGGACTTGGCAGAGAAGGTCGCCGCGCTGGGCCTGAAGAAGGTGCAGCTAGCGCTCACGCCGCACCGCGACGATCGAGGCGCGTGGGAAGGGGTGCAGGAGATACTCGCGCAGGCGGGTATCGAGATCGTGTCCGGCATGTTCGGGACCGTCGGCGAGGACTACACGACGCCGGAGACGATCCGCAGGACTGGGGGCGTCGTTCCGGATGCACATTGGAGCGAGAACCTGGAACTGGCCAATCATGCAGCCGAGGTGGCCGGCGGGATGCGGTTGAAGTACGTGAGCGTGCACGCGGGGTTTCTTCCTCATGATCCTGCCGACTCGACGTTCGAGAAACTGAGTCACCGCGTATCGACGATGGCCGACGTCTTCCATGCCCACGGTGTCGACCTGTTGCTCGAGACCGGCCAGGAAACCGCGAGCACGCTAGTCTCGTTCTTAGACGAGATGGCCAAGCGGGGCGTGCGGAATCTCGGCGTGAATTTCGATCCCGCGAACATGATCCTCTACGACATGGATAATCCGATCGAGGCGTTACGCCTGCTTGCTCCGCACGTGCGCCAAGTCCATGTCAAAGACGCCAAACGCACCTCCGTCAAGGGACAATGGGGCGAAGAGGTGGTGGTCGGTACCGGCGAAGTGGACTGGGATGCTTTCGTTCGGATATTGGCCGAGGCGGATTTCGAGGGTTGCTACGTATTCGAGCGCGAAGCGGGATCAGACCGTATCGGCGATATCACCAAAGGCATGGCCACGCTCGCCGCGGCGATGGACCGCGTGCAGGGCTGAGCGCATCAATACGCCGGCTCGCCTGAAGCCAGGACCTGCACAACCGGGCAATGCTGGCACGACGGGTTGGGCTGGCACCAATCCTGATGTAGTTGCAGCAGTCCCTGTTGCATCTGAAAGTTGAGCCGGAACTCGACATCCGCGCCAAGCATGCGCGGGATCATGGCCCGAATGGTTTGGTTCTCGGGCTCTTGGGGGAGGCGCGCGAAGAAATCGAGGACGGCTTCTTCGCGCTCGCGGTCCTTCTGTTGACGAGCGAGTGCCAGCGCCGCCGCTACAAAGACGTTCCCAATAATGCACCGAATCCGGCCCATGCCAATCGGCGCCGAGGGCTCTTTCATCGTCGCGCCGGTCCAGGTGCAATGGGACGCCCAGAATCCCATAGCGCTTGGGAATAAGGCCTCGAACGCCCGGCGGCGCGCAATCGGCGTCATGGGTTCGCGCCAGATCGATTCGAGCGTGTCGATGAGTCCGTCACGCGAGGCCCGCGCGAGGAAATGTGCCGCGCCCGCGAGACGGCGTTCGGGGTAGTTGTTCGGGCGCACGCCCGCGCGCCGCCATGTCAACGGCAGGTTGCGAAGGCCCGGCAGGAAATCGCGGCGCAGGCCGCGCAGCCGCCCCCAATGCG
Source organism: uncultured Nitrospiraceae bacterium (assembly GCA_964402555.1). GTDB lineage: Bacteria > Hydrogenedentota > Hydrogenedentia > Hydrogenedentales > SLHB01 > CAYOCT01. The sequence goes on along the minus strand of CAYOCT010000043.1, from coordinate 25,055 downwards.
GCGTTGCCGCCGCGCCCGTCGGCAGCGTGTCCGGCAGCAATCCCGCCATTTGGAGCAAGGCTGTCTCGAGGACGAGCGGGTCCTGGCGCGCAAGCTGGCGGACGCGGTCGTAGTGGAGCTGCCGCGCGATGGCTCGGAAATGGTGCTTGAAATGGCTGTACCCGCACGCCGTGAGAAAGGCCTCGTAGACGGCCTGCTCGGGGCCGGCGCTTTCCATGCGTTCGCGAAGCAGGCGCGCTTTGTTGAGCATGCGCCATTCGCCCGCGAGACGCAGCAGCTTGGCGATGCTCTCGTCGCCGTGCATCTCGACGAAAGCCGAACATCGGCCGGCGGCGTTAAACGCGCGGTAGGGATAGTCCTCGATGACGAGGCGGTCCGCAATCTGGCGGATGTCCTCCTCAAGGTAGCGCGACAGGAGCAACGTCGGGATGGGCTTGCCTGCGGCGGTCAAAGGCGTCTTACTCGGCGGGGCCGATTCCAACACGACCATCAGCATCACGTCGTTGTAGCGCGGGTCGAGATGATGCCCGTGCTGTGTCCATCCGCTGTGCGCCAGATGAATCTCGACGTCGCCGCTGCGCAGGGCGCCGTCGAATTCGATCTGCGCGCCGCGAAAGTCGGGGCCTTCTCCGTGATTCCACCAGCCCGGCGAGAACACGGTGATCGAGTGTCCGTCGTCCGTACGCAAGTTCGTATCGGGAAAGAGTTGGTCGTACCAGACGCACTGGAGGACGTCCTCGGAAATTGCGGACGGTTCCTCCTCTCGGACATGGTTTCGGAATCCCCGAAACTGTCCATAGGCCTCCGAAAAGCGCCTCGTATGCGGCATTGCGCCCACACGTGCCTCCCGCCGATTTCACGGCTCAATACCGAAGGACGGTACGCGATCCGGTCCATGAAATCAACACAGCAGCACATGCCAACGCGCTGGGGTTTAGCGCGAACCACTGCATCTGTGCGCCGGCTCAGGCTCTATGGACTTTCATATGTGGACAGGATTACAGGATTCTGAGGATTTGTTTTCGATGGTGACCCGGATGCCGAAGGAATGACCTCAGTTGCGAACGGAATGATCGAGAGTGGAAACCAACTGAGAACAGAAGTTCAGTCGGCGGCTGAGCCATCATGTCCATCCTGTTATCCTGTCCATGGAATACGTTTCCAGTAGCTTGAGTTAATGTTCTGGCTATGCGTTCGAGGGGTTGGTATGCTTGCTTCATGCTTCATGTCCATTGCGGAGACGCTTCGGCGGAAATCCTGAAACAAACTGATGTGCCGGGCGAGGTTATCGTATGGTGCGACCCGTTGTGCGAAGGGCCGCTCCCGGCCGGCGTGTCCGCGGAGGCGTGGGACGCCGCGCGCGCCGCGAGTCTTGCGACATCGCTTGGAGACGAGGTCGACGAGTCGACATGTGCACGCTGGCTCAACGAGCAACAAGCGCGGCTCGATGCAATTGCGCTGCACGATGAAGTGGTGCTCTGGTTCGACGCGTGCCTCTTCGATCAACTCATACTGATACGGCACCTCGATTGGTTTTCGCGGCAGGCCATGGGGTCGACCCGGCTGAGTTTGATCTGCATCGGCGAGCATCCGGACGTGCCGCGCTTTCTGGGTCTCGGCCAACTTGGGCCCGGCGCGATGGCGGCGCTTTTCGATACGCGCCACGCCGTGACTCGGGAAGAAACGGAGACGGGCGTTCGGGCGTGGGAGGGGGTTACGTCGCCTGACCCGCGTTTCGTCGAACGGTTCCTCGACAGCAACTCGATCGCTCTGCCCTATGTTGCCGAGGCTATGCATCGCCATTTACAGCGTTTTCCATTCGTTACGAACGGCCTGGACCGTCTTGAGCGCGAGGTGCTCGAAGCAATTGCGGCGGGCCGCAGCAAACCGCCGGGCATCTTTGTACACGCGCAGGATGTGGAAGAGCGGCCCTACTTTGGCGACACGATGGTATGGGCTTGTATCGACGCGATGGCGTGCGCGCGGCATCCGCTAGTGCATGTCGAAGGCCCCGGACGCTTGCCGCGTTGGAATCCTCCGCCGAGCCTTGGGGACTGGGACCTCTCGCTGACCGACACCGGCCGCGCGGTGCTCGAAGGGCGCGAGGATGCGGTCTCACTGAATGGCATCGACCGCTGGATAGGCGGAGTTCACCTGGCGGGCGATCGAGCGCATTGGCGTTGGGATGATCGCGCGCGGTGTCTGGTGGAATCGGAAGTGGATTGATTGGGACTGCCCATGAGCCCCGGCTATTTGCGTCCTCAACACCCGCCCGAGAAGAAGAGGACGGCCAGCAAGAGGGCGATGCCCAGAATGTACGCGTAACGATTTGTCCGCATGACTACCGCGGCATACCGGACCTTCTCGAAGATCTGTTTCATCGAGCCGCTCCCATTTTCATGCCGAGTCTTACTATAGCAGGCGCTGGAGTTCCGAACAAGGATCATTGCTTGAAACCTATTGCGCCAGTGCGACACAATCCACGAAGCAGCGTCAAACAATCGAGTGTGGCCGCTATCGAAAGGGGTGGAGAGGTGACCCGTCCGCGTGAAGAACAACGCTTCATCGCGTTCTGTTTTCTGACGGACGCGTTGTTGTTCTGGTTCGCGCTCAATCTCGCCACGCTTACGCGCCTTCACACGCTGGTCTATGTCGAGATGTGGCGGCTGCAAGTGGACCGCTTGGTGTGCGTGGCGCTGTTTGCGGCGGGCGCGCTCGCGGCAGGCGCGTACGATCTGTCGCGCCTCGGCGATCGGTTCGACGCGATGTATTACATGTGGGGCGGGCTCGCGTTGACCGGCGTCATGGAGATGTTGATCGTCGCGTTCGTGCCGGTGGAGTTGCGCACGATATCGCGCCGTGAACTCATGCTTGGGTTGGTGGGCGGCGCGGCGTTTCTTAGCGTATGGCGGTACGCCGCTTCGGGCCTCGTGGCGCGATTTGCCACGCTGCACCGTACGTTCTACGTGCTCGGGCGCGAGGCCGACGCAAACCGTTTGGCCGAGGCCCTCGCGCGGGACCAAGGCGCGCGCGTGAACGCGGAGCGCGCCACAATCGACACGCTGAAGGAACGCGGTTCGGAATTGGCGTTCGCCGATGCGATCGTGGCGCTCGCGCAGGACGGGCGCGGCGCGGACCTCGAAGCGCTTGCCTTCTGCGAAGAGCACTGCCGGCGCGTGTTCCTGTACCCCAGTCTCGACGATGCGCGGCTGTTTCGCCACGGAGTCGTGCATGCCATCGGCGGGATACCCTTGATCGAGTTGCCGGGAAGCGTCGACACGGCGCCGTACCTGTACCTCAAACGTGTCATCGACCTTAGTGCGGCGCTCGCGGGGCTGCTGCTCGCCTCGCCGATCGCCATGATGACCGCGGCCGCGATCAAATCCACGTCGCGCGGGAAGGTCCTCTACGCGCAGGATCGTATGGGGAAGGACGGGCGGGTGTTCCGGCTGTACAAGTTTCGGTCGATGGTGCAAGATGCCGAGAAGGCCACGGGGCCGGTATGGGCCTCCGCGCAGGATGCGCGAGTCACGCCCGTGGGGCGTTTCATCCGCAAGCATCGCATTGACGAGATACCGCAGCTCGTCAACGTCCTCAAAGGAGACATGAGCCTGATCGGACCGCGGCCCGAGCGGCCCGAGTTCCACGAGGAATTCCTGAAGCAATGGCCCTTGTTCGACAAGCGCCTTGCCGTGCGCCCCGGTCTCACGAGCCTTTCACACGTGCTGGGATCGTACGGCAGCAACCCGGAAGATCGCCTGCGGTACGACTTGATCTACATCGGCAACCTCTCGCTATTCACTGACCTGCGTATCCTGATTTCGACGGTGCGCATCGTGCTCGCGGGGAAGGGGGCGCGATGAGCCGCGACGCGCAACACGCCGCTTCCGGAGACCGTCCTGCGTTCGCGCTGTGGGGCATGGTACTCGGGCTGGGTCTTGTCGCAGGCATTGTCGGGAACGTCCTGCTTGCGCAGTACGTAGGTGTTATGCGCGCGCAGGATCCGAAGACGTACCTCGATGCGGCCCAGCGGCTCATGGAGCAGAAGGATGTGCTCGGCGCGTTCCAGCAACTTGACGAAGCCGCGCGTATCGCGCCGCAGTCTCCGGAACCCTATAAGATACGCGGCCATCTTCTACTCGAACTGAAACGCTGGAACGAGGCGTTCAGCGCGTATCAACAGGCCATGCAACGCGGAAGCCGCGACGAGGACATGCGCCTCAAGGCGTTGCATGCGTTGATGCAGGCCGGCCGAAACGACGAAGCGATTGCTTTTGGAAAGCGCTGTATCGAAGAGGGATTCAGGTATCGGACATTTCCTCGTTATATCGCGGAAGCCTATTCCGCGCTAGGCAAACAGGCGGATTCGATTCCCTATTTCGAGGAGGCGCTCAAAGGCTATCCGAACGACCTGTACCTGATGGAGCGGACGGCACAGGCCTATCGCGCGGCAGGTCGAAACGATCAGGCAGAAGCCATGCAGAAGCGGATCGCGGAAACGCAGGCTTTATTGGATCAGATAGAACGATAGGGCATGCCCGGCGTCCAGGCACGCTCAGACCGGAAGCGCATCCATGGCGGGTTACGCCTTGGGGGCGTCGTCGTCCGACTTTGGCTTGGTTTCTTCCTTCTGATTGACGCTGCTCTTGAATTCGGTAATGGCCTTGCCGAGCGACTTGCCGACCTCGGGCAGTTTTCCCGGGCCGACAATAATCAAGAGCACGATCAACAGGATGAACATGTGGGTGGCGCTCAAACCGAACATCTACGTTCTCCTCAACGGCCGTCGTAGGCGGCCAGTTGCAGTACGTTGTCCTTATTCCGATACGCACAACTCGTTCCCGGAAGGTACAAGACGCATTATACACCATTTCAAAGCCGCGCGCATCCTGCGACACGATGGCAACTTGACCATGCTGGCGTCGGCGATGTACAATACCGTTACCTGGCGCCCGGGTGGTGAAATTGGCATACACGCTAGGCTAAGGACCTAGTACTCGTAACAGGGTTTGCGGGTTCAAGTCCCGCCCCGGGCACCATCTTCCTTGCGCCTGTCGGCGATCCTATCCCCGTCTTGACGCCCTGCGGAGGCTCTGGTATAGTTGCGCTATCAATTGAATCCGTTTTTCCCTGCTGTGTTCGATTTGGATCGGAACTTTGTTCCTTAGTCTTTTGAGCCGGGAACCCGATATTTGTGTAGCCTACGACAGGCCTCCTCGGATCCTCGTGATTCGCTGCGTGGAAGCCGGACGGCTATCGTGAGGGATCCCCCCTAGTGGGATAGGTTCAAAAGTTCCAGTTCCTCCGGCACGAGCGGGGACTCCTTGAGCGGGGTATTCCCCGCTCTTTTTTATTGGCATAAGAAATCTCTTGACAAATCTTAATAAATAGTAGATTATACTCCCGCGTCATGGCGTGAAGTGCATTGCAGAGTGTCAATTGAATACACTATAGAATGCGCCAAGTATGGCGGTCATTCTCTGGGGGCTCCACTCCAGTTTTCACTAAAAAGAATTATTCATTGACTCGAATGCGGAGTAAGTGAGATGAGTTCCAGTGTGAATACGTTGGAACTGGTCATTAGCGCGAAAGAAATAAGTTGACAAAAAATTGAATTTTTGATAGACTTTATGACGAGAGTGAAGTTCTGGGGTATGTCTTTGGACTGATTGGCGTCGAGAGATAACGTTTGTAGTACTGATTCTTCGGTGCAACGTTTGGATGAATCGGGGCGCATGTGGCGTCCCTTGAGCGTCTAGGACATAGGGAGCACAGAGTTCGTTGGTATTCAGCAGGCCCAAAAAGGCAATCGGCATTGACATCGGCTCGCAGTCCGTCAAAGCGATCCTGATGACGCGTTCCGGCGGACGCCTTCGCGTCGAAGCCGCGGGCTTTGCCGCCGTGGACCGGAACCTGATGAACGTGGATCCGGTGTCCGCCCAAGCCAATGCGTTACGCGAGGCCCTGCGCGCGATTCCAATCGGCCAGTGTCTCATCGTGGGCGCATTGCCCGGACAGACCGTCGTCATTCGCTATCCCCGCCTTCCCGACATGCCCGAAGATGAAATCGGCGCGGCGCTCGAGAAAGAAGCGGGACAGCACATTCCATATGACTTGTCCGAAGTGTTCCTCGATTGGGCGCTCTTGGACAACGTCAGGGAGGGCAACGAGAAACTGCTCAAAGTTCTCCTCGTTGCCGCCAAACACGAGGTAATCGATTCCCGCGTTCAGATTGCTTCCGCCGCGGACGTCCAGTACGGCATGCTGAGCGTCGATTCGCTTGCCTTGGCGGACGCCGCGGAGGGGTGCGACTTTCTTCGCGTCGGCGAAACCGTGGCTCTTGTCAACATCGGCATCTCGTCCGTGAGTATCCATTTCGTCAAGGACGGCATTTCCAACTTCATTCGTGACATCAATTGGGGGGCGCGCGAACTCCTCCAGGCAATTTCCCGCGCGCGCCACGTCGAGCAAGACAAAGCCGAGAAGCTGCTTGGCGACCTCGGCTCTAAGGAGGCGGCATCCGCGCCTTCGGACGAACCTGAACTCGTTACTCCCGTGGAGGACGAGTTGCCCGAGGCCGAGAAGCCGGCTCAAGAACGCGGTTCGTTGCTGGACCCGTTCGAGGACGAACTCGATGCAACGCCCGCGCAGAAGCCGGCGCAGCCCGCGGCGGTTACACGCACCGAAGGCCAGGGCGAGCAAGACCTGCGCGACGTGCTTGTTGGCCCGCTCGGGCGGCTCGTCTCCGAGATTCGGCGCTCCTTCGACTATTACGAACACGAGCTTTACGAGAGTCCTGTGGAGCGGTTGATCCTCAGCGGAGGCATAGCCCACGTTCCAATCCTGTCCGAGACCCTGAGCGAGGAACTCGGCGTGAAGTCCGTCGAGGTGGCCAATCCGACGAATTGCGCCCTGTTTCTGGCGGAAGGCCGCGCGGTGGCGCCTCTCATGGAACGTCCCGCGCAATTCATGGTCGCCATCGGCTTGGCGGCACGGGGGATGGCGGAACTATGATTCAGATCAACCTGCTGCCCTTTCACCTTCGTCCCGTCAAGCGGACCCCGCTGCCCTACATCGCGAGCTTGAGCTTGCTCGTGCTCGCGGCGCTCGCGATGGCCGGCCTGTGGATCCAGACCCAGTCGCAGATCTCCGTCAAGCGGGCTGACCTTGCCACCCATCAGCGCGAACTCGACGACCTCAAGGCCGTCGTCGAGGAATACAACGCGCTCACCGACCAGAAGCTGAAATTGGCCGACAAGATGGCCATTATTCAGGAGATCGTCACCGACCGCATTATCTGGTCGCGCCAGTTGTACAACCTCGGGCGGCTGACTCCCGAGAACTTCTGGTATAGCGGAATTGCCGAGAAGGAAAAGACCGTCAAGGAAACCCGCATGGTCTTCAACGAGAAGACCAAGCAGGAAGAGATGAAACCCGTTACGGTCAAGCGGCGTATGCTCGAGGTCGCGGGGTACGTCATCGAAGGCCCCGACGGCAGCAACGACATTTACCCTCTGACGTTCAACCTCGAACAAGACCCCGAATTCGCAAGCTTGTTCCAGTTCAGTTCGCCGAAACTACTCGATACCGAATTCGAAGGGTACCGCGTCCGGAGTTTCACGCTTGAATACCTGATTGAGTCGAAAGGCGAGACGTCATGATGGAATTACTCAAAGGCACGGTTACGCCACGCGATTGGCTCAATGTCGCCGGCATTGTTGCCTTCACGGCGGTGCTTGGCGCGGCGTTCGTCTTTCTGATCTACAATCCCCAGCGCGACAGTCTCGCGCAGATTACGGCCGAAGACAACCAAGTGCTCGCCAATCTCAATGTGGCGCGCGACACTAAACGGAACATCGAATCGCTGCGCGCCGAGGCGGCCAAGATGCAGGAACTCGTCAAGCAGTTCGAAGCCCGCCTGCCCGAAAGCCGCGAGATTCCGACCTTGCTCAAGCAGTTCGAGGGCTTTGCCGGTGAGATCGGGCTGCGGGTTGAATTGTCGCAACTGCCGCGGCTCACGGACGAACACAAGGAGACGATTCCGTACAGCGTCACGGCGCGCGGTAACTTCCATCAGATTGTCCAGTTCATCAACCGCCTCGAGCGGTTCCAGCGGTACCTCAAAGTTTCCGATCTGAATATTGGCAAGGAAGATGAGGGAATTGCCCAGGCTTCGTTTACCTTGAGCACCTACCGATTCATCCAGTCCGAAGAAGGCAAGAAACCGTGAACGCACCGAGATGGCAACTGTATGCGGCGGCCGCGCTCGTCGTGCTCTTAGTCGGCGTGCTGATATTCCAATTCACACGATCCTCGCCATCGCCTCCGGCGCCGCCCAGGAGCGGGGCCGCGACAACCCCCGCGCCGGCCAACGCCGCAACAAAGACTGCGGCGGCAGCCAAAGGCGCGCCGGCGGCAAAGACCGCGGGGAAAGCAGCCGCGGACAAGACGCAAATCAAGAAAGCGGACGTGAACATTGAAGAGTTGCTTGCGGGCATCAAGGAAGTCGATTTCGACTACGACAAAGAACGCCTCGCTCGCGATCCCCTGATGCCGCTGGTCGGTACGATGGTCAAGACGAAAGGCGAAGGCGAGGAGGGCGGCGCCGAGCAAGGGAGCGTTCCTCAAGCCACGCCGGTCACCGTTATGAACAAGGTTGTCTCGGGCATTCTGTGGGATGCTAACCGTCCCATGGCCGTCGTCGACAACGAGGTGGTTTATCCAGGTTATACCTATGCCGACGGCACGGTGGTCGAATCGATCGAACGCGACCTCGTCGTTTTCCGAGTCGGCGATTCTCTGATTCAAGTCCAACTGAAGGAGCTGTAGACAATGTCCCACATCAGTCGGATTGCTTGTGCGGCTGTCGTCGCGTGCGCGATGGCGTGGACCGCCGAGGCAGGGATCGACCAGCAGAAACGCGAGGTCGTCCGCGCTACCCTCGAACAATTGGGGCGTCTCGATACGGGCGCGGCGCTGATTGATGCGGCGGACCAAGCCCAAGCCATCGAAGACATCCAGTTCGACGGAACGGATGGCAACCTCTGCGTCGCGGTCAAGACCACCGGCGCTCCCGCTATCAACACGTTCGCTATGGACGGCGGCACGAAGATCGTTCTTGACATTCAGGACACGATTAATCTGCGCTCAGGCAAGAAATTCGCCCTCGACTCCGGCTCCCCGGTCAAGAACATTCGGACGAGCCTCTTCGCGATCGAGCCGAAATTCGTGTCCCGTGTCGTGGTGGACCTCGCCACGCCGTGCACGTTTGAAACAGCGCGGGATGAAGGCTCCATCAAGATGACGCTCAAACCGGGCCAGCAGACCAGCGTAGTCGCGAAAGCTCCCGCGACGCCGCCCGAGCCGGCGCCTGTTATCGAAACGCCCCCCGAGTCTATCCAGGTCACCGTCGAACCTCCTCAACCCGAGCCGGCCGATACTACGCTGGCAGGGCACCTAGTCCTCACGGCTCTGAACCGAAGCCAGGAGACGCTTGGCTCGCTCAAAACTACCGCCGAAGCGGCGTGGACGCGCGGCAAAGAAGGCATGGAAGAATTGGCCCGGAAACAGGAAGCGGAAGCCGCAAAGAGCGAGCCAGCCAAGACGGAACCCGTCGAAAGCGTAAGCGTTCCGGCGCCGGCGGTCGAAACTCTTGTCGCACAGCCTGACCCTTCCGCGGATCGCGTCACTCAGCTAGCCCATGACCTCGAATCCGTGAAAGCGTCGCAGGCCGAACTTGACCTGAGCGCCATGCAGCCGAACGCGGCAGTCGCCGAGGAACAGGCGAAACAAGAGGAAGCTCCCAAAGCGGAAGCTCCCGCGGTCGAAGAGGCCAAGCCCGCGGAGCCAGCGGAGAACGTGCCTCCGCCTCCCGATAAACGATCGGTTGAGTCCGAAAAGCCGGCCGAGGTCGGCGCGCGTGCCGCCGAGACCATGAAGAAACTCGTTTCGAGTATCTCGGAAGCAGCGAAAGGAACGCAGGCCGCGGCTGCGGAAGAAGCTAAGCCGGCCGAGACGGTGGCCAGCAAGAAGTCCAAGGATGCCCCGGCTGAACCGCCTGTCCCGGTCATTGTCGGCGATCCGATGAACCAGATTGTGAACATCGATTTCCGCGAGATGGACCTTACCAACGTCGTCGCGCTATTGGCCCAGAAGGCCCAGATCAACATCATCGCCGGGACCGACCTTCAGGGCGTTGTGACCGCGAGCCTCAAGAATGTGACCTTGCGCCGCGCCATGGACACGGTGCTTCGGATGAATGGGCTCGGGATGGTCGAGGAAGAGGGCATCTATCGCATCGTGCCTTACGAGGAAGCCATTGCGGCGAAGCGCAAGACCGTCATGGTCAAGCTCGAAAATGCGAAGGCCTCGGAGTTGAAGAAGACGCTCGAAGAGGTTTTGAAAGGATCGCCCGAAGATACCACAACGTCGATCTCTTCCAATGAAACGACGAACCTGTTGATCCTTTCCGGCCAAGAATCGCGCGTAACCGAATTTGAGGCATTGGCCAAGGAACTCGATGTGGCAAAGCCCGTGACGCCGACCGTTACGGAAGCCATCAAGATCAATAACGCCGATCCGAAAGAACTCAACGACCTCGTCAGCAGCATGCTGACCAAGGAAGTCGGCAAGGTGGCCATGGACGAACGCAGCCGGCATCTCGTAGTAACTGATCAGCCGATTGTGCTCGAACAAGTTCGAGAGCTCATTAAGCAAGTCGATCTGCCCGTGAAGCAAGTCAGCATCGACGCCATGATTGTCGACGCGGTCCTCAGCAGCAATTCCGAGACCGGCGTCGACTGGATCACGAACGCCCTTCATCCGGTCAACCGCCGAGGCCAGCAGATTGGCAGCATGGTCGGGCCAACGATCAGTGTCGATTCGACGGGCGACATCATTCAGCGGAGCATTCTCAGCGACATGACCCGTTTCGGGTCCGGGATGCTGACCATGGGCATTCTGACCGACGATCTCGACCTCAAGGGCAGCATTGCCGCGCAGATCAACAAGAACAACGCCCGTCTCCTGGCGAATCCCGTAGTCGTGACGGTTGAGAACAAGAAGGCGAGCATCAATATCAGCGAGGAGATCCCTTACCAGGAATCCAAGCAGTCGTTGACTGGGCCCCCAATGGTGAGCACGGCGTTCAAGGACATCGGCATCACGCTTGAAGTTACCCCGAAGGTCAGCCACGACGACCACGTCATTGCCGAAATCAATGCCAAACAAAGCCGCCAGAACGGGACATTCAACGCGATTCCGATTGAGGCCAAGCGCACGACCGAAACCACCCTCCGTATGAGGAACGGGCAGACCATCTTCATCGGCGGCCTTCGGCGTTTCGACGACTCGAAGCAAGGCAATAAGGTGCCGGTGCTTGGCGATATTCCCGTCATGAACATCTTCTTCCGCAACAACGTGATTCAGAAGCAGAGCACCGAATTGCTCGTCTTCCTGACGTGCAACGTGTTGCCCGATGAGATGCCGGGACTGAGCCCCGAAATGCAGGAAGCGCACGACCAGCTCGACAATACACCAAGGGTGCCCAGTTCGGGCAAGGAGCTTCGTCAAAGCACGCTCAAGCCTTGGGCACAGGACCCCGTCGACAAGGAGTGGCATTGGCGTCGCGCAAAATAGTAGCAGCCTGACTTTATCGGCGGAGCAAACGGGCCTTGCCCGTTTGCTGCGTTCTTGTAATACTCGCCAGAGTACCGCATGAACGAGTTAGGGGAGCGCGCCAGGTGGACTTGCCTGTCGTTGTGAGCAAGGATGGCCTTGAAGCACGCGTGGCCATTGCACCCGCGGAGGCCAGGGGGCATCCGGTCGAGGCCTGCGATATCACGGCTGCGCTTGCCGCGAGCAACGTCGTCTACGGCCTACGCACTGAAGCCATTCGAGCAGCCATCGCAGCGGCCTCGCTTCCCGGCGCGTTGCCGCAGGAGGTTGTGGCCGCACGTGGGGACCCTCCGGTAAACGGAACCGATGCCGCCGTCGATTACACCTTCGTTCCCTGCCTGTCTATCGGCCACACTTCCGAGAAGGGCGACCGGGTCGACTATCGCGAACGGGGCTATTTCCACGAAGTGCGCTCCGGCGACCTTCTCGCGCGCAAGACGCCCGCTACACCGGGAACGCCCGGGCGTGACGTGCACGGCCGGCCCATCCCCGCGCGCTCCGGGATTGATGCCGCGATCAAGGTTACTGAAGGAGCCGAACTCAGTCCGGATGGTCTCGAATGCCGCGCCACGCGCGACGGGGTTGTCGTGGCCGCTGGCGCCGGTTCCTTGGGCGTCTTCGAGAAATACACGATTCACGGCGACGTGGACCTCAACACGGGCAACCTCAACATGAACGGCGCGCTGGCCGTCCAAGGATGGATTCGCGCAGGGTTTCACGCGCATGCCACCGGAGATTTCGCCATCGACGGCGGTGTCGAGCCGTCAGTGGTGGATTGCGATTCGAATCTTACGGTGCATGGCGGCATCTTCGGAGACGCCGAATCCAAGGTCGAATGCAGGGGCGCATTGGCCGCCCAGTTCATCGAGAACGCTACGGTGCGCGCCGCTGGCGATATAACCGTGGCCCAAGGCATTCTCAACAGCCGGGTGGCGTCCGATGGCCAGGTGGCGGCAACGCAAGGAAAGGGGTACATCATCGGCGGAACCGTGCGTGCGACGCGCGGCGTTGACGTGAACGAATTGGGTTCGCCATCGGGAACGCCGACTCTGGTGGACGTCGGTCTCGACGACGAGGCGCGAGCCAAGCTCTCCGAGATGGAGCGCGAATGTGAACAGTACGAGCGGAACCGTCCCAAGATTGTCCGGACGCTTGGGGCGCTGGCCGAAAAGAACAAAACCGGGAAGCTGAGCATGTCCGAGCGGCAAGCCATCGAGAAACTGGCGCGGTATCGGCGTGACATTGAACGCACGCGCGAGCGCGTCGCGGCTTGGTGGAAGAAGGCCGACCCCGAATCCGCCGTTGTGCGTGTCCACACGATCGTATACGATGGCACGACGCTCGTGGTATTTGGGCGTCGGCTGGACGTCCATAGTAACTTGCCTGCAGGCGAATTCGTGTTGAATGCCGACGAAGGCCGGGTCATGTACCGCATCTAACGCCACGTCGCGTGGCAGCCACGGAGCATATGAACAGCATGAAGATCGAGGACCTTAGCGCAGGCGACCTGATGCAAGCCCATGTCGTGACCGTGCCCGAAACCGCGTTGCTCGCCGACGCCGCCCGGATCATCCACGACCGGCACGTCTCCAGCCTCGTCGTCGAGAAGCTAGGCCGGGGCGACGCCTTCGGCATACTCACGCGCAAGGACATCGTAGTGGCCTTTTCGTCGATCATGCCCGGATGCGAGCCGCTCCTCGTGCGCGACGCCATGACCAAACCCGCCATCACGGTGGCGCCGGAACTGTCGATTGCGCACTGCATGCGCCTCATGCGCATGGCAGGCATCCGGCGCATCCCCATCGAGAAGGACGGCGCCCTGGTGGGAATCCTCAGTAATTCCGACCTGCTGCGCTGGTATATTGAGCACCTGCCCGAGACAACCAGCATATCCCAATGAACGCCGTGAATCCGTGTGCGTCCGTGGCCGTCCGTGTTCCCTAAGCCCTTCTCCGTGCCGCGAGATAATAGGTTTCGCTCCCGCGCACGTCAGTAAGCACGGCCTTTCGCGCTAGCAGTTCAGCCACATGAGCCATTGCCTTATCTTTGGAAATGCCAAGCCCCTCGGCGAGATCGTCGAGGGTGCAGGGGTGGCGTTGGATGACACCAAGCAAGTCATCGGGACCAGCCGAGGCGCCGGTTTCGTGCCTGGCCGGTTCGTGTTTCGCGACGATTTCAGCGTGGGGGCCTAACCGCACGGCGAACGCCTCCAAGGTCTCGCGCGGTACCGGGAGCGCCTCTCCGCCAGGCGTCGGACGCGCCACCGTGTTGAGCTGGATGCGGTCGGGCCGAACGCGCTCGATGATCGCCGCAATCTTATCCAGCGATGCCGGCGTGTCGGTGACGCCGTGCAGGAGGAACACTTCGAGCCACAGTTGCCCTCGGTAATGGCCTCGGAAGTCGACAAGGCCCTCGATCATTCGGTCGAACGTGATCGACGCGCAGGGGCGATTAACGCGCGAAAAAGTCTCCGCGTCACCGGCGTCCAGCGAAGGCACGACGACATCCGCTAACAACAGCGCGTCGCGAACGCCGGGTTCGCCCAGCGTGGCCCCGTTGGTCAGGACACAGACCGGCGTGTCCGTCAAATCCTTGATGCCGCGAACTAACGCGCCGAGGTCCGCGTACAGCGTCGGCTCGCCCGAACCCGCGATCGTAATGAAATCCGCCGAGACACCGTGCGCGACTTTGCTGCGTATCTCGCCGAGGATAGCCTCCAGCGGTACATACGGTTTCACCTCGCCAGTCCGATGTGTCGTGCGGCCGAGTTGGCAATAAACACAGTCGTAGGTGCACGTCTTGAACGGCACAGGGTCGACCCCCAACGACTTTCCGAGCCGCCGCGATACCACCGGACCGAATACGTAGTGGAATTCTTCCTCGTGCATGGACACCCAACCTCTGGTTCGCATTCTCATCCAGACCTTAGCGAATGGGGGAGAGGAGGGTCAAACTTGGGTTTGCACGGCGCTGGACGGCCGCAGTTCGATTACGACAACGATTACGATCAGGACCACGACCACGACTGTGACTGGCGAAGACGGTGGTTCTGCCGGCGGTTTGTCTTTCGAGGGGCTGCCTTGTTAGGATCTCTAGGTGTTGTCAGTCAAACTTGATACGGAGAGCGGCAATGCCTTTGTTCGTCTATGAATGTGGAAAGTGCCATGAAGTGAGCGAGTTGTTGGTGCGTGGCGACGCGGCCCCGAAATGTCCGCATTGCGGGTCGGCGCGCATGGTGAAACAAGCCAGCGCATTCGCCGCCGTATCGGCGGGCTCGGGTCCATCGAGTATGCCGTCCGGCTGCGAGTCGTGTTGCAGCCGCCAAGACGGTTCGTGTCCGCGCATGTAATCCCGCCCGAGGGACAGGAGCTATCGAGCATGGAACAGCAGGGGTCTGCGCGTCTGAATGCGCTCATCGTGGCCATTTCGATCCTGGGCGCTTTTCTCCTGACTCTTGCTGCGGACGCCGTGCTGGGTCTGTTCCATCCCACGCCGAAGATTGCGGGGCGAATGGAACTGATCTTCCCGCCGGGGAACGTCCAGGACTTCAAGACAACGGACTTTACGTATACGGCCACAGTCAACTCGATCGGGTTGCGCGACCGCGAGATTGCGCAGGACAAGGATGGCAAGTACCGCGTGGTGGCGATTGGGGACTCGTTCGTCTACGGCTGGGGCGTGAACCTGGAAGACACGTGGTTGAAGCTTGCCGAGAAGAAGCTGATTGACGAAGGCTACAATGTCGAGTTCGTGAACTGCGGCAAGCCCGGAGCGGGTCCGCCGTTCTACGCCGACCTCGCGGAAAAGGTCATCCCGCTGCTCAAACCGGACTTGGTTCTGGTCGTGATGTTGCAGGGCGACGACTTGGCCGCGTCGGGGCCCGAGGGACTCAAGCCCGCGAAAGGCTGGATCGTCCGTTGCGTCCAGCGTGTCTATCCGAACCTAACGTGGCTTATCGAGGAACGCGGACGCAAGGCGGAAGGTGAGCCGGAGGCGCATCAGCCTGGGCCTCCCTCGCATTCGACCGTCGAGGACAATCGGCGTTTCTCCGCGACGACCGCGAAGAACTTCATGGACAAGATGACGCCGGAAGAACGAGCGCATTTCGACGCGCTGGAAGACAAGATCAAGAAGGCGTTCATTGACGGCGAGCTGAATCCGTACATGATCGACCTCGCCCTGAAGAACGCGAAGTTCTACAGGTTCACGTTGAACCTGGACGACCCGTGGATTCGCGAATGCATTCAACGGATGGCGGGCCACTTGGAGCGCATCAAAGAAGTCGCGCGTCACTATGGGACCAAGGTCGTCGTCCTTTCGATCGCTCCGGGCATGTACGTGAACGAGGCCGCGCTTAAGAATATTCATCGCGTCGGGTACGATATCGCGCCTGAAATGCTCACGTCCGATGCGCCCGACCGCGCGATCCGTATGGCGTGCGACCAAGCGGGGCTGCCGTTCCACGAAGTCACGCAAGCGTTCAAAGACAAGAAGGACGACCCTGAGTTGTATTTCGAGCTCGACTATCATCTGACGCCGAAGGGCCATCGCATGTATGCCGATCTCGTCGCGCCGGTGATTGCCCAGGAGATCGGCGATGCCGGCAAGAAGCATTAGGCGGGCACGATGATGAGTGAATCCCCTGCCTCGAAACCGATCCAGTTTGGCTGGAAGAAGACGTTGATTTTCAGCATCGTTCCGCTGGTGGTTCTTGCCGCGCTGCTCGAAGGCGCGGCGCGCATCGTCGAAATCTGGGCTCCTCCGATGACCGTGGACTACGGGCAGGGCTTCGATCCCGGAAGCCGCCTATTCGTGCCTTCGCCCACCGACCCGTCGAAGATCGTCACCAATCCCGCCAAGGAAACGAACTTCCTCAAACAGGAATTCGAGGCGAAGAAGCCTCCGCGCACGTTCCGGCTCTTCGCGCTCGGCGAATCTTCCGTGAATTACCTCGATTTCGAACTGAAGGAATTGGGCAAGCGGCTGCAAGCTCAATGGGGATCGAAGTACGACCGTGTCGAGGCTATCAACTGCGGCGGATTGTCGTACGGTTCGCACCGGCTTGCGCCTATTGCGATCGAGATCATGCAGTATCAGCCCGATTTGCTCATGGTGTATATGGGGCACAACGAATTCGAGGAAGTAGAGCAGTTGGATCTGGCCGATCTCCAAACGCTGGGCCTCCAGCGCGTGCTCGCCAAGTCGGCCTTGTGGCGGTTCATGCGCGACCGTGTCGCCTCGGTGCGCATTGCGAAACTGAAGGCCGATCACAACCAGAGAATCCTGGCCGACTCGGCGCCCGATACGGCGAAGAATTGGTTGCACGAGTTTACGCCGGAAGAGATCTCGGGACGTATGGATGCGTTCAAGAGGAACTACAGCATCATCATCTCGCAATGCAAAGAGCACGGAGTCCCGATCGTCATCGGGACGATTCCCTCCAATCTCGTCAAGCCCGTGTTTCCGAAGGAAGGCATGGTCCGCTATCAAGAGGTGCTCGACTTGTACGCCAAAGGCGAATGGGAGAAGGGCGTCGCGCTCGGACGCCAAATCGTCAAGACCTCGTTGCGGCATCAATCGAGCGATCTCGAAAACGACATTATCCGCTCGCTTGCGAAGGAGTACGATGTCCCGCTCGCGGATGTCGAAGCGGCGATCGTTGCAGCCGAACCCCACCACGTTCCCGGCGAAACGTTGTTCAGCGACCACTGCCACCTGAACCCGCAGGGCAACGCGATCCTCGCGAGAACTTACGAGGCCGTTATCGCGAGAATGGTCCAATGAGTGATCTTTCCGCGCGCCTCCGCGCGCTGGCGCATCCGGACCCATCCGGATGTCTGAAGCCGACCCGCTTCTTGAACTGCGACCATCCCGCGTTGAAGGAATGCGTGGAGAAGCTTGATGTGATGCGCCTGCCCTATCCTGAACGCGCCTCGCGCTTGTTCTACTTCGTTCGCGACGATATCCAATACGAGTTTCGCGCGAAGCTTTCCGCCGACGAGTACGTGGCCTCGTACACACTTGAAGTCGGCTGCGGTTTCTGCACGCAGAAGGCGGTGCTGCTTGCGGCGCTGGGGCGCGCGGCAGCGATTCCAACGGCGATCGCGCTGGCCGATCTGTGCGACCGATCGTTGCCGCAACGAATTGTCAAAGCGATGCGCACGAACCGCTTGGAGTATCACGGCTTCACCGCGTTCCACCTTGGAGGCCGGTGGCTCCACGCGGATGCAACACTGTCGCCCTCGGTCGTGAAACGCCGGCATTATCGTTCCGTCAAATTCGACGGCCACGAGGATGCATTTCTCGCGCCAACCACGTTGCGCGGCGATCCTCATGTCGAATATGAAGTCGTGCGCGGTATCTACGCCGATCTTCCCTTCGAAGAAATGTATCCAGTATTTGTAGCGCGATTCCAGGAAATCGATATTGACGCGCTTATCAAGATGCGCTTCAAGCTCTAATGGAAGGGGATAGTGATAGCGCGTCGCAGTATAACCTGTTGTAGCGAATTTAGTTACGATGGTACCACAAATTTCTATTGACAGTTCCCCGTAGGCCCGTGATAATATGTACCTTAGGGAAGATAGTGAGAATATTTGAGGTTCGCGTTACCGTCAAGGTCACGTCGTCATTTACCAACATTCCTGGTGTCAGGAGAGCGCGGGGCTGCAGTGGACTCTCGGCAGAGCCAGCACGCGCAGGAGGGGTTAACGTGGTAAAGTCAGGGAAAATCCAACACGGTCTTCGGGTAATGCTTGCATGCGCTATACTTGCAACGGCGATAGGGGTGTTCGCCGCGCCTTCCGCATGGGGGCTCGACCTTATCTTCAATCGCAACCTCCGCGTCAACGCGACAGGCATGGAAGGCGCCTGCGCATTCGGCGACATTACGGGCGATGGTCTTAATGACCTAATCTACGCGCGCCAGTCGGACGAGTGGGGGCCAGTCAATGCGCCTGGGGGTGCGGACGCCGATCCCGCGGACTTCCAGATCACGGTTCGCCGCAATGATGGAACCGATACCTGGCCGACCGCGGCAACCATTACCTACACGGCTATCGCGATTCCGAATCAGTTCTACAACAGTATCGGCAATGGATTTAACGGCAACGACGAAATGACCGATGTCGCCATCGCGGACATGGACGGTGACACCCACAACGATATTGTCGCATGCACCCTGGCGGATGGCATTGTCTGGTTCCGCAATCAGTCGCCGTATAACGGCACGAGTTGGAGCAGCGCGAACAATGTCTACCGCCGTACGATCGACGCGAACACAAGCTATCCCAACGTGCGCCGCGTGTTCCCGATGGATATCGACAACGATGGCGACATGGACGTCGCGGCGGCAATCTCCGAGAGCGCCGATGGCGGCAACAATCCCGCCGGCAACCCGAACGCGGGCAGCAAGCTGAGCGTCTTCTGGAACAACGGCACCGGCACGTTTACGCAAAAGATTATCGACATTGACCCGAACCTCAAGTTCGTCATTTCCTGCCGTGCGGCCAAGTTGACGGGCGGCGACAACCTCGCGGAACTAGTGATCACCACTCTTACCAACGACGTCGTGCGTTGGTACCGCAACACGGGCGGCACGAACGGCTCGATGGCCTTTACCGGATACCTGGTTACCGCCGCGGCGGACTTTACCGATCCCTGGGATACCGCCGCGGGCGACATCGACGGCGACGGCGACAACGACATTGTCGCGGTGTCCGAGGGTGGCGACAGGCTGCGCTGGTTCGTCAACAACGGCGCGCTTGATGGAACGAATTTCCAGACCAACTACACGATCGATACCCGCGCCGGAGGCGATCCGCACTACGTCCAGGTCATCGACATGGACAACGACGGGGATCGCGACGTGGTGGCTACGTGGTTCTCGACGGACGAGGTCATCTGGTACGAGAACCTGGGCGGCAGTCCGCCTACATGGAGCGCGCATATCATTGCGAACGCTTCCTCGCCTACGCCCGTTGACGACGGCCCCGAGAACGTCCAAGTGAGCGTGGCCCAGAAAGCCGGCAGTGATGACCCGTACGTGGATGTCATGGTAGGCAATCTCAACTCGCAGACGGTTTCGTTCTATAACAACATCACCTACAACTCCGGGCCGTCGGTGTCAAGCGTCACCCAGGGCGGCTACTTCAAACTGCGCGTGTTCTTCACCAAGGCGATGAATACGACCGAATGTCAGACCGCCAGCAACTACACGGTTTCCGGTCCTGGGAAAGGCACCCTGGCCGCGAATCCCACCAGCGCGGCGATCTTCGGCGGCGATTTCTCGCAATACGAGTTGACGTGGCCCGCGAGCCAGGAAATGTTGGACGGCCAGAGCGTCACGGTGACCGTGTCCAGCAATGTGCACGAAAACGACGGCGTAGCGCCCGCGAACGTGCCGATTCACGATCCGAAGTCCGGATCGGTCGTTGCATCGGCGCTGCTTCCGACGGTCACGTTGGTGGACGTCATCGACATCCACAACATCCGAATCACCTTCAGCGAATCGATGGCTGCTGCCGGCATCACCGACCCGAACAATTACACGATGACCGGTCCCGGCCAAGGAACCATGAGCGCGCATCCCACCAGCGTAGCGTTGTACAGCGGGAATACCTACACGCTGACTTGGGCGTCCGGCGAGATGTCCGACGGCGGCACCGTGCGTATCACCGCGACAGGGGTAACCGATCTCGCGGGCAATCCGATGGGCACGCCCAATTACGGCGAAGACCTGGGTATCGGTTCGAAGCCTTCGGCGGACTCGGTAGTGTATACCAGCCCGAATCCCACGAACCTGACGTCCATCACGTTCAACGTGGGCTTTAGCAAGGTGGTTCAGAACTTCAACAACGCTTCCGACCTGGTTATCACCGAGAGCGGCGTAATCCATACCGGCGTGAGTATCTCTGCCGGTCCCGCCCAGACCTACACAGTGACCCTCACCGGGGTATCGGGTAACGGTACGATCACCATGGCTGTCAGCACGACGTCGGACGTAACGGACTTGGCAAGCAATCCGCTGCTGTCCAGCGTTACCAGCAGTCCGGCTCTCGTCATCGACCAGACGCCGCCGAACGTCAGTTCGGTATCCGTAGTGGGTCCCAACCCGACGTACCATCCGGAATTCACCGTCGCATTCAGCGAGGATGTCATTGGCTTCGCCGATGAGTCTGACTTGACGATTACGCCATCGGGCACGGTGGCGTATACCGGGGTGAATATCACGGGCGGACCGCAATCGTACACAGTCACCTTTGTCGGAACGACCGGTGTCGGGTCGCTGACCGTGAAGGTCAACAGCGCCTCCGATGCGCACGATCCCGCGGGGAACGCCCTGAGCGTGACCACGCCCTCGGCCACGGTGAATGTCGATACGGTGCCTCCGAACGCCACCGCTATCACGCCGACGACGCCGAGCCCGACCAATGCCACGTCCATCGGCTTTACCGTGCAGTTCGACAAGAACGTCTACGACTTCAACGACGCGAACGACCTGATCTTCAACGAAATGGGAATCAACCATGCCGGCGTGATGATCACGGGCGGACCGCAAACGTATAGCGTGCAAGTCACCGGTGTAGCGGGCGACGGTACCATGAGCCTTGCCGTCAAGACCGGCGCGCAAGGTGGCGATACCCATGACCTTGCCACCAATCTCGTGGCTACCAGTGTGACGAGCATCGACGTGGATATCGACAACATTGGGCCTGCCGCGACGGCCATCGCCATCACGAGTCCCAATCCGACCCACGGAAGCACCGCGACCTTCCGCGTGACCTTCAACGAAGTGGTAGAACAATTCGACGCGGAGAGCGACCTCTACATCAACCAGACGGGCACATTGGCCCACACCGGCATCAGCATTACGGGTGGCCCGCAGAATACCGTGTTCCAAGTCTTCGTGACGGGCATGACCGGTGAAGGCACGATGACGATGGCGGTGCGCACCGGGGCGCAAGGCGGGAACGTGCGCGACCTCGTCACCAACGGGCTGGTCTCGAGCGTTACGAGTGCCGCGCTGGTAGTCGACTTGACCCAACCGAGGGCGGCCACCATCACGCCAACGACGCCGAACCCGACCAATAGCAGCACGGTTACCTTCTCGGTTGTCTTCACCGAAGACGTGCAGCACTTTAACAACTCGCTCGATCTCGTGATTACGGAAAGCGGCGTGAGCCACAGCACCGCTACGGTCACCCAGGTCAATGGTTCCACCTACACGGTGACCCTGAACGATATCTATGGCGACGGTACCGTGACTCTTGCCGTTAGCACCGCATCCGATGTGACCGACATGGCCGACAACGCGCTACTGTCCAGCGTGACAAGCGTGCCCGTGATCGTCGACAACGTAGATCCGGAGGTGACGGTGGATAGCCTGGTCACCACGGATCAGACGCCGGGTCTCACCGGAACGATGAGTGACAACGTGGGGATTGCCAGCGTCAACGTGACGGTGAACGGCAATACGTATCCCGCGACGCTTGGCGCGGGCACGTGGGGCGCCAACGTGACCGATACATTGCCCGAAGGCACGTATGACGTGGTCGCTACGGTAACCGACACCGCAACCAACACCGCTGTCGACAGCACGCTCAACGAGTTGACCATCGATCTGACTCCGCCGACCGCAACCGTGACACCGCAGATCACCAGCATCACCACGCCGACGGTCTCGGGCACGGTGAGCGACAATGTCGCCGTGGCCAGCGTGACGTTTATCGTCAATGGCTACGAGTACACGGCAACGGTCGTCGGCAATTCCTGGAGCGGCCAGGTGACGCACGCCTTGCCGACGCCTCCGTCCGGCACGCAGCAGAAGTACGACGTTGCTGTGACCGCCACGGATACGGCCGGCAACGTGGGCCATGACGCCACGACGCTCGAACTGACGATCGACGCGGACGCGCCGACGGTGTACGTGAATTCGCAGACCACCAACAACAACCGGCCAACCCTCACCGGCACGGCCACATTTTCCGGTGCGGCGACGGATATCGTCAGCGTTACGGTCACCATCCAAGGGTATGCGATGGACGTGGCGCCGCTGGGGCCGCTAAACGGCAACACGCGCATGTGGACCGCCACGATTCCGGTCGGTTTGACCGTGCCTGACGGGACCTATGACATCGTCGCCGTGGCCACGGACGACCTCGCGCGCTCGGGGTCGGACGGCACCACCAACGAACTAACGGTCGACACCGTGGCGCCGACGGTGGCCTTCTCCCTCCAGGAGACCTCGCCAACCTCGGCGAACGCGATTCACATTCGCGCGACGTTCAGCGAGGCGGTCGCTCCGACCTTCGACGCCTCCGACGTCACGCTTACCGGGTCGCTGGCGGGCGCGGCGACCTTCGTGGTCTCGGGGACCGGACCGCTTTACACCATAACGGTGACCATGGACGACCCGAATTCCGACGGCACGATCGGCCTCCAGATCGGTACCCAGGTCCGCGACGCCGCCCTGAATTACTTCGCGGGGGCCGCCACGCCGCTGATCCGCATCCACAACTGGTTCGGATTCGTAACGCAGCCGCATAGCGCCTACGTCTATGAAGGCAATCCGTATGCCTTCTCGGTGTCGGCCAGCATGGGCAACAGCGTGCCTGTCTATGCGTGGAAGTGGGACGATGGCGCCGTTCACAGCGTCGGGACCAATTCGCCGGCCTACAGTCTCGCGAACGTGGCTGGAAACGCTGGCGATTACTGGTGCGAAGTAACCTACGACGGCATCAAGCACTGGTCCAACACAGCCACGTTGCACGTTGCTCCGCCGCTGCAGATTGTCCAGCAGCCGCAGACCGTGGCGGTGCAGCGCGGCGAGCCGGCTGAATTCACCGTACTTGCTTCGGGTGGCTTCGCGCCGCTTACGTACGAGTGGTGGAAGGACGGCGTTCGCCTGGCCCTGCCTTCGGCCGATCCGGCCTGGAGCATTCCCGCCGTCGACTTCCTCGATGCCGGGCTGTACCACGTGGTTGTATCGGACAGCCAGACCGAAGTTAAGACCTCGATTAACGCGGAATTGATCGTCGGCGCCGGGCTGCCCGTGGCCGGAGCCACTGGACTGGCCGCGCTGGCTGCCGCGTGCCTTGCGTTCGGTGCGCGCCGAATCGCCGCGCGAAAGAAGTAACACTGCGTTGACAATGCGGAAGGGATCGCCCAAAACCGGGCGGTTCCTTCCGCTTTCTGAAAAGTGATCGCGGGAAATGCGGGCGCCGGTTCCCTACGGGAGCGCGCCGCGCACGGCTGCAATGAAACAGACCCGTTATCGCCGCGAAGGCAGACGCGGAGAACGACTGGAAGCCCGGGTCCACGAGGAAGGAAGTGGCGCATGCGCAATTATCTTACTACCCAATCTTTTCAACGGGAACTCGCCTTGGCATGCATCGCATGGCTAGGTGTGTTCGCAGGACTAGCCGTCCCCGCAAGCGCCAGCATCTACGAGAGTGACGGCTCGCTAGGCGCGTTAATCGTCGACGGTATGTCCGTGACGTCCGTCGCCATCGACACGGACGTGCCCGCGGTCATCAACACCACCGGCGGGGGATCCAGCGTCATGGCAACCGGGGTGGTCGAAGGCGGCGTGGCGGTGTTCAGATTTGCCAGCGTGTACGTGGCGAACGGCGTCACGGTGGCAACGCGCGGCGCGCGGCCCTGTTCGCTTGTCTCCAATTCCGACATGTACTGGGGCGCCTCGATCGACGCCTCAGCGAGCGGTGCCAGCAGCCGCCTCGGCGGCGGCACGGGCGGCTTCGGCGGCGACGGTGGCGTCGGCGGCATAGGCGGAACGGGAGGCAACGGCAGCGGCGGTGGCGCAGGCGGCAACGGCGGCGCGGGCGGCACGAAGGATGGCGGAAGCACAGGCCGCGGTTCCAATGGCAAGGTAGGGGAAGCCGGCACGAGCGGGACGTTGGGGATCGTGGGAGGCGTCGGCGGCAACGGTACGGAGGGAGCCGCAGGCCAGCTTGGATTCGGTGGCGACACCACGCCCGGCACAGGCGCGGGCGGTGCGCGAGGCAATAATCTGGGCGGAGCCGTGGGAGGTGCGGGCGGCTTTGGCGGCACTTCGGGCGCTGCCGGAACGGAGCAGACCAGCGTCGGCGCGGGCGGGACTCCGGGCGGGACCGTTGGTGGAACCGGAGGCAACGCGCTCAAAGGTAAGAATGGGTCGAACGGCAGCGATGGAAGCCTTGCGGCAAGGGCGGTCGGCGCATCGGGTGGAAACGGAGGCAACGCAGCCTACGGCTCCATGGCTTCCCTGGCAGCCTCGCTTACAGTCATTGCGGGCAATGGCGGCGGTGGCGGCGGCGGCGGAGCGGGCGGCGGTGGCGGCGGTGGCGGCGGCGGCGGTGGTGGTGGCGGTGGCGCAGCGG
>CAYOCT010000042.1:35064-61014 GCA_964402555.1 uncultured Nitrospiraceae bacterium | reverse complement strand
ATGTGGGCCATTGTGAATACCGGACAACCCTTCCATGCCTGTGGAAAACCTCGTGAAAACAATACCCAACAACTCCAAAATACACCGTGATTTCAAGGACACTATCTACTGTCTCCCTGAAAGTCGTCAGCGCTTCTCGATTTGGACAGGCATCCAGCCGCGTACCGAATTGATGAGCCAGATTCGACGTCGGGATGCGAGAGCGTCCTTAGTCACGACGCGCTCTTTCACCCGGCCTTCCTTAAGCAATCGGGCGCGCAGCGTACCTGCGAGCAGGCCGCTCGTGACCGGCGGCGTCACGTACTCGCCGCCGAGATCTATGACGATGTTTGCGATGGTGCTCTCGGTGATCTCTCCGCGCGTGTTCCAGAGCACCACGTCGTCGCATTCGGGACGCGACTTGCGCGCGTGTTCGTAGACCTCGCGGTGTGTGGTTTTGTGATAGAGAAACACGTCGTCTTCGCGGACGGGATCCTGTGCGAGCGCGACGCGTAGAGGCTTGAGAGGCGAAATGGCGCCGCTTTTAATCCGAACGGTTCCGTCGCGTGACAGCAGGAGGCGGACTTTGAAAACACCGAACTGGTGTCTCAATTCGCAATGCTTCTTACGGAGATGCTCTTCGATCTGCGCACGGTCGAACGGAAATCCAAAGTAATGCGCGCTGCTAGCGAGTCGTTCGAGATGCTCTTCAAGAACGTGGTACCCGCCATTCCACGCCAAGGACTCGAGGAGATCGAACTCGGGGCGGTGATAGTTGAGAATGGCGGTTTTCGCGTTGCACTCGTCCCGTTCGCCGTCTACGGTGGAATCCCACGTGATGCCGCCTCCGGTGTGATATTCGGCTTCGCCCTTGGCGGTGTCGATGCAGATCGTGCGTATCGCCACGTTGAACTGCGCTCTGCGGTCCGCGAGCCACCAGCCCATGCAACCGCAATAGACGCCTCGGGGATGCCTCTCGAGTTCGCGCAGGATCTGCATCGTGCGCACTTTCGGCGCTCCTGTCACGGAACCGCACGGGAACAAGGCCGCGAGAATCTCGGAGAGGCCGGCACGGGTTCGCCCGGCTACTGTCGAGGTCATTTGCCACACGGTTTCGTAGCGCTCGATTTGGAAGAGGTCCTGGACACGAACCGTCCCGAAGTCGCATACGCGGCCCAGGTCGTTCCGGATCAAGTCCACAATCATGACATTCTCCGCGCGGTCTTTTTCGCTCGCGGCAAGATCGTGCGCGGCCCGGTCGTCCGCTTCGGGAAACAAGCCGCGGCGTCGCGTGCCCTTCATGGGGCGGGATTCAATGTGGTCGCCGTCCAGGCGAAAGAAGAGTTCGGGGGAGAGGGAGAGCACCTGAAAACGTTCCGTTTCGAGGAAGCAACTGTAGTCGGCTCGCTGTGCTCTGCACAATTCCTCGAACCATGCACGCGTGTCTCCACCGAATGGCGCGCGCATCGGGACGGTGTAATTCACTTGGTACGTGTCGCCCGCCGCAATATAGTCTTTGATCCTCCGAAGGGCCTCGGCATATTCGGCCGGCGGTACATCCTGCAACCATTCCCCGACTTGAAAGTCGTGCTGCGCCGGCGGTTCGGGTGGCGCTGGTTCGGCGCGGTCGTACAGCCCGAACCACACGAGCGGGATCTCCGAAGGAGGATGCGCGACGAGGGCGGGGTCAAAGGCGGGTGTTGCCTCATATGCTACATACCCCGCGGCATGCATCCCGTTCTCGATGCCGGTATCCACGCGTTGCAGCGCTTCGTGCACTTGCTCTACCCGCGCCGCAACAACCACTTCCCGCGGTTCGCGGAAAAGCAGTGTCCCGCTTCTCGATACAAAGAGGATTTCATTGACGGCCATTGCGCGATCCTACGCGGCGTCTCTATTAGGATCAATGCTTTTGCTTTGTCGCGGTGTTTGGGTTCTGCTCAAGGTCTCGCTACAATGCGAATACAGCGCATGTGAAGATTCGATTGGAGGCTGGCGAATGAAGACTTGGCGTTGTCTTGCCTTGGTTATTCTCCTTGGCGTGGGGTGCGGAACGTTGTCGCACGAAAGTGTGCCGGGATCTGCAACGGCTGTGATCGAGATCGGCCCCTTCAGCGCCGTCGGCCAAGCCGGCCATCAGGCGCGCATTCAAAGCTGTCTGGACGCGGCGGGCGATAGGCCGACTGTGTTCAAGTTCGCGCCGGGCGACTATGCGCTCGTTGATGCGGGCGGATTGCGCGTGCCCGCTCATGCTATGTTGCTCATGGAAGGCGCGCGATTCCTCATATCGCCGGAGATTCGCGAAGACGGCCAGGCGTTTCTGTTGCAGGACGTTTCGGACGTGACTTTGCGCGGCGGCGAGATTGTCGGGAGCAGAGACGCGTGGGCGCCCAGCGTGAACGTCGCGGGCGTGCGCGTACGCGGGGCGAGCAGCCGCATCCGGATAGCGGACCTCGTCTGCCGCGATGTGTCGAGCAACGCCGTGGGCGTCTTTGGCGCGAGCGACGACGCGCCGATTCGCGACGTGTCGCTGGAGCGCGTGGCGGGTATCGATTGCTGCAATCTTTACGTCGACTACCTTCAGCCCAACCCCGGGCCCGTGTCAGGAAGCGTCCGCGAAGACCAGGGCACTGTCGCGTTCTACTATGTGGACGGATGGTCGGTGGATGGCTGCCGCTTCGAGGGATCGCGATCGGACGGGACCCATTTCTATCATTGCCGCAACGGGCGGTTTGCCGATTCCAGCGTGACGGGCAGCCAGATGGGGGGCTACTTCCTCGAAGGGTGCGAGAACGTGATCGCCTCGGGGTGTTTGATCAGCGGCAACGGCTCACGCGGGGTTACCATCGAACGAGACAGCCGCTACTGCACGCTGTCGTCGAGTCTCGTGACCCACAGCGGCCGCGAAGGGCTGTGGATGCCCGATGCCTGCTCCGTCATCATAACCGACAACCTGTTCGTCGAGAACGGACGAAAAGATGATGGCGAACGGGACTGCGAAATCAGGCTGGACGACACGGCCGAGTATGCCACGGAAACGCGAGACATTCGGATCGAGGGCAATCTCTTTCACGCGAGCGCCGAGCAGACAGCGGTCATCTACTGCGGCGCCGGTGTAAGTGCCGTTGCCGTTGAAAACAACACGTTTCAAGGCTCGGCTCCTCGACAGCATTGCGGCGAGGCTAAATGACCGAAACGCGATATTGGGATGATCCGCCGACATGGGCGTTTGTCCACAACCAAGACTTGGAACCGATACAATAGTGTGCAGAGCCACCTCAACGCAGAGATGCAGAGAACCCGGAGGGCCGCAAAGACTCCGCGTTGGCAAGAATCTCGATGTGAGCATTTGCGCTTACAGCAGAGAAGTGAGACAGATCTCCCAAGTCTTGACATTTGGTGAATAGACATAGTCAAGTAGTACCATAGAGTACAGATTCTATAAAGAACAACAAGAACGTGTTCGAGAGATTGTGCTACGAAGTGAATTGCAGGCACTCATTTGGCGCGAAGACCGCGGAGTCTATTTCCGGTTTGATAAGATGAAAGTAACTATAGAGCTTGAGTGCGGCGGGTGTCATGTCTTTTCCTCGGGATGTAAACAGACAATGCCCATATCTGTGTTCATCGGTGTGCATCGGTGGTTCAATAAGAGATTAACCACCGATGCACACCGATGAACACAGATGCATTTGAATCGAGTCCAATAGCGTTATTCGTCACTGTTCATTGCTGGTTCAGAAGAAAGACCGGACATCGCTTGACGCTGTTCCATTGTCTTGAGCTGTGGGCAAGGCCCACGTCAGTTACAAAGGAAAACTCTTGTGAAATCTCCCTCGAAAACAAATCGTAGCGCTTGGGGTGCCGTGTTGTTACTGGCGGTTGTCTTTGGGACAGGCAACGTTTGGTGCGAGTCCGACGGCTATCTCCACATCCAGGGCAAGACCCTTTTTCCTCTGGGCTTCTATGAACTGCCCAAAGATGACGCTGACCTCAAGCGAATGGCCGAGGCCGGAGTCAATCTGATTCGGTGCGGGAGTCGAACGGATCTGGACCGTGTCGCAAACGTAGGCGCGTTCGGATGGCTGCCTCTGGACCTTGCGCAGGGCGCGACCGACGACCTGCGCGCCAAGGTGGCGTCCGTGGCGGACCATCCGGCGCTGGCTGTGTGGGAAGGTCCGGATGAAATCGTGTGGAATTTCACGGCTGCCAGCAGCCTGTACCGGCAGCGCGGAATCCACAAGAAAGCGGGCGCATGGAAACGGCGCGACCCGGAGGCGGTGGCCTATGCCGAAGACCAGGCCAAGCGAATCATGCCCAACATGCGCGCGGCCGTGGACGCAATCCGGCAAGCCGACACGCTGCACAGGCCGGTGTGGATCAACGAAGCGCGCGACAGCGACGGGGACTATGTCCGCCAATACCTTGGCTTCGTGGATATCACCGGGTGCGATTTGTATCCGGTTAAAGAGACGAAGCGCGACCCCGCGGCTATCGGGGAAGCGGTGCGGGACTGGCGCGTCACGGGCGAAGGAAGGCCAGTATGGATGGTCCTCCAAGCCTTTTCCTGGGACGAATTGGGCGAATACTATGGGGCCAAGAAGACCGTCTATCCGTCCTTCGCCGAGTCGCGGTTCATGGCGTATGACGCAATCGCGAACGGTGCCGTGGGCCTTTGTTACTGGGGATCGAATTACAGCAAATCCGGCGAGTTCCGCCAGTCCATCTTTGCAGTCGTGAGCGAACTCAGCCATCTCCAGGCGTTTCTGGTTTCGCCGGAGGTCTCGGGGTTGAAGGCGTCGCTTGGCAACGGAGAAGCCCTTAGCGATTCCGTGAAGGTCTGCGCGCGTAATGTTGATGGGCACTGGGTTCTCCTTCTGGTAAACGAAAATCGACATGCTTCGTTCGACGTCGTCATCAAAGGGCTCAACGCCCTCGAAGGGAAGGACCTGTCCTGCCTCTACGAGCCTGAGACAGTCTCCGTGCACAGTGGGACCGTCGCGGTGCACATCGAGCCGCTCGGCGTGAAACTATTCGCTACGGAACGGGATTGGGAGTCGACCATGCGTGAGGGAAGAGATTTTACAGGCGCGTCCGATAGGCAAGAGGCGACAGCGGAGATCCCCAAGTTCTGTAACGTCATTCTCCACAATCAAGGACGCGACAGTATCGTGGGCATCCACCGTTTTGTCGATGGATTGAAGCAAGGCGGACTGCTCGATCGCGTGCGCCTGACGTTCATTCTGAACGGCGAAGAACCGAATATACAGGCGGAGGAACAAACCTTCTTCAAAGGCCTTCAGGCCGACGGCCATGAAATGGGTATCGAACGCATGGAGAAGCGCGCGTCGATTGCCCAATGGCTCGACACACCGGAGTCCGCGATTACCACCTTGGCGGCGCAGTTGTTCGGCGATGCGGATGTCGAACAGCAGGCCTCGGCAACCCAGACTGGTTTCCAAACCTGTGCCAACGCCTGCGTCGAGGGCGACTCGCTGGCCGAATTCTGGGACATCCCCCATAACTGGGAAGGTGCGCCGATGTTTCCCTACTGGGTCCAATGGAACCGGGAGCATCCCCTGCTGACCGCCCGCACGAACCGGGAACTGGACCAGACCCAGGCCATGCTCGAACTGCAATGGGCGACCCGAACCCTTTATCACAACTACGATCGCTTTCCGTTGCCGCAATGCTGGCATTTCGGCGAACCGCTCAAGAAGAAGCAATGGCGCGTCGGCCAACTCGTGCATCACGGCGAGAACGGCGGGTGGTGGAGGGACGAACTCGAACAGTACGAAGCCAATGCGCGGAACGGGCTGACGCCCTATCTCTACATCAATACGGCCTCCGAAGGAAACATATTCACGCCCAACGGGCCGTGGAGTCCCATGCTCGACACGGATGAAGCCCTCGAATGCGCCATTGATCTCGTTCGCCTCTTTCTGGACCACGGCTGGACCCTCTGCACATGCCAGGACTTCACGAAGTGGTTTACGGAGAAATGGCCTTGCCCGAAGGCTCCCTCGATGCTCTATGTGATGAACGACACGCTGGACGGGCGGAAGGATCGTGACGGGAAGGTCATCACGGGCCATGGCAGGCTCCTGCACGCCGAGACCGAGCATTTCCAGATCTGCGATCCGGAAGACCGAATGGCCCCGGAGATGATCGTGGCCTACGACCTTCGTACGCCCAATCTTCTTAGGAACGGCTACACCTTTGCCAATCCGGCGAAATGGAACGAGAAGGAGAGTTGGGACGGCCACTACGCTTCGACTACCGGCAACGCGCTGTTCTGGAGCCCGAGCGAACCGCTCAAGGACGTCGATGGCGTTCCGTATTTTGCGCCGTACAAGAAACCCGAATGCCGGGAGCGGACATTTACCCTATACCTCGGAGACGACTGGCATCCGTATCAGTTCGTGCCCGGGCGTCTTAGCGATGTGCAGCGTGAGGGAGATTGCCTCTCCTGGACCAAGGAGATGGCCGCTCCCGTTCCCGGAACCGATGTCCGGCTCATGTACCATCATGTCCTCGATGGTCCTGTACACCGAGTTCGCGTTGAAGTTTTGGGCGATGACGCCGTCGGCCGGCCGGTACATCTGCGGCTATGCCCCTACTTCCATCAGGGCTGGGATCACAAGGCTCCCGATACTCGCACCGATGACCGGATTCCCGACGCGGCCATCGTGGGTCAAGAACGCAACGTCTTTGCCCGCGCGCAGGGCCACGAGTTTGCCTACTCCGAATCAAACGAACCGCTTCGTACGGAGAAGGTCCCGATTCCCATCCAAGGCATGCTTTCGATCTACAACCGCAACCCCGGACAGCCCGGCGGAAGTTATGACGACAATCCCGCAATGAATCGCGGTTTCACGCTGCGATTGGAGAACGCGCCGGCGGATGCCGAATTTGTAGACCTGCCTGGCCCCAATCTCTTCGTTACCGTTATGCTGCATTTCGGAGAGCACAAAAAGGGAGCCGTCTACGAATTCTCGTTCGAGTATCAGCAGGGAACGGATGGGTGAATTCGAGACTAGCCGGGCTTGAAGTCTCAACCACAGTCTATTGATCGTCCTTACGACTGCAATAGCGGTCGAGCGCTTCTTCCCACTTGCCTTGGGCCGTAAGGATACGCTGCACCAATTCCCGTAGCGCTCCCGCGCCTCCCGCCGATTCGAGTACGAGTCCCGCCACTTCTTTCGCCTCGGGCATGGCGTCGGCGACGGCCACGCCGAGTCCGACGGTTTGCATGGCGCGGACGTCAATGAGATCGTCGCCAAGAAAGACCATCTGTTCCAGCGTGATGCCATGCCTCTCAGCGATCTCGCGGCAGACACGAGCCTTGTCGCGTATCCACATGTGGTGTTCCGCGCATTTCCACTGGGCGGCCATGGCCTCGATCGCTTTGCTTCCCAGCCCTGAGACCAGGGCCATCTTGCCTCCGGACAGGTGCCACAGGGTCATGGCCGTGGCGTCGCGGGCATGAATCCAGCGAAACGGACGGCCTTCGCCGTCAATCCAAACGCGACCATCGGTCAACACCCCGTCGATGTCGCTCACTATAAACTTGATTCCGCAAAGTTGCTCGTTGAGATTCATGCAATGGACGCTCCTAAGAAGCGTCGAGACTAGCACACTCAGAGTGTGTGAAGAAATACTAAGGTCTTGAGCTTTCCTTTGGTGGCTTCGCCCTTTCTGTCATCCTGAGCGCAGCGAAGGATCTCATAAGCATTAGAGGCCTATGCACATAGCGAGATCCTTCGCTGCGCTCAGGATGACAGGCAATACGTAGTCAAGAGGCAAAGCGCCCGCGTTTCACAATTTCTTCAGAGGCTCTCAGTTCCAGCGCCACAACGATGCAACGTGTTCCTCCAAGCCCCGGACCGTCCGTGGTTCCTCCTGGTCTGTATTCGCGCCTAGCAAGGGAACCCGAGTAGGCATTCTTGCATTGTATTAGAGGACCGTGAGGACGCCCCACGGGGCTTGCCGGCAGTCTCGCTTGCCCCAGGAGCGTCACACGAACAGGATTCGATTTGACGATAGACGCTCGATGCTGGCACAATACGTCCAGTCGAGGGTTAGCGGCTCGAAATAAAACTATTGACAAAACTGTTCAAATTGTGCTACAAGTGCTAGGTGAAGCGTAAGACACCGCTGGAATCATCAAGTTTAATGGGTTTGAATCGTGAGGATATGTAGGAATGCCCCCTCATCATCGCAATGATATTCCCACCTGTTCGTTCTGCGGCAAGCGCCACGACGAGGTGAACAAGCTCATCGCGGGTCCGGATGTCAACATCTGTGACGAATGCGTGAACCTGTGTTCCGAGATCGTGGCCGAGGATCGCGCGCGAAAGACAGTCAAGCGTTCGATGAAAGTGCCTGCGCCCGCCGAGATTAAGTCGTTCCTGGACAGCTACGTAATCGGCCAGGAGCGGGCTAAGAAGGTCTTGTCGGTGGCGGTTCATAACCACTACAAGCGCATTGCGGCCGGTGGCGAGATCGGGGGCGTCGAGATTCAGAAGTCGAACCTCATGTTGATTGGGCCGAGCGGGTGCGGCAAGACGCTGCTCGCGGAAAGCCTTGCGCGGATGCTGGACGTGCCCTTCGCCATCGTCGACGCGACGACGTTGACGGAAGCGGGCTACGTCGGCGACGACGTCGAGAACGTGATCCTGAAGCTCCTGCAAGCGGCGGAGTTTGACCAGGGCCGCGCCGAGATGGGCATTGTCTATATCGACGAAATCGACAAGATCGCCCGCAAGAGCGACAGCCCTTCGATAACGCGCGACGTTTCGGGTGAGGGCGTGCAGCAGGCGCTGCTCAAGATTCTCGAAGGCACGGTGGCGAACGTCCCGCCGCAGGGCGGCCGCAAACACCCGCAGCAGGAGTGCATCTCGATCAACACTACGAATATCCTGTTCATCTGCGGCGGCGCGTTCAACGGACTTGAGAAAGTCATCGAACGCCGCACGCGGACGAACGTCATCGGCTTCAACGCGGATATCAAACCCAAGAACGAGCGGAAGATCGGCGAGTTGCTGGCATTGATTGAGCCCGAGGACCTGATCAAGTTCGGGCTGATCCCCGAGTTTATCGGCCGCCTGCCCATCGTGGCGACGCTCCATGAGCTGTCGCAGGACGACTTGGTCCGAATCCTCGTGGAACCGAAGAACGCCTTGATCCGGCAGTATGAGAAGCTGTTCGAACTCGAGAAGGTGAAGCTGCGCTTCCCCGACGAGACCATAGCCGCCGTCGCCGAACTCGCCATCAAGAAGAACACCGGCGCGCGCGGCCTGCGGTCGATCCTCGAAGATGTGATGTTGAACGTGATGTTCGACATCCCGTCGCGGAGCGACGTCCGGGAGTGCGTCATTACACCGGGCGTGATCCGCAACCGCGAAGAGCCGCTGATGGTGTACGAACACGAATTCAAGGAGAAAGGCAGCACGGGCAAATCGGCGCTCGCCTAAGATCGAGAGCCAATACATGAGCGATTGACCGATCGCATCGGGAAGCGATCGTTTGCAATACCGCGGGGCGCTTCCCCATACTATCGTTCAATCGTTTATTCTTTTAGGGGCATTCATGGCCGAAAAGTCGCGTACAACCGAATCGTACCGCGGGGCAATGCCGCTCCTTCCGTTGAAGGACGCGGTAGTGTTTCCACGCAATGTAGTGCCGCTGATGGTCGGCAGGCCGGCGTCGGTGGCGGCTGTCGAGGAGTGTCTCGCCTCGGGGCGGGCGCTGTTTGTGTGCGCCCAGCGCAACCCCGAAGACGAAACGCCCGATCGCGATGGCCTGTACGACACCGGTGTGGTGGCGCGGATTGTGCAGACGTTGCGCATGCCCGACGGCACCATGAAGATCGTGATCGAAGGCAAATCGCGCGCGAACATCCGGCGCATGCTCAACCGCGGGGCGTTCCACGAGGTCACGGTCAGCATACTGCCGCCACAGAAAGTGCGCGATAAGAAGGGCGTTGCTCTGATGCGAACGGTCCTCAGCCAGTTCGAGGATTATGTCCGCCTCAGCCAGCGCGTGGCGCCGGAAATCGTGATGACGCTGCGCAATCTCGACGATGCCGATGCGCTGACGGATTTCGTGTGCGCCTATCTTTCATTACGCATGGAGGAACGGCAGGCGCTGCTCGATACCGAAGATATCTACGAGCGGCTCGAGAAGTTGTCGGAATTCCTCATGCGCGAGAACGAATTGCTCGAAATGGAGCACAAGGTCCGCGACCGTGTGCGCGAGCAGATGGAGCGAGGCCAGCGCGAGTATTACCTGCACGAGCAGCTCAAGGCGATCCATCAGGAACTCGGGAACCGCGAAGACGGCGGCGACGAGTTCACGGAACTGAAGGAAGCCATCAAGAAAGCCGGGATGCCGAAGGACGTCGAGGAAAAGGCGAACCGCGAACTCTCGCGGTACCAGCGGATGCCCTCGATGAGCCCCGAAGGCGCGGTAATCCGGACCTACATCGATTGGCTGATCGAAGTGCCGTGGAACAAGCGCACCAAGGACACCATCGACCTCGATTTCGCGAAGAAAGTGCTCGACGAGGATCATTACGGGCTGGCAAAGGTGAAGGAGCGTATCCTCGAATTCCTCGCCGTACGGAAACTGAGCAAGCAGACCAAGGGGCCGATCCTTTGCCTGGTGGGGCCGCCCGGTGTCGGCAAGACCTCGCTCGGACAATCGATCGCGCGCGCCATGACGCGGTCCTTCGTGCGCATGTCGCTCGGCGGCATTCGCGACGAAGCGGAGATTCGCGGGCACCGGCGCACGTACGTGGGGTCGCTGCCGGGCCGTATCATCCACAATATGAAGAAGGCCGGCGTCAAGAACCCGGTGTTCATGCTCGACGAGGTCGACAAGATGAGCATGGATTTCCGGGGCGATCCGTCGTCGGCGTTGCTCGAAGTGCTCGACCCGGAACAGAACAGGGCCTTCAACGATCACTACCTCGAAGTTGACTTCGACCTCCACGAGGTGTTCTTCATCACGACCGCGAACGATGAGTTCGCCATCCCGCATCCGTTGCACGACCGCATGGAAATCGTGCGCCTTCCGGGATACACGAGTTACGAAAAACTCCACATCGCGAATCTCTTTCTGATTCCGAAACAGATGAGCGAATGCGGGTTGACGGCCAAACATATCAAGTTCACGGACGACGGATTGCGCACGTTGATCGACCGGTACACGCGCGAGGCCGGCGTGCGGGAACTCGAACGCCAGATCGCGAAACTGTGCCGCAAGGTCGCGCGGAAGGTCGTCGGCGAGAAGCCGAAGAGTGCAACGGTTATCGACGCGAAATGTCCGCTCGAATTGCTCGGGCCGTACGAATACAGCGAACTGCGCGCGGAAACCCAGCCGCAGATCGGCGTGGCGGTGGGCATGGCATGGACGATGTCCGGCGGCGATATCCTGAGCGTGGAAACGACCGTCATGAAAGGCAAAGGCGGCCTGACGTTGACGGGGCAGCTTGGCGACGTGATGAAGGAATCGGCGAAGGCGGCCTACAGCTACCTGCGCGCGCATGCGGAAGAATTGAAGATCTCACCCAATTTCTATCGAGCGAACGATCTGCACGTGCACGTGCCCGAAGGCGCGATACCCAAGGACGGTCCCTCGGCGGGCATCCCCATGGTCGTGTCGATGTTGTCGGCCTTGCGCAACGTCGCGCCGAAAGACGCGCGCGCGATGACCGGCGAAATCACGCTGCGCGGCCGTGTCCTTCCCGTGGGCGGCATCAAAGAGAAAGTTCTCGCGGCGCACCGTGCAGGCATTCGAGTCGTCGTCCTCCCGAAGGAGAACGAGAAAGACCTCGTCGAAATCCCGAGCGAAGTCCGCGATGAAATCGAGTTTGTTTTGGTAACGGACATTGCGGAAGTCCTGAAGAAGCTATTTGAAATTTAGTAATTGAGCAATTGCCATAATTGAGTAATTGCAGACAACGACTCCGTGGATGATCGCTAAGCTGACGGATTTCTCAATCGTGACAATCACTCAATTACTCAATTATGGCAATTACTCAATCTCTAAATGGTTCATTCAATGAAGGTTCTTTCGGCAACGTTTCTTAAGAGCGCGGTGCAGCCGGCGCACTATCCTAAGGATGGGCGGCCGGAGATCGCGTTCGTCGGGCGCTCGAACGTGGGGAAGTCGAGTCTGATGAACGCGCTCTTGAAACGTAAGGGGCTTGCCAAGACCAGCAGTACGCCGGGGAAGACGCAGACGGTCAACTTCTTCGATGTTAACGGCTCGATCTATTTCGTGGACCTGCCGGGGTACGGTTACGCGAAGGTTCCGAAAGGAATGAAGGAGCAGTGGCGCACGGTCATGACCTCGTATCTGACGGGCCGCGCGCCGCTGAAGCTGGTGGTTCAACTGCTCGATGCGCGCCACCCGCCGACGGAAAAAGACCATGATATGATCGCCTTGTTGGACGAAGCGCGCGTCCCGACGCTGCTGGTCGCGACCAAGGTGGACAAGCTCAAGCGCGGCGAACGCGCAACGAACCTCTCCGCGATGCGTGAATCGCTCGAACTTGACGAGGACGCGCTGCTCATTCCGTTCTCGGCGGTTACCGGCGAGGGGGTAGCGCCGGTATGGGACATCATCGACGGGTGTCTATAGTGGCGTTAGCGGTATATCAGCGATCGACTTCGTGCGCTCAACGCTGCCTGCCTTCAGTAGTCTCTCTGCCACGGCTTAGTGCGTGGAGCGGCAGGTCAACCATCTAAGAACGGGTCTCGCTGGAGTCGCGGCTCTGAAAGAACTCGGTTATGCCTGCGACGATTTGCCTGATGTGTTCTTCCGGGAGTTCGGCGTACATCGGCAGAGACAACACGCTGTCGCAAGCCTTCTCGGCCACCGCGAAACTTCCCTTGCGATAGCCCAAGTGCGCGTAGGCGCGCTGTAAATGAATTGGGATTGGGTAGTGGAGCATCGTCATGATGCCGCACTCTTTGAGAAACGCCTGAAGGGCATCGCGTTCCTCGGTTCGGATGACGTACAAGTGGTAGATAGCGTGGGCCCATGGGGCCTCCGCCGGCAATCGCAGGGGGAGGCGCCGTAGCGGCATGGCGTACATCGTCGCCCGTAGCCGGCGCGCGTCGTTCCAGGCATCGAGGTGTTTCAGCTTCACCCGCAGTATGGCCGCCTGGATTTCGTCAAGGCGGCTGTTGAAGCCCTGGGTCGTGTGGTAATAACGCGTCTCTTCGCCGTAGTTACGCAGCATTCGGAGCCGGTCGCGCACGCCTTCGTCGTTGGTGGTCACCGCGCCGGCGTCGCCGTAGGCCCCCAGGTTCTTGCTCGGATAGAAACTGAACGCCGCCGCGTCCCCGATCGCACCGCAACTCACGCCGCGGCACTTCGCGCCGTGCGCCTGGGCGCAGTCTTCCACTA
This sequence comes from uncultured Nitrospiraceae bacterium, assembly GCA_964402555.1. Lineage (GTDB taxonomy): Bacteria > Hydrogenedentota > Hydrogenedentia > Hydrogenedentales > SLHB01 > CAYOCT01. The sequence goes on along the minus strand of CAYOCT010000042.1, from coordinate 47,616 downwards.
CGGCAAGATGGTGTCTGCGCGCCGTATCGAGAATCGGGTCCATGTCGCAGGGATGGCCGTAGAGATGCACGGGCACGATGGCCTTCGTGCGTTCGGTGATTGCCTGTTCGAGTTTCGCGGGGTCGAGCGTGAGCGTTTGCTCGTCGCAATCGACAAGCACGGGCCGCGCGCCACTCGCTGCGATACCCGCTACGGTCGGCACGCAGGTGTTGGCAACGGTAATGACTTCGTCGCCGGGCACAACGCCCACCGCCGTCAGAGCCAGGTGAATGGCTTCGGTGCCCGATCCCACGCCAACGGCATAGCGTGTGCCCACGTAGGCCGCAAACTCTTCCTCGAACGCCGCGCAGTGCTTCCCGAACACGTACCATGCGCTTTCCAGCACGTCGTCGATCGCCGCGCGGACTTCGGCTTCGATGTCCTTGAATTGGCTCTTGAGTTCGCCGAAGGGAATCATAGTCAACGCTGTCCTTGGAGGGGACACGGACACACACGGACGGGCACGGACGATTCGAGGGGCATCAGGAGTCCGCTCCTTTTCTCAGAATCACGAGTTCGATCCAGAGCCCGCCTAGCTGCCACAACGTTCGGGCGATGCGCGGGAAGTTGAAGAATTGCGATTTCCCATGCGAGCGCTGGAAGTGATGCACGGGGACTTCGACTGCGCGGAACCCGGCTCGATGGATCTTGGTCATCATTTCCACGCAGATGACGCCGCTATCGCGGTGCAGTCTGACCTTGTCGAAAACGCTCTTGCGTATGAGGCGGAAATCGCAATCCACGTCGCGATAGGGCAGTCCGAACGCGATCTTCACGCCCCAGTGATAAATCCGGCCAATGATCTTGCGGTGCAGAGGGTCGCCTCGCGCAATCTTGTATCCCTGCACGATATCGACATCGTCGCCGGCGTGCTGGAGCAGCAACTCGAGTTCGCGGACGTCGTACTGGGCGTCGCCGTCTGTATAGAAGATCCATTCCTTCGTAGCGGAAGCGAATCCCGATCGCAACGCGCCTCCGTACCCTTGGTTCGTTTCGTGACGCACCACGCGGACCTCGGGGAATCGGCGCTCGATTTCGTCGAGCAAGTCCTGTGTATGCGGGGCGCTGCCGTCGTCCACCAGCGTTACGTCGTAGTCCAAGCCGAGTTGTCTCGCGGCGCGGACGCTAAACAAGATCATACTGCCCATCGTGCCCCAGTCGTTGTAGCAGGGGTAGAAGATCGATACGGAACGTGACGGCATCTCAGAATCACCTCTGCCCAAACGCGTTACTCCTCTGTAAGGATGGCATACCGCCCCACGCGCATGGCCGCGATTCCGGTCCGTACCGCAGGATGAGGCGACCAGGTATCCATAATGACCAGGTTGCCCGGCTCAATCGGCGTAGGGATTGTATCCACGACATGAATCGTGCGGTGTGCAAGAAAATCGGCCGTTCGTTGCAGCGGCCAGTAGGTTGTGTCCACGCGGGCGGGGTCCGGCATATTGCGAAGCATATCGGCTACTTCATAGTCATCGCGCGTCTCATCAACGGTGTAGATCGTGCCCGTTTCCCGAATGATACGCAACGTCGCTGGGACCATCACGACGAGAATCAGCGCAACGCATACCGCCGCGCGCCATGCGGATGTGCGCGCGTCGAGAGCGTAGCGCAGGGCGTTCCAGGCGGTGCCGCCCGCAAACAAGCCACCGATAGCATAGGTGAACCACATGTATCGAGGAATCTGCGCCGGGGTGAAGAAAGTCCACCAGAAGGCGTAGAAGATTGCGATGAGCTGCAGCGCCGCGAGAGCGGGGTCGTAGCGTCGGAACCAGGCCAGGCGTATCGCAGCCGCCATCCCGCACACGACGCCCGCGAGCGCGAGCGGATCGCCCAGCATCCACGCGGCCGCTCGACCGACGCTGCGATAGCCGAACATCAGGTTATGCCGGTACATGCTTAACGTGCCTACGGCGGTGCCCGGGACGTCTCCCGCGCTCAGCATCTGGATGCCCCACCACGCCATGACTACGAGTGCTGCGCCCACTGCGGGAAGCAACACATGAACGGGACGGATCCGGCGACAGGCGAGACGATCGAACAGCCACACGGCAGCGAGCGGAAAGACGGCAAGCGCCATGATGGATTTGCAGAGCACGGCGAGGCCGAAAGCCATACCGGAAATCGCGCCAAAGGCCCAGGACTGAGGCCGCGCGATTGCCCGCCGCCACGCCAACAGTCCGAGCGCGACGAAGGCCAGCGCGGGCGCTTCGCCGTAGAGGGTGCGCGCGAGATAGCTCGATCCAAAACTTCCCGTCATCACGATAAGGCCGACACATGCCGCGCCATGGCCTAAGACTGGACTTGCGAGCAGATACAGCGCAAGGCACAAGACCAGGTAGTAAAGCACCATGACGATGCGTCCGGACGCGAAGGAGGGCGTGTCTAGCGAGGCGTTGAGCGTGCGCAACGCGCCCGCCACCGGAACGATCACCGGTGCGCCCACGGAATCGTAGGCATCGAACACGTTGAACCCTGTGACCTTGTTACCCGAGGCATATAGACCGAACTCCGCAAGATTGCGCGCAACGATCAGGTGATAGGTTTCGTCCGGTTCTGCGCGAGGGTACCTATCGAGGTTAGGCGTCACTTCGAGGATAATGGCCAGCAGCACAGCGCCAAGCGCGAGCCATCTGCCGATTCCGCGCGTCGTAACGGACGCTTCGGGATTGACGGCCAAACGCGCGCGCAATCGCCACAATCCGCCGGCGCACGCGATCGTCACTACAGTGAAGACTATCCCTTTGACGGCAAGCCGCGTCATGAATGCGGGACCTTCGCCGCTGCTGTATCGCAGAAACCACGCGTACAACAGCGCCGAGGCGGCGGTCGTGAACAGGGCGCACGCAAACGCAATCGCGAGCGCTGCCGCGGTGGCGCGCCATGCGGCTCCGGGCAAGTGCCCTGGTTCTATCGATGCTTTGGTGCCAAGGTCGTCGTTCATCGGAATGCCGCCTGCCGCGAACCTCGCGTTGCTTTGAACGCGCTTGAATCTACTGGGGACGCGGGCGGCGAGTCAAACCTGCTGCGTGAATCTCGCGCAGGCTTCCTATATGCTTTGGATATGGACAGCGCGAACAAACCTAAGGAAAAGGACGAATGAAAGCTATTGTTTCGATGTTGCTCGTGTTGACTTCGACGGCTTGGGCGGACTTCATGCCGGGCCAACGCGTTCTGCTCGACGCACACAATTGCTATCCCTATCAGGGCAAGTGGGCCGACCGCGTCACGCGCGCTCTCAAGACCGGCACGCCGCTTGGTATTGAGATGGATTTGGTCTGGTATACCGATCCCGCAACGAAGACATCGCGCGTCCTCGTGGCGCACGGCTCACCGTTCGACGGCAAGGAGCCGCTTCTCAAAGACTACTTCTTCGAAACGGTCCGGCCGATCGTCGAAGAAGCGTTGAAACGCGGCAACGACGGAACGTGGCCGCTCATCACGCTCAACATCAACGACCTTCGCGGCAGCGATCCGGCGTTCTTCGCGGCGGTCTGGGACCTGATGGGCGAGTACGAACCGTGGCTATGTACCGCCGCGAAGACGGACAATCCGGATACGCTAGCGCCCATCGATATCAAGCCCGTCCTGGTCTTGACTCAAGGCAGCAAGAACGCGGTCGAAACGTTCTACGAGCGTGTTTCCGTGGGCGGAAAGCTGCGATTGTTCGGATGCGGCAGCCCGGACAAGAAGGCTACGAATTTCCTGCGCTGGGTCAACTACGCGTGGGGAGACGTCGAGAAGGGCGGCCAGAAAAAGGCGGGCGATTGGACTCCCGAAGAGAACGCGCGGTTGAAGTCGCTTGTTGACAGCGCGCATGCCCAAGGATATTGGATCCGCTTCTACACGCTCGACGGGCTTGAGCCGCTGCTCGCGCTGGCCAGCGGATGGGGCCCCGGCTATAATCTCGGATCGCTCGACGCGGTGAAGATCCGCTGGAAGGCGTCGAAAGACGCGGGCGTGGACTTCATCGCCTCGGATCAGTACGAGGAATTGAGCGCGTTTCTTAAGGAGTAAACGAACGCCACAGGAGGGATGCCATGGGGATCTCTACGGCCAATGCCCGTAGCGCGCCCACGATGACCGGCGCGGAGAAGGCGCGGATTGTTGCGCTGTTCGAGCGGCATATCAACAAGGGGCAGGTGAAGTACCTTGCCGCCGCGCACCTGGATGTGTTTGAGACACAGCGCCAGGGCGTAAGCTTCGTCGACCCGGCGAGCGGGAAGCGCATGTTCGATTGCTTCACGGCGGCGGGCTGTTTCAACGTGTCGCGGCACAATCCCGAAATCATGAAGGCGCTGGACGACGCGCTCGATCGGTACGACATGGGCACATACAGCCTGGCCTCGGAACCGAAGCTCGCCCTCGCGAGCAGGCTGGCCTCTCTGGCGCCGGGCGATATCGACGGCGTGATGTTTGCCGCGGGCGGGGGGGAGGCGATCGATTGCGCGTTGAAACTCGCGCGCGGCGCGACAGGGCGGAGCGAGGTCCTCGCGACGGTCAAGGCGTATCACGGCCACACGGGGTTCTCGCTATCGGCCAATGGCAAGGAAAACTATCGCCACTACTTCGAGCCACTGATGCCAGGCTTCTCGTTCGTGCCCTTCAACGATCTCGACGCGATGCGCGCGAAGGCTTCGGACAAGACGGCCGCGATCATCCTCGAACCCGTGCAAGGCGAGGCGGGCATCTTCCCAGCCACGACCGAATACCTCAAGGGCCTGCGCGCGTTGTGCGACGAGCGCGGCATCCTGCTCATCTTCGACGAAATCCAAACCGGATTCGGCAGGACGGGCAAGTTGTTCGCGAGCGAACACAGCGGCGTGGTCCCGGACTTGATGACGGTTGCGAAGTCTATTGGCGGAGGATTGTATCCGAACGCCGCGATGCTTTACCGAAAGACGCCGCGCATAATGCAGTTCATGGAGAAACATCCGAAGTTCCACATTACGTATGGCGGCGGATCGGATCTCGCATGCTGTGTCTCGCTGAAAGTGCTCGATTTCATCGAGAGGAACCGCCTCTGGGAAAACGCCGAAAGGATGGGTGCGAGGCTCAAGGGCGCGCTTGAAGATCTTCGGCGCGAAAACCCGCGCATCATCAAGGAGGTCCGCGGCCTCGGCCTCATGGTCGGTATCGAATACGTGCACGAGTTCATGGGGCCGATGATGTCCGACGCGCTCGCGCGTCACGGCGTGTTCGCGGCATACTCGGGCAACGCGCCGCAAGTCATGCGCTTCATGGTCCCGATTACGGTTACCGAAGAGGATATGGACGCCATCGTTGATGCCATTCGCGCGGCGGTCAAGGATATGAAGACGCTCCTGCCGTTTGCGTTGCTGGCCGTCAAGATCCCGGGTGTGCTCAACCTGCTAAACAACGAAAGCGTGCAAGCGTCGTTGTTCGGTTTCTTCCGGCGCTTCGAGAGGGGAGACGCGTAATGGCTACTACGGAGATTACGAGCGAGATGCATGCGAGCGCGTTGGCGCAGCCAAACGAAGGGGCCGGAGAGCGCGGCGTCATCGAAGGCGCGCGCGAAGGAGCGTACCTGTTCGACCGTGACGGCAAGCGCTATCTCGACTGTTGCGGGTCGGCGGGTATGTTCAACCTGGGCCGCAGGCATCCGGAACTTGTGGCCGAGCTGAAACGCGCGATGCGTGAGACGGACCAGGGCAACTTCCCGATGATCTCGCAGGAGAAGGCGCTGCTCGCTCAGGCGCTCGCGGACTTTGTGTCCGGCGCGCTCGAGTGCGCTATCTTCAGCGTCACGCGCGGCGAGGCCATGGATGCGGCCTGCAAGATCGCGCGCGGTTTCACCGGAAGACCGGAGTTGGTTACGGTGGATGGCGGATGGTATGGCCAGACCGGGTTCGCGCTGAGCCTGTCGCAGCGGACGGACCGCGACGCATTCGGGCCGTTGATTCCCGGCGTTATCGCTGTCCCGTTCAACGACTCCAGTGCCGCGAAGCGCGCTATCGGCGCGAAGACCGCCGCCGTGATCGTCGAGCCAGTCCAGGCCGAGAACCATTGCCGTGCCGCCACTCCGGAATACCTCTCAACGCTGGCCGGGACGTGCCGCGCCCAAGGCGCATTGCTTATTGTCGACGAAACGCAAACCGGCTTCGGCCGCACGGGACGGAGGTTCGCCTACGAGGAAAGCGGTATCGCCCCTGACTTGCTGGTGCTGGGCGAAGCGTTGGGCGGCGGCATGTTCCCTATCGCCGCAACCATGTTGACCCAACGCGTCAACGCGTTCATGAACGCGCATCCGTTGCTGCATCTGTCCACGTTTGGCGGAGCCGATCTCGGGTGCCGCGTCGCCATCAAGGCGCTTGAGATCTACAACCGCGAGCAACCGTGGTCCAGCGCGGCCAAGGCTGGCGCTCTCTTGGCACAGGGACTGAGCGAACTTGAAGGACGCGGGGCGATCCGCGGTGTCGCCGGCAAGGGACTGCTGCTGTCGCTGGACCTGGGATCGCGCGAATCCGCCGTGGCGTTCTGTGGCGCGCTCGCACGGCATGGATTGCTGGCTGAGCCGGGCGCCGTAGCCGAGCACACCGTAGTTCTAAGGCCCAGCCTGCTGATATCGGATCAGGAAGCTGCCGCGATCCTCGATGCAGTGAAGAAGGCCGCCTCGGAAATCGGATGAAAGCCCTCTACTTCGAGAACCGCTTGTCGAAAGTTCTGGCGCTGAAGGTCGCGCAACGGTTCGACAAATATGCGGCTTTCGGGCCGTTCTCTCCATTGCGCTACGCCGATATTGACGAGCCTTCCCTGCCGAATCCGCGCTGGCTCAAGGTCAAGAACCGCGCGTGCGGACTGTGCGGCACGGACATTCACTTCATGTTCATGGACATGGACCCGAAGTGCTTTTCGGCCGCGGTACCAGGGATCTTAAAGAAGTTTCTCGGCCATGAACTCGTGGGCAAAGTCGTCGAGGTGGGAGGGGAGGTGGAGGGGTTCGCACGCGGCGATCGCGTCGCTATGCGGATTGACTGGCCGTCCTGTTTTCAGATGGAGATCGACCCGCCTTGTGCGCAATGCGCCTCGGGTAACTACATGTTGTGCGAGAATCTGGGCGCTCGATTGCTTCCGGCCGAGGATCTCGGTGGTGGATTTTCCCCCTGCATGGTCATGCACCGATCGCAACCCTATCGCATCCCGGACGCGCTGGACGACGATGCCGCATTGCTGCTCGAACCGATGGCAAGTTCCGTGCACGGGGTGCTGAAAGCAAAGCCCGCGTCCGGGTCGAAGGTACTCGTAGTCGGCGGCGGCACGATCGGATTGTTGAGCGTGGCCGCGTTGCGCACGCTTGCGCCGGAGGCAGAAGTCCATTGTCTCGTTCGCTACGCCTTCCAAGCCGAAGTGGCCGAATCGATGGGCGCGAAGGTCCTACGCGAGGAGGGCGGCCTGTATCACAGGATGGCCTCGATTACTGGCGCGCGCCATGCCAAGGGTTACTTCAAGAACGAGATCCTGCTGGGCGGCTTCGATATCGTTTACGATTCGGTGGGCAATGACCAGAGCCTGCAACATGCGTTGCGCTGGGTCAAAGGTGGCGGCGACCTCGTGCTGGTCGGAATCAATTTCAATCCCGGCAAGATCGATTACTCGCCGGTGTGGTCCCAGGAGATCCGGCTGACCGGCATCAATTGCCACGCGACCGAGGCGGACGGCCGTACGTCGTTCGACATCGCGGCGGATCTCCTCGCGCGCGGATGCGTGCGCCCGTCCGACATCATCACGCATCGCTTCCCGATGCGCGAGTACAAGCAGGCCGTCAAGACCTTCCTTAACAAGCGCGCATCGAAAGCCATCAAGATCGTGCTGGAACACAGGTGAGGACCCTTTCGGTGATTGACGCTCACCTCGCCCGCCAACTCGAAGCGGCTTACCTGCGCCTGAACCGGCGCTCGATGATCGCGCCCGACCCGCTGCAATGGGTCTGGGCCTACGAAGACGATGCAGATCGTGAAGTTGTGGGATTGATCGCGGCGTGCCTGGCCTTCGGCGCGGTCGAGCAGATCGTGAAGACGGTCGGGGGAGTCCTCGAACGCATGCCGTCGCCCGCTGCCTGGCTACTCGATGCGGACCGCAGGAAGATGGAGCGCGTATTCGCGGGCTTCCGTTATCGTTTCGTCGATCAGGCGGAACTCATACAGTTCCTCTTGGGAATTCGAGGAGTCTTGCGGCGGCACGGTTCTTTGCGCACATGCTTCCTTGAAGGCGCGCATTCAAACGACGAAACGATCCGGCCCGCGCTCGAGTCGTTTGTTCGCGCATTGCGCATCCCGACGCGGACGTACTTGCTGCCTTCACCCGAAGGCGGCAGCGCGTGCAAACGCTTGAATCTGTTTCTTCGATGGATGGTCCGGCACGACGAGGTCGATCCTGGATGCTGGCACGGCGCGATACCCGCATCGAAATTGATCGTTCCCCTCGATCTACACATACACCGCTTCGGACTGTACTCCGGTTTGACGCAGCGGAAACAGGGCAATTGGCGGACAGCGCTGGAGATTACCGAAGCCTTTCGGTCGATCGCGCCGGAAGACCCGTGCCGTTACGATTTCACGCTTGCCCATATGGGTATGCGCGGCGAAACGAATGATCTCGAGGTCAGGAGGTCTTCGCCGGGGGCGCGATGATTTCCCGCAAAGCGTCGAGCAGCAACGCCATTTCCTCTTCCGTACCGACCGTGATGCGCAAGGCGTGGTCGAGGCGGCGCGCGTTGAAATACCGCACAATGATCGCGCGTTCGCGCAATGCCTCGAAGATCGCGCGTGCCGGGGGCGTGCCGCGCCATTCGGCCAGGACGAAATTCGACTGCGAGTCCGGCACTCGGAATCCCATCGCACGCAGTTCCGCCATCAAACGCGCGCGAGTCGCGCGCACCTTCTCGCAGTTGGCCTGCATGTAGGCGTAGTCGTCCATTGCGGCAAGCGCCACGGCTTGCGCCACGGCGTTGAAGTTGTACGAGTCTTTCACTTTCAAAAACTCGTTGATGATGGCAGGCTGGGCCACAGCGGCGCCGATACGCATGCCCGCAAGGCTGAACGATTTCGAGAACGTCCGCATCACAATGGCGTTCTCGAAACGCTTCGGAAAGTCCATGCAGGAGTCGTCGGAGAAATCGACGTAGGCCTCGTCGATGACAACGATGCCGTCGAACGTCGTGCACAGACGCTCGACCACCGGGCGCGGCACGCAAACGCCGCTGGGCGCATTGGGGCGCGGCAGAATACACATGCGCGCGGGTGTCGCGAAGAAGGCCTCCGTCAATTGGAAATCGTCATCGAGGTCCACGAGCACTGCGCGCGCGCCGTGTAATTGCGCCAGTGTCTCGTATAACGTGTACGTGGGATACGTCGAGAGAATCGCGTCGCCCGGATCCACGAAGGCACGCACGGCCAGGGCGAGCAATTCGTCCATGCCGTTGCCCGCGAGCACCCACTCCGGTCCTGGATACCCGTAACGCGCCGCGCACGCGGCGCGCGCATCGAGCGATACCGGATCGGGATACTTGCGCAACGACTCGATCGGCAGCGCGCGAAGCGCTTCGAGCACTTTAGGCGATGGGGGATAGGGGTTCTCGTTCGTGTTGAGCTTGACGATGTTGGGCATGCGTGGCTGCTCGCCCGGCACGTACCCTTCCACTTCCTTCAGGATTTCACGTCGGTATTTCACCTGCGTATCTCCACCGCGCGCGCGTGGGCCGTCAGCGACTCGGCATTTGCAAGCCGGATGACGTCGTCTGCGTCGCGCACAAGCCGTTCGTGGGAATAGGCCAGAATGCTCGTCACCTTGCGAAACGCTTCGGCCGTCAACGGCGAAGCGAAGCGCGCGCGGCGCCCCGTCGGCAAGATGTGGTTCGGGCCGGCATAGTAATCGCCGAGCGCCACCGAGGTCATCCCGCCGAGCATCGCCGCGCCTGCGTTGCGAATCGTGTCAAATACCGCGCGCGGTTCCACGGTCTGAATCGAAAGATGTTCCGGCGCGAACGCGTTTGTCAAAGCGACGGCGTCATTCAGGTCGCGCACGACGATCGCCAATCCGTGATCGCGCAGGGACTTCTCGATGATTGCGGCGCGGGGAAGACGCTTGGTCTCCTCGGCCAGCACAGCTTCAACGCGATCCGCAAGCGAACGCGATGGCGTGATCAGAATGCTGCACGCTTCTTCGTCATGTTCCGCCTGGGCCAGCAATTCCGCGGCGACGAACGCGGGGTTCGCCTGCTCGTCGGCGATCACGACTACTTCCGAAGGCCCGGCTTCGGTATCGATGTCGCACACGGTGCTGATGATGCGCTTGGCCGCGGTAACGTAGGCGTTGCCCGGCCCCGTGATCTTGAGAACCGCAGGGACATGCTTCGTCCCGTAGGCGAGCGCGGCGATGGACTGCGCGCCACCGATGCGGAAGATGCGCGTCGCCCCCGCAATGCGCGCCGCCGCGACGACCACCGGATGGATGCTGCCTTCGTACGAGGGCGGCGAGACCATCACGATCTCGGGCACGCCCGCGACGCGCGCCGGGGCGATGTTCATCAGGACCGACGAGGGATAGAACGCCTTGCCGCCCGGCACATACACGCCCGCGCGTTCGATGGGCGAGATACGCTGGCCGAGGATCGTGCCGTCGGGCGCGACTTCCTCCCACGACTCGCGCAGGTGTTTCGAATGAAACGCGCGGATGTTCGCATGGGCGCGTTCGAGTGCCGCGATCAGTTCCGAATCGACCTTGGCAACGGCGGCATCGATCTCGTCCTTCGTCAACTCGAATTGCTCAGGCTTCAGCGCGACACCGTCAAACCGTTGCGTGTACTCGGCTACCGCTTCGTCGCCGCGCGTACGGACGTCTTCGACGATGGTGCGCACGGCCTCCACCTTATCCGGCGCAGGGCCTGTCTCGCCGCCTGACGCGGACCTTGTGAGGCGGTCTGTCGCCTGTTCAAACGACGCCGCATCGTCAACTTCGATTCTTGGGATCATCGTGTTCTTCCTACGCAGTGGTCGATCTCGCTTTACTATTCGCGAACGCGTTCGATATCCGCACCCAGCGCCGCGAGGCGTTCTTCGATTCGTTCGTAGCCGCGGTCGATATGATACACACGCGCGATGGCGGTCTCGCCGCGTTCGGCGACCAGCCCCGCGATAATCAACGCGGCACTGGCGCGCAAGTCCGACGCCATCACCGGGGCGCCGCTCAACGTGGGCACGCCTCGGACGATCGCGCTGTTGCCGTCGAGGTCGATGTGCGCTCCCATCCGCGTCAGTTCGCTGACCTGCATGAAGCGGTTCTCGAACACCGTTTCCTTGATCACGCTCACGCCGTCCGCGATGGACAGCATCGCCATAGTCTGCGCCTGGAGATCCGTTGGAAATCCAGGATACGGCTGCGTCATCACGTCCACAGCCTTCAGCGTTTCCGGACCGCGCACGCGAATGGTCGAACCGTGCGCTTCGATCTCCGCGCCCAATGTCCGCATCTTCGCGAGACACGTGGGCAAGTGATCCGGGTTCACATTCAACAACGTCACGTCGCCGTGCGTGGCGATCGCGGCGATCAGAAACGTGCCCGCCTCAATGCGGTCCGCGATAACGTCGTGGTCCGCCGGTGCGAGCGCATCGACGCCGACAACCGTAATCAGGTCGGTGCCCGCGCCCGAGATCTGCGCGCCCATCGCGTTGAGAAAATGGGCAAGGTCGGCAATCTCAGGTTCGCGCGCGGCGTTGCTCAATCGCGTAACGCCGTTCGCGCGGCACGCGGCCATCAGTATATTCTCGGTCGCGCCGACGCTAGGGAAGTCGAGGGCGATATTCGCGCCCTCCAACCTGCCCTCCGCCACCACATACCCATCTTCTATGCATATCTTCGCGCCGAGCGCCTCGAGTCCTTTGAGGTGAATGTCGACGGGACGCGTTCCGATGGCGCATCCGCCTGGCAGCGAGACCTTGGCCTTGCCGTAGCGACCGAGCAGCGGGCCGAGGACGAAGAATGACGCGCGCATCTTGCGCACGAGATCGTAGGGGGCAAACTGCGATTCGAGCTGCGTCGCGTCGAGCGTCATCGAGCGTCCAGTGAAATCGATCGCGACGCCCATGCTCGCCATGACCTTGTCCATGCTGAACACGTCATGGAGGCATGGCACGTTGTGGAGTGTGCAGGGGCCTTCGGCGAGCAGCGTGGCGGCCATCAGGGGGAGGGCGGCGTTCTTGGCTCCACGGATCTGCACGCATCCGCTCAAGGGTTTGCCGCCTCGGATGAGAATCTTATCCATGGAACCTTCCCTTAACAAAAAGGCCCAAAGCGCTATGCTTTGGGCCTCGGCACATTCGGTCTACGCTACTTCCCCTCGGGCGCGGGACTCTCCGGAGCCGCGGGCGGTGGCGCTTGTTCTGGCGCCGGCGGCGGCGTTGCGGCAGCATTCTCGGGCGCCGCCGCGGGGGCCGGGGCTTCGGTACTTGTTGCTGGCGCGGGCGATGCCGCCTCGGGGGCCGGGGCTTCGGTACT
>CAYOCT010000042.1:0-34964 GCA_964402555.1 uncultured Nitrospiraceae bacterium | reverse complement strand
CGGGGGCCGGGGCTTCGGTACTCGTTGCTGGCGCGGGCGTTGCCGCCGCAGGCGCGGTCGATTCGCTCTTGAGGCCGGAACCCAGATCGTCAAGCACGCCAACGTCGACGGTAGGCGCTGCCTGTTCCGAGAGCCGTTCCGGGGCTACGCCCTTGCCGAGACGTCCGGAAATGAGCGACATGACGAAGGCAAGGACCATGAACGTCGCCGCCATGACATAGGTGAGGCGCTGCGGGAGGCTTTTGCCTGCGCGCGGTCCGAAGACCGTGTCCGTGCCCGTGCCGATACCGAAGGCGCCCGCGAAGCCGACGCCCTTGCCTTTCTGCAGCAAGACGATCACGATAAGCCCGATGCAGCTCGGCACGTACAGGATCATCATGATCCACCACAACGCATCCCAACTGAAAATAGAACTCAACATACGCGCAGCAATCCTTCCTAGAGCGCCGCTTTGACGATCGCGGCGAAACCATCGGCCTTCAACGCCGCGCCGCCCACGAGGGCGCCGTCCACATTCGGCTTGGCCATCAGTTCGGCGGCATTGCCGGCATTCACGCTGCCACCGTATTGTATCCTCACTTTGTCCGAAACGTTCCCGCCAAACTGTTCGTTCAGCAGGCCGCGCAAGAACACGTGCGCTTCCTCCGCCTGGTCCGGAGTGGCCACTACGCCTGTGCCGATAGCCCATACCGGCTCGTACGCAATGGCCACGCTGTCGAAATCGGCCTCGGAAAGGCCGGCCAGCCCCTCGGTCATCTGGCGGCGGAGGACGTCATTCATCTTTCCGCCTTGCCGTTCGTCGAGGGTTTCGCCGACACAGAACATAACTCGCAGCCCCGCACTGAGCGCGAATTTCAGTTTCTGATTCAGTACGCCATCGGTCTCGCCGAAGTATTGGCGGCGTTCGCTGTGGCCGATAATGACCCACGTGCATCCGACGGCCTGGAGCATCTGGGGCGAGATCTCGCCCGTGAACGCGCCGCTTTCCTTCAGGTAGCAATTCTGTCCGCCGAGGGCGATGTTCGAGCCTTTCAGCGCGCCACCGACGGCATCGAGCGCGGTGAACGTCGGGCACACGACAATATCGACGCCCGATGCATCCTGCACGAGGGGTTTCAATGCGTCGACGAGCTTCACCGCGTCGTCCACGACCAGGTTCATCTTCCAGTTACCTGCAACCAGGGGCGTTCTCACAAGCCTGTACACCTTTCCGCAATTATGACACCTACGCTAATGCACACTACTCCCGTTTGGAAAACGGAAGAGGATACTAGCATGTTCGCGAGAAGCAACGCAAATTCAGACTGGACGCCAGTATGCGTATTCGGGGCTGCCCAGCGGGGCCTTGGCGCGTGACGGGGAGATCGATATCTGCCGTCACGATTTCACGATACGCGCCGGCGACGTGGAAAAATCGATACTTGCCACAATCGTATCGAAGAACGTGTCCATGAGGATTTCGTTGCCCTTGGGGTACAGGTGGCAGTCATCCCAAAACAAGGTTTCCCCTGGGATTTGATGCGGTTCAGCGGCGATGATGGCGGACTTGACATCGGCCAGCGGCAAGCCATTCCCTGCGGCAACTCGGCGCAAAATCCTGTTCTCCGCTTCGGACGCCTGATGGCGAAATATCTGCGACAGTACGCTCTCGGCCAAATCGCGCGCTTCGTCGTACCGTCCCTGCTTATACAGATCGTACACGGGTCGATACCGCGGTTCGTCTTCCGCGCAAAACTCGTGCGGCTTCATCAGGTTGGACGGAACGGTCGAGAGAACGATCGGCACGTTATGTTCGCGGCATTGGCTCACCATCAGTTCGAGATTGTCTTCCATGGACTGCATGCGGTCGGCCAGCATCGCAGCATCGTAACTGGAGTGGCACGGTTCTTCATCCACGAACTGCGGAAAGGGGCGGTCGAAATTCACGCGGTTCTCTGGCTTTACAAGCTGGCGCGACCTGGCGGTAGCCATATAACCGCGCATAAGGCGATAGGTCGCGAAGTGCTCCAGCACGGCCCGGACACGAAGCGTCTTGAACGGGACGTATTTCATCTGTTCGACTTCCTCGAACTCATTGTGGGCCTCGTAGTACAGAATGAGATCGGGGCCGTAGTTAAGGATTTCATTTACTACCCGGACCAGCCGGTGGGTCCCGTACGATCCCGCCGCGGCATTGATGAACTCGAATCGGTAGGCGCCGCCGTAGTGCTTGTCCAGCATGTCGCGTAACATGGAAATGCCCTTGCCCGGGAACCCGGGAAAGGCGAGCTTCTTTATGTCGACATTCAGCGCTTTTTCCACCCTCGAGAACAGGGGTTCTCCGCCTTCGTCTTGCAGAAGCGCCGCACAGCTTCCTCCTACTATGAAGATGCGCCGGACGTTTGGCTCCTTGGCCAACCGGAATCGCTGCTCGTGGAAGGATAGGAGTTTCTCCGGATTGGTGATCAGATATTCGGGGTCGGAAGGGTCAGGAATGAAGACCCGGCTGCCTGGAGTAAAGCCCATGCTGAAGTCGGCTTCCGAAGGGCGGACCCAGACCTCCGCAATACGGCACCCAATCTCGACAATGGCCAGGATGCCCAACGTGGCCGCCGCAATGGCTACTACGGTACGCATCGCGCGTGCAAGCCAACTGGTCCGCAGGGCCGTTTCCGTGACGTGTGCTTCTTCAGATAAGTCCATTATTGCTGCTCCTTATGCAGTGTAGCCCAGGCGATCTTGGCTAAACAAACGTCAGAGAATCGGGGAGATGTACTGCGAATCGTATTTTGACCAAGGCCCTGGCTGAGCGTCTGTGTGTTGTTCCGTATAGGTCTGGAGCCCTTCTGGACATACTATGCTCTGCGCGATGAGCAGACGCGCTCATTTGACTGTCCGCGACGAGGTCGATATCATGTCGCACGAGTTGAGGTGCGCACCACGTTGGAAACGCGCAACGCCTGGCCAGGATGTCCTCGCGCCCTCATGGCAGCAGCAACGCTACGGTCTTTTGTTCCGCGAAGCGATGCATCTAGAGGTTCTCGTTCCCATATGCGCATTGTGTTCTACGATTCAGGCTTTCCCAGCATGGGGATTCAGTGCATCTACGCGACCGCAAAGTCGCTGGGGCACGACGTGGACGTCTATTACGACCCAAGCCTCTCGCGGGATCATATGGCCAAGAACCTGCCGCTGGCCAAGACGTTTTCCTTGTCGAAGGAGACGGTAGTCGACGACCTCATTGCTATGCGGCCCGAGGTGGCGGCGTTCTCGATGCACACCCTGAACTTCGTGGGGCACGCGGAACTGCTGAGCTGTCTGAAAGGCCGGAGTCCCGGCGTCATTACGGTATGCGGAGGCATACATCCGACGCTCGCGCCCTCCGCGGTCCTGGAAAACGAGGCCGTCGATTTCGTGGTTGTGGGCGAAGGAGAACGGTCCTTTCCCGCCTTGCTGGACGCCCTGGGGCGCTTGACGGTTGACGAAGTCAAGGCGCTGCCTCCCGACGCCCTTCCGGGCGTCTGGAACCGGGTCTCGGGCGGGATCGTCGATCGTGGGGCTTCCCCGCCTGTAATCGATCTGAACCAAAGTCCCTTTCCCGAGAAGGCCGTCTACTGCAAGGCCAATCCGGCGCTCTCGGCATTCTACATGGCCATGGGCAGCCGCGGATGCACCTACCGTTGCACCTTCTGCAATTCGCCCACCTTGAGGCGCCTCCACCCGGAGTGCGAAGTCGGGTTCTATCGCATGCGCACGGTCGACAGCGTCATGACGGAACTGCACGAGGCCGTCCGCCGTTTCCACCCTCGGCAGATCGAGTTCTGGGATAACATCTTTGGGAGCGACCGGAAGTGGCTGGAGGAGTTCACGCAACGCTATCGCAAGGAAATCGGCCTTCCCTACGCGATTCAAACCAGCCCGCTTCTGCACACTGAGGAAACATTGCGGCTTCTGGCCGAAAGTGGGTGCGTTACCATGGAGCTCGGATTTCAGAGCGCCAATCCCGACGTGCGAAGGAATGTCCTAAACCGGCAGGAAACGAACGAGCGCGTCAAACAGGTTGTCATAACCGCGGAGCGCCTTGGCATCGGCGTCGAGCTGGATTTCATTGTCGACCTTCCCGGCGAGGTCAAGGCGCACGTGTTGGAGGCCCTCGATTTCGTCGCCGAGACCCGGCCATGGAAGACGTACATGTTCTTCTTGCAGTACTTTCCTGGAACTGCAATCACGGATAAAGCGCTCGATGCCGGCATCCTCAAACCCGAAGACGTGACGCTCTTGGAGCACGGACTTGCCGTTTCATCGTTGCGGTTCAGTGCCCGTTCGGGCCTGGATAGTCATTACCGCCTGATTCCGCTGCAACTCTTTCTCGCGCGCCATTTGCCCAAATCGATAGCGCCTCGCGCGGTCCGTTGGGTCGACCGTCCCGTTCTCGGCGAGATGTGTTCCTGGCTGGCGCTGCCCATGATGTACGCGACGCACCTTTTCTCGGGGTTGTTCAGCAGGCGCGACACGTACACCCGCTACAACATGCTCAGGATGGTGTACTCGATCAAGCGGGTCGTGCTGCGCAAGTTCCTCGGGCGCCCTCTGTGAGCGCGGCCTCCTCTATTGCGATGTTGGGCGGTTCCACACACTGAACCGGAATAACATGAGCAATAAGCGCAGGCTCTGGCGGGGAAAACGAAGTACGGCTCCCAACTGACGCCATACAATTTGCGGCCGCAGATAGAACCGCCTGTAGAGCTGGCGCTCCCGTTTGCGCCCTCGTTCAACTAATGCCGCGTCTTTGAACTGGCACGTGTAGGGGATAAGGTTGAACTCGAGTTCCTCGCGCATGCGCTCGAAGAACGGCGTGCCGCCGTAGGGGGCAAGGACATTGACCCCGATGAGGTCCAGCGGCGATTCGAGCACCCCGCGCACGGTCGCTTCAAAATCCGCCTCCGTTTCTACCGGCGCGCCAACGATGAAGGTGCCGGCGCACTCCATGCCGGCCTCCCGAATCAGCCTCAGACGGCCGTTGAATTCGGTTGGGTCAAGTTGCTTTCCGAGATAGGCGAGCACGTTCTTCGCGTAGCTCTCGACGCCGACCGCGACGCGTACGCAACCGGCGCGCTTCATCCAGTCCAGCATGGCGGCGTCCAGCGTGTCGATCCGGGCAAGGCAGGACCACGGCACGACGGCGCCTTCCTTCACCATGGCCTGGCAGATGGCGATCACGCGCTTCTTGTCCGTCGTGAACGTGTCATCCAGGAAGCGCACGACGCGGATGCCCTGTTCGAGCATCGCCTTCACTTCGGCGACGACCGCTTCGGGGCTCTTCAAAATCAGGCGTTTCCCGTACGTGCTCGTGCAGTAGGTGCACGAGAAGGGACAGCCTCGCGCGCTCAGGATCGTGCCGCAGGGACCTCCCAGAAGCCACTCCTCGTAGCGGCGTACGTCGCACATGCCGTAGTCCGGGAGGGGGAGCGCGTCGAGGTCCATGATGCGTTTATAATCGTTCACGAATATAGCGCCGTGCGCGTCGCGAGAGGCCAAGCCGTCTAACGTGGCCAGCGGAGCGCTGTCCTGGCGCGCCTTCAGGTAATCGGCGAAAGAACGCTCGGGTTCATTGCGCAGAATGATGTCGACCGTCGTCTTTCTCAAGACCTCCTCGGAGTACTCCGTCGGATAATAGCCGAACACCACCGTCGTGACGTGGGGGAATCGACTCTTGAGGCGGTCGAGACACGCCAGATCGGCGGAGACGGTTTCGACTCCGATCAATGCGACTACTATATCGATCCGGTGTTTCGCGACAAATTCGTGGAAACCGGCCTCGCCACATTCCTCGGCGATGGCGTCCAGGAAATGGACCTCCGCTCCTCCCCAATCGCGCGCGCAGACCGCCAGTTGCAGCAGTTCGTAAGGGGCGAGCTTGAAGGCGGCGGAATAGTAGGTGCACATGAAGCGGCGGACAAGCGTCCAGCGGTTGGGCAGGTTCACGCAGGCGACGCGTGGCGCGCTACGTTCCGGCGAACGGTCCGTGGTCATGGCATGTTATTCTTCGGTACTGTCCCGATTGGTATCGAACACATTGAAGATAGACAAGAAACGAAGATCCACGATGTGCGGCAGCACACGCAACGTTCTTGCCACCGATCCACGCTGCGACCGCAACAGCAGCCACACATAGGTTGGCGGCTGCAATACGAAACGGCCCACGCCGCGAGCCAGTCGTATCGCCAACCGCGTCGTCAATGCATTGGGTTCTCGGCGATACCGCGCCAACAGGCGCTTCATGATGCTTCTTGGCATCGTCATCGCCGTGAATTTCAACGCGTTGGGGAGCGTTGGCCGGATCACGTAGAAATCCTTGACCGTCGCATCCTCGAGGCGCTCCGGGAAATGCTTCGCCACTTCATCGCGAATCTCTGTCTTTTCGTACAGCGCCAAGGAGAACAGGCTGAGGAAGTACGGCTTGGGAATATCCATCAGGACCTCTACCGTACTCAGCTCTTCCTCTTCGGACTCGAACGGATTGTCTACGATGACGTCATAGTAGACCGCAATCGGATACTTGGCTATCGTGCGCGCCGCCTTCAGAAACAACTCGGCCGTGATAGGACGCCTGAAGACATCCTTGCACACCCGGTCGCAACCGCTCTGCAGTCCCACGCCCATCCATGCGAGCCCTGCATCAGTAGCCTCTTGCAGCCGTTTGTCCGATACGAACGCAGGACTGGCCTTGGCGATAAACGGCAGCCTGATCCGCGCTTTGTACTTCGAGAAGAACTCGTCGAGATAGTCTTTGCGCGACGCGAACAGGCAATCGTCCATGAACGAAATGTAGGCCATCGGAGGGCCTTCCTGGATGGCCGTTTCGATCTCTTCGATGACGCTTTCGACGGGGCGGTGGCGAATGCCCCAGTCCGGATAGAGCTTGGAGAAGTAGTCGTTGCAGCAGTACGTGCATCGGTGCGCGCATCCCCGTGAAATAACGGTCCGGTAGAGGCTTCCGCGGAATACCATGTGGCGGCGCAAGTGGGTCTTGGTTAAGGCTTCCACGGCGCCGTAGACCTGAATGTGTGTGTTCTCCGGGACCGGCCGAGCATAGGGATAGATGCTCAAGTCTTGGACCAGCGGGTATAGAGGGTTGAGGACGAAGCGGCCTTCTTCCATCCAGCCGATATTGTTGATGTGTTTCAGATCCCGCCCGGCATCGACCGCTTCCCCAACGTCCAGCAGGGTCTGCTCTCCTTCGCCCACGCAAACGTAGTCCGCATACTTCGCGCAATCCTCTGGCGACGTGCTCGCATGGACCCCGCCCCACAGCACGGGAGTCTTCGGATACCACTGCTTAAGCAAGCGCGTGAGCGAGGCCGCCGCGCGCGACTCTGTTGCCGTCAGGCTGATCCCGATAAGTTCGGGCTCGAGGCCGTCGATGAAAGCCTTCAAAGCCCCCATACGTCGCGCGTGATTCTCGTCGTAACGGGTCAAATAGAGGAGGTGCGAGTCGTGCCCGCGGGTGAGCATCAGTTCATGCAGCAGCTTCAGCCCGATAATATTCAGATTCCGCTGCAACGAAATCAGCAGCCCCTTCATAACTCTATACGCTCCTCAATGCCACTCAGCCCTTCTCATCATACAAGTACGTTGGCCACGAAACAAGACGGGGACGATCCTTCTCCGGCTATTTGCGTGGCCTCTACGCGCCTGATGCCTTCTCACAGCAGCAGATTAAGCAGAATTCCAACTGCAAAACTGCTCGCGACCATGATGGCGACGCTCTTGCCAAGGCCCTTCAAGCCAAGTTCACGCGCGAGAACGATGAAGGTCGCCACGCACGGGAACGACATACAGAGCATGGTCACGCTGATGATCATTTGTTTTGACGAGAGGTCCAGGACGCTCAGCATGCCCACCGCGACGTCTTTGCGCAGGAACCCGATGACCAACGCCAGCACGGCTTCCTTGGGCAGCCCGAATGCCCGGGTAATGACCGGAGCGGAAGCATCCGCTATGGCGTCGAAGACGCCAAGGTAGTGCATCACGTTCACGAACAGCACGCCAAGCAGCACGAATGGCACGGCCTCCTTGAAGTACTCGGACAGGCGGAGGCGCAGTTTGTGGAGGATGGTCTGCACCGTGGGGAAACGGTAGGGGGGAATTTCGAGGATGAGTTCTGGGCTGCCGCCTTTGAGGATGCGGTCGAGAATGCGGCCGATAACAATCCACACCACAAAGAGAATGCCGTACACGGCGGCGATATAGCGGACCCCGTGATGGCCGAGGATGCCCCACATCATGGCCTGGAGGCTGGCGCAGGGCACCGCCACGGAGACAAGCGTCGCGGCGATTAGGCGTTCGCGCTGGCTTTCGAGCATGCGCGTGGCCATGATGCCGGGCACGTTGCAGCCGAAGCCCAGCAGCATCGGAATCACCGCCCATCCGTGCAAGCCCAAGCGGTGCATCAGTGTGTCGAGCAGTACGGCGAGGCGCGGCAAGTAGCCGAAGTCTTCGAGGAATCCGAGAACGAGATAGAACGACAAGACGTAGGGAAAGACCATCACAATGGCGACGTACAGGCCGGTGCTGAGCAGGCCGAATGACTGGACGAAATCGATTTCGCCGTTGATGAGCGACCCGATGAGCATGTCATGCAGGAAGCTCTGCGAAGGCACTAGCGCGTCGATCCGATGAAGCACCGGCTTCCATAGCGAATTGAACGCCGGGTCAAAGAGCAGGCGGATCATGCCTTCGCCGATAAGCCGAATGACGGCGAAGGAGGCAAAGAGAATGAGCGCGGCAATGGGCAGGCCCGTGGCCGGACGCACCGAAGCGTCTCCGATGATTTCCAGAAAGGTGTGATGCCGATGCTGAAGCACCTGCACGGCGTCGACGATTCGCCCGACCTCAGTCCAGCGCTCCTCCTCGGTCCGCTTGGCGCGGGATACGTGTGCCGGTGCCTGGAAAGCGACTTCGGGGATGCGCGACACGAGTTCGCGAATGCCTTCTCCCGTTACGGCGACCGTAGGGACTACAGGCACGCCGAGGAGCGCGCTGAGCTTCTCGACGTCAATCCGGATGCCTTTGTGCTGGGCGTCGTCCCAGATATTGAGCGCCAGAAGCATTGGGCGATCCTGCTCGAGCAGGTGGAGCGTGAGGTGCAGGTTGCGTTCGAGGTTGGTGGCGTCGACCACATTCACGATCGCGTCGGCATCACGCAACATTTCAAGGGCGATTTCCTCCCCTCTGCAGGTGGCTTCGAGTCCGTAGACCCCTGGCGCGTCGATGACCACGGCCTTCTCGGCGCCGAGGGTCATCTGGCCTTGGGTATACGAAACCGTCGTGCCTGGATAGTTCGAAGCGATTACGTGCACCCCGGTGAGGCGCGAGAAGACAACGCTCTTGCCAACATTGGGATTGCCTACCAGGACAATGCGAATCATGGGGCCGTCTCGACCAGGATCTTCCTGCAGATGCCGTTGCCCAAGGCCGTCTGCGAACGTCCGTGTTGCACAACGACAGGGCCGTTTCCGAAAGCCCCGCTGATCTTTGTGACAGCGCTTCCCGTGCGGATGCCCAAGGCGCGCAGCCGGTCATGCAGATGGCTGCCCCCGTCGATGGTCTTGACAATGCCTGTCTGGCCGACGGGCAGCGAGGTGAGGGGCATGACATCAGGCATGGGCGGCCTTTCGTGCGCTGGCAGCCGGGCGGATGCGGCGCTTGAGCTTGGCCTTGCCGCACAAAGGACACACGCGTTCGCTTGCTGAAGTGTCGGAAAGGGCCGCCTGCATAAAGTCGACCAATCGCCGTCCTGTCTGAAGGCTCAACAGGTGCTCCATTTTGCATGCGTCGGCGTGGGCGACGTCAGAAGAGACCCCGATGACCTCTTCGAGGAACCGCGACAGGATGCCAAAATTCTGCTCGACCTGCCGCACGAGCCGTGCGCCCTTTGCGGTAAGGAGCAGGAAGCGGTGGGGGTCCTCGGCAACCAAAGCCCGGCGTTTCAATTGCGCTACGGCCATCGACGCGGCGCCGCGCGTGACTTCAAGCCGTCTGGCTACGTCGGTGATGCGCGCATAGCCGAATTCGCGCCGCAACGCGTCGACCGCCATGAGGTAATGCGCGGCGCTATGCGTGACCGGACTACGGTCGAATTCGCGCCAGCAGCTCGAGTCGTTGCCGTTCATGTTTAGGACTTAGACCTTCTGTTTAGCATACTTAACTCTTGTCGCGTATGATACACGCTAGAAAGGGCAAAGTCAAAGACGGGAGGCACGGCGGCTCGACACAATGCGCGCGATGAATCCATGCATCAGGCGTAGGGTGGGTGCAGCGAAGCGGAACCCACCGATTTGACCGTATTCCCGGTGGGTTTCGCTTCGCTGCACCCACCCTACGTGTCTCGACACATTGCGCGCGATGATTCTATGCATCAGAAAGCTAGCGGCGCTGCGCCGTAGTGTTCGGTAAGGATTCGGCGGGCTTCCCCGGCGGTGAAGATCGACCCGGTGATCAGAAGGGGACAGGCCGTTCCGGCAAGGCCGAGTCCGTGTTCGATGGCCTCTTCAAGGAAGGGAATGCAAACGTGCGGGGTGTCTCCAAGCATTGCTCCGAGTTGAGCGGCAGGCAGCGCGCGCGCGCCGGTGTATTGGGTGGCGACGAACGTTGTAGTGATTGGCTTCAACGCTTCGATCATGCCTGCGGCATCCTTATCGGCGGAGACCGCGAGAAGCGCAACGCAGCACGGCACGGCCTTGGCGACCTGGCGCGCTCCGTCGGGGTTGTGAGCCACATCCAAGATGACCGGCGGCGTCTCCAGCACGCGTTCGAGGCGGCACGGCCACCGCACGGCCTCCAGCCCCGACGCTATTGCGCGTGTAGTAAGGCGTGGGAAGGCCGGCGTCAGGCTCTCCGCAAGCGCCGATGCGACGGAGGCGTTCTCCCCTTGATGTTTGCCGGCAAGTCCCAAGGGACGGGCCTCGACTGTAAGTCGATCACTCTGATACTGAAACGCGAGATCGAAGGGTTCGCCTTCCAGGCCGAATCGAAATGCGTGGCCCAACCGCGATACGGGCGCACCTAGGTCGGCGGCACGTGCCAGGATGACGCCAGCGGCTTCCGGGCTTATCTGTCCGAGGACGGCCGGAACGTTTGGCTTAAGTATGCCCGCCTTCTCGAACGCTATCTTCGCGAGGGTGTCGCCGAGAAACTGGGTATGGTCCAGGGCGATGTTGGTGATCGCCGTGGCGCACGGTTGCAGCACGTTGGTCGAGTCGAGCCGGCCGCCCATGCCGGTTTCGATAAGCGCCAGATCGACGCCCGATTGAGCGAACCAGCGAAACGCGACCGCGGTTGTCAATTCGAAGAACGTGGGAGGGGAGGGCATGGTTTCCGCGATACCGCGAAAGTACTCGATCTGGACGTCGAGTTCGTCGTTCGCAATGGGCGTCCCGTCGATAAGAAAACGTTCCGTGACATCAATCAGGTGGGGGCTTGTGAAACGGCCCACGCGATAGCCTGCCGCGCGGGCTATCGCGTCGAGGAACGCCAGGACGCTGCCCTTGCCATTCGTGCCCGCGACGTGGACTGCGGGGAAGGCTTCTTGCGGCCGTCCTGCGCCGTCCAAGAGGCAGCGAATATTATCCAGTCCGAGCTTGATGCCGAATCGTTCGAGGTGGAACAGATACTCGCGCGGCGTCACGCATTTACGCCTCTTGGCTGAAGTTGCTGCGGTCGAACAGAAGGCGTCCGCAGTGGCTGCACGTATGCTGTTTGTTGCCGGCGAGTATCTCGTTGACCACCTGCGGCGGAACGTGCATGTGGCATCCAGTGCACGCCTCGCCGTTGAGCGGGACGACCGCCGGGCCGCCGCGTTTGCTCGCGCGGATCTTGCGGTAGCGGGCAAGGAGATCGGGGCTGACCAGCGCGGCAATGGGGAGGCACTCTTCTTCGAGTTGTTTGCGTTCCTGCACGGCTTGTTCGAGTTCGGCGTCGATTTCGCCGCACTGCCGGTCGATGTCTTTGAGTTCGGCGCTGATGCGTTTCTTGTCCTCTTCGAGCCGCGCCTTGGCCTCGTCGATCTCGATCATAATAGAAATGATGCGCTCTTCCTTGATGGCAATCTGCTTCTTGATCATGTCGATTTCATGCAGGAGGGCCTGGTATTCCTCGTTCTTTTTCACTGCGAGCAGTTGCTGATCGTACTTCTTAATCTGCGTTTGCCGCTGCTCGATTTCACCTTCGCATCCGCGCTGCTCGAGGACGAGGTCTTTGGCGACCTTCTCGCGCTCGGCGAGTTCCGCCGCCAGCCGTTTGCGATGGATATCGAACTTGCCTTTCTGTTTGGGAATTTCAACTTCACGCGCCTTCAGCGCTTCAATGCGTAGATCCAGTTCCTGCAAACGCAACAAGTTCTTCAAGCGATGACACCTCCCGACGGGCCGCGCGCGCCACGCATCCGCCCGTTTCGTTCCAGCCCGACAAAAAGAAAAACGCCGCAGCCGAAGCTGCGGCGTTGGATACCCGTCCACGTAACGGGCGCCAGAACCCTGGAAGGGGACTCGGCGCCCGCGCCGGCAAGTGCACAGCGGCCGGGAATTGCTGCCCAGCGCCTACACCGTGCGCGAAGTGGCCATGCGTTCATACTAGCGGAATGCTTCCTCAAATGATGAGCGCGCAAGCGCGCGTGACTTCATTCCTACGCCGACCGCCCGATAGCGATCTCACCGGTCCGGACGATCTCCTTAATATGGAACGGGCGGAGCATGTCGATCAAGGCCTCGATCTTCTCTTCGGAGCCGGTTACCTCGACGATCATCGAGTTCGTGCTGCAATCGACGATCTTGGCCCGGAAGATCGAGACGATTTCGATGGCCTCGCTACGCTTCTTGCTGTCGACCGCGATCTTGATCATGACCAGTTCGCGCTCGACAAAGTTCTCGTTGGTCAAGTCGACGACTTCGATCGTGTCCACGAGCTTGTTGAGTTGCTTGATGATCTGGTCGAGCACCGCGTCGTCGCCCCGGACCACTACGGTCATGCGCGAGACGGCGGGATTCTCGGTCTCGCCGACGCATAGGCTGTCGATATTGTATCCGCGGGCGCTGAACAGCGCCGACACGCGGGCCAGAACACCGAAGTGATTCTCCACCAACACGCTGATCGTATGTTTCATGCTGCCTCCGGTATTCGATTACGGCGTCGCGCTACTCGCCGGGATCGACGTTCTTCGCGTTGTACACGTTCATGGCCTTGGCCAAGCCCTGGCTCACGAACGCGAGCGCGGCCTCGACGGCCTTCTCGACCATCGCCTCGGCGTCGGGACGTTCCTCCGCGCCGAACGCGCCAAGCACGTGGCCGGTCAAGCCGCCATCCGCCTTACATTGACCCACGCCTATGCGCAGCCGGGCGACCTCTTGCGTGCCCAAGTGATCGAAGATCGACTTGAGGCCGTTGTGCCCGCCCGCGCTGCCGCCGGCCCGGATCCTTAGTTTGGCCAGCGGAAGATTCACATCGTCCGCCACGATCAGCAAGTCTTCGAGTTCGGCCGTGGTGTACCGCATGACGCGAGCCACACAGTCGCCGCTCAGGTTCATATAGGTAAGCGGCTTGACCAGGAGCACTTCTTCAACTTGATAGCGCGCCTTGGCAATCAGGCCGCGATACTTCTCCTGCGAAAACGTAACGCCCAGCCGGGCCGCAAGCGCATCCACGACCTGGTACCCGACGTTGTGACGGGTACGGCCATACTCCTTGCCCGGGTTGCCGAGTCCGACGATAATCTTCACGCGGCCCGCCTTTCCGTCTGCCGCACGCCGGCGCTACGCCTTATTTGTCTTTTTCCTTATCCTTGTCCTTTTCCTTGCGTTCCGAGATCACTTCGGGCGCGGCGGCTTCGGCGCCTTCGCCTTCCGCCTCGGCGCCTTCCGCGGCGACCTTCTCGACGCGCGGCGGCAACACGGCCACGACCGGACGGTCGGCGTCAGTCACGACGTCGACGCCTGCGGGCACCGCAAGCTGGCTGACGTGGATACTGTCGTTCACGTGCAGGACCGACACGTCGACCACGAACTCATCCGGCACTTCGAGCGCCAGGCATTCGACCTCGATCTCGCGCAACTGGTGATCGAGCACGCCGCCTTCGGAGATACCGGGCGCCTGGCCCGTCAAACGAACTGGCACAACCGTCTGGATCTTTTCGTCCAGCCGGATCCGCAACAGGTCGGCATGCATGACGAATCCCTTGATGGGGTCGTGTTGCACGGCCTTCACCAGCGCGGGCGTGCTCAACTCGGGCTTATCCTCGATGTCCAGTTTCAGGATGGCATGTTCGCCGCCCCGGCTGTGATGGATAAGCAGATCGAACGCGCGCACGTCGATACACAGCGAAACGGGGCCTTGGTCGCCGCCGTACAGTACGGCAGGCACCGCGCCCGCGTGGCGCATCTTCTTGGCCGCGCCTTTGCCGCCCGCCTGGCGGGTAGTTCCCTTAAGAGTTTGCAGTTCCATGGTTCCAAAGCCTCCGAATTGAGTTCACACAAACAAACAACTTACCGATTCCTCTTCGTGAATGCGCTGGATCGCGTCGGCGATCAACGGGGCAAACGATACCGCCTTCAGCTTCGGGCTCGCCTCGCCGGCGGCCGTCAGAGGAATCGTGTCACTAATTAGAACTTCATCCAGGGCCGAATCCTGGATACGCTGGATGGCCGCGCCGCTGACTACAGGATGCGTGGCGCAGGCTCGCACCGCGATCGCGCCCTGGTCTTTCAGGGCCTGAGCCGCTTTGACCAGCGTGCCGGCCGTGTCGATCATGTCATCGAATATGAGGGCGTTCTTGCCATCGACGCTGCCGATGATGTTCATGACTTCGGCGACGTTTTCCTTCGGGCGCCGTTTGTCGACGATGGCCAGCGGAGCTTCCAGGCGGTTCGCGAACTCGCGCGCACGCATCACGCTACCCGTGTCGGGCGACACGACCACGAGGTTGGTCATCCGCTGGTCCAGCATGTAGCGGCCAAAAACCACGTCACCGCGCAAGTGGTCGACCGGAATGTCGAAGAACCCCTGGATTTGGCCGCAATGCAGGTCGACGGTCAGTACGCGATCCGCGCCCGCGGCCACGATCAGGTTCGCGCACAGCTTGGCCGAAATCGGCACTCTCGGTTTGTCCTTGCGGTCCTGCCGCGCGTAGCCGAAATAGGGGAGCACGGCGGTCACGCGCTGGGCCGAGGCGCGCTTGGCGGCGTCGATCAGGATGAGCATTTCCATCAGATGATCGTTGACCGGAGGCGAGGTGCTGTTCACAATGAACACGTCGCAGCCTCGGACGTTCTCGCCGATCTGCACGTGGATCTCGCCATCGCTGAACGTGCCGACTGTGCTGTTGCCCAGCGTCGTGCCCAAGTGGGCGCAGATGCCCTGGGCCAGCGTTGCCGACGCCGTACCGCAGAAGATCTTGATCTCTTTGCCGAATGCCACGATCGCGTTCCCTCGCCCATCCGAAACGGCGGACACGCCCGCCAGCCACGAGGCCGCCCTGCGCGTTCCTGCCACCACGAAATACGTTGGCTGGGGCGGGAGGATTCGAACCTCCGAATGCCGGGACCAAAACCCGGTGCCGTACCACTTGGCTACGCCCCAACGGGACACTGCTCTAGTGCCCGCCACGCGCGTACTCCTGCGTTTCGGGCTGGGTATACGATTGCTGAGACCCCAAACGGGGCCTGCATCAAGACGTTAGAAACAGCGGCAGAGTATACCAGCCGCGCGCGGACAAGTCAATTTGCGCGCCGCGCGGGATCATTGCTCCCCAGGCTCTATCCGGCTCCGCCATTTCGTGCGTCACTCGAACACGAATCGACATGAAGCCGGGCTTCACATGCAAGGATGAAGATGCCACGCGACGAGCTCGGCAGAGATGCGTCAAGCTACGCCTATCACCTGCTATTCTGAGCAGCGCGAGGAAGTTTACGGCAGTCACAGTTTCGCTCATAGTATTTGCTTCCGGTTTCGAGGTCGCACGAGACGGCGGGCAGACGGGCGCGGTTTCCGGAACAATGTCGCGGGAGTCATTGGGTTCGCGGAAGGGTTAATGTATAATGAAGAATCGAAGCAGGGCGTCACGAGACGTACGCAAGGGTTGGCTTGAGGAGGGCCGTTTTGTCCGCGGTCGATGTTTCGATAGTAATTCCATGCTATAACGCCGCGCCCACGTTGCGGGGGGCTCTCGATAAGTTGCAGGCGCATCTCGCGTCGAAAGCGGACCGCTTTGGAGCCGTCGAGATCATCGTTGTCGACGACGGATCCAAGGACGAAACGGCCGAGATCGTCACGCGCGAATATCCCTCGGTCGCGCTCATTCGGCACGAGCGCAACCGAGGCAAAGGCGCCGCGGTTCGCACGGGGATGCTGGCCGCGAAGGGCGCATGCCGGTTCTTCACGGACGCCGATATGCCATTCGACCTTGCCGCTCTGGAAACCATGCTATCGTATGTCCGAGATAGGGGGCTCGATATATGTATTGGAACTCGAAATCGGGTCCAGTTGAAACCCCATACCAAACGCACATGGTTGCGGCGGGTTGGGAGCGTTGTGTTCACGGCGTTTGTCAGCCGTGTCGTGGTGACGGGCGTGCGCGACACGCAATGCGGGCTGAAGTGTTTTCGTGCCGATACCGCGGAATACCTGTTCCATTCGAGCCGGGTCGACGATTTCGCCTTTGACGTCGAGATTCTCTACCTGGCATTCAAGAACGATCTGGACGTGAAACGCGTGCCGGTCGTGCTGATGTCGGAAGATTATTCGAGCATCTCCGTGCTCCGGCACGGACTCCGGATGATGGCCAGCGTAGCCATGGTGTTGGTGCGGTATCATCTCGGACATTATCCGATGATACAAACGCATGCAAGCCCATGACACGCCGCCGTGAGAACCCATGACGTGAACCGTATTGTCTTCATAGACCCGCCATTGAGTCTCGACGAACGCTATGGGTCTTGGGCTCGTGGCGGCACCCGCACGCCCCCCTTGGGTCTTGCCCAACTCGCGGCGGTAACGCGCCAGCACGGCTACGATACCGCCATTCTAGACTGTCCGACGCTTGCGCTGGATCGGTCGCAGGCCGTGCGGGCCGTGCTGGACCTCAACCCTCGCTATGTCGGGTTGACCGCCACCACGGTCGCCATATGCAATGCCGCCGATCTCGCCAAGGATCTCAAGGCCGCCAATCCCGCGTGGACGATTATCGTGGGCGGACCGCACACGACCGCCGTTCCCAAGGAGACCATGGGCGCGTTTCCGGCGTTTGATATCGGCGTTGTGGGCGAGGGCGAGGAAACGCTGGTCGAGTTGTTGCAGGCGTTGGAATCCGGCCGTCCGTTACAGACCGTTCGAGGGGTCATCTTTCGCGAAGGCGATGCCCTGGTTCAGACTGCCCCGCGGCCCTTTATCGAGGACCTCGACGCCTTGCCTCTTCCCGCTTGGGACCTCCTTCCGGACCTTGCTCGTTCCTACGACACGCCCACATTCACGTTGGGGGGGAGTCCGGCGTCCTCCCTGGTGACGTCGAGAGGGTGCTGCGGGCACTGCACGTTTTGCGATCGCAGCGTCTTCGGCAACGCGTGCAGATTTCACAGCGCTGAGCGCGTGTTCGAGTTCATGAAACTGCTTCATGAACGCTTCGGCATCAACGACGTCATTATCCATGACGACGCATTCGTGATTAATCGCCGCCGCGTGGAGAAGGTGTGCCAGCTCCTCATCGAAAGCGGCCTCGGCGTAACGTGGGGGTGCAACGCCCGCGTCAACTTGGTCTTTCCCGAGCTTCTCGCCCTGATGAAAAAAGCGGGGTGCTGGCAGATAGGGTACGGCATCGAAACCGGCTGCCAGCGCATCCTTGACCTGATTGACAAGGGGGTGCGCGTCGAGCAAATCGAAGCGGCCGTGCGCTACACCCATGAGGCCGGCATACGCACCCGCGGCTTCTTCATGGTGGGCCATCCGGGCGAGGACGAATCGAGCATTCGCGAAACCATCGCCTTCGCCAAACGTATCCCGATCGACGATTTCCAGATGACGCTGTTTACTCCGATGCCCGGTTCCGAAATCTACCGGGATGCGCAAACCTATGGAGCGATGGAATGCGACTGGCGTAAGATGAACATGTGGTTGCCGGTCTTCGTGCCTCACGGGCTGAGCGCCGAGCAGTTGATCTATTGGCAGCGCCGCGCGTTTCGCGCGTTCTATCTCAGGCCGCGAACGATGTGGAATTATGCGAAGATAGTCCGCCGCCCGGGGCATCTGTCCAAGTTGCTCAAGGGTTCGCTGGCCATACTGCAAAACAGGCCGGGAAGTCCGAAGCCAGATCGCAAGCCGTAGCCCAACGCGACAAGTGGAGTGTCGAATGAACTGGATATTCGTTCGCGGTACCAAGATGGCACTTCTGCTTTGTTCCGACCTCTGCATCGCCCTCGTTCTCGTGCTTGTGACTGCCCTCGTGGGCATGGCCATGCAGTTCGTGTGGCAGCCTCTCGATCGTAAAGGCCCGTCGGCAGGCTGGCACACCGTCGCGGTGGCATTGGCCACGGGACAGGGCTTCCGATTGTTGAAGAGCGAACCCGGAACACCCCTGGATGAGTTTCTTCAGCGTAACAGGCCTAATCTGCGGCCCGACGAAGTGCCTCATGACCAGAAGGAGATGCCCGCGGACACGTTTCATCAAACGCACCGCTATCTCTTCTATCTCATCGGCGCGGTATGGTGGCTCTTTGGGCTCTCGTGGCAAGCCATCGACATGATGATGGTTGTGGCGCTTTGCGCAACCGCCCTAGTCCTATACGGCCTGTTCCGCCTGGGGATGAATCGACTCTTCAGCCTGCTCGGTGTCTTCGTGTTCGTTTCCAGCCCGCTTATGTTGATAAACCTCCGCGTTGAACGCGACTTCTTGAAGGCGCCCTTCATTCTTGGCGCCCTCCTGATAATGGGCTATCTGGCCAAACGCGCGCTGCCGTTGAGAGCCTACATCGGACTTGCGGCCTTGCTCGGGGCCGTGTTGGGGATTGGACTCGGCTTCCGTCAGGATTTGTTCATCTTCATCGTCCCCGCCGTAGGCGTCCTCGCGTTCTGCCCTTGCGATCAGGAAGGCCGCGCCATACTGCGGCGAGCGGGCGGAATCGCCGTGATGCTGGCCCTGTGGTTCGTGACAGCATATCCCATCCTCGGCGTCATGCGAGTCGGCGGGTCGCAATGCTTTCACAGTTTGGCAGGGGGTATCGGATGCGATCACAATCTTGCGATCGACTACGGCTCGTTCCGATTGCTGCAGTCCGAAAGCGACCACGAACTGATCGAGTCCTACTCGAGTTTCGCCACGCGAACGGCAGGCGAGCCGCCGACGCTTGTGTTCTACTCCGGCGCGGCTGAAGGCAGAGCCAGGCGTTTCGTGGAAGAGGCCGCGCTAACCTATCCGGCTGACTTCGTCACAAGGGCGTATGCCGCTACGCTGTACGTGTTCGAGGCACAATGGGGTACGTTCTCCTTCCGCACAAGCGCGCCCTTTGCGGCGCTGGACCGCATGCGCGCATCCATTACCCGGCATTGGCTCAAGTACCGATTCCTCTATCTGTCTGCCGCGTGTCTTCTTCTGGGCTTGGCAAATCGAAGAACGGCCTTCCTCGTCTTCTTTCTGGTCCTGTATTGTTGTTACACGTCCAGCATGCAATTCCAGACACGTCATGTATTTCATCTGTGCTTTCTGCCCTTGTGGTGTATGGGATTTGTGGCGGACAGAGCGCTCAACGGGGTAACGGGCGGTATCTTGATCTTGAAGCGCCGGGCGTGGCGGTGCATACGTATCACGAGAGCTCCCTTCGTTTCGGTCGCTCTGTACGTCGCTTGCCTCCTTTGCATCATCTTCTTGCCGTTATACGCTTGCCGGGCCTGGCAGCATATGAAGGTGAAGGCGATTCTGCCGCATTACCTCAGCGCTCAGTTGGAGCCTATTCCTACCGAGCAGAAACCAGTGGAGAATGGAAGATACACGCTCTTCGCTCCCGTCCAATGGTCCGCTCCCGCGAGCGAGGACTTCGCCGCCGGGTACAAGGAAGGGAAGGATGGTACGTTCTTGGCCTTTCTGCGAACAGATTATCTCGTAGCAGAGTTCGATACCGACACCACGGGCCTTGAGGTGTTGCCGAAGTTCGAGGCCTCTTCGCCCTGGTATCCTCTGCCGCCGATTCGAGTGAAGCTGGCGGACGCGAAACAACCTCCGCGCGTGAGGCTCTTCATCCCCGTTTACGAGACTGCGCGGGCATTCAATGAGGGAGAGTCTAAGTGGTTCGTTGGAATTGCCGTGCCGGCCCGGAATGCCTCGGCATTCAAAGGTCTGTATCGAGTAAAGAACTTGAGCGATTTCCGGTTATTGCCGACGTTGATCCTGCCCAGCGATCCGTCCTATTTCCAACCTTGTCACGAGATCCCGGGGGGATCGTTCTCTGGCGCGTGATCGTCGGAAGGGCCATGGATCCTCATGGTACGGATCATCTCTCGTGAGCGGCATCGCCTTCAGTGCGCAGCGTGCCGAGAAGTTCCCGAGCGGAGGCGTTACCGGGGTCAAGAAGAAGCAACGTTTCCAGGTGATCCCGCGCCTCGGAAGTGCGGCCCACCGCAGCTAGGACCGATGCGTATGTGCAATTGAGTTCCGAATTTCCGGGGTAGAATTCAGCGTAGCGGCGGATCGTGGCGAGGATTTCGCCGGGCCGGCCGAGGCGTTGCGCGGTCTGGACAAGATGCGGGACGAGCGCCACGTTGTCGAACCCGGCGTCGAGCGCTTGAAGGAAGCACGCCATCGCTTCAGCGTCACGCGACTGAGTCATGCGCACGAGGCCCAGCGCGCCGATTGCGCGGTCGTGCTCAGGGTTCAGCGTCGCGGCGCGCTCCAGATACGACGCCGCTTCGGGGATCCGATTCATCGCCAGGAGCAGGATGCCGAGTTCTGCGGTCATGCCGGGATGTTCGGGCGAAAGGGCCAGGCCTTCGCGAAGCAGCGCTTCCGCCTGGCTCAGTTGGCCGAGGCGTGCGGACGCGATCGCGGCAATCGAGCGGCGCTGCGCTTCATCCACGTTTCGCGCTTGCGTCGCCAACGCGATCGCGGCTTCGTGGTCGCGCCGTTCGAGCGCAAGGCGCGCTTTGGCGAGCCGGTCGCCGCCAATCGTGCCGGCGATGACCACATACTGAAACGTGCACAGATCGCGGAAATCGTCCTCGTCACGCGGCCAGATCTTGGCTTGGCCAAGTTGGATCGCCCCATCCCGGTCGCGCGGGACGCGCTCCTCCGGCATGTAGGAAAGCGTCTGAACCGCAAGGCACTCGAGTCCTGCCTCTTCCACCATGGCGCGCATTTCGGGGGCCGTAAAGAAGCGGAGATGCGTGCGGTCCATGATGCCCGCGTCAACATATTGCCAGCGGCCGTTCGCGAGCATCGCGAGTACTTGATAGAACCGCACGTTTGGAATGCTCATCAGAATGATGCCATCCGGAGCGAGGACCCGCGCCGCTTTGCGCAATGCTTCCACAGGATGAACGAGGTGTTCGAGCACGTCCGCGAACGTGATGCAATCGAAATAGCCTTCGGCGAACGGCAGGTCCATCGTTTCGATGTTGCCAAGCAGAGCGCTGTCGAGGACTCGGCGTGCTTCTTCGTACGCGTGCTCGACGATCTCGATGCCGTGGACTTCGCGCACGCCCTGCGCTTTCAAGCTCCGTCCGAATTCGCCGCAACCGCATCCCACGTCCAGCAGGCGTTCGACGCCCAGGGGCACAAACTGTGCGAGTTCCGGCCTGACATTACGATAGTAGCCCTCCTCGTCGAATGGCTGTGCTTCGTGCGCAGGCGCTCTCGCCGGCACGGCGCGCACTATCCGTTCGATGCGTTGGGCGTACGTGTGCTCCCGGCGCACCAGCTCCGACCCGGCCGCGGCAATGCGTTCCCGCGCGGCGTCGTCCCGCAGATACCGTTCGATAACGTCGAGCAGATCTTCGTCGCGGCGGTACACGACCAGATGCGTGCCGTCTTCGAACAGGTCCTCCAAACCCTCCGCTTCGTCGGTGATGAGCAACGCTCCCGAAGCCATGGCTTCGAAGACGCGCATGTTGAGATCGCGATTGACCGATGCGTTGACGACGATCTTGGATTGCGCATAAACGCGTGCCATCTCGGCGGGCCAGCAACGACCGATCCGGTGATTCGGAAATCGCGCGGCCACGGATTGCAGCAAGGCGCGGCGGCGGTCCGTGGCGTCTCCGATCAGGCCGCCAACATAGGCTACGTCGAAACAGCGCGGTCGGGGAGCGATATCGTGGAGAGCCGGATCGCAGGCCAGCGGAAGCCACGCAACGTTAGGAATGCCCGCCTGCTCGAACTGCGCGACTTGGCCCTTCTGGGCGAGAAACGTGTAGTCGAAACGCTTCGCCACCGCAAGGCGTTCCTCGCACCGCACATGGGTGTCGATGAGGTAGCACGCCTTGGGAACGTTGGCGGATTCAAGGTCGTCCGGCGGAACTTCGAGACCTGAATCGATCCAGAGGTAGAGATCCGGCCTGAAACCTTGTGGAAGCCGAGAGAGAATTTCGGCCATGCGCGCTCCGGGAACGATATCGACATCGTGCGGCGCATAAGGCGGAATAGGCTCCTCAAATCCCCAATCCAGAAGCATGCGTTCCGGGCAACGAAATCCTGCCGTCGCGACGCGGTGATCCGTGCGTGCGGCCGCTTCGAAATAGCGTCCCGTCGTGATGGGCGACGCCACGTATTGAATCAGGAGATTGCGTTGCGTTGTCTCGGCGCGAGAGTGATGCGGCGGCGCGCCCTTGCTCTCGGCCGTTTCCTCGATGGCCGCGCGCCATCGTTCAACGAAAGCGGTGATTGGGAATCGGCGCGTCACGGTCTCGCGTCCCTTCGCCCCGACGGCTCGGGCGAGGTCGAGATCGTCGAACAACGCGCGAATGTGCCCGCGCAATTCCTCGGGATCGCTCGAAAGATAGCCATCCACGCCGTGGGTCAACGGCGACGTGGCGTTGGCCAGCGAGACGACCGGCGTTCCGCAGGCCATGGCTTCGAGCATCGCCAGGTTGTAGCCGTCTTCGTATGCCTCGCGCGTCACGTGCAGCAGGCATCGCGAAGAACGATATGCCTGTAAGAGGTCTTCGAACGATGCGGCGGGCGCGGCGCCCGGAATCGAAGGGTCGAGTCCGGTCACGCGCGTCGGCAGGCCTTCGCATACGCGCTCCTGGAAATCCACGTCAAACATGAGATTGCGCGCGCGCATCATGTTGCCCACACGCAAGACCTGGAGCCGCTCGCCCGAGTAGCCGCCGTATTCCTCGACATCGATCCCGGGCAAAATGACGCGGCCCGGAATGCCGTAATCGGCGCGTTTGGATTCGGAAATGAAAACGAACGCGAAGGCCTCGCGCAGTCGTCCGAGCAGCTTCTCGTACAACTCGGGGACGTTCACGTCGTTCAACGTAGCGGCCGTCCGCAGAAAGGTCCGGCGGTTGTGGCACACAAGGATTTTCGGAACGTCGTACTGCAATACGTCCAGCGCGTTCGATTCGTTCTGGGCGATGACCACGTCGAAGCGTCCTGCTTCGAGGTCGCGCCGCCACGCGGACTCCTCGACCAAAGTAAGGTTCGAGGGGATGGACCTGAACTGCGTCTGCCACGGCCGCGCGTTCGGCGGTTCGGCATAGAGGCCTACCGTGATTGGGTAGCCGGTCTTGGCCATCAGGCAGAGGTACGGCTCGTGGAAGTTGAAGGTAAGGATGCGCGGCGAGGCGGGCATGGCAGCTACTCGGGGAACCGGCGCGTGTGCGCGCTCACGAGGCCGTTTCCCGCGCCCGTTCCCGAAGCAACGCCACGAACGAGGCTTCCGTTTCCGCGCGAGGCGCCAGTTCGTACTCGAGCAAGTCGCCCAGGAGGACGCAGTCCTTGTGCTGCAAGGCCTGCGCCGCTTCATCGATGAAAGCGTTCAGTTCGCGGTGCATGACGTCCACCGCGACACCGTCTATCAGCATCGTCGCCGTGTCGAGATCCAGCGCATTCAGTATCTGAATCTCGCGCTCTTTGATGGTCTTCCAGATTGCCGCGAGTTGCTCAAAGGGCTCGAAGCCCGTGTTGGGCGATTCGCTCTGAAAGACCTCCGCAAGGCGATGGCAGACTACCGGGAGTTCGGGCAGGACTTCCTCGAGTTCGCGCAGGCAATTGTCCACCAGCACGCCGATCAGGTCCGAGGTGAACGCGAGTTCGTTGACCTCCGACAGGGGCTTGCCTTCAAAGGCCGCGACCAGGGCGCCGGGCGTGACCGAATGGCCGTCGGCACGGATCGAGAGAATGGCGCGTCCCTGCGCGCGAAGGTGATCGCTCACCGCGGCCACCGCGCCGAGGATGTCCTCAGGCGCCTGCGATAACGCGAACCCGCGTGCGTGGTCGATGACGATGTCCATGGGCCTGAGCCTTTCTATCGCGGTATGAGATTCGAGATGGATTCGATTTGCGATACACCGGCCTGCGCGGCGGCGGCCTGGGCGTTCTCGGCCTGGATGGCCTCGTACACCTCGCGGCGATGCACCGCCACGGTGCGCGGCGCTACGATGCCGAGCTTCACCTGGTTGTCCTTCAGGTCGAGCACCTTGACCTCGATGTCGGAGCCAATCATGATGCTCTCGTCTTCTTTACGCGTCAGTACGAGCATGCGCCACCTCCCCGGCCCTTGGAAGGGGCTGCTTGTCCGCCGGCTCGCCGGCCTGCTCACGCGACTCGGTTTGCGACTGGGCCTGGGCGATGAAGTACTGGATTGGATAGTCCTTGCGGTCCAGGACCGTTTGCTTCCCAAGACGTTGTTTGGCGTTGATGAGAATCGGGGCCTTCAGATTGGTCCGCACTTGCGTCTGATCTGCCGGGACCACCAGCAGTGTGTAGACGTCCAGTTCGGTTTCCGACGCCACGCCAAGCTCGGCCAGTTCCGCCGCCCGCAAGTCCAAGGCGTACGACGGAAGGACGAGTTTCGGATCCATCAGGAGAAAGGCCGTGTCGCCGTTCTCGGTGGCTTGCAGCCACTTGACCGTGCCGTCACCCGGTCCCGCCAGCAGCACGAACCGGCGCAACGCCGGGAACCCGATGATCGGCTGCGTGAACGTAATCGTTGCGTCCGGGTCGACGTCGATCCTTCCGAAGCGTGTGGTCTCAATCTGCATGCAGGCCCTCCTGGCGCCGTCTCCCTTTCACCCAAAAGTATGCCTCAAGTCCGTTCTCACGCGCAACCGTTCCGCGCGCGTCACTTGCCCGAGAAATGGCGCGCGACTTTGGCTATGGCCGCCGCGATATCGTCGACATCGCGTTCGCGCATATTCTCGTTGATGGGGCATCGCCAGGAAGTCGCCTCGATGGCTTCCGCGATCGGACACATGCCCTGGGCATACTTGATCTTGCGCCCGTACACGCCGTCCCACGGATACGAACAGTTCTCGAACGCGCGATGGTCCGCGAGGACGGGGTATTCGTACACCATCTTGCCGATGTACCCGCCGCTGACGGGAACCCCTTCCGCCGCCACGGCCGCCACGAAATCTTGGCGCGAGACTTTCAGACGTTTCGGGTCCATACGGCCCATGTAGAACCAGTAGGAACTCTTGCACCCCGGTAGAACCTTGTGAGGCGAAATGCCCGGAACGCCCTCCAACTGGCGCGTCAGACGGTCGCCCAGAAGATTGCGTTGGGCCACGATACCCGGCAGCTTGCGCAACTGGGCGATGGCTACCGCCGCGTGAAGTTCGCTGGGACGGTAGTTGAACCCGAGGAACGGCGGCCTGCGTCCGGAGCCATCGCGCGAATAGCCTTTGTCGAGAAAGAGTTGGGCGCGGTCCGCGAGGGCGTCGTCGTTGGTCAGCACCATGCCCGCGTCGCCCGCGCTGATGTGTTTGAAATCGTTGATTGAGAAGCAGCCCAGATCGCCCATCGTTCCGGCAAGACGGCCCTTGTAATAACACAAGTAACTCTGGG
Source organism: uncultured Nitrospiraceae bacterium (assembly GCA_964402555.1). Taxonomy (GTDB): domain Bacteria; phylum Hydrogenedentota; class Hydrogenedentia; order Hydrogenedentales; family SLHB01; genus CAYOCT01. The sequence continues at coordinate 8,941 of CAYOCT010000042.1, read as the reverse complement.
CGCAGTCTTCGATGACTTTGATCTTGCGCTTCGCCGCCAGGCGGAGGATCGGATCGATGTCGGCCGGGTTGCCGGCCAGATGTACCACGATAATCGCCTTGGTCTTCTTTGTGATGCACGGTGCGATCGTCTTCGCCGTAACGTTGTAGTTGTGCGGGTCGAGGTCCGCGAACACCGGCACGCCGCCCTGCGCGAGGATCGCGATGATCGTGCCCTGGTCGGTGATAGGTGTTGTGATGACTTCGTCGCCGGGGCCTATGCCCGCGGCGCCCGTCGCGACGTGCAGCGCCGCGGTGCCGCTCGTAACCATGTGGCAGTGCCGGACGCCGTACAACGCTGCGAACTGTCGGCGAAACGTCTTGACCTTCTCGCCATGCCAATAGAATAGCGTCTGCTGGTCAAGCGCTTCTTTGAGTTCTTTGAGTTCCTGATCGTCGAACCGCGGCCCACCGGTTACCATCGGTTCGGTGCGGACCTTATCTCCACCGTCAATCGCCAGGACTTTCGTCGTTTCCATTGCGCGCCTCTCCCCAGACCGTTCTGTTCGTGTATCAGGGCATTATAGCCGCTACTTAAGCCGCAAGAAACCTTGGCGAAAGAAAGAGAAAACGCCTTTGGGCGTCCGCGCGGCCAATCCCAATTCAGTAACGAGCAAGTCTGGTCGCGTCAATCGTCGATCCCGGGCCGAAGTTTGCGTTTGTCGTCGCAGCCCCGGTTGTTCCAGAGGATCTCTTCAAGATTGGGAAGCGCCGGATTCGTGCGGACAATGCGCCAGGCGCCGTCCGACTCCTGGAGCCATGTGTAGGTGACTTCCTCGTCGGGGTGGCGGGGGATACGAAGCGTGCCGTCGTAGCCGTAGCCGAAGGGCTGGTCGTCGCGGCGGTTGGCGCGGAACAGCGAGAACATGTGCACGTGCACTTCGCCCGTACGTTCGTAGTCGTCGAAGTTCCAGTAACGAATCTGGCGCAGCATGCATGTCCGATTGTTCCGTTGCAGCCACCATTTCCACGCGCGGCCGACGTATTCGCGATGGAACCCGTTCGGGTCTTCGTATTTCTCGGAGTACAGTTCGGTAACGGCGCGCCAATCCTTAGCCTCATAGGCTGTCTTGAAATGGTCGATCCGAGCGACGATGGCCTCCGCGAGTTCGCGATTCCGGCCCGTTGCCCCGTCGAACGTCGGATACACGACCTGCGAATCGGGGCGTGTGTCTTTCGCTTCGGGAACGGGAAAGACCTCCGTGCGACCGTCCTCGAATATCGTGAGCAATTCATCCGGCACACTCGTGGTGAGACTGAAGACGAGGTAGTCGAGGTAGTTGACCGTGCCGTACCGGCGCTCGATGCTGCTCGTATTCGCGGTGACCGTATAGGTGTATACCTGGCCCGGCTCGGCTCCGGTGTCGAGGAAGAAAGGCTTGGCCGCATGGCCCGCGAGGGCAATCGTGTCGGCGATATCCATCGTGATCTGCCCTGCGGTCCGAAACACGTGATAGATGGAGGCATCGGGATCTTCGGTCCACGACAGCAGCAGGCCTTCGGGCGTGCGTTCGGCGCGGAGGCCGCGGACAGGTTTGGGAAGGTCGATGGCATAGTCCTGCTTCTCGTACAGGTTCTCGTGCGTCTGCATCACGAACGTGTGTCCGTTGATGCTCATGATGGACGCATTGCCCTCACCGTCTCCGCAAGGGTAATGCTCGGCGAGCAGGCTTTCGTAGTCATCGATGCTGTCACACGTTCCCGGCGTGACGATTCGTTCGAAGTGGTCGAGCACGCTCTGCGGTGTCTTCGGAGGCAGCAACGGGATGAAGAAATGCCGGCTCTTGTTCGGGATCAATTCATGTTCGAGGTAGCGCGCCCAGAGTCCATACGCCGCCTCACAGAACAGCCCCTCGTTGCTGATCCAGTCGATGTCACGCAGGTTCTCGTGGAACTCGTCGATCGTGCGCGCCAACTTGTACTGAAACGCGACCTTCGTTTTGCGCATGACTTGCTCGCGCGTGGGGATCAGGCCGTTGTCGATGGCTTCCATAAGGGTGGGGTAGATGACATCGAGCCAGCAGTGCGCGTTGTCGTAGTCGAACAAATCCCAGAACGGCTCGAAGACGTAGGCCGTCGCGCCCATCATCGCGCCTTGAAGGATCATGGCCCGGTACAGTTCCGGGGGCATGATTCGTGTGTTGTCGGGTTCGCGCTGGCCGAAGAGGCCCGGCGTGATCATGCGCGCATTCTCGAACCACCACGACTGCGGTTCGATGCCCCAATGCGCCACCGCGCCCGCGATCCAGAATCCCCATACCGACGTCTGACGCTGGAGGTGCTTCGGGCCGATATGCTCGTTGACCGGGATGACGTAGTCGCCGCACTCGAACACGGTGTCGACAAGCGGCTGATTCATTTCGTCCGCGCCAATGTGCATCCATTTGAGGTCCTGTAACGAAAGGACCACATGGCGGCCGTAGCGCGCCGCGAGCCGGATGATGTCGATCGCATAGCGTGTTTCGGCAGGCATCGCATACCGCGGCACGTTAAACGTGTCGTAGTGCTCGAACCGCATCTCAGTCATCGTGTAGGACTTGATGCAGGAATACTCTTGCGTGAGCTTCTCAACGTATTCGGGGTCGAAGACGTACAGGTCGTGCGGGTCGGCGAACTGGAAATTGGCCGAAATGCCCGCGCGTTCGAGTTCGTCGAAGACGCGGCGGAACGAGTCGTAACGCCAGACGTGGTCCCGCGTTCGGACCTCCATCTGGAGTTGGACAAAGGGTTTGATGTCGTCCGGGACCGTTTCCTTCCAGACGCGCACCGCCTCGCGGCCATGCTTTGCGGCCTCATCGAGTGGATGCGTTCTGTCGCCCCATTCCTCGTCCGAATCGCCGAACCGATTCGAGGTCTGTAATACGATCAAAGGACGTTCGTTACTAATCGGAGTCAGCGGAGTCACGCGATGTGTGTCGGCCATGGAGAATGCCTATTCCTCGACTTCGCCCTGGGGGTACGATCCGAGCACGCGCAAGTCCGTGCAGAACTCGGAGACTTCGTCGAGCACGCCTTTGACCTTCGGGTCGTCGGCGTGGCCGAGCATGTCGATGAAGAAGACATACTCCCAGGCTTTCTTGCGCGAGGGACGCGATTCGATGCGGGTAAGGTTGACCTGGTTGCGGTCGAAAGGTTGCAGCAGCGAATGCAAAGCGCCGGGGCGGTCCTTGATTGAGATGAGGATCGAGGTCTTGTCCTGCCCAGTCGCCTTGGCATAGTGATGGCCCACGATGAAGAACCGCGTGTAGTTATTGGGCGAGTCCTCGATGCAGGACACCAGGACTTCGAGGTTGTACGTTTGCGCGGCAAGCGCGCTGGCCACCGCCGCTGTGCCTTCTTCCTGAGCCGCCATCAAGGCCGCCTCGGTCGTGCTCGACACATCGATCAGTTTTGCGTTGGGGAGATTGGCTCGAAGCCAGTTCCGGCATTGCACAAACGCATTGTCCTTGGAATACACGCGCTGGACCTTCTCCAGCGGGCAGTTCGCCAGCAGATTCAGGCTGATCCGCAGAAGGACCTCGTTGACGATCTTGAGATCCGAGGAAATGAACCGATCCAATGTGTCATGCACGCTGCCGCCCATGGAACTCTCAACGGGCAGCACGCCGTAGTCGATACGTTTCCGCTCGACCTCGGTGAAGATATCGGCGAGCGTGGGGAGGGGGTGGTAGTCCGCCGTGACGCCGAACACCCGCATCGCGGCCATGTGGCTGAACGTGTCGCGCGGGCCCAAGAACGCCACCGAGATGCTTTTCTCCAGGGCGCGGATCGAACTCATGACCTCGCGGTAAATGGCTTTGATGGCGTCGTCCGGCAGCGGCCCCGGGTTCTTCTCGCGCAGCCGGTCGATCACAGCATGCTCGCGCTCCGGGACGTAATAGACTCGGTCGGTTGAATGTTTGATCTTGCCAATCTCGAGGGCAACCTGAGCGCGCTCGCTGAGCATGGCAAGGATGCGTTCGTCGATATTGTCAATCTTGGCGCGAAGTTCTTCGAGGCTCACCTCTTCTTCTCCTCCACAACGCTTAGGGGCGTCTTGCTGACCAGGAACGTTCCCGAGCGCCCGGTCTTGAATCGGATACGGGCGCGCTGGTTCTCGCCCGTTCCCGAGGTATACGCGACGTAACCCTGGCCGAATTTCGGGTGAAACACGTGCATTCCCAGTTTCAACTGCCCTTCGACACCGCTTGCGGCGGGCGCGCGCTCCACGCGAGCCACCTTGGCGTCACGCGCTACTACCTGCAACTGCGCGGGCGGTATCTCGCGCACGAATCGAGAGATCTCGCGCTGGTCCGTCAAGCCGTAAAGCGTGCGCGATTCGGCTGCCGCGAGCGTCAAACGCTTGCGCGCCCGCGTCATGGCCACGTAACACAGCCTGCGTTCTTCTTCGAGACCGCGTTCGGAATCGCGCGACATCGCGTGCGGAAGCAAGCCCTCTTCCAACCCTATCAGGTACACTGAGTCAAACTCAAGACCCTTGGCGCTGTGGCAGGTCATCAACGTGACCGACGGCGTCTTGGAGTTCCATTCGTCGACCTCGGTGAACAGCGCCAGCTCCTGCAAGAAATCGAGAACGCTTCCGCCTTTGCGGGCGTCGAATTCCTGGCACGCCGCAACGAACTCGTCGACGATCTCGAGGCGCGAGCGGAAATCCTTCTCGTCGCTGGCCCGTACGAACTCGCGGTACTGCGCCCGTTCCAACAGAGTCTCGACCAGCGGCGCAACGCCCGAACGCTTGGCCTCGATAGCCAGATCGTCGATCAGGTGCACGAAGCTGCTCGCCGCCTCTCGGCTGCGCGCGCCAATGCTCTGGTCGTGCTCAATCTCGCGCAACACGTGCGTCAAAGGTACGCCGCGCGAAGACGCATACTCCTCGAAGCGTTCGACGGTCGCAGCGCCGATTCCGCGCAACGGAACGTTGATCACGCGCCGCACGGACTCGTCATCGGCCGGGTTCACGAGCAGACGCAAATAGCACAAGAGGTCCTTGACTTCCTTGCGGCTGTAGAAACGGATGCCGCCCACGATGACGTACGGGATTCCTTTACGGCGGAGCGCTTCTTCGAGCGTTCTCGCCTGGCCATTAGTGCGGAATAAGACGGCGGTCTGGTTTGGAGGCACGCCGCTCTCGGCAAAATCCTCGACTACGAACCGGGCTTCGTCTTCCGCGTCGCGCGCCAAGTAGATGCGCACAGGCTCGCCTGATTGGTTCGTGGTGCGAAGTGTTTTGCCAAGGCGGTGTTCGTTGTTCGCGACGACGGCATTCGCCGCGTTCAGGATTGGCGCGGTGCTGCGGTAGTTGTCCTCGAGACGAAACACACGCGCGCCGGGGAAGTCCTTCTCGAAATCGAGAATGTTGCCCACTTCGGCGCCCCGCCACGAGTAGATGCTCTGATCCTCGTCGCCCACGGCGAAAATATTGCGGTGCGATTCGGTGAGCAGCTTGGCAAGGTGATACTGAATGCGATTCGTGTCCTGGTATTCGTCGACCAGCACGTGCCGGTAGCGTTGCTGATACTTCTCGCGCACGTCCTTATGGTCCGTCAAAACGCGCGCCGAAAGGAGAAGAAGGTCGTCAAAGTCCAGCGCATCCGCCGCGAGCAACGCCGCGTCGTAGCGCCGCCACAGTTCTTGGAACGCGGCCTGTTCGCGCGACGCGGACGCGGTGTGCGACACGGCGGAGACGATGCTCTGCTTCTGCCTGCTCACCCACTCGAGAGCGTCGCGAGGCGAGACTTTCGGGAACGAGTTCGGCAGCGCCTTCAAGAGCCGTTTCATCAGCGAAAGCTGATCGCCGTCATCGAAGATCGTGAACGAAGTCGGGCGTCCAAGATGCTGGATTTCACGCCGCAGCACGTACAAGCCGAACGCGTGAAACGTCCCAACCCACGCGGCAAGGCGATCCACTCCTAGGCGCGCCGCCACGCGTTCCTTCATTTCGTTCGCGGCGCGATTCGTGAACGTCAGCGCCAGTATGCGGCGCGGATCGACGCCGTGTTCCTCGACCAGCCAGACGATCCGCTCGACAATAACCCGCGTCTTGCCGCTGCCCGCGCCAGCCAAGACCAAGGCCGGCCCGTCGTCCGCGGTGACGGCTTCGCGTTGCGCTGGATTGAGGGTTGTCATGAACGCATCCTACAAGGGGTTCCAAAGGCGCTCATCCTAAGGAACGCGGGCGTCGAATGCAACCGTCTGGGCGGGCTATTGGCAGACTAGCTTGTTGCGGACTTGTGCGAAGATTCGGGAGTCAGTCTTCTCGATGTATTCAGAATCCTGTTCGCGCAACACCGCATCTATGCTATCATGGTTTCAGTATAGGTGTACGAGCGCGGGAAGACAACGCCGCATGGAATCCTTACTAGGAGGGACCGCCATGAAACGGAGTGTCGGAGATACGCAGATTGAAGCAGTTCAGGGGGACTTGACCAAGGAACGCGTGGATGCCATTGTGAATGCCGCGAACCGGACGTTGCTCGGCGGCGGGGGAGTGGACGGGGCGATTCATCGTGCGGGCGGCCCCGCGATACTCGAAGCGTGCCGAAAGCTCGGCGGATGCGAGACGGGCGACGCCAAGATTACCACCGGAGGCAACTTGCCCGCGAAATACGTGATCCACACCGTCGGCCCCGTCTACTACGACGGTACCCGGCAGGAACCCGAGAAGCTTGCCAGTTGCTATCGTCGCAGTCTCGATGTCGCGCTCGAAAACGGCATCGAGAGCGTTGCCTTTCCGGCGATCAGTTGCGGCGTGTATGGCTATCCCATCCCCGAAGCCGCGGCCATTGCCATGAAGACCGTCGGGGATTTCGTGACCGCACACTCCGGACTTAAGTCCGTCCGCTTTGTCCTGTTTTCGGCCGACGTCCATCGCATCTTCGAAGATGCGATGGACAAGGCGTGGCCGGAATAGGGTGGAGGTTATCGTCCCCCTCGGACGCTGCGGGATGCGTCTTCGGAATGCCTTTGCGACGCCGAGGGCGCGGGGTTGGATTCGACGACGCGCGACGGCGCTGGAACACTTGGCGGGCTGGGCGCACTGTTCGACGAAGCGCCGGAAGGCTGAGACTGCGGCCTTGGCTCGGGCTTGGAATCGGACCGGATTGCACGCGAAGCGTCGGTGGTAGCGACGTGCCGTTCGGGTTCCGGGGCTGGTCTTGCAGGTTCGCTAGGCGCTGGACGAACTGCGTCTTCGGGCGTTTGGCCGCGGAGCATGCGTTCCGGTGCGGAGGTGTCGGCCGTGTGAGAGGGCGCGGGCGAGGCCTCCTGAACCGTGACTTGAGGCGCTGGTTCCTCCGTGTGAATCTCGCGAACGCGAGGTTCGGGACGCGATTCGGGTGTTTCGGTCTCCGCGCGCGAGGGCGCATGGGCGCCTGCGTCTACGCGCATCACCCGTGAACGCTGCGGATGCTCTTCTTGGGGTTCCGGTTCCACCGGCTTCGGAGTGGCTTTGACGGTTTCCTCCGCCACGCTCGGTTCGATCCGAATCTTGCGCATGCGTTCCGGCCGCAGTTCCGACGAGACGGGGGTCTTGACCGCACGCGAATCCGGATGCGCGGCATGAGTTTCAAGGGCCGCGACACAAGCTTGCGCGGGCCTGCGTCCTACACCGGTAGGCTGCGGTCCGCGTATGAACCGCCTGGGCGTGTAGTCTCGGACACGCATGGTCACGTCGAATGAAATCGCCATGGGTCCTCGCGGGTTGGCGAGGATACGCCATACCTCGGCCCGGTTGCTCAGAAAACCGGTAGCGATTTCGGCCGTGCACCCGAACGGCTTACAGCGTCCCATAAGCAATTCGTCCGCATCGCAACAGGTTGTGGATGCAATGCCAAAGTGAATGCCGCCAAGCGAAAAACACGCCGTCGAAGTCGTGACGGGATACCCGGACGGGTCCAGGGGACACCATAGGAATGTCGAGCCGGACCGGAGCGTAGCGGCCCACGCAGGCGCCCACGGACCGCGGTAGACCCAGAACCATCCGCCGTCAGGGGCATACATCCAACGCCCGTAGTGCGTCGTTACGTAGGCGTAGGGATGGGCGTCGACCCACGCGTACCCGCAGTCGGACACATAGCTCCAGAAGCCTTCGCGATACGGCACAAAGGTCTCGTCGTAGGGATGCCAACAGTAGTCCGATTCGACTTGGAACCATTCGCCATATTCCGAGAGGTCGGAGGCCCCGACGACTTCGTCGCTCAAGAGGACCCCCGCGGGGATCGCGTCCGTGGCGTGTGCGACCGCCTCCGCCCGCTCCTGGTTCCACTGGTCCAGGTCATCCAGGATATCCGTATCGAAGAACACGGGCGATGTCGGCGCCGCATCGGGGTCGACATACGATCGCTTTCCCTTCATGACCACCACGTCATGCGTGCCTTCGACTTTGATGCGCGCGCTGCCTTCCCACACAGAGACGGTCGTGCTGCCATCGTCCATGACGTCGATTCGGACTTGGCTGAGCCGCCCGATGACCACTTGGCAGAGAGGCGTGATGACCACGGCTCGCGGCGAGCCAACCTTGAGACGCTGCACGTAGAACGCGCCGGTCCATGCGCGGATCGACACGTCGGGCGGCATCTCGGCGATCGTGCCGTGGGTAGCGTCGGCCATGCGAAGAAACGTCCCGCCGCCCAATTCGAGTTCGATAGCGCCCCGCTCGTCAACCCAGACCTGATCTCCCGCGAGGATCAGACTGTTCAAAACGAGATAGCTCCAATCCGCGTCGGCAATCCCTTTGACGTAGCCGCCTCCGGCATCGTAACTCACCCGCCCATAGGACGCGTCCCGAGCTTGGGCTACGGGAGCGAGGGAAGCCAGTGCCAAGATTGCCGCTAGCCAATACAGTCCACGTTCCCGTGGTGTCATTGCGAGCCAACGACCCGGCTTCGCCGGGCCACCAGGTAAAG
>CAYOCT010000041.1:11974-65099 GCA_964402555.1 uncultured Nitrospiraceae bacterium | reverse complement strand
GCTGCGCTCAGGATGACAGGCAATACGTAGTCACGAGGCAAGGCGCCCGCGTTTCGCCATTTCTTCACAAGCTCTGAGCGAAGCGAAGAATCACACGGCGTTCACAGCTTCGGTCCCGTCCGTGATTCTTCGCTTCGCTCAGAATGACAGGCGGTCGAGTTTCTTTTATCGAGGTAGATATTACGATTTCCTGGCGGGTCTGGGACGGTACACGGGCACTTTGCATTGTTTCGCTGCCTTCAGCAGGACTGCGTCCTGCGAAGCCAGGGGTAGATCGAGACGCATGGCCAAGTCGAGGTACGAGGCATCGTAGGTGGACAGTTGCCGCGCGCGCGCAAGGCCCATAATTTCCCTCAGCATGCGGTCTGGCGGTTCCTGCTCGACGGCAATCGGCAGTCCACCCACGAGATCGAGAAACCGCGCGCTGTCTGCGGGCGCAATTCTCCGCCTGCGCTCGGCCACGAGTAGCGCGTTGCCCAACTCGAGCGGCCAGATCGCCGGGACGACCGCTTCCGCGCGCTGAAAACTTTCGAGCACGGAATCCGCGTAAGTGCGTGCCTCGTCCTCGAAACACCACGCCATGACGACGGAATTGTGGAGCACGAACCGCGGCGCATTCATCGCCGTCCCTCCTCGATCATCGCGCGGATCGACAGGCCCTTAAGGCGGCGTCCGGACCGGAACCGTTTAATCTGGCCGACGATCTCCTCCGCGGGCCTATCCTTCGCGCGGTCGATGGGTTGCAGGATCGCAACGGGAACGCCGTGCCTCAGAATGGCTATCCGCTCGCCCCGAGCGACACGATCGAGCAACTGCGACAAGTGCGTCTTCGCTTCGTACGCGCCTACGGCCTCCATGCGTGTTCTCCTATCAACTGGTCTAAGACCAGTCTAAATGGTACAGTCCTCGAAATCAAAGTACTCCGCCGGTCGAGAACACCGGCCTTGCGTCACCGGAGAGCTAGCCGTATCCTTGAAGAGGTGGCAGCATCATGGAGGAACAAACGATGAGACGTCGTGATTTCATCAAGGGACTCGGCGCAGGCATAGCGGCACTGACCGCTCCGGGAACCGCACGAGCGGCGGCCAAGCCGGACCGTCCCAATATCATCTTCATTCTTTCGGACGATATCGGGTTTGGCGATCTCACATGCTACGGCGCGACGAAGGTCAAGACGGCGAACCTCGATCGCCTGGCGTCGCAGGGCGTCCGGTTCAGCGATGCCCATTCGACGGCGTCCGTGTGCACGCCGACGCGGTACAGTTTCATGACCGGCCAGTACGCATGGCGAAATCCGCTAGGCAACCATATTCTCAGCGGCGTCGCGCCGCTCGCGATTGACCCGTCGAGAGCCACGACGCCGTCGCTGCTCAAGCAGGCCGGTTACACGACGGGCCTGGTCGGCAAATGGCATCTCGGGCTGGGCACCGAGGATCGTCCCGTCGACTACAATCAGGACATCCGGCCCGGGCCGCTCGACGTCGGATTCGATTACGCCTTCTTCTTCTCCGCGACGGGCGACCGCGTCCCGTGCGTGTACATCGAAGACCGCCGCGTAGTGGGCCTTGACCCGAACGATCCGATCCGCGTTAGTTACAAGGAGAAAGTCGGCGACGATCCCACGGGACTGGAACATCCCGAGATGCTCAAGATGAAGTCGGACAAGAGCCACGCGCAGACGATCGTGAACGGGATCAGCCGCATCGGGTACATGTCGGGCGGACACGCCGCACGCTGGGTTGACGAGGATATGGCGGACACGCTCACAGGAAAGGCCGTCGCGTTTATCGAGCGCAGTAAAGAGCAACCGTTCTTCCTGTATTTCGCGCCGACCGACATCCACGAACCCATGGCGCCGAATGCACGGTTCAAGGGCACGAGCGATTGCGGCACGCGCGGCGACGTCATCCATGAACTCGACTGGAGCGTGGGCGAGATCCTCGCGGCGCTCGACCGTCTCGACCTGGCCCAGAATACGCTTCTGATCTTCACGAGCGACAACGGCGGCGCGATCAAGGACACGTACGACGACGGCACGAACGCGCTTCACGCGCGCCAGGCGCCCAACGATTCGCTCCGGGGCGAGAAGGGAACGCTGTACGAAGGCGGGCACCGCGTGCCTTTCATCGCGCGCTGGCCCAGACACATCAAGCCCGGAACCACATCGGATGCGTTGATCGGCCTCGTGGACATGATGGCGACATTCGGCGCGATTGCGGGCCAGCCCTTACCCGACAACGCTGGACCCGACAGTTTCAGTGTCTTGCCTGCGCTTATGTCGGAGCATCCGGTCAAGGCTCCTCGCGATCATCTCGTGCTTCAAGTCAATGGGTCCACGCCGCTGGCCCTGCGCGAAGGCCCGTGGAAACTCGTTACGCACCGCGCGGCGAAATCGGGCGATCCGGGGTCGTACGCTAACGCCGAGCTGTATAACCTCGATTCCGACCGAGCCGAAAGGGATAACCTCGCAAAGAAGATCCCGGATCGCGTCAATGCGATGATCGCGCGATTGCAGGCGATTTGCGCGGGAGAACGGACTCGAGAGTGAGGGCGCGCCAGCAGGGCGCTCAGCCGGACGGAGGGTCGAGTGGTTGGCCGTCCTGCGTCCAGACGGTCAGGTTGGTGAGGTCGCGCGGCTTCTTCGAGACGAATGAGGCGGCGGTAAACGCGATGACAAACATGGCGATATTGCCGACGACGCCGGTGTAGTAGCTTTCGAAGTGCGCCTCGATCCACGCCTGGAAATCGTGCGGAAGCCAGCCCAGCGCCGAAAGCGACATCAGCGCCGAGAAACACGCGGTGCAGGCGATCCCAAATGCGACGGCGCGTCCATCGCCGCGGGTTGTGAAGAAGCCGAGCATGTAGATGCCCATCAAGCCTCCGGCGGCGATCGCGGCGATTTCCGTGGCGATGTCCTGGAGGGTCCGCTGTTGCGCGCTCAGCAGCCAGTACGCGCCGGCGACCATCATGGCGGCACTGAAGAAGGTCACGTAACGCGCCGCGCGCACGTAGTGGCGGTCGTCGAGGCCGGGCGCCCAGTGCCGTTTATACAGGTCGGTGATGGCGACGGCCGAGATCGAGTTCATCGCCGACGACATGCTCGACATGGCCGCGGCCAGCACCGCCGCGACGATAACCCCGGAGACGCCGGTCACGCATTGCGTCGTCACGAAATAAGGCAGGATTTCCTCGGCCTTCCGGACGCCGGTCAGCATATCCTGCGCGTTCGCGTCGGGAAACACGTGATAGAAGACGTACAACCCGGTTCCAAGAAACATGAAGTAGCCCCACGTGGGCACACAGCACCAGCAGCAAACCCACATGGCACGGCGCGCATCACGGGCGCTCTTGGCGGCGCAGTATTTCTGGATTACTTCCTGGCTCGTGCTGTACTCGCCGAGCCATTGGAACAGCCCGAGGATGAGGAGCATCAAGACGGTCTTGTGGCTTAGCGAGAACCCCAAGGGCACGGGGTGAAGCGTCCCGTCTGGGCGCAGTTCGTTGAACGCGAACTTGCCGTGCTCCCGCGCTACGGAGACCAATTGTCCAAGCCCTCCCGGGAGGTGGTACACGATGATCCCGAGGATCAGGATGCCGCCCGCCGTGAGGATGAGGGATTGCACGAAATCGGTCCAGATGACCGCCTCGATGCCGCCGGCGATCGTGTAGTACGCGGTGACGGCGCTACCGATCACAATGCACCACCGGGCGTCCCAGCCCGTGACCTTCTGCATCAACAACGCGGTCAGGTACTGAATGATTGCGAGCCGGATGCATTGGCCCAGAATGAACAGAACCGCGCCGTACACGCGGATGCCCGGGCCGAAACGCGCTTCAAGATACTCGAAGACCGACGTGGTCTTGCCCCGGCGAAAAAACGGCACGAACAGCCGCGACGCGACAAGGACGCCCACCGGCAGCATGATACAAATCAGATAGCGGAGGTAGCCGGTCTTGTAGGCGTCGGCGGGGTACGCCATGAAGGTGATGGAACTGATCATCGCGCCGAACAGGCTGATACCGATCAGCCATCCCGGATACGCCCTGCCGCCGACGAAATACTGGTCCGTCGAACCGGCCCGCCGAGAGAAGTACCATCCCATGGCCAGCAGGACCATGAAGTACACCAGGATAACGCCGATGTCGATGCTGCTGAATCGTGCCATGATCCCCTCATGCTCTCAACGCGACTGGAACGAAGAGCGCTCGACCTGGGCCGTAGCCGCTCCGTTCCCTCGCGACGCATGATACACGGAGCCGGGGGGCTGAGGGAAACAGGACGATTCCATCCTCGTTCCCAAGTTCTGCTCCCGTCCTCGTTCCCAAGCTGTGCTTGGGAACGCATCTGTACCGGAAGTTGTACTTCAAGGGCCTCGAAGCGGAGCTTCTACTTCAAGTGGGTTCCCAAGCTCAGCTTGGGAACCAGACAGATCCAGCCAGGAATCTGAGGCGGCTGAGAAGAAGATCGAACGCCGAGAGACGGAGTCGCGTTACTCGCTTTCCTCGTCGTCCTCGCCGGCGTGGAACGAGGCGACCGTTCCGCGCGTGGCGGAACGCACTTTCAGGTTCTCCGGCCCGAGGACGCCGCCGGAGACGATGATCTTGATGGCGTCTTCCACGGACAGTCCGCAGAACAACAGTTTGTCGGCGGGGACCAGTTCGAATAGGCCGACGGTAATGTTGGGCGCCGTCGGAATAAACGCGGAGTAGTAGGTCAAGCCGTCCGGCATTCGTACCTTGCCCGTGACGAACCCAAGGGCCTTCATGCCCGGGCACGGAAACTCGATCAGCGCGGCGACGCGCCGGTCGTTCTCCGCGTCGTCCATCGACAACGATTCGACCACTTGTTTCGACGCCCCATAGACCGTCTTGACCAGCGGGATGCGCCGGAGGAGCGCTTCGGTCAGCATGATGGCCTGCCGTCCCACGACCACGCCCGCGCCAAGCCCGACCAGGTACAGCAAGGCAAGCAGCAGAAACACGGCCGCAAGCGGCATAGCGTAGTCCGGGATCTCGCCGAACCACTCCTTGAGGTACGGCGTCAAGCGGCCGGCGGTAGAGTTGTACAGCAGTTGCAGCACAAAGGCCGTGATGCCCAGCGGCACGATCACGATGAGCCCCGAGATCACACGCCGCCGCGTGTCCAAACGAAGGCGCGTCCACACCGAGAGCCGCTTCCGGTTCTTTCGCCATACCATCATGGAGCGGGCGCTCCATTACCGGATCCGAGCCGAACGTCCTGATCCAGGGATTCCGGCGCGACCAGCCCCCCCGACATGACGAACTTGACGGCGTCTTCCACCGAAATATTCGACTCGGTGATGTCGCTAGGCTGCACCATTTCGAGGTAGCCGCTCGTTGGGTTCGGAGTCGTCGGCACGAACACTTTGAAGTATTCAGTGGCCATCCCGGTATCGACGTCCTCGAGGAAGATCTTACCGGTCACGAAGGCCAATGATTTCATGCCCGCGTGTGGGAAATCGATGATCACCGCCGATTTGAAATGCTCGCCCTCGCCTTGGAACGAAAGCGTCTGGACCATTTGCTTCGACGCGCCGTACACGGTCCGAACGAGCGGAATTCGCACCAGCAGTGCCTCGAATACCCCGATAAGGCGACGCCCAACGACCACACTCGCTACCAGCCCAACAAGATATACCGAGAGGAATAGGACGAGGATGGACGCGGCGGGAACGGCGTATTCCGGCATCGGGTCGAACATGCGTTTGACCACCGGTGTCAGACGGCCCGCCGTGAACCCGTAAAGGAAGTTCAGCACAAACACGGTCACGCTCAGCGGCATCAGGATCAAGATCCCCGACAGCATCCGCCGCCGGAGGATGACCTGCACACGCGCCGCTATCGATTTCTTCTTCCGCCGCTTCTTGCCCAGGCTTGCCATAAACGACCGCTACCGACCCATGAATCCACGTTTCCCGCAACCGCTGTATCAGGGATAATATCCTAAAGCACCCCCCAAGTTGCATCTCCTCGTCGCGACCCCCTTGACACGCAGAAATAATCGAGTTAAACTATCAAGTAGATGGGATAGAGTTGTTGAGTGCATTTCGCAGCGAGGGACGCCCCGAATCCTGTTGGAGTGACACGGAATCATGAGCATCGACGTGCGGCATGTAAGCAAACGGTTCGGTTCGTTTATCGCGCTGGACGGTGTCGACCTGCACGTGGCCACAGGCGAGTTGGTGGCGCTTCTCGGCCCGTCGGGTTGCGGCAAGACGACGCTGCTGCGCGTCATTGCCGGCCTCGAAGCTCCCGATACCGGCACGGTGTCGCTCGAAGGGGAAGATGCCACCGGCCAAGCCATTCAGCAGCGCAACGTCGGGTTTGTGTTCCAGCATTACGCACTCTTCCGACACATGAGCGTATTCGACAACGTCGCGTTCGGCCTTCAAGTCCGTCCGCGCCGCATTCGTCCGTCGAAAGCGGAGATTCGAGACAAGGTCATGAGCCTGCTTCGGCTTGTCCAAGTGGATCGCATGGCGGACCGGCGTCCCGCGGAATTGTCCGGCGGCCAGCGTCAGCGCGTGGCCCTCGCGCGTGCGCTCGCGGTCGAACCGAAGGTGCTACTGCTCGACGAACCGTTCGGCGCGCTCGATGCCAAAGTCCGCAAGGATCTGCGAAGGTGGCTGCGTCGGCTGCACGACGAGATCCACGTGACTAGCGTCTTCGTCACGCACGACCAGGAGGAAGCGCTGGAAGTCGCCGACCGCGTCGCCGTGATGAACGAGGGCCGGATCGAACAGGCTGGCACCGCCGAACAGGTTTACCATCATCCCGCGAATCCGTTCGTGTACAACTTCCTCGGCGACGTGAACCTCTTTCACGGACGCGTCGAGAACGGGCAGACCCGGCTAGGCGTCACGAAGAATGCGCGCTCGGAGAACGCCATGAAACCCGCGCTCGTGTTCGTCCGTCCCCATCTGCTCGACATCGATCTCAGCCCATCCAACCCCCAGAGCTTCCGCGCGACCGTGGCCTACATCAATCCCGCCGGCCCCGCCGTAAAAGTCGAGCTCGCCAGCGAATGGGGCGAGCCGGTTCAGGTGAACCTGTCGCAGGAACGTTACCGCGAACTCAAGATCGCCAAAGGCATGTCCGTCTACGTCATTCCCCGCGAGATGATGGCCTTTCCCCAGTCGTGACCGCGCAGCGGAATTGCCTCCCTTCGCAATCCTGATCGTAGTCGTGATCGTGATCGTAATCGTGATCGAATCACTCGTACCCAAGCCGAGGTATTTGCTCGAATGACTGTTTACACTCTGGTACCGCTCCATGCTGCGCGGTTCCTCTACACTGTCGGAGTGGCGTTGTGTCTGAATCGACGAATTGTGGATAGCGAACGACCGCGACCATGCGGATAGACGCCGAAGGTTGATGGCCCGTTTAGCTGCTCTTATACTGAGAACCTGCAACGGGTCGCCAGAGTGATACACGCTAAGAGATTAGTCAACGCGAAAGGAACGGGACGCACGATATGACAGCTTCGATTAAGCGCGGCCTGTACCTTGTGTGCGGCTTGATGTGGGGTTGGGCGCTGCTGTTCCGCACGCCGCACTGGCTGGCAGGGGCGCTGGCCGGAGCCGTCTGCCTTGCCGTGGCGTACCGTTTACCGCGCGGGGCGTCGTGGCGCTGGAAACCGTTGCTTGCCGCGTGCCTTCTGTTTACCGTCCTCGTGGCGCTCCTGGGCGAAGGTATCGTCCGCCTGATGGTGCCCGCCACGGCGCTTGGCGGCACGGCCCGGTTTCAGTTCGACCCTGTCTGCGGATGGACCATGCGGCCGAACAGTTCAGGCACGCGCGGCATCGTGCTCGACGATGGAACTCTCGGGTCCGTCACGGTGCGCATCTCTGCGCAGGGCTTCCGCGAGCGCGAGATCGGGCCTAAAGCCCCCGGCGAATACCGGATCGCGATGATTGGCGATTCGTTTACCTTCGGCACGGGCCTCCGGGACGAGGAGACGATCAGCGCCCGGCTCGAACAGCGTCTCAAGGATGCCATTCCGGGCAAGCATGCTACGGTGATGAATCTGGGATGCGGCGGCTATGGCCCGTGGCAAGCGCACGCGCTCTTGCTTGAACGCGGCCTGGCATTGCAGCCCGACCTCGTCATCCTCCAGTTATTTCTCAACAACGACGTGTTCGATACCACCATGCGCAGAGGCATCCCGCTCCGCGCGTACACGCCGCTCGAGGCGCGTTACAAAACCTACTTTCTTCATTTCACGTCCGATTGGCGCATTCGCGCCGACATCCGCCTGCAAGAGTACAGCCGTTTGTTCAAGCTCTTGTTCGTCCGTTCGTCGGGCCGCATCGGCCTCGCGCGTTTGCTCGATTCGACACGTTTGTTCCATCGCGAACCCGATTACCTGAATCTGCCCCCCACGGAACCGCGCAACGGGATGCTCGAGATTTACCGGGCCGACTGGTATCCGGTGTTGCAGGAAGGATGGGAGGCGATGGAACAGGATATCCTTGCAACCCGCGACGATTGCGCACAGCGCGGCATCGGATTCATCGTCTACGTGGTGCCTGGGCAATACGAGATGAGCGAGCAGGCATGGACACGGGCCGCGCAGGGGGATTCCCCGCCAGGATTCTACGATCGTGAGAAGCCTGCACGAAGCGCCGAAACCTTCTTTCAACGGGAGGGCCTTGCCCACGTGCAAGTCAAAGAGGCCTTGGCCGCCGCACCGGATGTGAACGCGCTCTATTTTGCGTTGGACGGCCACCTCAAACCTTCGGGCGCCGACATTGTTGCGCAGGCTGTCGCATCGTATCTCACTTCCGAGTACTTTCCAAGGGGCACGTCCTCCCGGTCTCCTGGTCGGCAGTAAAGGCCGGTGGGAGGGACACGTGGACAGGCGCGTCCTGCCCCCGTGCCGCAAGCGGTATCGCGCGGGTTGCATTTTGGCGCGATTCATGATAGTTTGGACGGGACCTGCGGAGAGATGACCGAGAGGTTGAAGGTGGCGCCCTGCTAAGGCGTTGTACGGTGTTGAACTGTACCCCGGGTTCGAATCCCGGTCTCTCCGCCATTCTTCATTTCCCCCACGCGCAACGGCGCAATGTGTGACATACACCATCGCCAAATCTCTCGCGCCTACTCCGTGTCCCATGTACCAACGACATTGCCGTTGAGTCTCGCGTGATGGCACAGCCCGCTTGACTCGACTTGGACCGTGGTTGTCCTGCGCCAATGGGGGAGGGTTCTGAGAGGACGATCCCTACTCTCCGAACGGTCGATCGGGAACCCTGTCACCGCCTCGCTATAGGGACCTGTCATGGCAAACAAACTTGTTGACATGCTTCATAATTCGTGCTATTGTGCGCTAGGCAGTAGGTAGTACCAATTCCGGTGCGGTGAGAGTAGTCGTCGCTGTCTTATCTGGCGGCTATACTGCGTTTTATGACGTAATCCATAAAAAGTGCGACCAGGACTAAAGGCTGCGTGAGTACGGTTTCAAGTGTTGAGGAGTGAAACCCGTCTGTATCTCGGATCGGTCTGAGTCGCAAGTTGAATAGTGATTACCGAGCGCAGCATGGTCTCTTGCAGGGGGATCTTGACACGCCTTTGGCGCACATTGGGCAGTCCCGGCCAGCGCCGTCCAAAGATCATGCATGGTTGCGAATACGTGCCGGTTTGGGCCAAGAAGGCCGGCTTTCTCGGCTTCGAGCACTTATCCAGACGCCGCGCGATTTCGGTGCACGACAAGCATAAACTCTCTAATTGCATGAGGTTGGGCGCAATTCTACCGAGGAGTGAAGGGCTATGATGAAGCGTATTGGTTGTGCCTTTCTAGTGGCCGTGGTCGGGCTTGTTGCGATCCCCCAGGACGCGTTCGCGCAGGCGCGCGATATCGACTTTGACTGGATTGCGACGATGCTCGACAAGCTGCTGGCGTCCTATTGTCCGGGCATCACGATTAAACTTCGTGGCACGGACAACGATGGCAACGGGATTTGGGATGAAGACACGCTGGCGCAATTAGCCACAGTCCTACGGGGCGGAACACGCGTAGGGACCAACATCATTAGCGCGGCGAATGTCACGCAGATCCAGGCGGACTTCGCAACGAACCGAAACCTCGTTTACAACGACTTGATGATCTATGGCGAGACGACGGTAGCGTTCATCATAACGCGCGCGGCGCGTAATTACGTCCTGAATTCGTACGGTTCGGACAAGTTGTGTGAAATGCTCAAGGCCGAGCTGGGGCCTGTCGGGGGCGACCTGACGGCGGGCCTGCTGCTTGACTACATGGCCGGCCTCTGTACGGTCGGCGAGACGGTGGACGGAAATACGTTCACTGCGGTCAATAACTATATTAGTCAACTAATTGACGGCCTATGCGCCGGCATGGGCAACCAGGACCTTGCCGGCGTTACGAATATGTGGGCATTGTTGCGGGCGGAAAAGACGGCGCGTTCCCTGTGGTTGACGACGGCCAATTACACTGCCACGCGCTGGGGTTCCGGCGGCAGCCGCACGAACCTGTTCGGCAAGAACGGCATTTTCAACGCTTCGGGGACGCCCGCGGGAACGCGAAGCAATATCTTGCGCTATGGCGATGTCGGCGGCGGCGGCTCGACGACCAATACGTGGCGCGAGAACTTCCTGAGCGCGTTTGGCATGACGCAGATCCCGCTTCGGATCTCGACGCCGCCGCATGGCACGCCAAACACGAATTACTGCAATCAGAACGACATGACGAACGGCGCCGGAGCGGCTCCGACTCAATGGACGGTGGGCGCCAATTGGGCGAGCAATCCTCAGGACGACGTGGCCGGCGTGGGCGCGCCGCAGGGCCAGTTCCTCGTGTATAAGCATACCTCCGGCAACACGGCCGAATTGTCGCAGACTCAGGCGCAGCAGCCCGCGGCGGCGAAGATTACGGCAGGCGTGACCTACCGCGTCAACTTCATGTACAAGACGCTCGGCACCGCGCTTCTTACCGAAGGCGTCTCTATCGGATTGGGCACCTCGGTATCGGGCCTGTATTCCACGGACAATAACGACTGGCACACCGAAACTCTGTACCTCACCGCCGCAGGCGCCAACCCTTCGATTCGCGTAATCCCGACCAACGGGTGGACCGGTTATGTCGACAACTTCTTTATCTTCGTAGCGGCTCTCGCGGGCGACCCGCTCGACATGGGCACAGTGGTGACGGCAGGGGGGACCGGGGCTGTCTCCAACATATGGGAGGAAGCTCAAGACTTCCCACCGTCGAACTCGTACAATATCCTGAACAACAATTCGTTCAAGGGTAATACGAACAATTGGGATATCGGGACGTGGACCTATCTGGACACGACCGGCACGTTCAACATCTACCCGGCTCAACGCGTGGAGAAGAGCACCTCAGACACCACCGCGCTGACGCAGACCGTGGCCAACATGAAATCCGATAAACCCCTGCGCGCGAGCGAATGGTATACCGTTTCGTATTTCATGTACCAAACCGCGGGGTCGATTACGCCATATCTATCCGGCACGGCGCTGACCACGCGAAGCTTCGTGAACAGCGGCGAAATAGGGCAGATCGTAACCCAGACCGTACAGAATGGCCCCGCAGGCAACCCGCAGCAGATCACGTTCGTTCCTACGACGACTTTCCGCGGACGTATCTACTGGGTCTATGTTGCCGCGTATGCGAACGACCAACTCGATCCGTACTGGGTAGGCGATCCTCCGGGCAGCCACCGGCAAGACTTTGTGGCCGATGGTGTGACCGGCGATCCCAACGACAACGGATATCGCGGCGTCGTTCCCGCAACGTGGAATGCGCAGTACACGTACTTGCTGCCGTGGCACGACGGCATGTCGCCGTGGACGCGCGTATCGGATACCACGAATCCTCCGACGTATACGTCCGCACTCATCTACAACCCGCCCGATTTCGCGGCGACGGTTCCGACGGGTTCCGTTGGGGAAGAGGCACTGGGCGGACGAACTAGCCCGTTGATTTACGTCTATGTCGGCTCGCGCGCGTTTGCCATCAGCCCGCAGCCCGCGACGCCATTGTTTGCCTATACAGGCCAGCCGTTCTCGATGTCTTCGGGCGCGGTCGGCGGCGACAGCGTGCCCGTGTATCAGTGGTACAAGGGCAGCCCCGGCGACACGAGCAATCCCGTGGGCGCGGCCTACAGCAAGACCTACAGTGTAGCGAGCGCGGCTCCGGCGAATGCGGGCACGTACTTTATGCGCGCGACGAACCTGCTCGGCTCTCTGGATTCGAATGCCGTCGTCGTCTCGGTCGTCGATCCGGTCAGCATCACAGGCCAGCCTTCGGGCGGTAACAAGGCCGTGGGCGGTTCGCACACGTTTGCCGCAACCGCCACCGGTGGTGCGGGCGCACTGACGTACGCACTGTACAAAGTCGGCAACGGCACGCCGATCGCCACGAACGGCACGGGGTCGTTCACGTTGAGCCCGCTCGTCTCAGGCGATCAGGGAAGCTACTACATCACGGCCACGGATGCCCCGGCGGGCTCGAGCACAGCCACGAGCAATACGGTAGCGCTTACGGTGCTGGCTTCGACGAACCCGAGCCCGCAAACGGTGACCTCGGGCGCGGATAACGTTACGTTCTCGGTAACGGCGTCGGGAGGCACGGGCGGCTTCACCTACCAGTGGTATCTGGACGGTGTTGCGGTTTCAAATGCGGCCGGGCATATCTCTGGCGCCACGGCGGCCACGCTGATTATCGACAATGTCCAGGTCGCGGACGGCACGTACACCGGACACCCTGGCGTGTATACGTGCGTCGTGAAAGACTCGGCGCTGGCCCAGTTGACCACCGGCGGCGCGGCGCTCACCGTGAATGCCGCTGGCATTAGTCTAACGGGCCCGTCGAACCAATCGGTGTATTACACGCAGAACGCGACGTTCACCGTGTCGCCCAGCGGCGGTTCGGGAAGCGGTTTCTCGTACACGTACACGTGGTATCAGCAGGGCAACCCGACGCCGCTCGCGAACGGCGCGAAGTACAGCGGCGTTTCGACGGCCACGTTGACTGTGTTGAACTGCGACGCCTCGGACAACGGCACGGTTTACTACTGCACCGTGGGCGAAACGCCGGGCGTCCGTCCTCCAGCCAATCTGGTGACTTCCGGCAATGCCACGTTGAGCACGTCGCTTGCGGCAATCAATGTGAATCTGACGGGCGCCACGCAATTGTACGTGGGCGACACCGAAACGCTGACGTGCACGGCTACAGGCGGCGTGGGCACCCTCACGTACCACTGGCAGAAGAACATCAGCGGGACCTGGACGAACGTGGGGCCGGCCACCTCCGTGTACACGATCACACCGGTGGCCTTGGGTGACGCGGGCGACTATCGCTGCCAGGTCGGCGACGACGCCAGACCCCCAGCGGCGTATCAGGACTCGAACGTCCTTACGCTCCAGGTCGCGAACCGCATCAGCCTGTCGAGTCTCGCGACGCCGATTAATCGCAAGACGGCCGATGCGTACACCTTCAGCGTGACCCCGAGCGGCGGGTTCGGGACGCTCACGTATCAGTGGAAGCGCGGCGTGACCAACGTCGGAACCAACTCGTCGTCGCTGGTGCTCAGTTCGCTCACCTTTGCGGACCAGGGTTCGTACACGTGCGCCGTCACGGATTCGTTTACGGATTCCAAGACGACCAACGCGGCCACGCTGACGGTGCTCGAAATCCAGACGCAGCCTTCGGGCGCAAACCTGATTCCGGGCAATGCCTTCAATACGACGGTCACCGTGACACCGACGAGCGGCGTGCCGGGCTACACGTACCAATGGCAGTGGTGGAACGGTTCGGGCTGGGACAACGTCGGCACGAACAGCGCTACCTTCAGCATCGGCTCGGTGGCTCCCGCGGACGCAGGCCGCTATCGCTGCCAGATTACGGATACGGCGGCGGTCACGTTGACTTCCGGTGAAGCCGTGCTGGTGGTCTCGTCGAACCCGATCGTGATTGACACGCAACCGCAAACGGCCACGAAGTACGCCATGCAGTCGCAGACCTTCACGATTGCGGCGCACGGCGGCGACGGCACGCTGACGTATCAGTGGCAGAAGAAGAACGGCGCGAGCTGGGACGACGTCGGAACCGGCTTGACGAGCTACACGATCAACCCGCTGGCGCTTTCGGACGCGGGCACCTATCGTTGCCTTGTAACCGACGACTTCTCCCAGACGGCGACCTCGGACGAGGCAGACTTGACGGTTACGGTCGCGAACATTCTCGTGTCGGCTCCAAGCGGCGCGAACCTTGTCGTGAACGGTTCGCACACGTTCTCGGTGACGGCGAGCGGCGGCGTGGGCACGCTCACGTACCAGTGGCAGAAGGACGGCATGGACGTGGGCGATGCCGCGGGCCATATCGCGGGCGCGACGACCGACACGCTGGATCTGACCAACGCGGTGCTGGGCGACGCCGGCACGTATGTGTGTCTCGTGGGCGATGACGCGCATCCGTCGATCGATCCGCTGGTGGCTTCGGTGGGCGCGGTCCTCGATGTTCGCAACCCGATCAGCTTCTCGGTGAATCCGGTCGGCGCCAACAAGAAGGAAGGCGACAACCATACGTTCACCGTAACGGCCACCGATGGCTACACGCCGTACTCGTACCAATGGTATCGCGGACTGACGCCGGTGGGCGGCAATTCGGACACCCTGACGCTGAACAATCTGGCGGCCTCCGACCAGGGCAGTTACACCTGCCAGGTTATGGGCGCCTCCGGTTCCCAGGCGACGAGCTTGGCGGCGGTCCTGACCGTGCTGGCCATTCAGACCCAGCCGGTGGGGCAGAGCACGAGCGCCCGCGGCTCGGCGACGTTTACCGTGTCCATGGTGCTCAGCAGCGGGGTGCCTGGGTATACGTATCAGTGGAAGTACAAGGGCGCGGATATCGCCGGAGCCACGAACGCGAGCCTGACGCTGAACAACTGCCAGGGCGGTTCGCCGGACGGCAATCCGCTTCCGGTCAATCCGGCCGGTAACGAAGGCAACTACTCGTGCGTGATCACGGATTCCGCCAGTGTGGCCCTGGAATCCAGCGCCGCGCCGCTTACCGTCAATTCGAGTGCGCTGGATATCACAGGACCGGTCAGCGGCCGCGCTCACGTGGGCGAGCCCTTCAGCTTCTCCGTAGCGGTGACCGGTGGCTACGGCCCGGCCTACACGTACCAGTGGCAGAAAGAAGGACTCGACCTGCCCACCCAGACTACCGCGACGCTGAGCTTCGGCTCGGTGGTGTCGGCCTTGGCCGGCAGTTACGTCTGTCAGATTGGCGAAGTAGGCGTGCGTCCTCCGCTGGCGCTGACGCCGTCGGCCAGCGCGACACTTGAAGTTGCTGACCCGGTTTCGATCACGGGCGACCCGAGCGGCGCCGATCTCTATGTGGGCGACACGTTCATGGCGACGGTCTCGGCGACGGGCGGTTTCAGTCCGTACACCTACCAGTGGTACAAGGGCGCTTCGCCGCTGGCCGGGAAGACCGACGCCACGTTGACCCTCAACGGGGTTGCCGTGGGCGACGCCGGTTCGTATACCGTTACGGTGACGGACGACGAGGCCTCCTCGGCGACTTCGGGCGCGGCGGTCCTTACGGTTGTGCCGCATGTCTCGATTACGACGCAACCGGTGGCAGGCGAGATGCAACTCGGCGTTCCGTACTCGCTGAGCGTCGCGGGCACGGGAGGCATGGGAGCGCTGCACTACACCTGGTACAAGGCGGGCGTGCAAGTTGGTGTCGACTCGCCTACGTACGACATCGCATCGCCAAGCATCTACGATGTTGGCACCTACTGGTGCGTCGTAACCGACAGTGCGGAGCCCGCCGACTCGGCAGAATCCGACCATGTCGCCCTTACCATCAATGTCGTATTCGGCTTTGCGAGCGAGCCACAGTCGACGCGTGTGTATGCGGGCGATTCGTACGTGCTTCTCGGCGAGGCCACGTTTGCGACTGGCAACCTGACGTACACGTGGTACGATCCGCAGGGCAACGTGCTTGAACCGGCCCCCGGAGACCTGGAGTACTTCCGGACGCTCCAAGGCCTCACGACGGCTATGGCGGGCGAGTACTACGTGACCGTGGTGGACGACATGGGCACGCCGGATCCTGCGGACGACAAGACCATCACGTCGGAACCGGCGCTGGTGGAAGTCCACGAACATCTGGCGATCGCGACTCAGCCGTATGGCGGCTCGGCGACCGAGAACGGAGGATTTGACTTCTCGGTGGCGACGACCGGCGGATACGGGCCGCTCACCTACGCCTGGTACAAGGAAGGCTCCGCGACCGTGCTCAGCGCCGGTGCAACGCTGAACTTGGGTCCGTTGACGATGGCGGATTCGGGGACGTACTACGTTGTCATTTCGGACCAGGTCTCGGATTCGCTGGAGTCTGTGCATGCCCATCTCGAGGTCAACGCTTCGGCGCTGCCGGTAGCGGGTCTTGCCGGTCTGGGCGCGCTGGCGGCTGCGATGGCGCTGGCGGCGGCGCGTTCGATTCGGAAACGCAGGTAATCGGATAGTTCCGACCCATCCAAGGGCGTCTCAGCATGCTGAGACGCCCTTTCTTTGTGTGTAAGCGAGGTATTCCGAACGTCCATTGCAACCTTTACGGACGCAAGGGCATAATGATAAGAGAGACCGTTTCTTGCTTTGCGCCCGCGGCGCGTGTATCGGCTTGCGCGCGGGCGCGCCGTGTGTCCACCGAAAGGAGTCCGGTTCGATGAACCAAACGACGCTCGTTCGGGCAGCGATGGCAATAGCCTTGGCGCTCTTTGCCTGGCAGGCTTGCGCCCAGACGCCCCCGCCCGCCGCTCCCGCTGACGCAAAGGAGGTCGCCGCGGAAGCCGTGGCCGGCGCGACCGCGCCGCCGCAAGAGGAGGCCGTGACGCTGTTCAAGATGATCCAGTGGGGCGGGGCGATCCTGTGGGTGACCATGGGGCTGGGCTGCGCGTCGCTGGCCATGTCGATTTACTTCATCTTCACCGTGACGCCGAAACGTGAAGCGCCGCCCACCTTGTCAAAACGCCTGATGAGCCACATCCGCGCGGGCGATCTCCGCGGCGCGTATCAGTTGTGCGAAGGGCGCGACGAACTGCTTGCGAACGTGGTCCGCGCGGGGTTGCGCGTGTCGGGCCGCGACCGTTACGTCATCCAGGACGCGATGGAGAGCGAGGGCGAGCGCGGCGTCACGGACATGTGGCAGAAGATCTCCTACCTGAACAACATCGGCGTGCTGGCGCCGCTCGTGGGACTGTTGGGCACGGTGTGGGGCATGGTGCTGGCGTTCAGCTCGATCGCTTCGAATAACGCCCAGGTGCGTAGCCTTGCCGTAGCGTCCAGTGTGTCGAAAGCCATGATCTGCACCGTGGGCGGGCTGATCGTCGCGATCCCATCACTCGCCGTGTACTACTATTTGCGCGGCCGCGTGGTGAAAGTGATTGCCGCCGTCGAGGCGCAATCGAGCGAAATCGTGGAACTCTTGTCGCGAGGGAAAGACGGATGAAGTTCGGACGCAAGCTCCAAGAGGAATCCGAAACCATTCAAATCGTGCCGCTGATCGACGTGCTTTTCGTGACACTGTTCTTCTTTATGGTGGTGTCCGCGTATTCGTCGATCGAGAGCGACATCGATGTCAAGCTGCCGACGGCCAGCGCCGCCGCGCCACAGCAACGTTCGCAGGGCGAGATCTACATCAACGTGCGGAAGGACG
Source organism: uncultured Nitrospiraceae bacterium (assembly GCA_964402555.1). Taxonomy (GTDB): domain Bacteria; phylum Hydrogenedentota; class Hydrogenedentia; order Hydrogenedentales; family SLHB01; genus CAYOCT01. Next base: position 47,365 of record CAYOCT010000041.1, on the reverse strand, counting down.
GGACCATCGTCTTGAACGAACGCGTGATGACGCTGCCCGAACTGCAAGATGTCCTGCATCAAGTCGCGGCGCTGTTTCCGGGTGGCGCGGTCATCATCCGCGGCGACCGCCAGGCGGCTCTCGGCCAGGCCATCGCGATCCTGAATTGCTGCGCGAACGCCGATATCCAGAACGTGTCGTTCGCGGCGCTTCCCGAGGAACCGGCCGGGGAGAAGAAGCCGTGAAGCGGGCGGCAATAGCCTGGATGGCGTTGCTGGCCCTTGCGGCGTACGCGGATTTGGACGACCAAGCGCAGATCGATTTCGCCAACGGCCTGTTTCAGCGGGGCTTCTACAAGGAGGCCGCGGACGAGTACAAGGCCTACATCGAGAAGTTTCCGAAGGGCGCCCAGGTTGCCACGGCATGGCGGCGTCTGGGCGAATCGGCGTATGCGGCGAAGCACTATGAGGACGCGCTGGACGCGCTCAACAAGTATCTTGCCGCGGAAACCGATCCTACTGCCCGTCAGCGCGGGTCCGCGACCAAGGGCGAAGTGCTTTACTTCCTCAAACGTCCCGTGGACGCGGCGACGATTCTCGATCCCCTGGCCGATGCCGGCTCGCCGCCGGATATACGCGGACGCGCGTTGTATTATCTAGGCAAGATCAATGTCGACAGCGGCAACTCAGACGCCGCGGTGAAATTCTTCAAACGGCTGATCGAGTCTCTTCCGGACAACCCGCTCGTGCCCTTCGCGCACTATCAGTTGGCGTTTGCGTATCTTGCGCGCGGCGAGACCGAGAACGCCGCCGTCGAATTCTCCGAACTGGCCGCGTCGAACGCCGACAAGGATCTGCGGATGGAAGCGCGTTTCCGTGCGGCAGAGACATACGACAAGTTGGGATGGTTCAGCGCTGCCGTCGGGGCCTATGAACAGCTTCAGAAGGACTTTCCGGATTCCGCGTACAGTCAGAAGGCGGAGTACGGCTACGCCTGGGCGCTCTATCACGCGGCGAAATATCCTGAAGCGATCGAAGCCGCAAAGGCATTTCTCAAGCGCCACGGCGATGCCGCGGAGGCCGTCGGCGCGAATTATCTTGTAGCGAATTGTCTGCAACAACAGCAGCAGTACGACGAGGCGATCGCGCTGTACACCAAGTTGCGCACCGAGCATAAGGACTCGGAATTCGCGGGGCGCTCGCAATACAAACTCGCGTGGTGCCTGTATCTGAGTGGCAAGCTCGACGAGGCGAAAGAGGAAATCGGCGCGTATCTTCAAAATCCCGCGGACCCGAAACTGACCGGGGACGGCGCGTTCCTGCTGGGCACGATTCTGTTGACCAAAGGCGATTACGAGAATGCCTACGAAGAGTTCCGCCTGGTGGCGGAGAAGTACGCGGACGGCGAGTTCGGGGCGGAGGCGTTGTTCAAAGCCGGCGAATGTCTGGCGCAACTCAACCGGACGGACGAGGCCGCCAAGGCATTCGAAAACTTCGCCAAGAAATACCCAGACAATATTCTGGCCGAACAGGCCATCTTGCGCGCGGGCGACGCGCAGTTCCTGACCGCGTCGTTCGACGCGGCGGTCGAGAAGTACAAGAAGATCCTCGAGGCCCCGGCGGACGCGACCATCGAGCAGGACACGCTTTACCGGCTCGCGATCACGTATCACAACATGAAGAACTACGCGGAAAGCGCGAAGACGTTCGAGAAGCTGATCGCGAAGTTTCCGAACGGTCCACACACGGCGGAGGCGCACCTGCGGGTGGGAGATTTCCTGCTGCGCGAAAGCAAGGACCCGGTAAAGGCTATCGAAGCCTACAACGCGTCGATCGAGGCCGACCCGAAAGGGAGCTATGCGGGACGCGCGGTCAAGGGGCTGGCGCTGGCGCGGTACGAGACGAAAGACTATGACGCGGCCACGGAACTCTTCCTGCGTCTTATGACCGAGTTCCCGGACATGCCGCTCAACGAAGAGACCTACGCGTGGACCGGGCAGCGCCTATACGACCAGAAGAAATGGGATCAGGCCGCGGCGGCCTTCAAGGCGCTTCTCGCGGCGCGTCCCGATTACCCGAACCCCGAGCGCGTGCGGATCAAGATCGCGGAGTGCAGCGAGGCCGCCGGCAAAGTCGACGAGGCGATCGACCTGTATAAGGCCGCGGTCGAGGCTGACCCCGCGAGCGCGGTGGCTGTCGACGCGAAATACCGGATGGCCAAGCTGTACGAAACGCAGGGCAAGCAAGACGAAGCGTTTGCCTTGTACGAAGACGCCGCGAACGCCAACACGGGCGACACGGCGGCGCGGGCGCGGTTCCGGCTGGGCGAATTGTACGAGGCCAAGAACGATTTCGAAGGGGCCGCGAAAAGCTACATGCGCATAGCGATTCTCTTCCTGCACGAGGAGCTGTCGCCGGAGGCCTTGTGGCGCGCGGGGCAGTGTTTCGAGAAGGCCGGCAGCCGCGACCAGGCCAAGAAGTCGTACGAGGAACTGCTGCGCGACTATGCCACCAGCGAACAAGCCGCCAAGGCGAAGGATGCCTTGGCCAAGCTGGGCCAAGGATAACGTCATGGCTAGCCGCCGCTTCATGCTGGGATTGAGCATCGCGCTGTCGGTGCTGATTCACGGCACGCTGCTGGCTATCGCTCCCCGCGTAACCTTGCGCGAACTTAGCATGGCGCCCGAAAAACCGCTGCGCCACTATCGCGTCGAGATTCGAGAGACGCCTGCGCCGCCGCCCGATCAGACCGCATCGAAGCCCGAGGCGCGAGCGCAGGAACACCGCAACGGGTTGTCCACGGAGCCCGGTACGATCACGGACCTCCTCAAACGCGAGAACGAGGCCCTGGTCCCGACCGAACAGGCGCTGCGCGAAGGCGCCGGTATCCCGCGGCTTTCCGACCGCGTAGCTGAGGAGGTCGTGCCGCGCGAACACGACCTCGCGCCGAACCTCGAGTCGTTGTCGAAGGTCGACTCGAAGATCGTCGAGATCGCCGAAGACGTGGCACGGCAAGATATCGATATCCCACGGCGTCTGGTAAGTCCGAGTCCCGACCGAATCCTCAAGGAAGACGAGTTCCCGGTGATGCGGGGTCCCGAAGATGGAGGCGAGGGCAGGCTGCCGCTCGGAGATCTCACGGCGAGCACGCTCGCTTCGGAACCGCTGCCGGCCTCCATCGAGGGGAACGGGACGCCCGAGGGCAATCTCCCGATGCCGCGCTACGAAGACTCCCTGTTGCCCGATACGGGCGTGATATCCATGCCGCTGACCCCCGAGATTCAGCAGGCCGTGCTGGCGCCGACGGTCGAACAAGTCAAGAAGGAACGATCGTTCGAGTTCATCGACGACCTGCTCGATATCGATATCGACACCTATCAGCCGCAGGGCGAGAAATTGGGGTTCTTCCGGCTTCGCATCAGCCCCAAGAAAGGCGAGAAGCCCGCGATCTTGCCCAAGGACATCACCTTCGTCATCGATGCGTCGAACAGCATCGTTCAACACAAGCTCGATGCGACCGCGCGCGCCGTCCGGAAGTTGCTCGACGAACTGCGCCCGGAAGACCGCTTCAATGTGGTGGTGTTTCGCGAGAACGCGACGCTGTTCAGGCCCGAACTGGCGCAGGCCACGCCCGAGGCCAAAGCCGCCGCCGGCGAGTTCCTCAAAGACCTGAAGTCCACGGGGCAGACCGACGTGTATAACGCCCTTCGCCCGCTCTTACAGACTCCGCCGCGCAAAGGCGTGCCGGGCATTGTGCTCGTGATGACCGACGGGCGGCCGACTACCGGCGTGCGCGACGCGCGGACGATTATCAACAACCTCACTACGGAGAACCGGCTGGGCAATACCGTGTTCGCGTTTGGCGCGGGCAACACGGTCAACAGCTATCTCCTCGATCTGCTCGCCTATCGAAACAAGGGCGAGGCCGACATATCGTCGTCGATCGAAAAGATCCAGCAGGACCTGCCGAAGTTCTTCGCGCGTGTCGAGAATCCCATCCTGGCGGGCCTTCAGGCGAACTACGGCCAGATCGACGAGGCGAATCTCTTCCCGAAGGACGTGCCGGACTTCTATGCGGGCCGGGCCGTGACCGTGTACGGCCGATACGACCCGGCGAAGAACAAGACGTTCACGATGCGCCTCGCAGGGAACGCGGAATCGAAAGAGAAAGAGGTCATCTTCCTGGCCGATTTTGCCAAGTCAGTGCAAGGCGACGAGCAGATCGCGCGGAGCTGGGCCTTTCAGAAGATCTACTATTTGATTGGCGAGGTCTGCCGGGTCGGCGAAAAGCCCGAACTTATGGGCGAGATTCAACAGCTCAGCAAAAAGTATAATATACGCACTATTTATAGCGAGTAGATCGCCCTTCCTTTTCTCCACGCCCTATTGCGTTATCTTAGACAGCATTTATTATTGCAATTTATCCACAATATGGATAAAATACAAGCATGATTCCTCGTCGCGTTGAAACAGAGGTCCTTGCCGCCTTGCAGCGCCAAGCCGCCGTGGTCTTGATCGGCCCTCGGCAAGTGGGCAAGACCACGCTCGCCGCAGGGCTGTGCGAGCGTATGGGCGCTTTGTACGTCGACCTCGAGAACAGGGCCGACCGCGAACGACTCTCCGACCCGGTGATGTTCTTGAGCCACTTTGAGGATCGGCTGGTCGTGCTGGACGAGATTCACCGTGTGCCGGATCTTTTCCAGGCGCTTCGAGGACTCATCGACGCGGGCCGCCGCAAGGGCAAGCGTACGGGACGGTTCTTGCTTTTGGGTTCTGCGACGGTCGACATGTTACGGCAATCCGGAGAGACTCTGGCGGGACGTATCGCCTATGTGGATATGGGGCCTTTCGATGTGCTCGAAGTGGGTGGCCGGGGCGAGGGTGTAGAGCCTTTGTGGCTTCGGGGCGGGTATCCGGACAGCTTCCTCGCCTCCAGCGACCGCGTGAGTCTGGCGCTTCGCAATGACTTCATCCGAACGTATCTCGAGCGCGATGTGCCGATGTTCGGGCCTCGCATCCCGGAAGAGACCTTGTCGCGATTGTGGACGATGCTTGCCCATGGACAAGGGACGTTATTAAACGCGTCTCGGTTAGCCGGAAGCTTGGCTATCAGCGCTCAGACCGTAACCCGGTACATTGACTTGCTGGTCGATTTGCTCTTGGTGCGGCGGCTACGCCCCTACTCCGGCAATCTGAACAAGCGCCTCGTCAAATCGCCCAAAGTGTATGTGCGCGACAGCGGCATGGTGCACGCCTTGCTCGGCATCGCCGATTACTCCTCGCTGCTCAGCCACCCCGTTGCCGGACCCAGTTGGGAGGGATTCGTTATCGAGAATCTGATTGCAGCGGCGCCCTCGGGCGCCCTGGCTAGTTTCTATCGAACCGCGGCCGGCGCCGAGGTGGATCTTCTCCTTGAACTGCCTGGCGGCGCAAGGTGGGCCATCGAAGTCAAGCTAGGGCTGGCTCCCAAATGCGAAAGAGGGTTCCACGCAGCTCGCGACGACATCCAGCCCGATCGTACGTTCGTTGTGTATCCCGGCACGACACGGTATCCGATGGCGCCGGGCATCGAGGCGATCGGGGTTATCGAACTGGCTCGCGAGCTCGAGGCGATGCGTCCGGAGCTAGGTTAACTACGAGTTCCGGTCGATACTCGAAATGCATTGTGTCGTAGTGAAACCATTTGCCGCCCCAGATGAAACCGTGGCGTTCGAAGACTTCGACAATCTTCCTCAAGTTCGCGTCGGCGAGGACGGCCGCCGGATAGACGGGTTGTGCGGAGGATCGGTTCCACTTCCAGTAACGGTAGAGCGGCTTGGGGAGTTCAAAGTCGATAGCCGCGCCGAACGCGTGCATACTGATGCGTTCCGTTCCTGCGATGGGTCGCCATAGGAACGTGCCTGCGGGTTTGGCAACATACCGGCGCACCTCGGCGGGCATCTTCGAGATGTCCTCCGCGACCTCGCGTAACGCGCCATCTGCGCCGTTGATGTGCGTGAAGCGGACGGTCTTTCCATCGATCCACGGCACGGCGGCCAGATGGGCCTCGACCTCGCGCGACGATCCGCCGTACATCTTCCTGAAGAACGCGTCGTTTCGAGCGCGCCCCGGGTCCTCGTTGAGGGCGGGCGCCGATTGCGGCCACGCGAGCGGATACGGCGTGGCCATCTGATCCTTGAGGCTCGCGCGGTTCAACAGGTCCTCGAAATCCGTCTTGGCAACCCCGTCGTCAAACGGCATTTCGGAGCCATCTTTCCATGCCACGACATTCGGTTTCACGCTGGCAACGAGATGCTCCGGGTACGCTTGGACGAGCTTAGCTATCTCCTCCGAGCCTGCGAATGCAACACCTCCGAGGAAGAGGCACAAGACAATCGCTCGCAACCTGGCGGCGTGTGAATGACGGAGCATGTCCAGATGATACACCAACCTCTCCGAAGGCCGGGAACATGGCCGCGTGCGGAAAGCACAAGCGCGGCGGAGTCGATGGCGGACCCAGTGTGGGCATTTATACGCTACGATTCCGCTGGAGTGGGAGCTAACGCAGGGCATTGTGTCCGCGGACGAGATCGTGTTACGTTGTTCTTGACGCCACGCGGCATCGTGAGCACGCATGTCCTGCATGCTGGGCCTTCACGACCTCGACGCTCGTGTGCAGCCGAAGAGAGTATTGTGTATGAAGGCAGCGCTGCAATCCGGAACCCAGGACCCACCGCGACTTCGATTTCCGGTGTGGGCCCTGGCGATATCGCTGGGTATTGTCGTGGCGGGGGGATCGCTGGCGGCGTATCGGGCCTATCGCCAGGCCGATGCCGTGCATCGAACAGCGTTATTGACTACGGCGCGCATGATCGGTGAAGCGAGCGACATCGAGTGTCTCTCGAAGCTGACAGGAACCGAAACGGACCTGAATCTGCCCGCATACCTTCATCTCAAAGGGCAACTAATACGGGCGCGGAACGCCAATTCGCAGTGCCGCTTCTTGTATTACCTGGGGCTGCGCGGCAGCGACATCTTCATCTATATGGATTCCGAGCCCGCCGATTCCGCGGATTACTCGCCGCCGGGACAGATCTATTCAGAGGCTCCTCAGGACATGGCGAGAACCTTTGAGGGGATCGAAGCCGTGACGGGGCCTTACACGGATCGTTGGGGCACGTGGATCACGGCCATGACACCGATCGTCGATCCCGCGACGGGCAAAGTGGCGGCCGTATTCTGCATGGATGCCAATGCGTACCTTTGGCGATACGACGCGCTAACGGAATCCGTGCCGGCCGTTCTGGGAGCGCTTCTATTTTCAATCATCCTCGTCTTCTTCTTCGTGATGATGCGCTGGTCCGAGAGCGCTATACAAAGCGTCGCGGCTTCTGAAGCGATCGCCGTGGAAAGCAGCAGGCGTTTCGAGGCGGTGGTCGAACACATCCAAGCGGGCATCCTGCTCATCGATCCTCAAGACCATACCATCGTGGTAGCCAACAAGAAGGCGGCCGAGCTGTGCCGTTGTACGCAGCAGGAGATGGTAGGAAGGGTGTGCCACAACTTCGTCTGCATGGCCGCCGCCGGGAATTGTCCCATTACCGATTGCCACGAATGCGTGGACAATTCGGAACGTGTGCTCGTGCGCACCGATGGCGTGCAGGTGCCCATTATCAAGACGGTGGTGCACGTCGAAATCAGCGGACGCGATCTCTTGCTCGAGAGTTTTGTCGATATCACCGAACTCAAGAACGCGGAGAAGCAGATTCGGGAATCGGAAGAGACGTTGCGGATCATCTTCAACAGCGTCTACGACGCCATCCTCGTGCATGACGTCCACGGGAAGATCCTGGCGGTCAACGAAAAGATGCTCTCGATGTATGGGGTATCCCTTGAAGAAGCGAAACGCTGTTCGATCGCAGGCGATCTTTCGAGCCCCGAATCTCCCTTGGCGGAACTTCCCGAAATCTGGAAGCGTGTGGCCTCGGGCGAAAGCCACTTTCTTCCCTGGAAAGCCCGCCGTCCCGGCGACGGAAGCCTTCTCGATGTCGAGATCTTCCTGTGCCCGCTTTCGTTTCATAGCCAGCCCGCCATCCTGGCCAACGTGCGCGACGTGACCGAGCGGAAGCAGACCTACGATCGCCTCGAAGCCGCCATGCATTCGGTCGAGATCGCCAATCGCGAAATGGAACGGGCGGTCGAACGCGCCAATCAACTGGCCCTCGAGGCGAGTCTTGCCAATGCCGCCAAGAGTGAGTTCCTGGCCAACATGAGCCATGAGATTCGCACGCCCATGAACGGGATCATCGGCATGACCGGCCTCCTGCTCGATACCCCCTTGAGCACCGAGCAGCGCGAGTTTGCCGAGACGGTCCGCGTTTCCGGCGAAGCGCTGCTGGGCATCATGAATGACATTCTCGATTTCTCGAAGATTGAAGCCGGCAAACTGGATATGGAAGTCATCGACTTCGACTTGCGCGTAACGGTTGCCGAAGTCATGGACCTGCTCTCCGTGCGGATTGCCGAGAAGGGCCTGGAAGCGCTCGTGCTCGTCCACCCTGACGTGCCTTCGCTGCTCCAAGGCGATCCAGGGCGTCTTCGCCAAATCCTGCTCAACCTTCTCGGCAACGCCGTCAAGTTCACGGAGCGTGGCGAGGTCTCGTTGCGAGTCACCCTCGAACAGGAAACAGGGGACGAACTGCTCGTGAAGTTCGCCGTGAGCGATACGGGCATTGGGGTGCCCGAAGATCGCCGCCATCGGCTGTTCCAACCGTTCTCGCAGGCGGACGGCGCCACGACGCGCAAGTATGGCGGCACCGGGCTCGGCCTGGTTATTTCGAAGCGCTTGGCCGAAATGATGGGCGGCCAGATCGGCGTCGATAGCGTCGAGGGTCAAGGTTCGACCTTCTGGTTCACAGCGCTGCTCCGAAAACAGCCTGTGTCGGTGGGCGAGAGTCTGTTTGCATCGCCCATCAAGGAAGCACGCGTTTTGGTTGTGGACGACAATCGCACGAACCGGGAGTTCCTCAGAGTACTGATTGGGAAATGGGGCTGGACGTTTGATGAAACCGAAAACGCGCGTGACGCGCTACGTAAGCTCCGCGAAGCCAAGACGCGCGGGACGCCTTTCGATGTCGTTCTTGTGGACATGTTCATGCCGGATATGGACGGCATGACGCTGGGGCGTGAGGTCAAGCGAGACGCGGAGATCCGCGATGTCGCTATGGTGATTCTCAGCTCGGGCGCAAAGCGCGGCGACGCATCGCTGGCCAAGGATGCAGGCTTCTCCGCCTTTCTAACCAAACCCCTCGTCCGCCCGGAGCAGTTGCGCGCCTGCATCGAATCCATTCTAGGCGGCGAATCTCGCGCCAGCTCCGGCGCGGCCGTACCGTTCATCACGCGCCACGTGCTGGCCGAAGAAGAGCGCCGCCGCATACGTATCCTCGTCGCGGAAGACAATGTCGTCAACCAGCGCGTCGCGCTGAAGATTCTGGACAAGCTCGGATTTCGAGCCGACGCGGTGGCGAATGGACGCGAGGCCGTCGAATCGGTCGAGCAGATGCGCTACGACTTGGTGCTGATGGATTGTCAAATGCCGGAGTTGGACGGGTTCGCCGCTACGGCGGAAATCCGCCGCAACGAGGGCGATGCGCGCCATACCCCGATTGTTGCCATGACAGCAAATGCCATGCAGGGCGACCGTGAGCGGTGTATCGAGGCCGGCATGGACGACTACGTGTCCAAACCGGTGCGGCCCGAAGAACTCGCGATGGCTATCGAGCGAGCTCTCGGCGCGCTGCGGCAAACGCCCGAGCCGGTCATCGCGCCGCGCGCGGCGTCCTTGAGTTCCGTGCTCGATCGTGCCACGCTGGCATCGCGCGTCGGTGAAGACGATGCCCTTATCGACGAACTGATAGATCTGTTCGTCGGCGAGACGCCCACCGCCCTTGCAAATCTTAGGCAGGCTTTGGAATCCAAGGATACGGCCAAAGCCGTGTTGGCTGCGCACACGCTCAAGGGATCGAGCGCCAATATTTGTGCGGAAGCCATGCGCACGATCGCGAGCGAGGTGGAAACGTTCGCGAAAGCCGGCGACTTGGACGCCGCTGCCGAGCCGGCCAACAAGCTGTATATCGCATTCGATGCCGTCGTCCAGGCGGTCCGGGCCGGACGCGCAGATACGAACGCTTGACTCCAGGAGAAGCTCCATGCGTGTTCTCATTGCCGAAGACGACGCCGTATCGCGGCGTATTCTCGAGTCCGTGCTCACGAAACTGGGCTACGAAGTGCACACCACTCATGACGGTAACGAGGCGTGGGAATGTCTGCACGGCGCCGACCCGCCGCAACTCGCGATCCTCGACTGGATGATGCCCGGCATGGAAGGAATCGACGTATGCCGCCGCCTCCGCGCCGAACCTCGCGACGACGGCCGCTATACGTACGTAATTCTGTTGACGGCGAAGGCCGAGAAATCGGAGATCATCGAAGGCATCGAAGCAGGAGCGGACGATTACATCATTAAGCCGTTCGACAAAGACGAACTGCGCGTGCGGGTGCGCGCGGGAGAACGCGTCGTCATGCTGCAATCGCAAGTGCTCGAGGCCAAGAGCCGGCTGGCAGTCCTCGCGACGCACGATTCTCTGACCGGCGCTCTTAACCGCAGGGCAATCCTCGAGGTGCTTGACACGGAACTGTCGCGCGCGGGACGGCAAGGGGGCGCGGTATCCGTCATCATGGCTGATATCGACCATTTCAAGCACGTGAACGATTCCTGCGGCCACCAGACGGGCGACGAAGTCTTGCAGGAGTTCGTCGCGCGCATGCAGTCCGCCGTGCGCGATTATGACTGTATCGGCCGCTACGGCGGCGAGGAATTTATCATCCTCCAAACTGGGACGCGAGACCTGTCGCCGGAACCGCTTCCGGAACGCTTATGCGCGGCGGTCGCCGCTGAGGAGTTCTCTGCAAGCACCGGGAAGATTCGCATAACGGCGAGTTTCGGCGTGGCGACTGCCCGGTCGTACGTCAAAGGCGCCGACCTCATCCGTGCCGCCGACGCGGCCCTGTACGAAGCCAAAGCAGCCGGGCGTAACTGCGTGCGGTTCGCCTCGCGTGTGCCGGAGCCCCAAGTATGAAGTCCGCTCTCCTTGTCAATGACGATCCGTCGCAGTTGCGGATGCTGAACCTGCTGTTGGAGAAGCAGGGCATCGTGGTGGAAGCATGCCACTCCGTGCCTGAAGCGATTCCCTTTCTCGACATGGTTCCACGCTTGGACCTCATTGTGACGGACCTCCATATGCCTGAGATCGACGGGTGGCGGTTCTGCGCCCTGCTACGGTCTCCGGAGTATGCTGCTTATAACCAGACCCCCATTCTCGTGGTCTCGGCGACGTTTTCGGGACAGGACGCGAGCCAAGTCACCATGGACCTGGGGGCCAATGCGTTTCTAGCCATGCCGGTGGAGGCCCGGCGTTTTGAGGAAACCGTCCAATCGCTTCTCTCGGGGGGCACACCGCGGCATCGGCCAACCGTACTGATCGTCGAGGACCATCCGGCCTTGTCGGATATCATTGAAGAGGTTTTCGAGGCCCACGGCTATCAGGTGGCCTCGGCGTTGACCGGCGCTGAGGGAAAGCGGTTGTATTTCGAGCATCTGCCCGAGCTCACGATCCTGGACCACCACCTTCCCGACAGTTCGGGCGAGTCGCTGCTCGAGGAGATCAAGGCCCATAATGCGCACGCGGTCGTGCTGATGATCACCGCCGATCCTAACCCTGCGCTGGCCGTCCGCTGGATGCAGAAGGGCGCGAGCGCTTACGTGCACAAGCCCTTCCAGGCGGGATATCTCGTCGAGCTCGCCGCGCGCGCCTGCCGGGAACGCGCGTTGCTGCGGGTCGAGGACTTGCTTGAAGCGCGCACGCAGGAACTGCGCGAGAACATCGAGAAGTTCCGCGCCTTTGTGGAAAACGCCGGCGACATCGTCTTCGAAGCCGGAGCGGACGGACGATTCACGTACGTGAATCCATTCGTAAAGACCGTGACAGGGTACGCGCCCGAGGAAGTGTTGGGCCATCACTTCCTCGACTTCATACGCCCTGACGCGCGGAGCCAGGTGCGCGCGACCTTCGATCGCCAACTGGCCTCAAGACAGCCGCGCGTCTATCACGAATTCCCTGCCTTGAGGAAAGACAGGTCAACCGTATGGCTTGGACAAAGTGTGCTATTGGAATTCGACGATCGCGGCGCTCCGCGATACCAGGCCATTTGCCGGGACATTACCGCCGCCAAGTCCGCGGAAGGCGAATTGCGCAAGCGCGAAGCTTTTCTCAGTGCCCTGCGGGAGGCAGCGCAGGTGCTCCTAGACGCATCGGACACACCATTCCAGGCCTACCTTGATATTCTCGGGCCGGCATCGACGGCAAGCCGCGTCGTGATCTTCCTGAGCGAACCTCGAAACGAACACGGGAAGGGATACGCCCGCCGCGCAGCGGAGTGGTGCGCGCGCGGCGTCGCGCCGGTCCTTGGCGCCTCCGGCGCGCAGCGCTACGATCTGGATGCCGAATTGGTCCATTGGCACGAGGTTTTGTCGGACGGGGAGGAACTCTGCGGCGCGGCCCACGACTTCCCCGAGCGCGAGCGCGCCTACATGGCATCGCTGGACATTCGGTGCCTGCTGGCGCTGCCCATTATGGTCGACGGCAGCATTGCCGGCGTGCTCGAGTTCGACAACTGCGTGGACGACCGTTCGTGGGGGCCGGTCGAGAAGGACTTCCTTCGCATGGGCGCCCTCGACTTGGCGGCCGCGCTCCGGCGCAGCCGCTCGGCCGAAGAACTGCGCCAGAGCCGTAAACGGTACAAACACCTTGTTGACAACATGCAGGATATCGTCTACTCGTTAGATACCGGGGGCATCGTCACGTTCGCCAGTCGTCAGATGAACCGCTACGGCTGGGACCTCGATCACGTGATGGGCAAGCACTTCCTCGATTTTGTCGCCCCCGAAGATCGCGGCCATGTTGCCGAGATAGTGGCGCGGGCGTACCGGCTTAACGAGACTTGGCCGACCGAGTTCCGCGTGCTCGACCGCCGTGGCGTGGCGCATTGGGTCGAGAACCGCGGCGCCTTCCATCGGAGCCCGTCCGGCGAACCCACGGGATTGCTGGGCGTACTTCGGGATATCCAAGAGCGCAAGCAGGCCGAAGAAGCGCGCCGGCGGGAACACGCGCTGCTTCAGGCGCGCATCCGCCTCAGCGAGTCCGCGGGAACGAACACCCTCGACGAGCTCCTGCAATTCGTCCTCGATGAAGCCGAACATTTGACTGGCAGCGAGATCGGGTTCCTCCATTTCTTCGACGAGGACCAAGAGACCTTGCGCCTCCAGATGTGGTCGACTCGGACGATGCGCGACATGTGCACGGCCGAGGGCAAGGGGATGCACTACGGCGTGGCCGAGGCCGGAGTGTGGGCCGACTGCGTCCGCGAGCGAAGAGCGATCATTCACAACGACTATCCGGCCCTTGCCGACAAGCGAGGATTGCCCGACGGCCATGCTCCTGTAGTTCGAGAGGCCGTCGTTCCCATCCAGGTCCAGGGACGTATCGTGGCTATTCTCGGCGTGGGCAACAAACCCGGTGATTACGACGAAAAGGATGTCGACGTGATCTCGCGCCTGGGGCACGAGGTATGGGAAATCATCTTGCGCAGGCGCGCCGAAGAGGCGTTGCGCGCTCATGGAGAGGAATTGCAGGCTATCCTTCAGTCGACGGCGGACGGCATCTTGGCCGTAGACAGCCAGGGGCGGGCCATTACCGCGAACGAGCGCTTCCTTGAAATGTGGAAGATTCCGAGGGAACTCTACGAGAAGAGTCTCGATCATTCGATGGTCGAGTTTGTTCTGGAACAACTCGCCGAGCCCGAGCAGTTCTTGGCTAAAGTGCGGGAACTCTATGCGTCGAACGAGGACGATTTCCAGACGTTGCGCTTCCGCGATGGCCGCGTCTTCGAGCGCTTCTCGAGAGCGCTGTTGCGTGACGGCGCACTGCGCGGCCGGGTGTGGAGTTTTCGCGATGTTACAGACCGCTACACCATGGAAGAGGCATTGCGAAACCATGCACGGGAACTGCAAATCAAGGACTGGGCGCTGGAGTCCTCGATTAACGCGGTCGCCTTGGCCGATATGCAGGGCAAAATGACCTATGCGAATCCCGCCCTGTTGAAGATGTGGGGTTACGAATCGGTCGATGAGATTCTGGGGCGTTACGCCTTCGAGTTCTGGGAAAGCCGCGAACAGGCATTGGCTGTCTTCCGGGAACTTATGGACACAGGGCGCTGGGCCGGCATCTTGAAGGCGCGCAAGCGCGACGGGGGCGTCTTTCCTGTCGAGCTCCTCGCTTCCCTCGTCAAGGATTCGCAGGGACAGCCGGTGTGCCTCATTTCGACCTCGCTCGATGTCTCGGAGCGGGTCCTGCTCGAGGATCAGTTGCGGCAGGCGCAGAAGATGGAAGCGGTCGGGCAACTGGCGGGGGGCGTCGCGCACGATTTCAACAATTTGCTCCAGGTAATTTGCGGGTATACCGAACTCGCGGCGTCTTCGCTGGAGGAAACGCATCCTGTTCAGCACGAACTGCACGAAGTCGCCAAAGCCGGTGAACGCGCCACGCAACTGGTCAGCCAGTTGCTCGCGTTCAGCCGACGCCAGATCATGCGGCCCGAGCCGCTTTCGCTTAACGAAGTCGTGTCGGACTTGCTGAAGATGTTGTGCCGCCTTATCGGCGAGCATATCCGTCTGAGCTTTGTGCCCGCCGAATCGCTCAGTACGATTCGCGCCGACCGTGGCATGATCGAGCAGATCCTCGTCAACCTCTGCGTCAACGCACGCGATGCCATGCCCCAGGGCGGCGATCTTCTCATCGAGACCGACGCCGTGGAGATGGGCCCGGAGTATTGCGAGGCGCATCTCGGATCGAAACCAGGCTCCTATGTACGGCTTGCCGTGACGGACAGTGGGACGGGGATGGACGCCGAGACGCTGAGTCATATCTTCGAGCCGTTCTTTACGACCAAGGGCGTTGGGCAAGGCACCGGCCTCGGACTGGCGACCGTGTACGGTATCGTCAAGCAGCACAACGGCATGGTTCAAGCCTACAGCGAGCTTGGAAAGGGCACGTCGTTCAAGGTGTATCTTCCGGCGCTCCATGCGCCCGGCCCCAAGGCCGGGGAACAAACGAAACCGCCCGTCCGCGGCGGCCACGAGACCATCCTGGTGGCCGAAGACGATGACCTCGTCCGCAAGCTCTCGGTGCG
Source organism: uncultured Nitrospiraceae bacterium (assembly GCA_964402555.1). Classification (GTDB taxonomy): domain Bacteria; phylum Hydrogenedentota; class Hydrogenedentia; order Hydrogenedentales; family SLHB01; genus CAYOCT01. The sequence goes on along the minus strand of CAYOCT010000041.1, from coordinate 32,102 downwards.
CATCCTGGAGAACGCAGGCTACACTGTGATTGCCGCGCCGGACGGACGGGAAGCGCTGAGCCTGTTCGAGGCGCATTCTGACGCTGTCGACTTGCTGTTGCTCGACGTGATGATGCCGAATCTGGGCGGCCGCGATGTATACGAACGCGCCCGCGCCGTCAAGCCTTCGATTCGGGCCCTGTTTGCGAGCGGATACAGCGTGGATGCGATTCACACAGACTTCGTGCTTCATACGGGCATGGAACTTATCGAGAAGCCGTACGATGCGCGCGAGTTGCTCGATCGCATCCGCGAGATCCTCGACCGGCCTCATCCCGCGCCCTGATTCCGGACCGGGCGCGGCGTCAGGCGGCGGATGTTTCGCGCATCGCGTCGGTGCTGACGATGCACCGATAGGTCACGACGCGGATCGCGCAGATGATGAACAGTATCAGGCGAAGGGCCATCTCGTTCGCGCTCAAATAAGAGTAGATGCCCATGATCGTAAGCATCATCAACACGCGCCCCATGGCCAGGGGCACCTCCCACGCGGCGATGTACTCGATGCGCTGGCCGGGATCTTCCGCCGACGTCGCGATGATATCGTAACGCAGGCCGCCGTAGGGTATACCGAATAACGGCCCCGAGATCGAACGGAGCAAACCGAAGAGGATCAACGTCGCCATGCTTATGCGGAACAACATCAGCGTGCCCGCGGCGACGAGGACCAGCAGCCCCCAGCGCATGAACCCGCGGCGCGTCCGCACCGTGACGTTCCGGCCCACGAAGTAAGCCACAATGACGCCCGCGAGCGCCTGGAGCGAAGCATAGCCGCCCACGCTGAGCTCGCTTCCAGTCTGCATGTACATGAGCAGGCCAAGCACGAACGGGAAGATGTTGAACGATCCCGCCATCGACAGCGACGCCCACATCATCATGCGCCAGTCGTGCTGGTCGCGCCCCGGGAACAGCGCCCGCTTGAGACGGTACGGGCGGCGCTCGTTGTCGGGCGGCATCAGGAAGCTCAAGGCGAAGCTGATGGTATACAGCCCTACGACCAACGCGAAGATCGTGTGATATCCCGAACGAGGCTCGGGCGCCAGCCCGATGATCAAGCCGCTGGCCAGAGGCGACAACAAACTCACGATACCCCCGACGGTCGTCACGAGGCCGATGAAGTACTCGCGCCGTCCCTGCCGCGTCACGTCGAATTGGAACGTATTCGCCCCGGCCCAATACACGCCCCAGGTGACGCCCAGCATAGCGCCCAGCAGGACCGGGTGGGCGCTGCTGCGTTCGGCAAGCCCTAGCAGCGTGGCGTAAAAGACGGCGTGCAACACCAAGCCGAACCGGTAGGCGTGGGACCGATCCCGCGCCTGCGCGTACCATCCCGCCAGAAGGAAGAAGATCGGTGTTACGAAATACAGCGTCACGTGGTAACGGCATACGACCAGGAAGTCGTGGCTGTTCACCCACAGATACACGCTGACAAAGACCGAACACAGCGCCTCGGCGGCACTGTAGAGCGCGGACAACGCCAGCGCCACCCAGGCAGTAGATTCGATCCTGCGTTCGTTCATGGGGCGCATAGCGTAGCGTATCGATGCGGGCCACGCAAGCATCCATTCGGCCCCGCCGTTGCATCCCGGCGGCTCTGCGTGATACCATTCGCGTTTCGTTGAACACTAGCATCCGAACAGGGAGAACTCTACGCATGGCAACGTATAAGATTGCACTCATGCCGGGTGACGGAACCGGCCCGGAAGTGCTTCGTGAAGGCGTCAAAGTGGTCGCCGCAGCGGCGGACCGCTTCGGTTTCAAACTGGACACGACGGAATACGATTTTGGCGGCGACCGCTATCTGAAGACGGGCGAAGTCCTGCCCGATTCGGCGACGGACGAACTGCGCAAGTACGACGCGATCTTCCTGGGCGCCATCGGGCATCCGGACGTAAAGCCCGGAATTCTCGAAAAAGGCATCCTGCTGCGGGTGCGGTTCGAGCTCGATCAATACATTAATCTTCGGCCCGTCAAGCTGTATCCGAACGTCGAAACGCCGATCAAGAACAAGGGCCCGAAAGACATCGACTTCGTGGTTGTGCGCGAGAACTCGGCGGGTTTGTACACGGGACTCGGCGGCGTCACGCGGATGGGCACGCCGCACGAGGTCGCGGTCCAGGAAATGGTGTACACGCGCAACGAGGTCGATCGCTGCCTCAAGTACGCGTTCGAACTGACGCGCAAACGCAACAAGACGAACACGCTGACGCTGTGCGGCAAGACGAACGTGCTGACGTACGTTTACGGCCTGTGGGAACGCGCGTTTCACGAGATGGGCGCGAAGGATTTCCCGGACATCAAACGCGACTACGCGCACGTGGACGCGACGACGATGTGGATGGTGAAGAACCCGGAATGGTTCGACGTGATCGTGACGGGGAACATGTTCGGCGATATCATCACGGACCTCGGCGCGATGATCCAGGGCGGCATGGGGATCGCCGCGGGCGGCAACATCAATCCGGAAGGCGTGTCGATGTTCGAGCCGATCGGCGGCAGCGCCCCGAAATATACCGGTATGAACGTCATCAACCCGCTCGCGTGCATCTTCGCGGGCCAGATGCTGCTGGACCACTTGGGCGAGACCGAGGCGGCAGAGGCAATCGAACAGGCGTGCGTGAAGTTCCTCGAATCGCGCGTGCTGCCGGGATTGTCCGTGAAAGAGATCCAAGAAGCCGGCATGTCGACAAGCAAGATCGGCGATATCATCGCGGGGTACGTGGCGACATTGTAACCGCGAATGCGCGCGAATAGACACGAATAGGCGTCAAAGCAGAATCACGATGTGCGGCGTAACGCAAAGGCGTTGCGCCGCACATCTTCGTTTCGCATGGTTTCTCACAGGCTGAGACGGGAACTAATCGCACAAGAAGCCGCGCTCTTCCATCGATGTTTCACGGGGAATAGGGCCGGTTCTTTCAGAACCGGCCCTACCGCGTTTCGGTTCACGTCAGATCTCACCTTGGGATCGCCTTGACGTTATTCACGTTTGTGCAGGGCTTCAGCGTCCACTGATTCCCATGCCGACTATCTAACTCTGCGTTCGCCTGACCATGCTTTTGCGAAGCCCCAGAAGAGCGACGGAGACCATTGCCAATACCAAGAGTAACAGACCGGCCTTGCTGTCCGTAGGCAGGGGGGCTCCCGTCTGCCAGTTCATCGTCGCGGCGTCGACGAAGCTATCCCACGTGCCCCACTCGGCAACGTTGTTGTACTCTATAAGGTTAGTCAAACCATCGCCGTCGAGGTCCCCGCCGTCAGAATACGGCTCATTAATGTTCTTGCCAGCCGTCCCATAGACCGTGAAGGTCCCGCTGAGGCCGAAAAGGGCAAGGTAATAGTCTTGCCGTAGTTGGTCAATCAGAAACAGGGCCGCGAGAACGTGTTCGTACGGCTGGATGGTCGCATACGTACCCAGCGGCAAGGCCGCCAGGGCGGCCAGGTTGGCATTGTACGCCTCCAGTGTCCGGATATGGTGGGGATTCTTAGCGTTACACAGGCCATCCATTACCAGGGCCAGCGACCAACGTTCCGGTATGACGGCGCCAGGCACATTGGAGATCTCGCCGTCAAGCGCCTTCGCATTGACGAGCGCTTGCCATTCCTCGTTCAGCAACGTTTCGTAGTAACACTCGCTCGCAGGCGCGAATCGGGTCTCCAACGTTTGGGTGTTGTATGCCAGTTGCCCCTTGGGGAAATCCACATGAAACACCCCGTCGCCTATCCCGTCGTACCCCGATATGGCGCCAAAACCGGGGCGCACCTCATGGATGTCCGCAATCGCCTTCACGGTTTCCGAAGCGTCCCACGTCGGTCCATCGGGAGGCGCCGCCACGGCGATAGCGCCATTTCCGACTAGATAATAGATCACGCCATGAGAGGAGGCCTGGGTGCTTGCCGCAGCCCACGCGTCAGAAATGGCCGTGTTACCCTCGACCGACTTCAGAGCAAGCGTCTGCGTGATGAGCAAGCCGCCTTTCTTGATCCAGTCATCGAGTTTCAGGAGAGCGCTTTGCTCATAGATGTCCGCATCAGTATTGATGAGCACCTTGTAGTCCGGCAGATAGCCCCACTCGATCATATTGTCGTCGACGACGTCGTAGTCGAAGTAGTCGTGGCCCGCATATTCGAGGAACATCTGATGCTGCATGGCAACATCCAGCGTGACTTCGCAATACGCAATGGAGTAGAGCATACCCACGTCAACGAGCGGCTGGCTGGGAACTTGTGACGTGGCCCGGGAGCGCGCCATAAAGTCGGGCATTGTCCAGTATCCAGGGACTGGGCTGGGATCGGGGTCGTCGTAAATCCCCCACCAATCGGCCCAGACGCGAACGCCCATCGCCGCATCATCGAAAACTCGCCGCGCGAGGTTAGCTTGCGTGAAAACCGCATCCGTATAGGAGAGAAACGGCAGGTTGTTCTTCCGGGCCACCGCGGCCGTGCGCTTAGACATGTAATAGCCCCAGTTGATGTTTGGCCCTTCGGGAAGTTGTGTCTCCAGAATCGCCCCCCCGAGCGAGGGCACGACGCGGTCCAAACCGGCAATCGTTTTGACCAACAAGGTGCGGTCCATTGCCGTATGGGGTGGCTGATCGAGCCCTCCTTGAGCGACGACTATGATTGGATCCGGGAAATACTCGCGGACGACCGAAATGTGTCTGACTAGATAATCAGCCAGGCTTTGTTTGTACCATTTGTTGAAGTCAATCCAGTGGCGGATGTGGCTGAGCCGTGTCGCTTGGTCAGGGAAAGCGATATCGCCTTGTGCGGCATATCCCGTACCCCAAGCCGCATTGACCCCGGCAATATTCGCGTATTTGTCCACGGCCCATTGCTGGAAGTCAGGCAGCGCATATGGGTCGCCACACCACCAGGCCGACTCGGCATTCGCGTAATTGTCCGGGCTGACTTGGAGCAAGTACTCCCCGTACTGGCTGATTGGAAGCCCCCCGTCCAGTATGTCAACGCGCCCGAGATAGCCATTTGCTTCGAGCCAGGATCTGAGATGACTGTAGTAGTTTCTCACCGCTTCGAGCGTCCCAGGAGCCCAAATCGACAGGGCGTTCGGGCTTTCGTAACCAGTATTAATATCGGTTAGTCCAACGTAGTTGGGACCTGCCAGAAACCAGTCGGGCGCATCGAAGCCCGCGCCAAGGTGAAAGCCTTCGGTTCCGGCCATAACCATATCAAAGCGCTCCGGCCAGCGTGTCCAGTCCCAAGTATCCTCTGAGACCGCCAGGTCCTTCCACCACAGCTCCATTCCGACAACGTTGTAGCGGCCTCTCGTATGAGCAAAGGCGTCGATGTCATGGGTGCCGGAAGGTTCACTATCCGCCAGTCGCAGACTCAATGGGCCGGCGGAGAACATGAACTCACTGGGTGAAGCCGGCGGCCAAGCCGCTGGGGCTGCCATGGCGGTACTGAAGCTGCCAACGACCGCTACGAGGAAGAGCATAAGAACCGGTACATTTACCGTCGCGCCTTTGTCCAGATCGAAGACATATCTTCGCATGGTTTTATCCTCCTTTGTTTCAAGCAGCTTTTTCTTCCTCCCTAAATCTCATCCCAGAATGAGTAGGGAGAGAACTCCTTCCCATATCCCACTTAACCTAACAGGGATACCGTAGATTGTCAAGTGCTAAAACTGATATATTTCGACTCGGTCATTTGTCGCAGTGGTTTCGAATTTATCGATTTATGGGTGTAGGGGAGGCAAGGGGAGTTTTGGATAGGTTTCTGCTTTTTATGGCCGATGCCTGGTGCGGTGGAGAGACTCGCCGGGTAGTACAGGCCGATAAGGCGCGGGAACACCGTTGGCTTCCGGAGTGGATTCTAGAAACAAGGTGCGGGGTTGAACGCTGCGTGCGATGAAGCCAGCGCTGTGTCCATGGGAACCTTCTGGTATGACTTCGGCTCTTGGATGTCACTCCACGAGGGCAGCGTGGCCGACTACACCGGTTGCGGAAGCCTGGGGGCTCAATACGCCCAAGGCCGCCCGAAGGCGGCCTGGGGCAAAGGGGCTGGAATAAGCAGATGGGATTAGGAGCGCCGGGCGCGGGCCGATCCGGCTAGGGCCAGAATACCGGCAAGCATTGCAAGACCGGCGAATCCAGTTACGGGCATGCCTTCGCCGATGGTAAGAGTTACCGGGCCGGACATGACCAGGTCGCCGTTGGCATCGGCGATCTCGACCGTGTAGGCCCCGGCGTCTTCCGCGGCCGCGGAGGGTATCGTGAAGGCGGAGCCTTTCTCGGTGGACAGGACGTTCCCGTCTTTCTTCCAGGTGTATTCGAGCGGCAGGAACCCGCCGGTCGTCGCCACGCTGAACGTGTAGGGGTGCTCGCGCGGGACCACGCCATTCTGAAGGGGCACGGCGACTTCGAGATGGTCTTTCACGTCGAGGGTGGCTTTGGCGGTCAAGTGCGTCTCGCCATCGTAAGACACCTCGCACCAGTAATCGCCGTTGTCGGACGGCGCCGCGTGCGGCAACGTGAACTGCGGCTCGTTCCCGCCAACGTTCTGGACGGCCTTGCCGCCGTTGTCCCATTTCCATTGATAGGACAACGACGGGCTGCCACATAGCGGATTGGCGTCGAAGGTTACGGGATCGCCGACATAGCCTTCGGTGCCTTCCGGATCGGCCCCGAACCCGTGCCAGTTGTAAACGGAGCACAACGGCGAAGACGCGGCCGGACACGGCGAGCCGAGGCTGTCGGTCACGCCCCCCTCGAGAAGCTCGATGCCCACGGTTCCATCGGCGTCGGGGTCGATGAGGGTAACGGTGACGATATATGTGGGATCCGCGCCGATAACGTTGACCGTCCCGTCGAGCGACCCGCTCGCGAGCACGAGGTCCTCGGCTGTGAAGGTGGGCGCGACGGGTTTGCTGAACGTGACCTCGAACACGATCTGATCGGCGCCGGTCGGGGTGCCGGATTGAAGTTGGATCCAAGCGCCGAACTCAAGTTGATCGACTACAACGGTCGCGCTGGCCGCGTGGGCGGCAAGCGGATTCCCGGCGAGATCCTCGATACCGGCGCCCGCATTCACCGCGAGCATCAGGCTGCCGTTGCCGGACACGCCGGTTACATCGACGGTGTACACCATCGGACCGCCGCTGATCGATACGCCCGTGTGCGCAACGCCGGTCTCGGTCAGGGCGAGGTCGCTCGCGGCGTCGAATCCTGTCACGTCTTCGGTAAACGTTACACTAAATGAGACGGTCGTTCCGCTCGTCGGGCTCGGCGTAATTGCCGTAACGGACGCCACACCGGGGCTGGTGTGGTCGAGGACGACCTCGTCGCTATCAGGACTGGATGTCAAGGCATTTCCGTCGAGGTCTTGCACGCCGGAGGCTGTGTCTACCGCGAGCTGAAGCGTTCCGTCGCCGGCGACGCCAGCCAGCGTTACGGTGTAATCCTGCGGGCCGCCACTGATCGCCGCGCCTGAGTATGCGGCCGTTCCAGTCGAGGTGATGACCAGATCGTCCGGACCGTCGAAATGGGCCACGGCTTCGCTGAATTCCACCGCGAACGCAACGGTGCTGCCTGTGGTTGGATTGGCAGTCGTCACGTCGATGACAGCGACATAGGGAGCGGAACTGCCGACGTTCACCACCGCACTCGTGACGCTCGAAGTGAGCGCGTTGCCGCCGACATCGTCGACGTCGGACTCGGTGCTGACGGCCAGTGTCATGGTCCCGTCGCCGGAGATCCCCGTGATACTCACGAAGTAAGCCGACGGCCCGCCGCTGACCAGCGCCGAGGTGTACGCCACGGTCCCCGTCATTGTAATGGCGAGGTCGTTGACATCGTTGAAATGGCGCACGGTCTTGTCGAACGTAACCGTGAATTGGGCCGAATGGTCGACCTGGGTCGAAAGGGGCGTCACGCTGATAGCATTAGGATGCGCGGCAATGGCGCCACCGACATCGGTGCCGGAATTCGCGGCGCCGATCAGGTTGCCGATAGCGTCCTTGACATTATCGGCAGTGATCGTAAGGTCGCCGCCATCGTGCATGATGCCGCTGCTCCAGCTCAAGCGGTAGGTGCCGGGGATTACGAGCGCGACGCTCGACGGATGGGCCGCGAGACTACCCTGGCCTGTGCCGGACACGGTGTAGTTAGCCGCCGAATTGGCCGTCGATCCCATCGCCTCGCTGAAGACCACGTCAACGCTCGATGCCGACTGCACCGAGACGCTCGACACTTCCGGCGCGACGCCCTGGCCGCCGCCGGAATCCGTGGCGCTGTTCGGAGTGCCAATCGAATTCCCGGCAAGGTCGCTCACGTTGGTTACGGTGATGGTCACGTCGCCGTCTTCCACCATTTCGCCGGAGGCCCACTCAAGGCGGTACACGCCGTCGCTAATCTGTGTTGCGCTGGCCGGGCGGATGGTGAGCGTACCTTTGCCGCTGCCCGAGATCGCGTAGTTCGTCGCGGTCGCGCCCGAAGCGCCGAGGGCTTCGCTGAACATCACGTCGACCGTCAGCGGCGATTGGACAAGAACGAACGCGACCATCGGCGCAACGCCTAGCCCTGCGCCCGGGTCGGTCTGCTCGTTGGGGCTTCCGATAGGATTGCCGCCCGCGTCCTGCACATTCTCCGCGGTAATGGTGATGTCACCGCCGATGAACATTTCGCCGTCGTCCCACGTAAGCCGATACGTGCTTCCGCTCACCAGTTCGACCAAATCCGGATTCGACGTAAGCGTTCCTTGGCCCGAACCGGAGAGCACATAATGGGCGGCATCGAGGGCGGTCGCGTCCATGGCCTCGTTGAAGGTCACGTCGACAGACCGGCCGGTCTGGACGTCAACCGAGGACAGCGTCGGCGGCACGCCTACGCCGCCGCCCGCGTCGGTGCCGCTGTCAGGCACGCCCATCGGATTGCCGGCCGTATCGGTCACGTTGGCCACGGTGATGGTCACGTCGCCGCCGTTTACCATATCGCCCGAGTTCCACACGAGACGATAGGTGCTCATACCGTACAGAATGACATTCGCAGGATGGCTCGCAAGCGTTCCCTGGCCCGAACCGGAAACGGTGTAGTTCGAGGCGTTCAGAATGCCTGTTTGCATGGCTTCGCTGAATACTACGTCGACCGAGAATCCGGATGAGACGGTGACACTCGATACTGTAGGCAACACGCCGGTCGCAGCGCCGGCATCGGCGCCACTGTCGGGCGTGCCGAGGGGGTTGCCTGCTACGTCCTCGACGTTGGCGACGGTGACGGTAATATCGCCGCCGTTGAACATCTCGCCAGCGTTCCAGGTCAGCCGGTATACGTTACCCGGCTGCGGCGCGACGCTGGTCGGATGGTTGCTGAGCGATCCCTTGCCGCTGCCTGAGAGGGTGTAGCTGGTGGTTACGGTTGCGCCGGTTCCCAGAGCTTCCGTGAAGGACACGTCCACCTGCGTGGCGGAATAGACGTTGACGTCTGTCACGGATGGCGCGGTCCCGATTCCGGCGCCCGCGTCGGTGCCGCCGTTGGGCGAGCCGACGGCGTTACCGACCGCGTCGTGAATGTTCGCGGTCGTAATCGTGATGTCGCCGCCATTGACCATCTCGCCTGAATCCCACGTGAGACGGTATGTGCTGCCGCTCACCAGGGCTGCGGTGGCGGGCGTCCCCGACAAGCTGCCTTGGCCAGATCCCGATACGGTATAGTTGGCGGCTACGCCTGCGCTGCTGCCCATGATCTCGCTGAATGTGACGTCCACGGACAACGCGGAATGCACGTCGACCGAAGTAACGACCGGCACCACGGTCACGCCGCCGCCCACGTCCGTTCCGTCCTTGGGATCGCCCAAGGGATGGCCCAAGGCATCGTTGATATCTGCGACGGCGATTGTGACGTCACCCCCGGCAATCATGGCGCCGGTGGTCCAGCCGAGACGGTAAGTCGTGCCGCTCAAGGCGGTTACGCTCGCGGGATGGCTCGATAAGGTCCCTTGGCCGCTGCCGGACAAGGTGTAATTCGCCGCCGTCGTCGCGGCTGTATCGTCCATCGCCATGGTGAACACGACGTCGACATGAAGCGGATCGGCCACTTGAACGGACTCGACCGCCGCGTAATACGTGAACCCGCTTGCAAGAGTTCCCGATCCGTCGTATGAATTCGTGACGACGATATCCACCGAGCCCGATACATGCGCCGGCGTCGTACACGTAATGAACAAGACTTCACCGTAGCCGCTGTTCACCACGACGTCGGTGGCATACGTTCCCCCGAAGGCTACCGTGGTCGTTCCGGACTGGTTGAACCCCTCGCCCGAAATCATGACCGAGGTTCCTCCGCTGCACGGCCCGAGGTTCGGCACGATTGACTCAGGTTGTGGCAGCAATGACCCCTGTGCCACCGCAGCCCAACCGAGAGCTACCGCGAGAATGACCGCATTGATCCTCATGAGACTATCCTTCCTGCGTTGCCGGCCCATGCCCTGGCTTTCGCGCTTCAGCGATTGCGTATAGATGTCATACGTATCCATATCGATACTCTTCTTATTGATTCTGTACGGTCCACACGTGCGTTTCCGACACCCCGTCGGACAGAGCGACCTCGAGCCGCTTGCCCGTCTCGCCGGCCAGCGGCTCGAATTCGACGCGTTCGGTTTCTCTCGCGGGGGCGATCAACTCGCCCGAGAATCTCCACGGGGCAGAGGGTTGGTCTTGGTCCCGCGCAACGAACACGACGCGGCTGAAGACGGCCGAAGCTTCCGGGCGGCTGCCGGGATCGCGGGCCGTGACGGCAATGGGCAGGTTCTCGCCGCCGAACACCTCAAGGGCGCCCGCGTGACGCCATGCCCAGCCGCCTTTCGGTCCTTCGGGCTCTGCGCCGGCGACCAGTTCGAGGGGTCCGGCCTGCACGATAACGTCGGCCGTTGGGACCTGGAATCGCGTGCCCGGGACGATACGCTCGACGTAGCAATCGTACGTTCCGGCCTCGAGGCGGGTTGTGGCGATCAACGCATCGGAAGCATCGGCATGGGCATTGACGCGCATTTCCATGGCCATGCGGGACTGCCGCGCGTCCGCACACGGATGCAACAACCACCCGCTTCGCTCGCGTAGCGCCCTGTCGAATCCGGCAGCCTGGAGCGTCGAGTCGCTGAGAATGGCCTCATAGGCGACACGGCGCGGGGCGGTATTCGGGTTGGCTACCGAGATGGCGTAACGCTCCGAGTTCGAAACCGAATGCAACGTTGTGGACAGGGGACCCATTTCGGACTTAGCCAAGGTCACGATGTCGTCCTCGGTATGTTCGTGACGGTTGAGTCGTCCGGGTTTGGCGAAGTCATAGAGCGCGACGGAACTCGCCGCGTACCGTCCGCCGAACCGCGCCTCGGCCACTTTCCCGGCGCGCTGCTCGAGCCACGCGGCAAACCCCTGGTACGGAGCGGTTCCCTCGGGAAAACTCTCGTCGAGCACAAGCCACACGCGCCGGAGTCCGTCTGAAGCCGGTTCGACTTCGCGCGGTGCGAGTCCGAAGGCCGCCTGCTCGGTGCGCGGAGACAGAATGTCCAGGCGTTTCCGGGCCATGCCGGCCATGTCGGACAGTACGTGTTCGTATTCGGGCACGTACCAACGCATCTGCATGAGGGTCGTCCACGTGGGATGCCAGACTACATCGCCCGGCTCGGCATGGGCGTGGATGTACGCGGCCATGCCGAGCGCGTCGAAGGTCCGGTACACGCCGAGATGTTCGCGCGAGTTCGCGCTGAAGCGATACGCGTAGAGGTCGCCCAGCGAGCACGCGAACAGGGCCAGCGCCAGGAGGACGCCGCCACGACGCAGCCACAGCCATGGAACGGATGCTAGTCCGGCGGCCATCACGATGAGAATCGGAGCGGACGAGCCGATCAGATAGCGGTCAACGAAGATCGAGACGTGCGCGTATCGCGAGTACACGAACGCCAAGGCCACCTGGACGCAGGCCGCGGCGAGCAACAACGCCGCGGGACGGCGTTTCTCGCGCAACAGGGCGAGTGCCGCCACGCACAACGTGATTGCCAACGCTACGGAAAGCAGCCGCACGGAAGGCAGCACGCCGTATCCCGCGGTCAGGTTGCACGCCGTGTGATACAGCGATTCCAGTTGCGGGGGAGGCGCCCAGAAGTAGCGGCCGGCCATGTCGTCGTGGATGCGTGTCTCGGCCATCAGATACGGGAGCGAAGCCGCAACGACCGACGCTTGCGCGCCCACCCAGTAGAAAGCCTTGCGCGAAGCGAGGCCGTACAGCGCGAAATACGCGATGTTCACAGCCAGAAGGAAGAACGGCGCTACCGGATGGGTATACACAAGCGCCGCCGCGGCAAGGACGTAAAGGGCAAGATGCCAGCGTTTCGCGGGTCCTTCCGCATACTGGAGCGCGAGCGAAACGATGCCCAGTTCGAGGAGTCCCACGAGCGCGTACATCTTCGCGTCGCGGCTGTAGTATACAAGCAAGGGGGACGTCGCCAGCAGCAATGCACTCAGCCATGCGCCACGATACCCGGCGAGACGTTTACCGAGATTCCACCCGACAGCTACCGTGGCCATGCCGAAAAGTACCGCGTCCACCCGTAGCCACGCATCACTGACAGCGATCTTCTGCCAAAGCGCGAACAGTGCGTAGTAGAGCGGCGAGACGAGCAGACCCCTACACAGGAAAATGGCCAGGTCGAACTTGCGGCTGAGGTAGGCGTAGGCGGCCTCGTCGTACCAGAGCGGGTCGCGCCCGAGTGCATAGCAGCGCAGAACCAAGGCTAGGAGCAGGATACCGGCGAACGCCATAAATGGCGAAACCACGCCGCGGTAGCCTTGCTTGGCCGCGCCGTGCTCGATGCTCTCCGTCTTTTGACCCACGCTCATGGCGACTTACCCACCCCTGACGCGTCGTTCCCGTTCTTCCCGTCCGAAGGCTCCTCGCCGAGAAATGACTATCGTCCATGAGCAACCGGTATGCCAAATTGAAGAATTGCATCTAAGCCATTGTCATTAAGATACTTATATGGAATCTCCTCAAAGGCTCAGAATCACCCTAAGTTCCCAAGATCGTCGCTGGAAGTCCATAATTGTACTGGACTTCAGAATGAAGTAAGCCGCCTCGAGTCGAAGCGGCTTAGAGGAATAGCTCTTTGTAGAAGGAGCGTCAGGCTTTCGGGCCCATGCCGGCGATGCACTGGTCTTCGCGGACGACCTTTCTTGGGCCGCCATCGAGGCTTGTGGACCAGTCTTGCGGCTCGGCGATCGCGTCGAACTGGTCGAGGACGCCGAGGGCCTTGGCTCGGTCGTAGATGAGTTGCCAGCCGCATTCGAGTCCCTCGCGGACTTCGCATTGCCCGTCACGCGAACCGGCGCACGGTCCGTTGAGCAGGCGCTTGGCGCACCGGGTCAGCGGGCAGATCCCGACGTATTCGCCAAGGCGGCAGGCGCCGCACCCTGCGCATTTCTCGGTCCACACGCCCTGCGATTCGAGGATGCCGATGAACTGGGTGTTGAGGCCGGGGTACACGGGCGTGTTCGGGAAACGCTCGGCCAGAGCCTGGACGCCGGCGCCACAGCCGAACGAGCAGATCGCATCGTAATCGCTCACGCGCGGCGCGAGGACGTCGATGAACGCGTCTTCGCACTGGCGTTCGATGGTGAACTCGTCGACGGTCACGTTGCCGCGGCCCGCAAGCTTAAGCGACATGCGCAATGCGGAGCCAAGGATGCCGGTCTCGCGTTCGCCGCCGGCCAGGCACACGGTGACACACGTCCCGCATCCGACCAACAGCACGCGGTCGTGTTTCATAACCATATCGCGAATCTCGGGGACTTTCTTGCGGTCTGCTACGATCATGACGTGACTCCTGCTGAGGGGCTAGGGATTAGGGGATAGGGGTTAGGGGTTAGGGGATGACGGCGCCGCGCGCCCGGAAGAATGGTGGCTGTCCCTGATTTAATCATTCCGTGTCTCGCGAACATGACGCGTCGTGACAGCCGCACGTCTCGCTCCGGTCGGGGGCGCTTCCCCATGCCGCAACCGCCAGTTCGGAGATGCCTTCCACGTCCCTATTCTTGCGCAAAGGACTCGGGCCGAGTTTGGCGATGCGGTCGTGCATTTCGGTGACGATCTCGGCGAAGCGGGTTCCTTCGGCCGACGAGAGGTTGAACATCTCGAGGCGCTCGGGTTCGATGCCGATCTCAGAAAGCAACTCCTTGGCGCGTTCGACGCGGCGGCGCGCGCGGAGGTTGCCCTCCTGGAAGTGGCAGCCGCCTTCGAGACAGCCGGCCACCATGACGCCGTCGACACCGCGTTCGAATGCCGCGAGCAAGTAGTTGACTTCAATCTTGCCCGTGCACGGCAGCCGGAGCACGCGCACGCAGTCGGGATACTGCAGCCGCATGGTGCCTGCCAGATCAGCGGCGGCGTACGCGCAGTAGTGGCAACAAAACGCTACGATGACGGGTTCGTTATCCATGGTCTAGTCGAGTCCTTCATGCCACCGCGGCTGCGCGATGCCGACTTGTTCGAGGTAATGGGCGGCTCCGTCCACATCGATATCCACGGCCGACGCATCCGAAGGGCCGAGGAGAAGGTGGTCGAGCGCGCGCAGGATCTGGCTGTCGAGATAGTGCCGGAGCTGAATGGCCTTGGCCGGGCATTCGGCGGTGCAACTGCCGCAGCCCATGCACACGACGCCTTGGACTTCGGCCTTATTGTTCTCGCCGACGATCGGCGCGTGATACGGGCACACGTGGACGCAGGTCATGCACGATATACACTTGTCCGGGTCGACCCACGCGATCTGCCCGCCGACAGGCATGGCTTTGCGCGACAGGATCGACGCGGCGCGGCCGGCGACAGCGTTGGCCTGGGAGATCGTCTCGCCGATGCTCTTCGGCGCGTGGGCCGTGCCGCACAGGAACAGGCCTTCGCTCGCGAAATCCACCGGGCGCAGCTTCACGTGGGCTTCGAGGAAGAAGCCGTCCGCATTGAGCGGCACACGCAGGAGTTCGGACAACACTTCGCGGTCGGCCTGCGGGACCATTGGCGACGCGAGGACCAGCAGGTTCGGCGTAACCTCGAAGGTCCGGCCGAGCGAGGGTTCGTAAACGCGAAGCCGCTGGCCGTCCCATTCGGGGGCGCGATCCGGTTCGTAGCGAACGAACAAGATGCCCTTCTCGCGCGCCTCGCGGTACGCGGCTTCGCGGAACCCGTAGGTCCGCATGTCGCGATACAGCACGAGGATCTTCGCGTTCGGATTCTTCTCGCGGAGCGCCAGCGCGTTCTTGACTGCCGTCGTACAGCACACACGGCTGCAATACGGGCGCTCGTCGTTGCGCTGATCGACGCATTGGATCATGACCACGGTGGCCTTGTCCGGCAGCGAAGCGTCGCCGCGCCCGATCCGTTCGGACAGTTCGAGCTGGGTGAGCACCTTGCCGTTCGAGCCGTAGCCGTAAGATTGCGGGGCGAGTTCGGTTGCGCCCGTGGCCACGACGACCACGCCGTGTTTGATCTTTGAATTGCCGTTCTGAGGCGCGGGGCCGTTGTTCGGCGCGATGGTCGACGAGAACGAACCGATATGGCCTTCCACCTTGGAGACCGTCGCATCGAGATGGACGGTGATGAGCGGATTCGTTTTGACCTTTTCGATGGTCGCGTCAAGGAACGCCTGGACGTCCGTGCCGTCCAGCGTGCGGTAGATTCGGCGCGCGGTGCCGCCCAATGCCGCCGACTTCTCGACGAGATTCACGGGGAACTTCTGGTCCGCGAGTGCCAGCGCGGCCGTCATACCCGCGATGCCGCCGCCCACCACAAGCGCGCCCTTCTGGACCGGTACGGTCTCTTCCTTGAGCGGAATCGACTCGGCCACGCGCGCCGAGATCATGCGGACAAGGTCGAAGGCCTTGTCCGTCGCGGCCTCGGAATCGCCCGCGTGCACCCACGAACACTGCTCGCGGATGTTGGCCATTTCGAGCAGGTACGGGTTAAGGCCGGCATCGCGCAACGTGTCGCGGAAGATCGGCTCGTGCGTGCGTGGCGTGCATGACGCGACAACCACGCGGTTGAGCCGGTGTTCGGCAATCAGCTCTTTCATGCGCGCCTGGCTGTCGTCGGCGCACGTGTAGATCGTGTGCTCGGCGTACGCGATGTTCGGCAGCGCCTTGACCTGCTCGACCACGCGCTCGACGTCGACGACGGACGCGATGTTGCTGCCGCAATGGCACACGAACACGCCGATGCGCGGCGGTTCGTCGGTGACGTCGCGCTGCGGCGGATAGGTCTTTGTGCTCACGAGCGATCCGCGCGCGGGCGCGAGCAGCGCCATGGCGCGGGCTGCTGCGGCGCTCGCCTGCATGACCGTGTCCGGAATGTCCTTGGGTTCTTGGAAGGTGCCTCCGACAAACACGCCGGGGCGCGAGGTATCGAGCGGGCATAGCTCGGTGGTTTCCGCGAAACCCCACTTGTTGAGATTGACGCCGATATTCTTCGCTTGTTCGACGAGGACCGCGCTCGGTTCGAGCGCGAGCGAAAGCACGACCATGTCGTACTCTTCGGTGACCTGCTTGAGGTCCGATCCGAAATGCGTCAGCGCGAGGCTCTTCGTGTCGGGCAATTCGTACGTGCGCGAGATGAACGAGCGGACGTACTTGATGCCCATCTTCTTCGCGCGCTCGTAATACCGATCGAAATCCTTGCCGAACGCGCGCAGATCGAGGAAGAAAATCGTCACGTCGAGGTCGGGTTCGTGCTCCTTCGCGAGGATGGCTTCCTTCGTCGCCGCCATGCAGCACACCGACGAGCAGTAATCGTTCGAGCATCCGCTGTCGCGCGATCCTACGCACTGAATGAACGCCAAGCGCTTCGGCGTCTTGCCGTCCGACGGACGCAGAATATGGCCTTGCGTCGGTCCGGACGCGGACAGGATACGTTCGAACTGGACGTTCGTGACGACGTTCTGCGCATGGCCGAAACCGAACTCGCCGCGCTGTTCGCCGTCGAACGCGTCGAACCCCGGCGTCAGCACGACCGCGCCCACGTCAAGCTCGACTCGCTGCGCGACTTGGTCGTGCGTGATCGCGCCGGCCTTGCAGGCATCGACGCAACGCAGGCATTCGCAGCACATGCCGCAGTTCAGACAGCGTTGCGCCTCGCGCTGGGCTTCTTCTGCGGTATACGTATGCTCGACTTCGCGGAAATCCTTCACGCGCTGGCCGATGGGCTGTTCGCCCTGGCGCACGCGATCCGTCTCGCCGAGTTTCTTGCGGAGCCGCTTAAGGTCGGCCTCGGACAGTGGATTGTCGCGCTTCTCGGGTTTCTTGAGGCCCTTGTCGAGCGGCTGCCCGGTCAGGAGATTGTCGATGCTCTTCCCGGCGCGGCGTCCATGCGCGATCGCGTCGATCACGCTCGACGGTCCGGCGACGACATCGCCTCCTGCGAACACGCCTTCGCGTGATGTGAGCATCGTGACCTCGTCCGCCGCGATGGTGCCCCACTTCGTCAGTTCGAGGCCGAACAACTGCGCAAGTTTGCGGTCGGCCGACTGGCTCACCGCGGGAATCAAGGTGTCGGCGGCGATCGTGAATTCGGAATCCTTGAGCGGCATCGGGCTGCGGCGGCCGCTCGCGTCAGGCGCGGCGAGCTTCATGCGGATACACTCGATACCCGCGCACGCGCCCTTCTCGACGAGAACCTTCACCGGCGCGGCGAGATACTGAATCTCGACGCCCTCGGCGATCGCGGCCTCGATCTCTTCATGTTCGGCGGGCATTTCCGCGCGCGTCCGGCGATACACGATTGTGACCTTCGCCGCGCCGAGTCGCACCGCGGTACGCGCCGCGTCGATGGCGGTATTGCCGCCGCCGACCACGACGACGTTCTTGCCGAGGCCCGTGTCTTTTCCTAGCGCGTAATTGCGCAGGAAATCGACGCCGTGGAGGACGCCCTTGCAGTCCTCGCCGGGGATATCGAGCTTCTTGCTCTCATGCGCGCCGGTCGCGATAAATACGGCATTGAAGTCGTCCGATATCTGGCTCGCGCTGACCGCTTCGCCCACGCCGGTATTTGTCTTGAACTCGACACCTAGCGAGCGGATGCCGCTCAGGTCCGTATCGAGGATTTCCGGCGGCAGGCGGTAGTCCGGAATGCCGACCGACAACATGCCGCCCAGTACCGGCAGCGACTCGAAGACCGTAACCTTGTGACCCGCGCGCGCCAGCAAATGCGCCGCGCCAAGGCCCGCGGGACCAGACCCGATTACCGCGACCGACTTGCCTGTCGACACGATTTCCGGCGCAGGCGCCGTCGGGAACAGGTCCATCGCGAAACGCTTCAGGCCGCGGATATTGATCGCTTCGTCGATCGAGCCACGGTTGCAGTTGAGTTCACACGGATGGAAGCAGACACGGCCGCAGATGGACGGCAGAGGATTCTCGCGCCGGATGACGTCCGCCGCTTCCTCGAATCGCCCCGCCGCGATCAACGCGACATACGCTTGCACGCTCGAATCGATCGGACAGCCTGAACTGCACACAGCGCGCCCGCGCTTCTGGATCACGAACGCGTTCGGAGCGGCCTGCGCGTACACCCGGTCAATGGCCTTGCGCGTGCCCAGTTGCGCGTCGAACTGGCTCTTGATCTCGATCGGGCACACCGCCGAACAATCGCCGCACATCGTACATTTGTCGATGTCCACGAACCGCGGCCTCTGCACGACCGTCGCCTTGAAATGGCCCGGCTCGCCTTCGAGCTTGACCACGTCCGACATCGTCATCACTTCGATGTTCGGGTCCCGCATGCACTCGACCAGCTTCGGCGAGATGATACACGTCGCGCAGTCGCCCGTCGGGAACGTCTTATCCAGCTTGGCCATGCCCCCGCCCACGGCGGCCTTGTCTTCGACCAGGTAAACGCGGAATCCGGCAGCCGACAGATCGAGCGAGGCTTGGATGCCCGCTACGCCCGCGCCGCACACCAGGACCGCGCCGGTCGGGGTGGAATTCGTGTTGGTGTCCATCGTCATGCCCTTCCCGCGGCCGTGCATTTTGCCGTCACGGACCCGGCGCCGATCGTCAGCGCTTCGAGCCCGAGGGCGTCCTGCGGAAGTCCCAAAGCAAGACCCAGCAATTGGGTGATGTAGATGACCGGAATTTCCGGGATATCGTTGTGATTCGCCTTGACGTCCGGCTGCCGGAAATCCAGGTTAAGCTGGCACAGCGGGCACGCCACCACGAGGCACTCCGCGCCCGCGCGGTGCGCCATCGACAGCAGCTTGTAGCCGAGCCGGTTCACGACGCCCGTCTTGCTGATCGACAAACTCGCGCCGCAGCATTCGGTCTTCATTGGCCAATCGACGGCCTCCGCCCCGGCCGCTTTCACCAGTTCGTCCATGCATGTCGGGTGCTCGGCATCGTCGAACGCGACCACTTCTTTCGGCCGCGACAACAGGCAGCCGTAATACGACGCGACGCGCATGCCCTTGAGCGGCGACACGATCCGCTTACGGATTTCGCGCGCGCCCATGTCGTTGATCAGCACGTCAAGAATGTGCCGGACCTTGACCCCGCCATTGTACGGCTTCGCCGTGATCCGCTCCGCGCGGTGGCGCTCCGCGGGATCTTCGTTGACTTTGTAGTTGGCGGTCCGCAGCCGCGCATAGCATGACGCGCACGCGGTCAGCACTTCGGAATACCCAGCCTCCTGCGCCTTCTGCAGGTTCATCACCGGCAGCGCGACGGCGAGCGAAGCGTTGCTGGCGTGGGCCGGCGTCGAGCCGCAGCAGACCCAATCCGGAATATCGACGATCTCGATATCGAGGGCTTTGCACACGGCGCGGGTCGACTGATCGAAATCCCATGCCGTCGATTCGAGACTGCACCCGGGAAAGAATGCGTACTTCACCGATTCTTCTCCTCTTCCGCGGCGCGCTTGAACGCCTGGCGCACTTCCTTGGCGCTGCGGTTGTGAAAATGGGGCAAGAACGAGAGTTTGCGTTTCTTCAACATGCGGGGCACCTTGTCCATGTCCGCAAGAAAATCGCGGCTGAACAGCTTGTACAGGCCCATCATGCGCAGGGCGTCCATCACCGCGGCGATGTCGATGCCCATTGGGCAGCG
>CAYOCT010000041.1:0-11874 GCA_964402555.1 uncultured Nitrospiraceae bacterium | reverse complement strand
CCATCATGCGCAGGGCGTCCATCACCGCGGCGATGTCGATGCCCATTGGGCAGCGCGCGGTGCACGCTTCGCACGACGCGCAGGACCAGATGGCCTCGGAGTCGAGCAGTTCCTGCTTTTGACCCAGGTGGACCATCCGCATGACCTGGCTCGAGAGCAGGTCCATGTCCGGGCCGACCGGGCAGCCCGACGAACACTTGTGGCATTGAAAACACGCGCTGACGGGCGTGCCGCTGCGGCGTTCGACTTCCGCCAGCAACGCGCTGTCCGCCCACTCGATGGTCTGTTGTGCGGCGCTCATTCACCCACCTCGTCCGTTTTCTGTGCCGCTTTCTTCTTGACCGGCACGACTTTGGTGTACACCTGTTCCGGCGGCTTGAGCACGCCGTCCACGGTGAGTAGATCCCGTTCGATTTGAATTCCGAACAGCCGCTCGTTCTCGCGCAGGAACGGCAGGATCAGTTTCCAGTCCTCGGCGGCCAGTTGCACGTACATGCCGCCGTTGAGTTGTTCGTCGACCAGCGTGCGGTGCGGGTCGCGCACGTAGATCGCCCCGCCCGACGCCAGCGACAACAGGTTGCCGCCCGCGTAGGGCAGGTCGAGCGGCAGGACCTTGCCGTCCTGGTCGAACCGGACGCCGTTGACGATCACGAAGCCGCCGCCTTCGAGCGGATCGCCGGCCATGAAGGACTCGGCGAGGAAGTCGAGCGCGGTGCCGTTGATGACGACGCGGGGCTTGCCCACCGCGTTGATCAGCGGCCGCCCGGCGACGTTGCCCATGACGAACACGGACCCGCCCTTCGCGCCGTACAAGAACGTCTGGCCGGCGTCGCCGTAGATGACCATCTTGCCGCGCTTCGCGATCTGGCCGAGCTGATCCTGCGCGTTCGCGTGGACGTGCACTTCGAGGCCGTCCATGCCCGAACCGAGGTAGTCGCCCGGATTGTCGTAGCAGTCCACGCGCAGCCCGTCGCTGCTTGGGCCGAAGCCCGCGGCGTGGAACCGGGTCCCGCGCGAGTTGTAATGCATGAGATGCCGCCAGCCGACGGTATACGCGTCAACCGCGAGGCGCGCGTCGCAATCGTCGCCCTGCGCCGCAAAGCCGCGCGCGTCGATTAGCAGCGTCTTCTCGATATCGCGCGGCCCGCGAAGCTGTCCGCGCGTGGCCCATGTGACCCGCCGGAATTCGCTGTCGCGCGGGTCGTCGAACAGTGGCTGCTGCGCGAAGATCGTTTCGAGACCGTTGCGCAGGATCGTCAGCACAGCGCTGCGCTTCTTGTCGCCCGTGGCATAACGGACATCGAGCGCGCGGGTCAGGGCGTCGATGCCCAGGCGCGGCGCACGGGAACCGGTCTTCGCGGCGATGTCCGCCACGGCGTTCCGGAGGCGGTCGAAGTCCATCTCGGCGACCGTGTCTTGCAGATACGCGAACAGGCACTCGCCGTCGTTATCGCGAATCGCCTTCTCGACTGCGTTGGAATCGGAGTCGGCGGGCGTCGTGACCTCGACGGGCTGCGAAAGGTCGCAGTGATGCTGGTTGCGCCAGGTCGTCAGCGGCGCGCCAAACTTGTCCGTCGCATAGAGGTTGTAACGCGGCGCGTGGCCATTCGTACCCGCGGCTTTGTCGGCAGCCTTTTCGGTTGCCGGAATGATATTGAACAAGAACGCGCCGCCGTCGGTGTAACTGCCGCCGCGGGCGTTCCAATACATGTCGGCGACGGGCATGAAGCGCGGGTCTTCGCTGTTCAAGCTGGCGAGCGTCGCGTCGATGGCCTGTTTCTCGGAACAGATGAGGCCGATGGACACGTCTTTGCCTTCCTGGAGCGCGAAGACCTGCGGCCGCAGCATGGCGGTGTCGGTGATGCCGAGGAGCTGGAACCGGTTGCCCTCGAGGAGGGTTCGGGCAATAATGAAGAACCAGGGGCCGTCCGGCGAGCCGTGCATGTGCGCGGCCTGAATCTGGCGGTAGACCTTCTGGCGCGCCGCGGGCAGGCGGTCGAAATCGAGTTCGGCCGTCGGGGCGAGCGCTTCGATGATGTATTCGACCGGGTACTTATACACGCGGTGCATGAGGTCGAAGAGCATGACGGAGACTTCGGTGTCGGTGAGGAACCTCGGGAACAGATTGCGCTGGGCGAGGTACTCGCAGACGGAGACGTAGTTGGCGAAGTCGCCGTTGTGCACCAGCGCCTCGTTCATGCCGATAAACGGATGCGCGCCGCCGGGGTGCCATACGCGGCCGCGTGTGGGATAGCGCTGATGCGCGATCCAGACGTGGGCGTGGGTGTTTTCCATGGCGTAGTATTGGACGGCAGCCTCGGCGTAGCCGACGATCTTGAGGATGATCAGGTTGCGCGCGTGGGACATGACGAAGCCGCGCTTCTCGCCAAGGGACGCATAGAACTCGTCGTTGAGCTTGATCGAGTTCTGGAAGACGAACTCGTCTTCGACTTCGCGCTCGTGCAATCCCGAGAAGCCCTTCTCGGTCCCGAAGCGGTCGAGGGCGTCTTTCTTGACGCGGACGAAATAGCGGGCGACGTCGGGCGGCTGGATGTCGAGGAGGGGCACGTCGCGATAGTCGTCGACAGTCGGAATCACGCCACCGTGGCTGATGTCGAAGTAGGGTTCGATGTACTTCTTTTCGATGTCTTCACGCGCTGTGGGGTCCAAGAGCGCGATCTGCAAGATGTAATTCTCTTCGAGGGTCTTGCGGTCGACGCCGAGGTCTTCGGGGGAAAGGCCGCATGCGGCGATGCCGCCGCCTTTGCCGTTGCCTCGGTTGCGCATTTGGATTGAGGGTTCGTAGATGTGTTTGCCGCGCACAGGCACGGTGCAGGCGAACCCGGTCACGCCGCAGCCGCCTTCGGCCTCGGGCGAGCGTTGATACCAGTCACCTTGCGGCCGCAGTTCGGCTCGCGCGCGGATCATGGTTTCGACAAAGGTTTCCGGCGACACGTCCAACAGATCGGAAAGTCTAGTCTTCATTGCGGGATCTCATTCCAAGTTGCGGTCGGAGACGGACAAACGCAGGCAAGCCACGGGTAGCTCGCCCTTCTTCTTGCTCTTGCTCCTGCTCTTAATCGTAATCGGCCCGCGAAGCACAGCTTCGCGTCCAAGGGGGTTCCCAAGCACAGCTTGGGAACCAGTCGGTTACGATTACGATTACGATTACGATCACGATCACGATCACGATCACGATCACGATCACGATCAAGAGCAAGAGCAAGAGCAGGACTCTCGCCTGTCCGGGTTACTTCTTTCATGATTGCGCCTTTACATCGTTCTCGTAGTCGAGGTGCATCAACAAATCGGTGCGGCCGCGCAAGGCCGTAACGCTATCGAGGCCAAGCCGGTAAAGGATATCCACGAGGGTCTCGCGCCACGCCTGGTACAGATTGACGAGGCGTTGGGTACACCACTCGATGGTCACGTCTTGGAGGAGTTCGGTATCGGTCGTGCAGATGCCGCGCGGGCAGCCGCGGCCGCTCTCGCAGCACCCGCAGCGGATGCATTCGAGCGCGACGAGTTCCACGGTGCCGATCACACAACCGTCGGCGCCGAGCGCAATAGCCTTGGCGACGTCGTAGGCGGTCCGGATGCCGCCGCTGGCGATCAGGGTGATCTCGTCGCGGACGCCTTCGTCGGACAGGAACCGGTGGCAACTGTTGATGCCGTATTCGATCGGCATGGCGATGTTCTTCTTGGCGATGTTGGGAGCCGCGCCGGTCCCGCCGTAACTGCCGTCGATGTGGACGATGTGCGCGCCCGCGCAGTACACGCCGACGGCAACCATGTCCACGTCGGCCGGCGTCGAAACTTTTGCCGAAAGCAGTGCGCGCGGGTTGACGTGCGAGATCCAGTCGAGGTGCTTTTTGTGGTCTTCGATCGAGTACACGCTGTGGAACGGGAACGGCGAGAACAGCGACGTGCCGACGACGGCCTCGCGCATGGCCGCGACTTCCGGCGTATTCTTGTCGCCGAGGAGGTGGCCACCGAGTCCGGGCTTTGCGCCTTGAGCGTACTTGAACTCGACGATGCGCGCGCGTCGGATCGTTTCCTCGCGCACGCCGAACAGGCCTGTGGCGACCTGCGTAATCACGTAGTCGGCGTAGGGCACGAAGCGTTCGGGATAGCCGCCCTCGCCGGTGCAGGTGAACGCGTTCCAGGCCTTCGCCACGCGGGCCTTGGCGAGCAGCGCGCGGATGTTCGTCGAACCGAAGGACATGCCGCCGCCGTACCAAGGAACGTCGATCTTGAGTTTCGGCCGGCCGTCGTTGCGGCGGTTCAGGAGCAGTTCGGTCGATATGTCTTCGCGCCGAAGATCGGGCCGTTCGCTCGGGACGTCGCGGAAGCGCAGGCGGTCGAACCCGCCGCCGGAAGCGCCCGTTTCGCATTCGAGATGCGGGGGCGGCTTCTGGCCTGTCTCGGCCATGGCCCACGTGCTTGCCAGCAGGTCGGGCGTCCAGCGGTAGTCGCCCATCGTCTTGAACGCCGGGTTCTCGGACAGCGACAGCGCGGCGACGGGACAGGCCGACACGCAATAGTGATCGGTCTTTTCGCAATCCGGCCCGATGCAGCGGTAATCGAAGGGGCGAATAGGAAACTTGTAGCCTTCGGGGCGCTTGTGCACGCCGTATGGACACAGCGTGACGCACTTGCCGCACGCGACGCAGTTGCTGGAGCGATGCACGTGGAACTTGCCGAGTTCGTTGCGGTACCGCGGCGGCGCGGGGCGCACTTCGCGGCGGACTTCCGCAAACGCCGGGTTAGTGGCGAATTCGTCGGCGGTCTCGATGCGGCGCTCGACCGGCTCCTGTTCGACCGAAGGGGAGGATACCGCGCTGGTACTCATATCCGGGCCATCCTTATGCGTTCGTCCATCATCGTGCATCCTTCCGCTTTCCGAAGAGCCGTCCGAAATGCGCGGCTTCGAGGTCTTCAAAGAACATGGCGCGGCCGGTCTCGCCGCGCAGGCGACGCACTTCGCGGATGCCCATCGCGCCGAGCATTTCGAGCAACTGGTTCTGCCACGCGCCCATCATGTTGACAATCCGCTGGACGCCGAACGCTTCCTCGACGTCTTCGAGATGCGCGGGGCATTCCTCGTCTCGTTCGCACTCGCCGCAGAGACGGCATTCGAGGGCGATCATCAGGGGCAGATCGATCGCGACAAAGTCCGCGCCGCAGATGATGGCCTTCGCGACGTGCTCGGCCTGCGCGATGCCGCCGGCGGCCACCACGGTCACCTCGTCGCGGATGCCTTCTTTCACGAGCGCGCGGTGCACATCGCGCAAGACGTCGCGCATGTGCCGCGGTTGATCGAGACTCTGTTCGCGGCCGTGCGAATCGAATACAAGGCAGACCACTTCCGCGCCGTCCCGCGTGAGTTGGCAGACCTGGGCCGCGGCTTCGGGCGTCGCTTCGAGGCGGACCGCCACGAGGCGGCTCTCGGATTCGCCCTTAATGCGGGCCTGCAATTCGTGCACCGTGTCGCAATACGGGACCATGACCATCGGCGCATGCGTGCGGACGCGGCCAATGTCTTCGGCGTTATAGTACGGCACCGCGCCGGCAATGGCCGCGCTGTCACCCAGCGCAAGGTCCGCCGACGGGTCGCGCACGTCTTGTACGAACAGCGTGCCGAGCTTCTGGGCGGCTTTCGCGATGCAATTGACGACCGAACCCCGGCGGAACCGCAAGGGGACCATGTCGAACATGACCGGAATCGGGATTTCCATGAGCGGCGGCGCGGACGAGGTCATCTGGCCTTTGTCGAAGGTCAGATGGCGCAGCTTGCGGCCGATGTCGATGCTGGTGCTGATGTATTCGCGGCCGTGGATGCCGTCGCGCGTCGGGCGCACGATCTCGGACATGTCGGTCCACATCGAGTCGAAGCCGGGCCCGGAGAACGGACCGCCGTACCCTGAGCCGGACACCGGAATTGACCCGGTCTCAGCCTGGTACCAATTCGACATCACGATGTCCGGCGAGTAGTACTCGTCGCCGAGGCGCTCGTATTCGGGATTGACCACGCGCGTCAGGATGCCCTTGGTGCAATTCTGCACGCAGATCAGGCAGCCCTTGCACTGATACACGTAGTCGAGATAGCCCGGTTCGTCGTGCAGCGAATCGGCCTCGTCGCGGTAGAACCCGTAGACGCAGGCGCGCTTGACGCAGTTGTGGCAGCTCGAACAATCCTCGCGCCAGTCGACAATTCCGAGCTTGCCTACGGGCCGCTGGCGGGGCGGAACGGGGTGCGAATGGATATGATACTTTGCGGGCACGGCGAACGGGCCTCCTTGCAGGTTTCGGGTCCCGGGACCTAACTCTTGGAACTCAAACCTGACTGTTCAATAATCTCGAGCGCGGCGTCTTCGTCCTCCTCCGCGCAGATCTGGAACCCGCGGAGGCCCTTCAACGCCGATAATTGCTTGACGGTCTCGACGGCCGCGGCAATGCCCGCCGCGCGCTGCGCCTTGGCGTCGCCCGCGGAAGCCAGGCGGTCGAGCGCCGACTGGGGCACGCAGGGCGAAGGCCGGGCCGAGGCATACGCCTTGGCGGCCTCGGCATCGAGCAATGGCTGGATGCCCGCCAGGATCGCGACTTTGCCGTCCAGCCCGCGTTGCGCGACCTGCTCCCACCATGCGCGGAAGCGCTCGACGTCGTACACGGGCTGCGTCACCAGGAACTGCGCGCCGGCAGCGACTTTCTTGGCCAGCCGCATCAACTGAAGCTCGGCCGGGTCCGCGAAGGGCGCCGCGACCGCGCCCAGGCAGAACGGCGCTACGGGCGCAAGCCCCGCCGTGCCGTTGGAGCCGAGATGCGCCAACGTATTCAGAAGGTGGATCGAATCAATGTCGAAGACGTTCTTCGCGCGCGGGCTGATGCCGAGGGTCTGGTGCGTGCCGCTCGTGCAGAAGACATTGCGGACGCCCAGCGCCTGCGCGCCGAGGCCGTCCGCCGTCAGCGCCAGGCGGTTGCGGTCGCGCGTGACCATATGGAGAACCGTCTCGACGCCATCCGCCGCGAGAATGCCCGCCGCGGCAAGGGCCGACATGCGGATACCGTGGCGATTATCGCTCAAGCCGACCGCATGGACCTTGCCCGCGAACCGCTGCGCGCTGGCCTTCAACGCCGCCGGGTCGGCGCCCTTGGGCGGGGCGATTTCGACCAAAAGGACCTGTTCCCCCGAACCAATCCTTGCCTGCAACCGAGTCTCGCTGTCTGCCATAACGCGCAACCTTTCTGTTCGCGGCCGGGGATTTCGTCCCTCGGGCCACCGGCTATCGATCACTGGCCAACGGCCACGACTTCACTTTCGCTCAACGCGCACAACCGGCTCACGGCGTCGCGCACCAATTCGTTCAGGTCGTCCTGCGGGCCGCAATGCAAAAGGACCACGCGCTCGGGATTCATGCCGATTTCAGCAAGCAGACGCTGCGTCGTGCGGACGCGCGTTTCCGCGCGGTAATTGCCCTGGGAAAGCTGGCATTCGCCCGCCGGACACGTCACCACGAGCAGGCCGCGCGCGCCGCCTTCCATTGCGTGGAAGAGGTACTGCGTGTCCGTCTTGCCGCTGCACGGCAATTCGTTCACGCGGACGTGGACGCCGTCTTGCGTCCATTGGCGCGGACGAAAATGTTCGCCTTTGGGAATAACATTGCGACAAATAAATACCGACACGCCTGGGTTCTGATGGTCGCTCATGAGGCTTTTAGTCATCCGATGAGATACGAATCTCGTGCTACGCGACCGGTTGGATCGCGCTCCTCGTTGCCGGGGTACTCCTTGCCATCCTGCGGTAGGGCCAACATGGACTAGACGCAGCTAACAACGAATTATATATCGAAGCGGCCCGGTTGTCAAAAACTTCGCGGCACGAAACACGGATTCGTAGGATGCGGCTAGCCGGCCACAGGACGGTAGCTTTTCGCTCTCGGGGCTTACCCAAAACGGCATTTCCCGGCGGATGACCACAAACCTACGCCAAGGTAGATAGTCCAGTCATGTCCTTACGACAGCACGAGTTCCGGCCTTGCGGGCTTGACAGCGAAAATCCCGGATGTCTATAATCACGCGGAATCAGGGGGAACGGGCGGTGGATGTGGAGGGAACAAACGTGTACACGGCCATGCATGCCCCGATGGACGCGCTAAGCGCCGAATTGGGCCGGTTGGGATGCGGGTTCCGCGAATGCGGATGCCACGGGTTTATCTTCGTACCCCAGAACTCCGGAGGCCTCAAAATTGAGGACCATTGCCTCCACTTCTGGGATCTCGGGGTCAACGCCTACCTCGATCTCGAGGCCGCGTTCGGCCGGCTAGCCTCGCTTCCCGACAACGCGGGATACGAGCAAATCCGCGTCAGCCTCCTCGAAATCGAACCCGAATAGACTTTATCGGAACACGCGGGGCTTCGGGCTTATTCCCATGGAGCGTCGTTTGGTTTCGCCGGAGGTGCGTGAGGCGCTCTTTGGAGTGCGGCGATTCTTCGCCGCTTTGGCTGGATCTTCAAGTCTGTACCCAGGGGCTTAGCCAAAGCGGCGAAGAATCGCCGCACTCCAAAGAGTCGGCGCGCCGTTTCGTGGTTCCTGAATAGAAGCTCTATGCTTCTTTCTTAGGAGCGTAGCGAAGCAATCTCACTCACTCCGGGCTTCTCTATTTGGGAAATGCATTGCCGCAATTGACACGTGGGTGCTCGACACATGGCCTGCGCCGATCACTCAAATGCCAGGAACGCCGGGCGGTCGACACCCTGCGCACGCGATTCTTTTGGTTGACGCTGACAAGTCACCATGATAGAATACCATGAATTAGGGCGGAGGGACTTCCTGTGAAAGCAGTATATCGTGAGGTGTGGGGACATGGCGTTTTGGGGTTGGCAGTCATCCTGATTACCGCGAGCGGGGCGTATGCGGTATCGACCGTGGAAATGGTCAAGGATATCAATCCTTCCGGTGGCAGCACGCCGATGATTATCGAAACGGTCGTCTATAACGGACGGGTCTATTTCCTGGCCGATGACGGAGCCCATGGGTTCGAACTCTGGCGTACCGACGGAACTCCGGACGGCACCTATATGCTCAAAGACATCAATCCATCGGGCAACGCGTTTCTTGAAAAGATCGCTGAAAGTTCCATCTACTTCTTCTCTCCCGGCTTTGCCGTTCTGAACAATGTCCTTTACTTCGCAGCCGATGACGGCGCCCATGGCGTCGAGCTGTGGCGGTCGGATGGTACCGCCTCAGGAACCATTTTGGTCAAGGATATCAATGTACACGGTGGCAACGGCTCTTTTCCGAATGGACTGACTGCGATCGGGAGCACCGTCTATTTCGGCGCTGACGATGGAACCTGCGGCATGGAACTCTGGAAGACCGACGGTACCGCAGCAGGAACGACGCTGGTCAGGGACATCAACCCATCCGGCCACTCCAGCCCATACAATTTTCACGCCGTCAACGGCGTCGTATGCTTCGTGGCAGACGATGGCATGCATGGCGAGGAACTGTGGGCGACGAACGGCACTGTGCCGGGAACGACGCTGATTAAAGATATCAATACATCAGGATATTCAAATATCTCGTATATGCAAGAATTCCACAGCCAACTGTATTTCATGGCTACGGACGGCGTTTACCCCAACGAGATTTGGAGGGCTGACGGCACTTCGGCAGGAACAGTTAGGCTCCAGGGCCTTCCATCTGAAGCCGAAGCTTTCACGGTCTTTGGCGATGGATTGTATTTATCCTCCACGTTCGGAAGCTGGGGATATGAACTCTTGAAGTGCGATGGCAGCAGCGCCGCCATGACCATGATCAAGAACATCAACCCCACGGGCAGTTCGTATCCGGCCATTAAGCTCGTCGCAGGCGGCCTCATGTACTTTTTGGCAGACGACGGCTCTACCGGTTTCCAGTGGTGGAAGAGTGACGGAACAAGCGAAGGAACCAGGTTGATTAAGGTCATCAACCCAGACGGTATCCCTCACAATATGGCGGTCATGATAATCACGGGCGCCCCCGAGGCCGCGATGGACGACCTCGCATTCTTCCGCACGAACGACGGCACGCATGGCTGGGAACTGTGGCAGAGCGACGGTACCGAGGAGCAAACCTATCTGGTGGCCGATATCAAGCCCGGCGATAGTGAAAGTAACTCGTACCCGGAAAGCTTGACGCCCCTGGGCAAGACGCTCTGCTTCTGGGCAGATGACGGCACGCACGGGACCGAGTTGTGGGTATGCCACCCCGATTACCGGCCCAAGGTCGAGTCCATCACGCGCATCGGCCAATCGCCGACGGAAGCCAAGACCATCCAGTTCGCCGTGACCTTCAGCGAAAACGTATTCGGCCTCGAAAGACGGGATTTCAGCCTCGCCAAGAGTCCGGGTATCACCGACGCCACTATCGCCAGCATCACGGGTTCGGGTCCTGACTATGTTGTCACGGTCTCCGGCATCGGCGGCCAAGGCACAATTCGCCTGGATCTCATTGATGGCGATACGGTTACGGATGACGGAGGCCAGCCGCTCGGGGGCGTCGGTACCGGAAACGGCGACTTTCACGGGGAGAGCTTCGAAGTTGTTACTGAGTTTCCACTCTCGGCGAAACCCATTATTGCCGCCCTGCTGATCGCGGGTGCGCTCGCTATTCGCAAATCGTTGTTGGGTAATGATTTGCGCCATTAGATTGCCATTGGGCGCGAAAGAGCATTTCTTACTGATCATACTTCGAATTGGGGCTGACTCCGTCTACACCCCAACCAATAGCCCCTTCTTCCGGTAACGTTTTCCGCGCCGGTATGTACTTCCTTAAGAGATGAACTGATTGGGATCGCAGCTCTGACTGCTTGTAAGGAAGGCCATGAACGACTTCTATCGGGAGAGTACTGAGCAGGTCAAGCCCTACTTGGGCGTGGATGTGGCGCGTTCCGCGCGGATTGCCATGCGGCTCACCTTCATGGTTCTGTGGATAGTGTTCGGCATGGCTGCGATGTCGTGCGCGGCGGTGATTGGGCTGCTGGTACCTATGTGGAACAAGCCGGCGCGCCGCTGGGTCTCTCGGACATGGGTCCGCGGCGTTCCGAGAGTCCTGGGCACGCGGATTGTCGTACGTGGCACTCCGCCCAAGTCGCCGTACTTCCTGGTCGGCAACCACATCTCGTGGATCGATTTCTTCGTCACGCACACCGTACTCGACGCCGTGACCGTCACGGAATCGGTTATTGCCGAGATCCCGCTCGCACGGTTCCTGCTCAGCGGACTCGACCTAATCATCGTGGATCGGGTAAATGAAGAACTGATCCGCATCAACGACCGCATTCGAACGACGATCGCCCAAGGCAAGAACATCGTTATGGCGCCCGAGGCCACTGTCACGCCGGGCTTGCGTGTCTGCCATTTCCACTCGGGCCTGCTCGAACCGGTGGCGAGCGCCGCGATGCCCGTCCATTATGCCAGCCTGACCGTCTGCACGCCTCCGGGCGAACGCCCCGCTTCGGAAACTGTCTTGTCGCCGGACCCCAAGTTCGTCCGCCGCGACCGCACCCCCATCGAGGCCGAGATCGAACGGCGTGCGATGGCCCGCGGATTCTTCACCTACTTGTTCGGACTGATTGGCCTGCCGTATCACGAATACACGATTACGTTCGCCGACCGCACCGTCACCGCCCCAAACCGCAAGGCGCTCGCGCGCGAGTTGCAGCAGTCAGTCCAATCGATCTTCAAGGCCGTGGCTTAGAAGATCTCCAGTAACCTATCCTCCCTGTCATTCTGAGCGAAGCGAAGAATCTCCTCGCAGGCAGAAGCTTCTACTATCATGAGATTCTTCGCTTCGCTCAGAGCTTGTGAAGAAATTGTGAAACGCGGGCGCTT
>CAYOCT010000040.1:0-65287 GCA_964402555.1 uncultured Nitrospiraceae bacterium | reverse complement strand
GAGATCCTTCGCTGCGCTCAGGATGACAGGAAGGACGGAGCCGACAAACGAAATCACGGGACCTTGTCATTTCTTCACAAGCTCTCAGAATGACAGGGAGGGCGAACCGCGCTCCTTGAGTCTTCGCCGTGTGTCTCGACGGATCGGCTGGCCCAATTCAACCTGAGCAGGTTCCGGAAGCAGGTCGGGCTGCCCCGCCCGCCAGTTCGTCGATCGCTTCGAGCAGCTTCGCCCCTTCCGCTTCGTAGCAGTACCGCTCGCGCGCAAGTTCGCGAGCCTTCGCGGCCATGGCGTCGTGCGACGCCGTGTCCCCGAGCAGTCGGTTGACGGCTGCCGCAATCTCATCCGGCGATTCCGGGTTGACGCACGCGCCGACGCCGTTTCCTTCGACGACCTCGATCATCCCAGGAAAGTTCGACGCTACTACGGGCAGGCCCGCCATGAGATATTGGAACAGCTTGCAGGGCGCGCAGTAGTACGTGTTGAGGCCGAGGTTAAGCTGGACCTGCACGCCCAGATCCGCCGAGGCCGTGATCGCGTCCAGCTCGTCGAGCGTCGAGACGCGGCCATAGTAGAAGACGCGGTCGGCGACGCCTAACTTCGCGATCGCGGCGTCGATGTCGTAGTCCTCGGATCGCGGGCCGACAAGGATCGCCACGATGCCTTGGTCGAAACCGCGCGCCGCTTCGAGGATCTGGTCCATGCAACGCTGCCGCGCGATCGCGCCTTGGTACAGGACGATCCACTTCGCGGCGACGCCTCTCTCGCGCAGATAGTGTCGCAAGATGTCCGTGCGCGCGCCTTCGGTTCGCATCGGCACATTAAGCACGCACATCGGCAGCGGCCGCGCGCCGTACTTCTCCTGCATGACGCGCGCGCGGTTCGGTTCACACGCGACGACCAGATGCGCGCGGTTGATTAACAGGCGTTCGAGCCGCACCCAGAATCCCTTCGGCCCGAAACCGGGACGCTCGGTATACAGTTCGAGCGAGTAATACACGAGCCGCGCGCCGGTCATGCGCGACACGAGATAACCCTGCAACAGCGTATCCGTATCGACGGCGACCACGATGTCGGGCCGCGCCCGCCACGCGTGATACACCGTGCGCGCGACGAACTCGGCGAACACGAAGGGCTGGATCCATTTCGAGTGCGGCAGCCTGCGCGTCAGCAGATCGAGCATGACGTTGTGGCACTCGGGCCGGTCTTCTTCCTTGAGCGATCGGTCGCGCGGATAGGTCTTGACCAGCGTGACCTCGTAGCCGCGCGCGGCGAGGTTCTTGATCAGGAGTTGGATCGGCAGAAGGAGGTACGGCAGATACGCCATCTGCAGTACGCATACGGTCCGATTTCGTGGCTCGCCTTGTGCCATTCGCCGATCTGTCCCATTCGTGATCGTGGTCGTGATCGTGGTCGTAATCGTCATCGACGACGAAGCACAGCTTCGTGTCCATGTGCGTTCCCAAGTGAAACTTGGGAACGAGACCGGTCGGTTACGATTACGATTACGACTACGATCACGACCACGACCACGAGAGTTGGCGTGCAGTGTAGCCCACGCCATCCGGTCCCGCAAACCACGTCACTTGAACATGAATGGTTTCCCGAGCGGCTGCCCATGGGTCATGCCATCGACCGATACCGAATACCGCGCGCCGCTGACCTCGATGTCGAAGGTCTTGCCGCGCAGTTTCAACCCCTTGAGGGCAATCCGCGTCGCATACGGGGGCAGATGCGGGTTGATCGTGACAACGCCATCGAGTCCCGCATCGACACCGAACATTCCGAAGATGATGCATTGCGCGACGGCGATCCCGTCGAGCGTGCATTGGAGCGGCGTGTCCTTGCGATAGTCGATGCTGTTCGCGACGAGCGAATCGCCCCAGTACGGCATGCGCTCGCCCCACCACAGAATGCGCCGCAGGATATCGTCGGCGCGGCCCGCGTGATTGGACTTGTAGAGCCGTTCGGCGATCTGCGGCGTGAAGCTGGTGCAAATGCCGCCGCCACCGTTGTCGATGTCGACCTGGTCGTACGCGATGTCCGTCTTCGACATGCTGTGCAGGCCTTGCTCGGACAGGAACTCCGTTTCGTTCAAATGCGCGAGCAGTCCCATCTCCTCATCGGGATCGAGCACGCCGCTACCGAACAGCTTGTACAGTTGCACGGTGTAGCGCAGGTCCTTCGCGCCCTTGTCATCCTCGAACCAGAACCACTGCGCCTCGCTATCCCATAGTTCCTGTTTGAGTAGCGCCTTGAGCGCACTGGCGCGTTCGAGCAGATTCGGCTCGGGACGGTCCGCAATGTCGCACAGCGCGGCGGCCATCCGATAGTTCATGTAGCGGCGTCCGTTGAGGTCCGGCATGACGTGGTTGTAGGGATAGCCGCGCCGCAGTTCGAGGTGGCTGTTCGACGGTCCGTAATCGATCAGCGCCACCGGCTTGGATGTGTCGTCCTTGACCGTCGCATGGAACACCACCCAGTCGAGGATCGTCTTGCCCGCCACGGTGTCACGAAGGAACGCGGTGTCGCCCGTGTTCTTGA
Organism: uncultured Nitrospiraceae bacterium; assembly: GCA_964402555.1. Lineage (GTDB taxonomy): Bacteria > Hydrogenedentota > Hydrogenedentia > Hydrogenedentales > SLHB01 > CAYOCT01. Next base: position 62,743 of record CAYOCT010000040.1, on the reverse strand, counting down.
CGTAGTAATAAATCAGGCCGATGATCTTCTCCTGATTCACCATGTACCACGGGCCGAACGCTTCGCCGGTCACGGGCATGAACGCGAAATGCTCGACGAGATCGGTCTTCAGAAACTGCTTGATATGTTCGCGCATCGCGGCGGGGTCGTAGAGCGGTAACAGTTCCCACGTCTCGCCGAAATTCCAGAGGTAGTTGCAGACGCACCCGCCCTTCACGCTGCCCGTGCTGTAGTACGGATGCAACACGAACTCCGGCACGTCCCACCGGTTCATGATCAGATGCACAAGCGACCGGTTGTAGAGACGGACGAGCGAGGCGTTGTCCGAATCGAACGCAGGCAGTTTGGCGAACAAGTCGTCGACGTGGCGCTGATATTCCGCGCGCGCGGCCTCGAGCGTCGCGCCGGGCGCGGCGAGCGCTTTCGCGCACGCGGCCACGGCTTCCGGTTCCGGACCAATCGCGAACGCCACGTACCACGTCCTCGTTTCCGATGCCGGCAACGAGATCTCGCCTTGCCAGCGCTTGCCGTCCGCGTTCCAGCTCGAGCCATCAAGGTTTGTTCCGACCGCGATCGCTATATCGCCCTGGCTCAACGTCACGACCGAACCGTTGAATGACGCCGTTGTGGACGAGTGGCTTTCCGCACGCTGAAACTCCCAGTTGACGACGCGGTCCAATGTCCCCGAAATGCCCAGTTCGATGGATAGCGTTTTCGCGTCCGAAGCTGCGTTCTTCAGTTCGACAGCGATCATCCCTCCGCGCATGCCCGGACACAGCATCGTCGCCGTATCGGCTTCGATACTCTCAATCTTACCGCGCCGCTGAACCTCGAACGGGAGCCACGTATACGTATCCGTGGCGATTGGCTTCCCCGACACTTTGACCGTCACGGCAAAATCGGAACTGACATACGGTGGCGCCCACAGCCCGGCGACCGAACCGATATCCTTGTAATTGACCCCAATCGTCGCCAGCCCGTTGACGATCCCGAAGTGCGCCTCTTCCACGATATTGTCGCGGCCCTCGAGCGCGAACAGATCTCCGGAGGCAGCGGCCATCACGAATCCCAGCCATACCGTCGCGCACATTGGGTGTTCTCCTCGCGTGGAGTGCGGTGGCTTGACACCGCCTTGTGAGGCGCGGCTCGACGCGCCGGGCCTTGTGCGCAGGTTCCGCGCGTCAAGCCGCGCGAACGGAAGGCGGCGTCGAGCCGCCGCACTCCATAAATCTATTTCGCCTGCCAGTCGCCGCCGGCGGGGACGCGGACTTCGTTGATCAAATCCGCGAGGACGGTGCGCGAGGTTACGCGGCGCAGGCGGCTCTCGGGATTGAGGATCAGGCGGTGTTCGATGACGGGATGCGCGAGTGTTTTGACGTCGTCGGGGATGACGTAGCCGCGGCCTTGGATCGCTGCATAGGCCTGCGCCATGCGGAACAGCGCCATCGAGGCGCGCGGGCTGGCGCCTACGGTCAGGTGCGACGACTGGCGCGTGCGGGTGACGAGCGCAAGGATGTATTCGCGGACCTTTTCGTGCACGAAGATCTGGCGGACGGCCGCCTGCATGCGCAGAATGGTCGCTGCGTCCGCAACCGGCTGCACGGCGTCGATGGGATGTCCGAGACGCGTCTTCTCAAGGATGTTCGCCTCGGCCATCAGGCTCGGATAACCGACGGACAGTTTGACCATGAAGCGGTCGAGTTGCGCCTCGGGGAGCGGGAACGTGCCCTCGTGCTCGACGGGGTTCTGCGTCGCGAACACGATGAACGGCTGCGTCAGTTTGTAGGTCTTGCCGTCGACGGTTACCTGGCCTTCGCTCATCGCTTCGAGGAGGGCGGACTGCGTGCGCGGCGTGGCGCGGTTGATTTCGTCCGCCACCACCACCTGCGCGAAGACCGGCCCGCGGCGGAATTCGAACTCTTGCGATTTCTGGTTGTAGATGGAAACACCGCTCACGTCGGAAGGCAGCAGGTCGGGCGTGCATTGGATGCGCGTGAAGGAGCACCCGCTCGACACGGCGATGGAGCGCACGAGCATCGTCTTCGCGACGCCAGGTACGTCTTCGAGCAGTACATGCCCGCCCGCGAGAAAGGCTGCAAGCGCCGCGCGCACCGTCGCCGTCTTATCGAAGACGACTTGCTCGATGTTCGCGATGACGTCTTTGAGAACTTGCCGGAATTCCGCCACGGTAGCACTCCCCGTTAAGGTTCACCCGTGCTATGCTAATGAACTCGATCTTGCGGCACTCGACCTACGTGTCTTGCTCTTGCTCTTGCTCTTGCTCTTAGTCTTAGTCTTAATCGTAACCGTCCTCGATTACGATTAAGACTAAGAGCAAGAGCAAGAGCAAGAGATAGTATGATACGAAGGCGCGGCGCGCATGTAAAGCGTCACGCGTAGCCCGCTTCCTTCAGCGCGGCCCGCAACGTGACGGCCGCTTCGCGTACCGCGTCGAGCATGGCGTCGTTCGATTGGATCTTGTGCTCGAAGTGCATCGAGATCGGCCCCGCGAACCCCGCGCCGCGCATGATACGCAGGCAGGCCGCGGTCTTGACGACGCCTTGGCCCAAGGGAACCCATTCAGGCTTGTCTTTGGCCCACACGAAGTCCTTCACCGCCATCATCTTCACGCGCGGCGCCATCATCCGCGCGTCGATCTCCCACACGCCGAACGCGCCTTCGACGGCCGCGTGGCCCGCGTCGAAATTCGATCCGAGCGATGGCGAATTTACGCTTTCGAGGATGCGCTCGAGGTCCCACAGCGCCGCGCCGACATTGTTCCGGCCCGAATGGTTGTGATACCCGAGCGTGACGTGGTTGTCCTCCGCGATCTTCGCGAGGCTGCGCAGGTCCTCGGTAAACTTGGGCAATTCGTCGAGCGGGTTCTCCTTCCCGCTGTACGTGATCCCGCCGACCCGGCAGTACGGCACGCCGACTTTCGACGCCGCATCGAGGATCGGGCGCGCGTCGGGGTCGCTCCCGCTGTTCAGGTTCGTGGTGATCATGGCCAGTTCGATGCCCTGCGAACGTATCGCGTCCGCGGCGCGTGGCAGATCGGACGCCACGTTCTCCGGCAGCACGTGGCCGCCTTTCCGCACGGTCAGGTCCACGCCGTCAAGCCCGAGCGCCTTGCAGGTCTTACCCAGCGCCGCGTAATCGAGAAATTGCACGTGCTTCGAGAAGACGCAGACCAGCGGACCTTTCATGTTTGCGGGTTCCGCCTTTGCGGCATCCGCGGCAGCAAGGACCGCGGCAGCGGTGGCCATGAAAGTGCGGCGCGAGACATGGTGGCTCATGACGGCTCCTTTCGTTTGATCGTGGTGTGGAACGGCGTCTTGGGATCAACCGTGATCGGCAGGCCGTCACGCAATTGCGATGCGGGCAAATCGGCGCCGTTGACCGTGTAGGCGCCTTCGCGCGGGACGGTGAACCATTCGGGGAACTGATTCAGCCGCGCGTAGTCCGCGGGCATGTGCAGATACTCTTCATGGCGCGGGATATCGAACCGGAGGCGCCCCGACCACGGCCAGTCCGATTCCACATCGAAGTACATCGTCCCGTCTTCCGCGCGCACGGCGCCAACGCGCAGGTCCGCGCGCCACGGTTCGAGATACGCGCCCTGCGTCTTCCACAGCGCATACATCAACGCCGTCCGCGCGAAGTTGCCGTCGCCATGCCAGCCTTCGACGATGCCCGTATCGCGTGGTTTTGCCAGCAGGATCTTCGCGACGTAGTCCGCCCACTCGATGGCCTCGGGCACGGGAGCGCGGTTGAGCAGATTCAGGCCGCCTTCAAGCGAATCGGCGTATCCGTCCGCGCTGCCGCGTTCCCAATCGTAGTCCTTCGCATTCATCAAATGGCTCAGCACGAACACGACCGCGTCGCGGTAGCGCGGCTCGTTATCGATGTCCGCCACGACCATGAACGCGTTGTAGTTGTAACCCCAATTGTCCGTCTTGTCATCGGTGAGCCACTTGCCGGTCTTCGGATCGAGTTTGCTGATGAGCAGCCCGTTCTCGTCGCGTCCCACTTCGAGGATGCGGTCAAGCATCTTGTGCATGCCTGGTTTCCACGCGTCGCGCTTCTCGGGCGCGGTCTTCGCCGCGATGAAGTAGACTTCCGAAAGGCCGTTGACGACTTCGCAACCGTGGTCGTCCAGTTGAAGCTGGTCTTGTTCGACCGGCGAATGATACAGGAGGAAGTAGTCGCCCAACTGAAACACGCGGCTCCGGTACGCCTCGTTGCCGGTCATCCAATACATGCGCGAACAGGCCTGCATGAGGTCGCCGGCGACTTCGTGCGACGTCACCGGGAGTTTCCCTGCCTCCGTGTCGATGTCCGCGTGCGCCCAGATATCGTCCAGCAGGCCCAGCATGCGTTCCGACCAGGGGCTCGGCCCGAGCCATTCGGTAAGCGGCAGCAGGCCGTCCTTCGCGTATTCGCTCGCGCCGAAAATGAGCGACGCCATGTCCGGTTCCGGTGTGCGGAACGCCTGTGTCGCAAACAGCCAATCGTCGGGCAGCCTGTCCACGCGGTTGCACAACCGTTGCTCCGCCGCGAGGATGTCGCGCATGCGGCCCTCGAACAACGCGCGGTCCGTGAAGAACGTGGTCAAGACCATGAAAGGATAGTTGTCCGCCGCGGAATCCTTCGCGTTCCAATACGGGGAATCTTTCAGGTTCCTCGGAAACAGGCCGCTCACCGGGTCGCACGTCTGCAACCAGCCCTGCTCGTAACGCCAGCACTTCAGAAAGGCCTCGCGCGCCGCCTCGCCGTTGCGTTGCGCGGTATCCCACGGTTCCTCCGCAACGGCAATCCCGCACGCGACTACCATCAACCACGCCGTGCCCCGAATCATAGTACATCTCCTGTATCGCTATTCCGGTTCGTGCTTGTGCTATCTCGAAAGTGGCGCACGAGCACACCCATGCCGCCAAACCTGCGAGTCGCTCCTGTTGCCACATGCAAAACCATATCTTCACGATGACTCACAGGAAAGTTCCGCTCTGGCAATAGGACTCTCCGCATGCTGCCGGAAAGGACCGATCAAGGCAGGCACAGATGGCTGACTCCTTCAATCCGCCTTTGCGACTGCTATCGGTTTCTGAATCGCGATACCCTTTCAGGGAACTTGAACCGCCCTAGAGAGACGCTATTCCGTTGCGGCAATCGGCTTACTCGGTGCTGTCGTCTTCTGCCTGTCTTTCGTTTGCCACCGCATCCGCGAAGTCCGTCTGCCTGAATTCAGTAGGGATCGATTCAAAGAACTGTTGCGGCGTCATAATGTCGAGTCTTCCCTTGAGGTGGGGTCGCAGCGAGAGGATGGTGGTGTGCTTCGCCCTACGGCCTCGCTTGTCGTCTCCGTCGCGGGTGACGAACGCCTCGGCACGGTGTTCGACCGCTGTAGCTACGTGAATGGCATCCGGCGTATAGAGACCATGCTTCCTGCACAAGTCGCCTGCCAGCATTGCCGTCTGCTCAAGCACTGCGTACAGATGCACATATTCCTGCCTGAAGAACTCGCGAATAACCTCTTCAGCGTTCTTCCCGCCTGCGTCAATCTTGAAGACCTCCGTGCGGCTTATGACGGAAACGATAATGCTCAGCTTGCCGGATTCCGCCATCCGGATGACAGGGTCAAGATGCTCGTAGAAGTGAGGGTTCTTCTGAATGCAATCCACAATGACGCATGAGTCTAAGTATATAGTCTTATACAACTTCGCCATTGCGGATCTTTCTTATGTACTCGACAGAATCCATGCCTCCTGTAATATCGACCGCTTTCGCATCAGATATCTTGAGCCTGGCGGCTGGCAGTTCTTGAAAACGATCTATCTGGATGGACACGAGTTGCCCTCGCTCCGTGAATTTCGCCTTCCCCGATACTTCGACTCTCTTTAGTAGGAGAGCTGCGATTTCACTGTCTCGTTTCTCGGGATAAGTGCATCTGATTTCTTGATTTGTCAGGAAGTCACGGACAACACACTCGTGAGCGCCGAAAGACGTTCTAATATCGTTTAGTCTCCCCCTAAAGGACGTGTATTCATAATGATATCTGCGTCGCTGAATATTCTGAGCGTTCTCGGCCAACACCTTTGTCAAACAGACCTCGCCAAACGGTTCCGCGCTGAATCGCAACGACTTGACGCCATCGTAAAGTACACTTGCCAGCTTGGACACCTGATCGAGATCCGTGTCCTCGAAACGCGCTGGGCGCTCCCGCTTCTCCTGTATCCTCTGAATCCCCTGCACATAATCCCTGATCGCACGGCGCGGCAAGTCGCGTCCTCTTGCAGATTGTCCCTTGAGCGTTATTGTAAGCGGGCTATTCATACTGACCGACGTTATTTGCCAAACAAGATCCGGCGAGTCCGTCTTGGCCAGCTTCCTGCCCATGCTGTTGAGCAAGCCCACGGTATTGTTCAATACAGTGATAAAAGAAGAATAGAGCACTTGGCCCTTCTTACAGTCAACAACTATCGTCAGCTCCGCTTTCTTAGGCATTCTCAGCGTCTCTTTGGGACTATGAAGCTACAAGATGCGGTCTCGCAAGCTTCAACTGACCATATTGTATCACGAACCGCGAACAAGTTAACCAGATCATCGTTATCCGTTCACGCTCTTTTGCGCGCGGCGGGCTTCTTCGCCGCAACCTTCTTGGCAGGCGCTCTCTTTGCCACGGGCTTTGCGGCCGCGGGCGCCTTCTTTGCGGCAGGCGCTTTCTTGGCCGCGGGTTTCTTGGCAGCAGCCTTCTTGGCACGGGACGGCTTCGCTTCCACCGGCGGCAGCTTGGTCTTGATCGACTTCATCAAATCGAGCGCAAGACCGGGCAGTTGGTCGAGCGAATCGTCGTGCTCGACAGGCGCCTCCGATGCGGGCGTCGAGTCCGGCAGCACTTCGCCAGGCCCGGCTCCGACCGAAGCCGGTGCGGCGACTTGGCCGCCGAGCGAATGGGCGCTCAGCCATTCCAGCATCGGCGGAACCACCTCGACGGCGATCTCGCGGCCCATCACGAGGTCCACGTGGCTGTAGTCGGCGGTATGGCCGTTCTCGACCGAGAGGACGAGCAGCTTCTTGTCTTTGTTAGGGATGGCCTCGAAGAAGCCGGGCACGGCGAACAGCGGCGTGAACGGATCTTTGCCGCCGAATATCGCGAGCAGCGGCCCGCATCCCGGCTGGAACGTCGCAAAGACGTCCACCGCACCGTCCTTGACGTACCATTCCTTGTGTTGGGCGGCGGCAGCCATCTTCTCGGCGACGGCTATCGGCGGCACTTCAACCGAGCTGAACAGCGTGCGCGTTTCGAGCTTCGGATTCATGTTCCTCCAGTTTATGGGAAACGCGTCGGAGTTAATTCGGAACAGCGCGAGCGCGCTCACGAGCAAACGCTGCAATACCCGGAAGACGCGTCCCGAAGCGCGGCGGGCGGCGAACAGCACGGTGGGCCGCTTGAAGGGCACTCCCTCGAATCCGATGGGCGCCCCGAGTGTCGTGGCGCTGGCGATAACGCCCTGGCCGAACACGGCGGCGTACGCGTAGTACAGCATGCCGCCCATCGAATGCCCGACCCAATGCACCTTGTCGAATCCCGTGGCTTTGCGAATGTAGTCGAGGGCGGCGGGAATGTCGCGCAGGAGGTAATCATCGAGCACCGGCTCCTCGATGCTCCGTCCGAACGGCGGTATCGAACTGCGCGCGCCCCGCAGGTCGATCGCCCAGCAATCGTAGCCCTGTTCCGCGAGCAAGTCGGCCATCGACTCGCCGGACGGGATCGAGAAGTTGTATTGATTCGACATGAATCCATGGCAGAGGAACACGGGTTCGCCCGGGCCGTTCTTGGCCTTGTACCGGGCCAGCCGGATTCGCCACAGGTCCGAGGTCGTCACCATGTGGACTTCGTCCGCCGTCAACGGCGCCACGTAGGTGGACGCCACGATCAGCCAGCAGACGAACGCCGCTACGAGGATCACTACGATTGCCACGATAATTCCTAACATCCGTCCATACTCCTATCCGCGTTAGGGCTCGATTTCCGAACGAACGACAACACGCTCCGCGCCAGCGTTTCGTTGAATCCCGGCAGCGCCGCAAGCTCGTCCACGCTGCTCTCCCGTATTTTGGCGATCGAACCGACGCGGTTCAAGAGTGTTCGCGCGCGTTGCGCGCCGATGCCGGGGATATCCGTCAGCGAGGTCCGCAGCGTGGCTTTCGCGCGGCGCTTGCGATGGAACGTGATCGCGAATCGGTGGGCCTCGTCACGAATGCGCGCGAGCAAGTGCACCACCGCCGAGTGTTGCGGCGGCACGATCGGGTTCTTGCGGCCTGGCACGAAGAACCGTTCGGGCGATCGATCGCCCCCTTCGCTACGCGATTTGGCGATACCTACCGCAGGCAGATCGTCGATGCCGAGGTCCTGGAAGACCGCCGTTGCGACGTTGAGCTGTCCTTTGCCGCCGTCGATCATGACCAGGTCGGGCAAATCGTTTTCGTCGATGGCGCGTTTGAACCGCCGCAGGAGGACCTCGCGCAGCATCGCAAAATCGTCCTGGCCTTCGACGCTGCGAATCCCGTAATGGCGGTACCTCGCCTTATTCGGCGTGCCGCCCTCGAAGGCCACCATCGATCCCACGGCGCGCTCGCCTTGCGTCGTCGAAATGTCGAAACACTCGATGCGCTGCGGCGGTTTCGGCAGCTTCAGCGTCCGTTGTAATTGTTCGATAAGATCTTTGTTCGCCTGTTCGGCGAGCCGTTTCTCCTCGAAGCTGTTCTTCGCGTTGCGCATCGCGAGTTCCACCAGGGCGCGTTTGTCGCCCCGCTGGGGACACAACACCGCCATCTTCGTGCCGTGGCGCTCGGCCAGGACCTCCTCGATCGCTTCCGCGTCTTCGAGCGGCATGGGCGTCAGGATCTCGGTGGGGACAGTCGGAAGCTGCGCGCCGTATTGGAGGACGAACGAACTAACGAGTTCGTCGACGGGCATCTCGCATTGCTCGAACGAGTACGCGCGCCCGCCGACCATCTTGCCGCCACGGAAGAAGATTACCTGGATCTCGGAGAAACGCCCTTCGGTGTACACGCCAATCACGTCGCGGTCTTCGGCGCCGGGCACCGCCACCGTGCGCTGCCGTTCGACGGTGCGCTGCAACGCGAAGAGACGGTCGCGCAGGACGGCCGCCTTCTCGAATTCGAGGCGTTCGGCGTGGGTCTGGATATCGTCCGTCAATCGCCGTTCGAGTTCCGCGGTGCGCCCCTCGAGCACCATCACCACCTGGGCCACGACCTCGTGGTACGCCTCGCGTCCAACCAGCTTGACGCACGGCGCGAGGCACTGGCCCATCTGATAATAGAGGCATGGCCGAGTGCGGTTGCACAGCACGTGGTCCGTGCACAAGCGTAGCGGGAAGATGCGCCGGATCATGCGCAACGTTTCGCGCACGGCGAAGGCGCTCGCGTACGGACCGAAGTATTTCGCGCCGTCGCGCTTGTACCGGCGGACGATCGTCACACGCGGAAAGTCTTCCTGGACGTTGAGGCGCAGGCTGACGTAAGTCTTGTCGTCCTTGAGGCGGACGTTGTAGCGCGGCTTGTATTGTTTGATGAGGCTGTTTTCGAGGAGCAGCGCTTCCTTCTCGTTCGTCGTGACGAGCAGCTCGATATGCGCCACGCGCTGCATGAGGAACTTGACGCTGTACCGCGAATCCTGCTCGTTAATGTACGTGCGCAGGCGCGCGCGCAGGTTCTTGGCCTTGCCGACGTAGATGGGCCGGTCCTTGGCATCGTACATGAGATAGCAGCCGGGGGCCGTGGTTACGGCGCCGACGTCGAACGCGGCGAGAAACGCTTCGGGACTCTTGCGGGCGGACGGACGCCCGGCCAACTCGATCCGCTCGGTGGCGGTTACGCTGGGAACCTGCGCCATGGCGGAGAATTATGAAGGATATCGCCCCAGCGTCACAAGCGGCGCGCCATGGTCAGAGATCGAGGCTGTGTTTCTCGATTTTGTACCGGATTTGGTCGCGCGTGACGCCGAGAAGAGCGGCGGCTTGCGTGCGGTTGCCTGACGTGCGCCGAAGCGCTTGCACAAGCAGTTCCTTCTCGACCTCCTCGAGATCGCAGCCTTCGTCGGGCAGTTGCACCAGGCGCGGCGTGCCACTTGCGGCGGCGCGCGCGGCGGTCCGTCCGAGGACGATGTCGTTCTCCGTAATCTCGAATCCCGCGGCCAGCAGCGCCGCGCGTTCGATCACATTGCGCAACTCCCGGACGTTGCCGGGCCAATGATAGTCCGCGAGTTTGCGCAGGACTTCCGGCGCCAGATCGTTGAAGTCGCGATGGAATTCCTGGTTGTACGCCCGGAGGAAATTCGCGGCCAGTTCCGGGATATCCTCGAGACGCTCGCGCAGCGGGGGAATGGCCACGGGCACGGTGCTGAGCCGGTAATACAGGTCCTCGCGGAACCGTCCTTCGCGCATGGCTTCGTCGATATCGCGATTGGTCGCGGCGATGACGCGGACGTCCACGCGAATGTCCTCCGTACCGCCGATCCGCATGAACGCCTTTTCCTCGAGAACGCGAAGCAGTTTGGCCTGCAGCGTGGGCCGCATGTCGCCGATTTCGTCGAGAAAGATCGTGCCGCCGTCGGCGAACTCGAACAGGCCTTTCTTCAGGGCTTTGGCGTCCGTGAACGCGCCTTTCTCGTATCCGAACAGCTCCGATTCAAGCAGCGATTCGGGGAGCGCGGTGCACGTGACGTTGACGAAGGGCCGGTCCACCCGCCCGGACTCGTAATGCAGCGCGCGCGCGATCATGTCCTTGCCGGTGCCGCTCTCGCCAAGCAAAAGCACGGTCGTCGCTTCGCTGCGCGCCACGCGTTTGACGAGGTCTTTGATGGCCGTCATGCGGGCGCTGCGTCCCACGATGTTGTGTAGCCCGAATCGCGCTTTGCGGTCGCTGGCATCGGCGGCAAGTTGGCGGCGCAGGCCCGAGGTCTCAAGCGCGCGCTGGATCGTCAGCGTGAGATCGTCCATCTTGAACGGCTTGGTCACGTAGTCGAACGCGCCGCTCCGCATCGCCTCGACGGCGCCGTTCACGCTCGAATAGGCCGTGATTAAGATCACGGGCGTGCCCGGAGATTTTGCGCGAAGACCCTTCAGGACGGTCAGCCCGTCGGCATCGGGAAGGCGCAAATCGACCAGCGCCAGGTCCAGTTCCTGCGTGCCGATAATGTGCTGGGCCGTGGAAGCATCGGCGGCTTCCTCGATCTCATAACCTTCTCTAGTAAGATGCTCGCGCAACGACCATCGAATGAGCTTCTCGTCGTCCACCACCAGAATCCGCGCCGCCATCGTCATACCCCTTTCGGAAATTCAAGCGTTACCACCGTACCGCGGTCCAAGACGCTGTGCACGGTAATCGCACCGCCATGCGATTCCATAATGCGCTGGCAGATCGTAAGGCCCAGGCCGGTTCCGTACGTCTTGGTCGTAAAGAACGGGCGGAACAATTTCTCGACTGTCTCTTGCGCCATGCCCGGCCCCGTATCCTCGATGAGGATACGCGCCACCCGCCCGGTCTCCGAGAACTGCCAGCGAATTTCGGGCGTGCGCGGTCCGCCCGCGGCTGCGTTCGACGGGAACGCTTCGGCGGCGTTGCGCAACACATTCCACAGCACTTGCTCGACCAGGCCCGGGTCGATGGATGCGACGACGGGCGCGCCGTCCTCCATGACGAAGGCGGCCATTTGAAACATCTCCTGGACCTGGGCTTCGCGCGTTACTTTCATGGCCAGCGCCCGCAAGTCCACAGGTTGCTTCTTCGGTTCCCACAGCTTCGCGAACAGCAGCAGCCGGCTCATAATCGTGTCGACGCGCGCGATATGTTCGAGAATCTCGTCCATCAAGGAGCGCCGCTCGTCGGTCTCGTCGAACTTCTTGCGCAGCACCTGAATGACGCCGCTGATGCCCGCGAGGGGATTGCGCACCTCGTGGGCGACCGAGGCCCCCATCTCGCCGATCGTGGCGAGGTGCTCGGCGCGCAGGACGCGCTCGTGCATCTGTTTCAGATCGGTTACGTCGCGCACGATTCCCATGTACAACCGGCGCCCGCCAATCTCCGCTTCGCCCACGGTCCAATGCAAGGGAAACGTGCTCCCGTCCTTGCGCCTGCCTATCCCCTCGACACCCGACGGCGGGATGACGCCGTCGCCCGAACCCGCGCCGGCGGCTTGCCATTCCGGCATCAGCTCGGAAAGCTGGCGGCCCAAGATCTCGGAACCTTCATAACCGAAAAGCCGTTCCGCGGCCGGGTTGAGCGACGCGATCGCGCACGACTCGTCCACCGTGACGATCCCGTCGGGCGCCGCCTCGAGCAGCGTGCGGATGCGCGTTTCGCTGTCGCGTAGGGCCTCTTCGGCATGGCGCCGATCGGTGTTGTCGTTTTGGATTCGGCGCACCATGTGGTTGAATTCGCGGGTCAATTGCCCGACCTCGTCGTTCCGTGGCGAGACCGGCGCGAGCGTCAGATCGTCGCCCTTGCTAATCGTCGTCACGTGGCGCGTGAGCAACCGGATGGGCCGGATGACCGCCGTGCCAAGCAGCAGCAACACCACCCCGAGCGAAAGGAACCCGGACACCACGATCGAGGCCAGCGCCGTGTTGACCGCGGTCCAGCCTTTGGCCATGATGTCGCGGTTGACATCCACCTCTACCAGCAGAGCGGGGTCTCCGAAGATTCCAGACATCGGACCGTACACGTGGAGGGTGGACGCGCCGCTCGCCTCTATATAGCATGGGGATTCCGGAGTGAACCGCCTCATGATCGCCTCTGCCTCGGCTGAGACCCTGCCGGGCTGCAACGGGTGCACGCGAACGGCGGTGCACACGAGGTCTTCGATTCGTTGGATGCGGTCTTGCGTTAGAAACCGGCCCATAATGAGCGTTCCGCGCAATGGTCCTTGGGAGGCACTGGTGGCGATGGGGCGGGAGGCGACTAGCATCGGACCTCGGCTCGTAAGCAGAATTCCGGCGATTGAGTCCGTCGGTGCGTGATGCTGCAATAACGAATGCGTAGTCGACCACGGCGTGTTGGGAAACTCCTCCATATCCACGAAGGTTTCGCTTTCGAGGTCCATGACCTTGCCCCATACGACCTGGCCTGCGGTATTCAAGATATAGATCAGGTTCACGCGGCTCTCGGTGAACTGGTTGTCCACCAGATTCGCCTTCTCGAAGGTGGGATTCCGGTCTTCGACGAAAGCGTAAAGATCGTCCCAGGCCGACCAGTCGTGGCACAAATCGTTCAAATACTCGACCTCGCGCTGAATGGCGTTGGTGCAACGCGTGAAATCCTCGATGGCTTCGTCGCGTTCGAGCACGCGAAAGCTGGGCAGGATGACCCAGTTCTGAATGCAGAATCCCAGCGCGCCGTACAGCGCCATCGCGAACAGCAGGATGAGAAACGTCTTCAATCGCAACGACATCGCCGTATTCCTCGCGGCCGTGCGTTCCGTCATGCCAGGCCCAAGCCCAGCAGGCGGTCGGCGTTCTTCCACATGATCTTCTCGTAGACGTCGTCCGAGATATGGCCCGCATCGCGCGCGGCGGCCAGCCACGCGACATGCTGCATATCGTTCTTCACCGAACAGAAATCGAGGCCGAACAGCAGGCGGTCCTGGAACTCCTCCATGAAACCGTAGGCGTGCTCGGGGTCGCGCATCAGCGCATTCAATCCGCTGCCCGCGGACAGGTCGCCGTGCAGTCCTGGATACGAGCGCAACAGCCGGACTAACGCGCCGCCCGGCTTTACGGGCGTGCTCGGGTAGCTGTTCTTCGTCTCCGGCGATACGTCGCCGCTGATCTCGGACCAGAAACCGGGGCTGTGTCCGAAGAAGACCAGATCGGGAAATCGATTCATGACCGATTCGAGCCGGGGCAAGCCGATCTCGTCGATCACGCCGTAGCTGTTCACGTCTTCGGTGATCGTGTGGAATGTGATGGGCAGGCGCAACGCCTCGGCCGCTTCGAGCATGCACAGCATTGGGTGGCAATCCCATGGAATGCGCGCGATCATCTCGCCGATGCCCTTGCAGCCGAGATCTTTGTATTGCGCAAGCACGTCCATGAACTCGCTCACCTTGATACGATCCGGATGGCGCGGCAGGCGTGGGTCCACGTGGCAAAACGGAATGAAACGTCCGGGGTACTGCTCGCAGATGTACAGCACCTCGCCGATGCTCTGCGGTTCCGCGGCACACTCGGCGCTGTTGAGCGGCAGGATGACGGCCTTGTCGACGCCGAGGCGGTCCATGACCGCGACTTGGTCCTGCATCGACATGAACGTCGTGCCTTTGGGATTGGGTCTGATCTTGGGCCAGGCGTACACGTGGGCGTGCAGATCGATAATCATGGCGCGGTTCCCTTTCCATGAGGTACCGGGATACAATACCGAAACCGGATTCACACTGCCACAAACGGGCGGGACAAAAGGACACACTTCTCATGCAACTCGTCATGCACAGCTACACGTTCCGAGGCTATCCGTTGCGCGAGGCGTTCGCGAACGCGAGACGCTTCGGGTGGGATGGCATCGAACTACAGCCTTGCCATTTCGACCGCGAGCGCATCGATACCGAACTTCCCGCCGCCATCGAGCTCGGCCACGGATTTGGCATCCCGATCGCGTGCGTCGATTTCGGCGGCGACTTCATCAACGACGACCCGCGAATCGTCGAGCGCGAAGTCGTTGCGATGGAGCGCGAGATCGACGCGTGCGCCAGAGCGGGGATTCGCCTCATGAACGGCGGCGCGGGATCGCTCGCGGTCGACAAGCACGATTACGGGAAGAATGGATCGGCCCTCGCGACCGAAGCCCATTACGCGCGCGCCGCCGAAGCGTTCCGCCATCTCGGCCAGCGCGCGGCGCGGCACGGCATGACTCTTGTCTTCGAGATCCACATGAACTGCATCCACGATACCATCGCGTCCACCGTGCGCCTGCTCGACCTGATCGGCCTCGACAACGTCCGCGCAAATCCCGACAGCGGCAACATGTTTGCCACCTCGACCGCCGAAAAGGATCCCGAGACGCTCGACCGCTTAGCCGGCCGCATCGGCTATTTCCATTTCAAGAACTGCGAAGCCCTCGCTGGCGGCGGCTACAACTTCAGCGTCAAACTCGCCGACGGCCACATCGACACTTACAAATGGCTCGCGAAACTCGACGCGCTCGGCTACGACGGCCCCGTCTGCGTCGAGTACTGCGGCGCCGGGGACCCACATCCCGCCGCCGAACAGGACCAGCGCTACGTGCGCCAATGCCTCGCGTGGATCGCGGATTCCAGGGCGTAGCCAACATGCGGAAACTGGTTCCCAAGCTGAGCTTGGGAACCCACTTGGACTAGAAGCTCCGCTTCGACGCCCGCGAAGTACAACTTCGCGGACAGGCGCGTTCCCAAGCACAGCTTGGGAACGAGATCACGAAGCTGAGCTTGAGAACGAGACGGTTCTTCCGTTGCAATCCTCCCGGGCCTCTACTATAGTGTCCCGAATGAAGAAGACGTTGACCGTCGTCACCCATGAGGAGCAGGCACGACAGGATCGCGCCTATTGGCTGAGCCGGACTCCCGAGGAGCGCCTCGACGCGGTCGAACTGCTCCGTATCGAGGCGGGGAAGTTTTTGTATGAATACCCATCCCGACTTCAGAAAGTCATCACAGTTACTCGAAGAGAGCCGGTCACTCCAAGAGAGCTTTGAAGATCTGTTGGATCTGCTCGATATTCGTAGCGCCAAGGCGGAGGAAGGCGACGCTCCGACGGTCTCGCTAGCGGAGATCAAACGATAGGCAATTAGAGCCAAGAAAGGATCGTCATGGCTATAGCGGATTTCGGTTTGACGGGAAAGATTACGATTGTCAGTGGGGCGAGCCGGGGTATTGGCGAGGCGATTGCCCGCGGGTTTGCAGAACAGGGAGCGACGGTGGTCCTCGCCGCGCGGAATCAGGCGCCGCTCGACGCGGTGGCGGCGTCGATCGTCGAGGCGGGCGGAAAGGCCGTGGCCGTCGCGTGCCACACGGGGAAGCCCGACGCAATCGAGGCGTTGTACACGCACGTCGAGTCGGAGTTCGGGCGCGTGGATGTGCTGGTGAACAACGCCGCGACGAATCCGTATTTCGGTCCGATTATCGATGCGCCGGAATCGATATTCGACAAGACCTTCGAGGTCAACGTGAAGGGCTATTTCCTGATGGCGCAGCGCGCGGCGAGAGGCATGGTCGCGCGCGGGTCCGGTTCGATCATCAATGTCGCGTCGATCGCGGGCGTGTCTCCATCGATCATGCAGGGCGTTTACGCCATGACCAAGGCGGCGGTCCTCTCGATGACGCAGGCCTTCGCGAAGGAACTCGGCGGGGCCGGCGTGCGCTGCAACGCGATCTGCCCCGGATTGACCGACACAAAATTCGCGCGCGTCCTTATCGACACGAAAGAGATCCACGATCTGTTTATTCGCGACGTGCCGCTCGGCCGCCACGCGCAGCCGTCGGAGATTGTCGGCGCGGCGATCTATCTTGCGTCGGACGCATCGAGCTACACGACCGGATCGACCATCGTCTGCGATGGCGGGTTCTTGGCGTAAGACCTTGAGTCGGACTTGTCCGACCTGTCCGACTTGTCAGAGTCGTCCGAGCCTTGTCAGGCGCACCGGGCCTTGCAGTCCGCCGCCGCGCGATTCGCGCTCAAACTCGAGGGCGCGCTTGTGGTAGGGGCTGGGCCAGCCCGGCCCCGATTTCTCCGCCCAAAGTTTCGTGACGCGTTCCGAGGTCAACTCGTTCGCCAGGGTGTTGGCCACGCGGATGACGAGTTCGTGCCGGCCCGCGGCGCAGGGGGGTAACTCGATTTGCCGTGGCGGCCAAAGCATGTAGCCCATCGCCTTCCCGTCGAGAAAGACCGTCGCGGCATATTCGATCGTGCCGGTTTCCAACGCGATAGGGCTTCCCACCCACGTTTCGGGGATGTCGATTTCAGCGCGGTAGTCGACTTCGCCCGAGTAGTCCTCGCCAATCCACGTCTTCCATTGCGACGCCTTCACGAAGGGTGCGGGGCCGACATCGGGCTTCTGTTTTTCATAGTCGTGCTCGCCCACGACAAACTGGCAAACAGGCCGAGCCGTCAAGATGTCGTCGAGTGTCATCTGACCATCCGCTGATTTGGCGAACGTGACGGCCTCGCGTGAATCGCCGCTCAATAGCAGAAGGACGGACTCGCCGCCCACAAGGCGTATCGAGATACCGTCTCCGTTCTTCGACAACGTTTCGATGCGCCCGGTCTCGGGGTCGAGCCTGTAGACATTCGCCTGCGCAATCGAAAACTGTCCGCAGTATTCGGCCGCGCCTTCGTTGAACAACATCAGCACTTCGCCCTGGGGCGTCGTGCGGGCGGCGGCCCGGAGATCCGCGCACGCAGGAGCGACCGCGATTGTTGGAACACTCAACCCAAGCAACGTCTCGATATCGCACACGGTGAATAAGTCGCCTTCGTTCGAGCCAGGCGCGCCATCCGTACCGGGCGCGCGGTCGAGGCACAACACTTTGCCTCCGGCAGCCGCAAACGCGCGGAGTTGCGCTACCGATTCCGGGCGCATCCAGCAGGTCGAGCCGATTACGACCGTGTCGTAGCGCATCGCGCCCGCGAGCAACGCGCCGCCTTCGACGCGCGTGGCAGGGTCCGCAAGCAGATCGTCGTCGATGAGATCGAAATCGCACTGATGCGCGAGGAGTTCGCGCGCGAGCTGGTCGTGGGTATCGACAGCGTCCGCGGCGGTCTCGCCCAACGCCCACATGTCGCGCACGGGGTAATACAGCGCCGTGGAGATCTTGGGTGTGCCGGCGGACAGCGCGTAGCCGAGGCGCGCGGTATACGCATGGAATCCGCGCAAATGATCCCACAACGGATCGACCGGCCCGAAATGCGGGCGCTCGCCGGTCATGTGATGGTCGCGCGTGCTCAACGGGAGGCAGCCCATCACGAGGAGGTTGATACCGCGCACATACTGGTAGTCGACGACCCACTTCATCTGCGCGGGCGTCAGGCCGTTGCCGTACACGCAGAACGATTCCGAGAACGCGTAGCGCGTCCCGTTCTGATGCGCGGCGGTCGATGCGTATTTCGGGAAGTGATGCGGGTTCGGCTTGCCCGGGAACAGCTGCCGCCAGATCACGTCCACACCCGGCACGTCCATCGCGCGTAATTGCCGCAACGCATGGCCGAATCCGTAGCGCACTGCGCCGAGCGTGACATCCTCGCCGTTCAAGTGGCCTCCCGACCCGAGGCCGGCGCCATGGCACCATTGCTGAATCGTGCCGAAATACGCCTCGCGGAACCGCGATGTCCACAGGTCGTAGAACGCGATACGCGCCCGTGCGTCACTCGGCGGCATGTCGTTCGAGGGATTTACAAACAGCGACGGCAGGATGTCCGTGATGGGCGCGCCGAACCGCGCCTGATACAACGCATCCATTCCGGGCGTCCACGGGATCGTGCCTTTCGCAGGATCGACCGGCGGCACGTTCGGTTCGTCGGTGAACGTGAACCGGACCGTCGACCCGAAGAACTCGCCGGCGGCGCGCTGATACGCCTCGTGCGTCAATGAGATGAACCGTTTCGTCGCCTCCGGATTCAGCAGGTCCGTGTAGCCGCCCGCGGTGTCGCGATACACATATGCGATTTCGTCCGGCGACACGGGCGTCCACGTAGCGCCCGGCGCGAAGGTCTTGGCTGGTGCGCCTTCCACGATCAGCGCCAGCGCGTCTTGCGGCACGGTGTAGGGAGCGCTTGCCGGCAGACGTTCGCGCGACACGCGATGCTGGCCGAACTCGGGATGGCCTTCCGTGACTTTCCCGAGCGCCTTGCCCGACGGCCATCCGCCTTCGTCGTAGATCCACCAGTTCATCTTCAACCGCGCGGCTTCTTCCACCGCAATCCGGACGCGGTCGAGGTATTCGGGCGTAAGGTAGTCCGGGTCGAGCGAGTTGTTCGTAGTGTCCGGGCGAAACGCGTGCGGCATCGGCAGCATGCAGACGCTACGCAGGTCGTGGTCCGCCATGTCGCGCAACTGCGAGCGAAGGATCTCCGGGTCGAGCGGCGCGTTCCACAACCAGAACGCCCCCGGCCACAGCACCGCCTCCGGTTCCGCAAACGACGCGGCGTCGAACGAGTCGGCAAGCCGGACCGATGCCGGTACGGCGTCTCCCCAAGCATTGAACGCCATCGCAACAACCCCACACACGGCAATCCGCCTCAACGCAAACGTCAACATAGCCTTGATTCTCGTCCTTATGCCAATCCGTTTCCTCGATTCCAGACGATACCAGGTCCGAGGATAAAGGGGCAGCATTTCATGTGCGGGCCTTTGCCGGTGTGCTGCATTCCAGCATGATCGCCGCGGCGGCCTGCATTCCCACGCCGAACCGCGTTGCGCCGGCGTCGAGCAGCCGCAGGAGCGTGGCCAAGTCGCGAATTCCCCCTGCGGCCTTGATGCCGATCGCATCGCCGACGCACCGCTTCATCAGCGCGACATGCTCCACCGTGGCGCCCGTGGCCGCCCAGCCCGTCGAGGTCTTCACAAAGGCGGCCCCGGCTTCGACCGCGGCATGGCAGCCTTGCTCGATCTGGCCTGGGTCGAGATAGTGCGTTTCGAGAATGACCTTTACGGCCCGCCCTTCGGCCACTTCGACCACCGCCTTGATCTCGTCGCGGCAGAACACGACGCGGCCCGAACGCAGCGCGCCGACATTGATGACCATATCCAGCTCGCGGCAGCCCTGCTCGATGAGTTGGCGCGCCTCGAAGACCTTGGTGGCGGTGGTGTGCGTGCCGGAAGGGAACCCGACTACCGAACCGATCAGGATATCGTCCTCGCCGTGGAGGAGGAGACTGAGCCGTTCCACGTAGCACGGCATGACGTGAGCGCCGATGAAACGGTGCTTCTTCGCCAAAGCCGCAAGGGCGTCGACTTCCGGCTCTGCGAACCCACCGCTCACGCCGGCGCAGTCGATCATCCTTGCGATATCGCGCGCGCGCGCGTCCATCGGCCTTCCTTTCGCGCGCCGGTTAGCCGTGCGAACGACGGCTCCGCACCCTAGCAAAGCCGAAGGCCGTGGCCACGAGCAGGCAACCCAGCGCGATCGATGCCGCACGGCCATCGACCGGCAGCCCGCTAAGCACAGCCAGCACCGCCTGGTTTGACGTTACCGACAAGCCGTTGTCGTCGATCACCTCGACGGTATAGACGCCGGAATCGGTTTCCTGCAGCGGCACGATCGTCAGCTCTGCATCCGTCGCGCCGGGGAGCGGCGTTCCGTCCTTGCTCCACTGATACAGAAGGGGCTGATAGCCGCCGGTCGCGAGCACGCTGAAACTGTACGACGCGCCAAGGGTCGCGTGTCCTCCCTGCGGCTGGCCTGTGATGACTAGCAGCGGCTCGACGTCGAGACTTGCCACGTTGGACGAGTGCACCACGCCGTCATACGTGACCTCGCACCAATACAGGCCGCGATGCGCTTGCGTCGCGTTGGTGATCGTCCATGTAGACGCCGCGGGTCCGTCGTGAATCGTCTTGCCGCCGTCGTCCCATTTCCATTGATAGGCCCACGGGACGCCGCCGCAGGCGACCGTTGCCAGGAACGTGTGAGTTCCGCCTACATAGAGCCTCTTGCTCTGCGGCTGCATGCCGAAGCCGCACCAGTTCTGGATGCTGTACAACGCCGACGAGGTGGCCGCGCAGGCGTTACCCGCGCGGTCCTTCACGGTGTCCGCGTTGATGCGGATGCCGATCGTCCCGTTCGCGTCGGGATTCGCAGGGGTGAGGGTAACGGTGTACGCGGGGTCCGAGCCCGTAATCGAGACGCTGACAGAACCCGCCAAGGTTCCCTGGAGCGCGACGCCGGCAAAGGTCGGGGCCACGAGTTCGCTGAAGCGTACTTCGTAGGCCACGGAATCCTTGCCCGTCGGCGTACTGTCGAGTTGCGTCATCGTGACCGTGGGCGGCGTCACATCAACGCGGAGTTCGTTGAGGGTCGTGTCCGTGCCTACGTTGCCCGCAGGGTCTGTCGCGGTAGCGTGGACGTTATACGTGCCCGGCGAGAGCGGGCTGAGCGTGTTATCGGGAAGCACCCAGCGATTCTCGCCCGTATAATTGACGGCGGGCTTCGACTGCACGCCCAGCGACACGACGATCGTAGCGGTCCCGTCGTCGACGGTTCCAGTCAGTTCCGGCGTCGTGTCGTTCGTCGTCTTGAAATTGACGGTCACCACGGGCGGCGTCAAGTCGATATCGAGTTCGTCCGTGGTTGCGTCGTACCCGATGTTCCCGAGCGCGTCCATGGCGGCAACCTGGACGTCATAGACGCCCTCGCTCAACGCGCTCAGCGCATCGTTCGGCAAGGTCCACGTGCCGTTGCCGTTGACGGTGGCAGGCAAGCTCTGGCCCGAGACTGTGACGACAACGATCACGGACGAGAGATCGGACACGGTTCCGGTCAGTTCCGGCGTCGTATCGTTCGTAGACTTCGGGTAGACGGTCACGATCGGCGCGTCGTTATCCACGAACAACTCGTCCGTGGTTGCGTCGTACCCGGTATTACCGGCGGTATCCGTGGCGGCGGCTTGAACGTCATACGTGCCCGAAGGCAGCGGCGCAAGCATGCCGCCCGCGAGCGACCAGCGACCGTCGCCAAGATTGGCCGCGGGCAGCGTCTGGCCATTCACGGTGAGCATGATCGTGGCCGAAGGATCGTCGACCGTGCCCGACAAGGCGGGCGTCGTATCGACGGTTACAAGCGTGTCCACGGTAACGGATGGCGGCGTGAGGTCGACGACGAGCTCGTTTGCCGTCGCGTCGATCAGGAAGTTGCCTGCAGGGTCCGTAGCGCGCACGGCGACATCGTAGGTCCCCTCGGCGAGCGGCGCCAGCGCATCGTTGGGGAGCGTCCATGTGCCATCGCCGTTATTCGTGGCGGAGAGCGTCTGGCCCGCAACCGTTACCGAGACGGCCGCGCCGGCTGCAGGAACCGTTCCCGTCAATTCAGGCGTCGGATCGTTGGTCAAGAGGGCGTCGGCTGTCGGCGGCGTCGTGATCAGCGTAATACCGTCGCTGACGGGAGCGGATTCGCCCGCGCCGTTCTGCGTCTTGAGATAGACCAGTTTCGCGCCGTCCCCCGAACTGAGCGCAAACGCGGGCGACGTACTGTAGGGAAGCCACGACGCGCCGGCAAACCCGGCGTCCTCGCTGGCTTCGTAGGATGAAGGCGAGTTTGTGCTTGCGTTGTTGAGCGTCACATTGGCGCTGAATGTGTACGCCGCGCCGTTATTGATCGCGAACGCCGTCACGGTCGGCGGGATCGTGAAGGTGATGCTTCGGGAAGGCGAGGTCGTGTACTCGGGCTGGAGCAGGCTCGCGAGCGGCACGTCAATGGGAAACGTGGGGATAGTCAAATCGAACGGGATGCCGAGAATGGTGATGCCGACGATGATGTTCGGCGTGAAGGTGAGCGTCGGCGCGAGGCCCACTACCTCGTAGATGTCCCCGACGGTCAACGTGGGGTCCGGCGCCGCCACGTCCTTGCGCTCGTTCTCGACCGTGAAAACGGCCTTATCGGTATTAATCCGCTTGAAATCGATCTTGACCGTGTCGCTCGCGGAAAGGCTCACGCCGATATCGCCGGAGAAGATGCCGGGGGAGCCAATATGATAGACGTACAGGTTCTGGTTCGAGATGCTGTCCGACAGAGACACTGATTGGCCCAGCATGTACGGCGTGAAGTTCTTGGTATCGCGCAATCGAATATCGGTGTTCGGCACGTAGGGCAGATTGCCGGTATAGTCGGTTCCAAGCACCGTGATCTTGTACTGGCCCGACATTTCCAGGCCGATATCCTGCGCGGCGTAGCCCGTCGTGCCTTGGAACCAAAGGTCGCCATGGAACGGCGACGTGGGAAACGTGAACTTGCCGAGCCCGTTCAGGGCGAGATCGAACACGGTACCGCCGAGGCCGCCACTGAGGCGGACGTAGACGCCGCCACCGATCACGGACAGGTTGATGCCGAGCCACCCCGTGTCGTAATTCCAGCTCGGCGTGCCGACGGTGCGCTGCAGCGGGTCATGGGCTTGAGTCAGATCGGCCGCCATGGCGCGGCAGGACATCCAAGCGCACACGGCCGCGAGGGCCAAAGCAACGATTCGCGATTTCATTTAGGCGCATCCTTCTCAGCCGCTTCCGGCGGTTTCCCCTCCTTAGCCGCCTCCGGAGGTCTATCCTCAGCCTTGATCGCGTAAGTTCCGTAATCGAGGGTCACGGTGGAGTTGTCGTTCGAGTTCTCGATCGTGGCTCTGCCCGGCATCCAGTACGCGTCGTTAACGCGGCGCTGCTCGAACGTCGTCGTCAACACGGGTCTGCCGTCGAGCCCGGCAATCACCTTCGGCACGTAGCCTCGTTCCACGTCCACCCAATACGTGTTCACGAACTTCACCTTCTCTTCCTTGCCCGGCTGTGTCGTGATAACATAGCAGGGCCGCCCGTCGAGGTCGCCGGACGCGATCGCTACATCGCCCGGCCTGGACTTCATCTTCTTCAACAGTCGCAGAGGTTCGACGCGAATGCGAACGCTTTGGGCGGGTTTCTGCTTGGCCTTGGCATCGCTCGATTCGGGCAGGTCTTTCACTTCCATTCCCTTCGCGGGGGTCCACACCAAGAGGAAATCCTCCTCGGCAATCGTCTTGGGAGGCCCGTCATTCCCTTCCCTTTTCACGATTTTCTGGTGAATAGGGACCTCATAGGCCTTGTCCGGATAGGTGGCTTTCGAGACCTGTTCGATAATTGCGTCGAGCGTGGGCAAGGGCGCTGGCTCCGCCGCGCACATACTCCACCACGCGAGCGAAGCGACCAAGGTAAACGTGAGCATTGTCCAACCCTTCCTAGCGCGCTGAGATGCGCAGTCAACGTAACGAATCCGCCAAGAATGAATGTAACACGCAATCGGCAAGCTGTCAACACGTGACGAGAACATAGGGGGCGCCGCAACCGCCGATTCATCTCGGTATCCGGTTTGCCTCGCGATCGACCGTTCGGCGCAAGAATCTTACTAACAAGACGCCGCCTGGCAGGCGAATCGGCGGAAAGGCTAGCTCGGATTGTTCACACGATGGCTTGATGAGAGGAGAACAACACTTGCTCGGCCAACCGCTTCTGTCTAAGAACTTGGTGTGAACACCGCGACAACCCGTCTCGTGTCATTGCGAGGAGGGGTTCAGCCCGACGAAGCAATCCCCATTTCTTCTGCGCACAACAGGCCGGGAGATTGCTTCGTCGGGCTGAACCCCTCCTCGCAATGACACCACAGGCTTGATGCATCGACCTATGCCCATGCAATCGCCATCGCGCGGCGCGCGGAAGATCGACCGCACGCGCGAAGTCTACGAGCGGCATCCCTTCGGCGACTTCTGCTATGGAGAACGCCGCCCGAATTACAACCGCCCGCTCGTCTCGTTTTTGCGCGGATTGTCTGCTGACAACCTTATCTGTGACATCGGGTGCGGCGCCGGGTTTTGGCTGGACGTCGCGACGCGTGAGTCACCGATCCCGCAGGAGCGTTGTATCGGAATTGACCTGGCGAGCGCCAGCGCGGCAGCCGCACTCTCGCGGGGTTTCCCTGTCGTATGTAGCGATGCGGCACACCTTGCCATCCGCTCCGGCGCTGCTGACACCGCAGTCTGCAACGGGGTTCTTCACCATACGGAAAGCCCGGAACGCGTGTTTGCCGAGCTTGTGCGGATTACCAAACCGGGAGGCGCGATCTTCGTCGCCGTATATTCGTGGCGCAACCCCTATTTCTTCTTGGCGCACAAGGTGGGCTGGCCCCTTCGATTCCTGCACGGGCACTGGGGTCCACGCGTCGTGGACATCGTCTGGCCGGTAGCGCGCTGCCTCCTGGGTGCGGCGGGGCGCTTGTTCGCGGGGGTATGGCTGGACGACGCGACGGCAAAGACGCACCTGTTTGATCAAATCATCACGCCACGGGCGCGCGCGTATTCGATATGGCGTCTCAGGCGCTTGGCGGCCAGGCACGGTTGCACGATTGAAACGACGGATTACACGTCCTGGAAGTTGATGGTGACCGCAGTGATAAAGACGCCCGGGCAGATTTAGCCGGCTCGGGGGATCGCCGAATAGGAAAACCCTCAGCCACGCAGTTCTCCATGACGAGACTGTCCACAGCGCCGCGCATAGCGATGCGAAGGGCTTCCTCGGGCGTGTTGACGATCGGCTCGTCATGAAGGTTGAACGAGGTGTTGAGCACGCAGCCGATGCCCGTTAACGCAGCAAACCGGTGGACGATTGCGTAGAACAGAGGGTCGTCCTCCGAAGAAAGCACCTGCGGCCGGGCTGTGCCATCGACGTGAACCACCGCGGGAATGCGGCCGCGCCACTCCGGCCGGACGAGCGCGGTGATGGTCATAAAGCGGGCCGGCAGCCGCGAGGCGGCATGTTTCGATCCGTTGAAGAGGGTTGCGTAGCTCTCTTCGAGCACCGCTGGCGCAAAGGGCATGAAATCGTTGCGTCCCAATCGTTCGTTCAGCGAGGGCCTTGTGTACTCAAGTGCGGGGTTAGCGAGAATGGATCGATGGCCGAGGGCCCGGGGTCCGTATTCGAGCGCGCCGTGGAACAAACCGACGACGGCCCCTCCCGCCAACGCCCGGGCCGCATTGTCCACCAGCGCGCCCGTCTCCATGGCATGCCACGGCAGACCCGTGTCCGACAGAGCGGACCGGACCGCCGAAGGGGTGAATGCCGGGCCTCGAAACACGTGGTCCAAGGCGGCTCGCGGAGCCCGCGTCTCGCGCTCGCGGTGGGCCTCGGCATAGGCCGCCCCGAGCGCGAGCCCTTCATCGCCCATCGCCGGACACACGTACAGAGCGTCTACCCCGGGCAGGTTCAGAATGTGTTCGTTGATCCGGACATTCGCGAAGACCCCTCCGCTGAGCGCGATGTTTCGCGAAGGCGCTTTCCGCAGGAAGTGCCGGACGACGGCCAGGACGGCCTCCTCGAACAAACGTTGCGCGGCCGCCGCCGTGTCCTCGGCCAACGCGCCGCGCCCATCGTTCTCGGCACACTCGAAAAGCGGGCGATAGAGTCGCGTGAACTCGTGCTTGAGGAGTTGATTCAGCAGGTCTTCCCACCTCGTGGCTGACAACACGGCGGGTATCGTGGCCAGGAGCCGTAGGAAGTGCATCCTGCTTCGGCTCAGCTTGTCGAGATGGAACCGCGCCGCCCGCGACGTCACATGCAGCGTCTCTCCGTCGCCTGACACGGACAGGTAATTCCGGAGCACAGCGTAGAACCGTTCTGGGTCTCCCGACGAGGCGAGCCCCATGACCTTGCCTTCCTGCTGATTGACCTTGAACCCGAGCAGGGCGGTAATCGATTTGTAGAAGAGGCCGATCGAATCCTCTTCGCGGATGGTGTCGATCAGGGTCATGCGGTTGCCCCGCCCATGCCAGCAGGAACCGGACAACCCGTCGCCCTCGCCGTCGATCGTGATGACAAGGGCCTCATCGAATGGAGAGGCATAGAACGCGCTCGATGCGTGGGCGACGTGATGCTCGATGAACGACACCGGCGCCTCGATACCCAGCCCGCGAAGCTGTTCCCTCACCACCGACCGCAGGTCGACACCGGACGAGAAGGAACGCGAGAGGGCTTCGGTGGCGGCGAGGCGGAGGACCCGGGCCTTGGAACGGATAAAGGCGTCTTTGGCGGCGTAGTCTTCGAGGTTCATCAGGCGGGCAAATTCGCGGCATCCATAATGGAGCCGGCAGGATTCGCCGAGGACAACGCGGGTGATGTCACGCGGAGCGGCCACATGCCGGACGATGTACTCGAGGGAGCGATGGGGGATACCCCATTCGTTCTTGCGGCGGGTGAAGCGCTCTTCCGAGCAGCAAAACACGGGGTTGCCGTCGGTTTCGTCGACGACGCACGCGGAGGCATTGTGCGAGAAGGACAGTCCAAGGATCATGGGGGTAGTTCTCCATCCAGGCGGACATCGCATGTCCACTTCCTCCAAAACTTCCACTCGGTCCACTGACCGAGGTGTCGCCTTGGATGTAGCCGCCTTTTCTGAATATAAGACGAGATTGGGAGCGAAAAGGGGAAGTGAAACTGCGTGGCTGGAGACTAGAAGCTATCTCAATACCTGTCCGGGCAGATTTGTGGCAGTCACTCGGTCGAGTTGAACGGCTTGAATTCGAGGATTCTCTCGGGAAGAGATTCTTCGCTGACGCTAAGAGCTTGTGAAGAAACTGCGAAACGCGGGCGCTTCGCCTCATGACTACGTATTGCCTGTCATCCTGAGCGCAGCGAAGGATCTCATAAGCATCAGAGGCCTATGCACATAGCGAGATCCTTCGCTGCGCTCAGGATGACAGGAAGGGCGGAGCCGACAAGGAAAACCGCGGGGCCTTGTCATTTCTTCACAAGCTCTCAGAATGACAGGAAGTCTGGGTTTTGGGATAGGTTCTAGACAGCGAAGGTGTTGTCGTCGTGGCCGGACTTGTGGCTGGCTCGGACGGCGCGCCAGACGCTCGCGCCGAGGGACAGCGCGACGCCAAATCCGACGGCGCCGGCGATGGCCGGGAGGCTGAGGAGGATTTGGCTCTTGAGGTAGTCGAAGTAACCCATGCCGCCTGGCATGTCGCGCATGACGATCACGGACATGAGGGCGCCCGCGCCCACGGCGCCGCCGGCCATGGCGAGGCCGGTCAGCAGGAGCCGGCGAAACCGTTTGCGTTCGACTTGAATGAACCGCACGATGGCCAGGCTCTTGCGGATACGGGCGTAGAGCCTCGGCGGAGCGGCGCGCCCGCCGGGATCTAGGGCCATATCGTCTCGGTTAGAAGAGGCCATGGAAATCGAATTCCTGTTCCAAGATGCCGCGAAGCTGGTTGCGCGCACGGTGCATCCAGGTCTTGAGCGTGCCCATGGGGATACGCATGGCATCCGCGATCTCGTCATACGAGGTCTGCTTGAAGTAATACAACGTCACAATCTTTTTGTAACGGCGCGGCAGCTTGCGGACGCAATACTGGATGAGGTCCCCAAGGTCGCTGACGTCCTGAGCGGGCGCGGCTTCGTTGCGATCGTGATGCGGTTGAAGCTCGACTTCCTGGCGCCTCTTCCGGCGGTTCAGCTCGGTGAGGCACACGCTCGCGGTAACGCGATACAGCCATGTCGAGAACGTGCAGTCGCCGCGAAAGCCCTTGAGCAAGCGGAAGGCTTTGAGGAACGCTTCCTGCGCCATATCTTCGGCGAGGGCGTTGTCGCGCATGAATCGGAACGCGAGGTTGTACACGAGATGCTGATGCCTGCGCACGAGTTCGGAGAATGCCTCGGTATCGCCTTTCTGCGAGAGGGCGACCAGTTCGAGATCTGCGGGGCTGCTGGGTTCAGAATCCATCGATTCTCCGTCGGCGGCTGAGGGGACGGGCGCGGCCATCACAGCGCCCCTTTCGCGATCCAGATATTGCCGTTTAGCGTTTCCATCCGGCATTCAGTATGCCCGTTTCCGATGACCCCTTTCAAGTGACGCCGTTTGTTGCACGCGGGCACGCCTTCCATGGGGAAGTCGCACGTGACGGTTCCCCGGTCGGTCAAGGCCTCGACACTGGCGGAACAGTCCTCCTGCATCACAAGGGTGATTCCGCCGTTTTGGCTGTTGAGCGTGCATTCTTCGACACTCGGATCGAGCACGCGCGCGACAATCGCGCCGTTGGTCGTGTTGGCTTGCAGCACGCCGCCCAACATGTGCGCATAGATGTTGCCGTTCACGGTCTTGATGGCGGCGCCGTCGGGCGCGTCAATCACGCGGATACGCCCGTTGGTGCTTTGGGCCGATACCGCGCCTTTGGGCTCGGTAACCTCGATGTCCGTATTCCGGCCCTGAATGGCGACCCGCCCGCACTCCTTTGAGACCCATACGTTGCCGTTGGCGCTGTCGATGTCGAGATCCGTCCCCACAGGGATTTCGATGACGTAGTCCACGCGCAGGTCGATGGTGTCCGGGCGGTCGTCCGGTTCCGTCACCAACGTGAGCGTGTCCCCCTCGGGCTGAGGGCGAATCAACGAAGCTACGTAGGCTTCAGCGGCTTGGCGGTCGCCCCCGGAACGGACGTAGGCTTTGATGATGGCTTGGACGTTAATCATGTCCAGGTCCTGCGAACGCACCTGGATCGACCCCTGATCGTTCTGGATTCGGAGGCTCTTGGCGGGCGGCAGGGATAGCGTGCGCGTTTCCTGGACGTCGGGCCTGCCAACTACCCGGGGCATCTTCGATGCCAGGCTGCCGATGGTCACGCACAGGACCGCGGCGGCGATTAGCACCGCCGTGAACAGGCTTCGCAGTACTGGTTTCATCGCTAAGTCTGACCCATGCCCCGGTTACCCGGTTTCGACCCCTCTGCCTCTCATTGCCTCGGGCGCGGATTGCGAAGACCGCGCGCCAATCCGTTATACTACGCTGAAACCACCTGCGGATGCGAGGCGTCCAACCCGCGTCCGCTATTACGGGCAAAGGAGCGCCGCATGAATCCGCTGTTCATCCTGCTGCCGTTGCTCGGCGTCATTGCCGCCGTAGCCTACGGCGTCATGCGGGCTCTCGGGCGGATCTGGATCGATCATCGCGTCAAACTTGCGCTGCTCGAGAAACTGCAAGACAGACCCGAAGTCCTTGAATCGTTCAACGAAATCCAGGGCGCGCTTGCCGGCGTCTCGAATGGCAATACCCCGTCCAACCGCCAGGACTACACGCTTACCGGCATCTTTCTCTGCCTCATCGGCATTGGTTGCGCTATCCTCGGGCGCGCCTGGGGCATCGGATCCATTGCAGTCGGCCTTCATATCGGCGGCTGGGTCTGTATCGCCATCGGCGTCGTCATCGCCTTCCTGGGCATCCTTATCCGACGCCTCTCGCGTCCGCCTGCCCTCCCGCTCAGGAAATAAGACTCATCTGGATCTTTCGCACGTCGTTCTATCGGTTCTTGCTCTTGCTCCTAATCTTGCTCTTGCTGCGAATGCGCTTGGGGATTGACAATGAGAGCAAGATGAAGAGCAAGATAAAGAGCAAGAATAACGGTACGAGTATATGTGCGATAAGGTACGAAGATTCGGATGAGCCAGGAATAATACCCCGACACGGAGGGCCTTGCCCATGACCGCACTCCTCGTTCTGATTTGCGCCGGCGCAACAGCGTGGCAGCATCCGGCCGGCCTCTTGACCTCCGAGACCGTGTCCGAGCTGCGCGACAAACTCGCTACCCAGGCTTGGGCGCGCGAGACCTACGAGGCGCGCAAACGCGCGCTCGAACCATGGCGCTCCGTTTCGTTCGACGAACTGAAGGCCGTGTTTCCCACAAAGCGCGGCAATGTCTATCACAACTTCTCGTGTCCCGCGGATCGTACCCGGCTGAAATTCGACCCTTTCAATCCGAAGGTCTTCCATTGCGATACCTGCGGCAAGGACTATACGCCGGAGACCGACGCGGGCATCTATACCCCGGATGACGTGTACCACGGGACCATGTACGATGGCTGGGCGTGTTTGTTTTA
This sequence comes from uncultured Nitrospiraceae bacterium, assembly GCA_964402555.1. Classification (GTDB taxonomy): domain Bacteria; phylum Hydrogenedentota; class Hydrogenedentia; order Hydrogenedentales; family SLHB01; genus CAYOCT01. The sequence continues at coordinate 32,098 of CAYOCT010000040.1, read as the reverse complement.
CCTCACCGCGCCCGCCGTCGCCATGGACTTGGCGCTCGTGGGACGGATCGACCGCGACGAAGCCGCCACGAAACGAGGCGTCGAACTCCTGTCGCTGTTTGCCACGACGATCCAAGGTCTGCCCACGCTCCACGCGCGTGAGGGCGACAAGGCGTGTATCTTGACCTACCACCGCGAGGGCGACAACAAGGTCCTTAACGAACTGGCGCGGGCGTATGAACTGCTGCGCGAAAGCATGACGCCGGAAGAGCGGAAGCACATCGAGGAGGCCGTCCTCAAACGCATGCTGGACGACATCATGCTCCAGCCGGCGTACACGTTCGACCATAACAACATCTACCAATTCCATCGCACGGTCCTGCAAGTGGCGTGCGCGCTCGAACGCGACGATCTGATCGACTGGAGTTGCGGCTATGGCGCGTATGCGCCGGAGGCCTTGCCGGAACACCGAAGCCTGCAACGGATCGTGGCGACGCATTTCAAACCGGACGGCGCGTTCTGGGAGTTGTGCTCGGGATATCATTTGTATCCGATGGATCCGTTCTGCGAAATCGCCGTACTCTCGCACAACCTCTCGCGGATGGACTCGGACCGTTTCCCCGCGGAACGCTACGACTTCTCGAATCCGGCGAGTCCCGTCGGGAAGACGATCAAGGCCGCGTTGGAATGGTTCGTATCGATGGCGATGCCGGACCGGACTATGCCGGTCCTGGGCGATTCGATGGCGCCGCGCGCGGGCATGGACTCGTATGCCACGACGGCCGAGGTCGGATATCGCTACTTCGACATTCGCGCCGTGGGCGACTACGCAGTCTTGCGCGAAGGCAAGCGGACGTGGGTCGGGTTCCTGTTCGGCGCGCCGCAAATCGTGCGGCAACCCACGCCGTTCACGAGTTCCTACCTGTCGAGCGGCTACGTGGCGTTGCGCAACGAGTGGGAAGGCAACCGGCTATGGGTTGGGCTGAACGCCCTGATCCCTGGCGGCGGGCATCAGCATGCCGACCGGCTTACGTTGACGCTGTATTCGCAGGACAAACTCCTGGCCCTCGAAAAGGCCACGCCGTACAACGACGCCGCCATGCGCGAACTCGGAACCTTGACGCTGTCGCACACGACCGTGACCGTCGACCGGACCTCGCAGAAGCAGGGCGAAGCTCTGAAAGACGGCGAGATCCCCGAGGTGGCCCTATTCGCGTCGGGACCGTTCCTCAAGTTCGCCGAGCTTCGCGACGACCATCTCTATCCGCAGACCTCCGTGTACAGACGTTCGGTTGCCGTGATCGAAGACCTGGTTATCGACGTGTTCCGCGTGGAAGGCGGTACGACCCACGACTGGATGGTCCACCATGCGGGGCCTGCTCCGGAACTGTCCATTCCGGTCGAGGATGCAGCCTTCGAGCCGGCGGATTGGATCGCGCACGGAACCGGTCGCGTCAAGCGAGCCGTGCCGGGCGGCGATTGGAACGCGCGCTGGCGCGTGGACGATGTCGGGTCGCGATTGACCATGATCGCCTCGAACGCGACGCAGGTCTTTGCGCTCGAAACGTATCCCGTCGACAACGCAATCGTTACGCCCGATCATCCGCCCTGCCAGTCGCTCTGTGTGCGCCGTACGGACAATGCGCCGTTCATCGCGGTTTGGGATGCATGGCGCGGCGCGCCGAACCTGCAATCGGTCGAACGCGTGCCGGGGAAGGAAGCGCTCCTCCTCGCGACACGCGCCCACCGGTATCATGTATTGCTCGCTCCCGGAGCCGTCGAGTTCCCGGACGGCGTCACGATTAACAGCGATGCCTCGTTTGGCATTCTCCGCGATCGTGACGCCATTGCGTACGCCGGCGGCACGGAACTTTCCGTGCAGTGCTCCGAGGGAAACATCACGGCACGCCTCAACGAAAAAGGCAACGCATGGGCCGACTGGTCCGGCGGAACGCTCACCCGCGCCGCGTCGCCTGGCATCGAATACGACACCTACTGCGGCGAAGACCACCCGCGCGACACATCTGCAATCGTTCTTTCTATGGAAGGATCGCTGCCGCCTCCCGCACGGTAGGTCCAGCTCGATAAACATCGACGGTGCCGTAAAGAGATTCGCGGTCTCTTCGCTCGACCCAGCGGTTCAACATCCTTTGTTTCGCGGACTTCCTGTCAGCGCTCTCTGCAGGATCGTGTGCGTGTAATGTCGGCGCGCTTCGGATCGGCCAATTCCCGTGTGACAGTCCGCCCTTTTGCCCAGATACGCTGTACCGCGACCGGCATTTCCGAGACTATGACTATGGTCGCAACGGGGATCCGACCGGCCCAATATCGCCTGCCGGCCCTCCGGGTCTGTACAAATCTGTACACTGTCGCAGCGGGGGATCTGTCGATTAAGTTATTTTGTTGCAACGATTTATAGTGGAAAGTTCTCATTGGTACAAACATTGCTTCGATGAAATACATGAAATCAATAAAACCAATATCACTATACCAGGTAAACGGGATAGATTCTGGGTCTAGGACCCACCTCTCGCTCGAAGAAAACAGCCGCCGCCATGCCATCCCGAGCTTTGGCGAAACGACGAAAACCTGTCAGTCGTTCCCACGCCATCGCCTGAACACGACCGGATCGTATAAAGTCATAAGCTATTTAATACCAGTATATTGTGGACAAAGTTTGTTCTCGGTAACGGGGGCGTTTCCTCCGGGAACATGGGTTGCTCTTCCGAGCCAGCCTAGTGACGCAAGCGAGTAAAGGTACGGAGGAATTGCCCATGTTAACCATCAGCGCTGCCAACTCAAAGAAAAGGCTGAGCGTGGCTTTGTTCCTGGCCCTTACGCTGAGCCTTCCCGCCCTGGCCGGAACCTTCTACGTGGACGCCGTGAACGGCAGCGATACCAATAACGGCACATCGACGTCGACTCCGTGGAAGAGCCTCACGAAAGTCAGCGGCCTGGTGTTCAAGGCAGGCGACACGGTCCTGCTCAAGCGCGGGTGCGAGTGGCGCGGGCAGATCAAAATATGGGGTTCGGGCACGGCGGCGGGCGCCCTTACCTACGGCGCTTACGGCACGGGCGCGAATCCGGTGATCAACGGCGCGGTGGCCGTTTCTTCGTGGACGCTGGCTTCGACGAACAAGTACACGGCCTCGGTGGGAGTTCAACCCGAGGTCGTCGTGTTTAACGGCGTCAAGGGGATTCGCGAGACCTCCGTCGCGAACCTGAACGCGGCGAACGAATGGTACTGGGAAAGCGGCGTACTGACGGTGTATTCGACGTCGGCGCCGGTGAACATGGAAGTCCAGTCGCAACAGTTCGTGGTGGGCTTCTACAGCGTAAGCTACGTGACGGTGAAAGACCTCACGCTCAAGTACGGTTCGTATCCCGTCCTGGTCTATAACGGGTCGCACAATACCGTCGACTCGCTCACGGTCTACGACAGCGCGGGCAGCGCCGGTATTTACCTGCTTTCGGAAGCGCCGGGCGTCACGGCCTACAACACGGTCACGAACTGCACGGTCTACAACATCACGGGCAGCACGGATGCCATCGCCAGCGGCAACAACGGCTGCGGCATCTATATCTACGGCGAACTCGCCACGAACAACACGATCACCGGCTGCACGGTACATGATGTCGGACATGAAGGACTCGTCATCCTGTCGGGTTCCTACAATACAATCGCCAACAGCACGGTGTATCGTTGCGGGCAATCGGGCATTCGCGTCGCGCTCGAGACGTGCACCGGCAACGTCATCGAAGGCAACACGTCGTACGGCAACGGGCTCGCGTCCGACGACCGGTTCGGCATCGACTTGATCCGCGTCGGCAACAACAACATCGTGCGTTACAACACGGTTCACGATCAGCACGAAACCAAGAACGACCCGAACGTCCCGGCGGATCCGCTGAACGGCGGCCAGAAGTACGGCACCGGCGGCATCCGGTTCGACGGTGGGAACTGGGAAGGCCACACGTACATGGAATCGACCGGCAACGCGGCGTATTACAACGTCGTATACGGCGAAGACATCGGCCTCGAATCGTTCAACTTCAGCAATATCGGTTTCTATAACAACACCGTATACAACAGCACGCAGTACGGCATCTCGATTCAGTCCGTGTTCGACGTGGTGTGCTCGAACAACGTCGTGAAGAACAATGTCGTCCAGACGGCCGGCACGGCGCTCGTGTATCACTACCGCATGAATAACACGTCGTTCGACAACAACGTCTATTACCCGGACGCCTCCGGCGCGTTCCTGTGGCGCACGACCACGGCCTATTCCAAGACCAACTTCGCGGGCTGGAAGACAAACACGGCCCAGGAATCGCACTCGCGCGCGGCGAACCCGGCATTCAAGAATGCGGCGAGCGCCGATTTTGCATTGCAGTCCGGCTCGGCGTGCGTCGACGCCGGCGTAGCGCTCGGGCTTTCCCGCGACCTGGTTAAGAGCGCGGTTCCGCAGGGCGGCGCGCCGGATGCCGGCGCGATGGAATTGGCGCAGACCGTGGTGGCTTCGGATACCACGAAACCCGTCATAGCCTTGCTCGGCAATGCCAGCGTGACGGTCGAAGCGGGCGCCTCGTATACCGACGCGGGCGCGACGGCCAGCGACGACGTCGACGGGGATATCTCGTCGCGCATCGTGAAAGGCGGCTCGGTCAACACGAGCGTGCCGGGCAACTACACGTTGACCTTCAACGTGAGCGACAGCGCGGGCAATGCGGCGGATCAAGTCGTCCGCACGGTGCGCGTCAGCGACACGACGAAGCCCGTTATCACGATGCTCGGTTCGTCGCCGGTGACGGTACAAGCGGGCTCGGGATACAGCGATGCGGGCGCGACGGCCCAAGATAGTCTCGACGGCGTCATCACGTCGCGCATTAACGCCACGAACAACGTCAACACGGCGGCGCTCGGCTCGTACACCGTGGTCTACACCGTGAGCGACAGCGCGGGCAATGCCGCCGCGGCTGTCACGCGTGTCGTCAACGTCGTCGACACGGTCCCGCCCGCGATCGCGTTGCTGGGCAGCGCGTCGGTTTCGTTGCAGGTAGGGGCTTCGTATAGCGACGCCGGCGCGACGGCGTACGACGCTTATGACGGCGACGTCACGGCACGCATCGTGAAGTCCGGCAGCGTGAACACTTCGGCCGCCGGCACGTATACCTTGGCCTACAACGTTAGCGACGCGTCGGGCAACGCCGCGGCGACGGTTACACGGACGGTTACCGTTACGAGTGGCGCCGACACCACGCGGCCGGTCATTACGCTGATTGGCTCGAGCACAGTGAAAGTAAGATGGGGATCCACCTATACCGACGCGGGCGCGACGGCGATCGACAACGTCGACGGCGATATCACTTCGCGGCTCGTTCTTACCGGTACCGTGAATACGCGGGCGCTGGGCACCTATGTCATTGTGTACAGTGTCGCCGACTCCGCCGGTAATACGGCGGTTCCCGTGACAAGGACCGTGAAAGTCACCTTCTTCGGCAAGACGGACGCCAGCGACGGCGAACCGTTCGTGGTATCCCCGGCGGATGGCTCGACCTTGTATGTCGCGTCCGGTGTGTCCACGGTTCCCGTGACGTTCTCGGCTTCGGTTCCTTCAGGCGTGACCTCCGTCGAGTTTGCCATTGACGGCATCGTCGTAGGCGCCGCGTCCGAAGCGCCCTTCGCGTTGGTCGCGGATCTCGATGTGGCGGCGCTGGGCTGGGGCGACCATCAGGTCAGCTTCAAGGGCAGCGCTCCAGGTACGGAGGAAACCGCCAACGCACAGTCCTTGTTCACGCTCGCGCCGGTGGCCGCCGAAGACGATGCGAACGGCAATGCTCTTCCGGACAATCCATTCGCGACGCTGCCCCTTGATGGCGACGCGTGGATGGACGCCGTCGCGGTTGCCGAGACCGGCGGCACGCGGTTCGCGGGCGTCACGCGGTTCGACGGTTCGGACAACCCGGTCGAAGTGCCGGTCGCCGTTGTGCTCGATCATCCCGGAGACGCGTCGCGTGGCGTGAGCGTGTCGGTCCAGCGCGCCGTGCTTGACGCGAACGAAATCGGCATCGTCATGGTTACTATGGCCGACGACCTGCAGACGCTGTTCGGCGCGAGCGCCGCTTCGCAGTTGCTTCCCGAACCTGATGGGAAACTCATGGCCCAAGGCGGCATGTACGTCGAGATCAGCATCCTCGTAAGCGCCGACCAGGGCGCGACGTTCCAGGAGATCGACGAGTCCCGCCTGGCGGATTACCCCGTCCACGTGGAACTGCGCGGCGTGGACACCGCAGCGGGCGTCGATATCCAGAAGCACGAAATGTATGTCGATAGCGATGAGACCACCGGTGTAGCGATCACGGCCCAAGCGGGCGCGTGGAGCGCCTCGGGCGTCGTCAATGCGCAGAGCGCCGGTTCCGTCGTGAGCATGGACCTGACCTCGTTGTCGGTACTCGCTCCGTACTCGGGCGCCAAGGTGGCGCTTCCCGGCGCGGGTTGCGCAGGCGGTTCGTTGGGTTCGGCGTTCAATGCCGGTTACGGCGACATGGTCCTGCTGTTGGCCGCCGTGGCCGCGTTGATAATCATCAGTCGTAAGCGCGTCGCGAACGCTTCGCGCTAGTCTCTTGGGGAAAGGCCTCGTACGGAGGCGGCAATCGAAGCGATTGCCGCCTTCCTTGTTGTTTTCGCCGGACTCAGAGCTTGTGAAGAAATGGTGAAACGCGGGGGCCTTGCCTCTTGACTACGTATTGCCTGTCATCCTGAACGCAGCGAAGGATCCCATAAGCATTAGAGGCCTATGCACATAGCGAGATCCTTTGCTGCGCTCAGGATGACAGATATGACGGAGCCGACAAACGAAATCGCGGGACCTTGTCATTTCTTCGCAAGCTCTCAGTGCAGCAGCGTTGAGACCACGTTGTTCAGTAGGTGCAGCAGAATGGGGGGCCACAGGGACTGCGTCCACTCGAACAACAGGGCGAGTACGCAACCTATCACAAAGATGCTTGCGCCGAGCGTGAAAAGGCCAGTATGGAACCCCTGTAAGTATAGCCAGCCCGGCACATGAATCAGCACGAACAACATGGATGATATCGCGCCGGCGCGCGGCAAGGTCCAAATCATGCGGAGCTTCCGAAAGATGAACCCGCGAAAGACCATTTCCTCGGCGAGAGACACGTACGCGTTCCAAAGAAATACGGACGGCCAGGCAATGCCCGCTATCTTGCTCCAAGGCCCCGCATGAAGCCCTTGGATCCCGATGCCACCGGCGACAGTCGCAGCTAGAAAGACCACCATCAGGCCGATGCCCTTCCGGAGCGCAGTCCCGCGGGGCCACGTATCGAGTCCGAGCGACGCCAGGACTGGCGCTCGCTCGACGTAGCGCAAATACACGACAACAGGGACAATCCAGAGCGCCAGCCGCAACCCTTGCGACCAGCATTGGCGCAACCATAGGACGGCGATAGCATCGTCCACGCGCAACAGGATGCCCGCGCGCAACGACCACGCGGCGAAGAATCCCACGACGAAGCAGACGAAACGCCGGTCCAATCCCGAAGTGCCGGTCCCCGATTCGTTTGACGACTTGCCCACGATGTTCCGCCTCCGCTCCGTCTTGGGAAGGAACGTTCCGTGGCGTATCGTACGATGACAGGCGTGGGTGAATCACGTCGATTTCTGCCGCGCAAGCATGGGATGAACAAACCGGCTCAAGATCGTATACTACGCGCGTCAGTAGCAGTAGCTGTTCAAGGAGTCGACGGAATGGAGAAGTTGGGGTGGCACAGTCTGGGCAAATCGTATCCATGCGCGTGCGGAGTCACGCATCATCTTCCCATCGAGGTCTGCTACCTCGGTGAAGATGCCGCGAAACGACTGGCCGAGTTCGCGCGCGAACGGTGTGGCGCGCGCGGCCTCATCGTGTCGGACGAGAATACGCATCAAGCCGGCGGCGAACGGTTGTTGTCCGCACTGTCCGGAGTGGGCAAGCGTATCGAGGAGAAGAGATACGGATCGGACCCGATCGAAGCGACGGAGCGCTTAGGCGATGAGGTGGCCGAGGCCGGCGCGGAGGCGGATTTCTTTGTGGGCCTCGGCGGCGGGACGATGTGCGACCTGGCCAAGTACGCGGGAGACAAACTGAAACGCCCCGTGCTCCTTTTCGCAACGGCCGCTTCGATGAATGGGTACACGTCCTCGATCGTGGCCATGAAGATCCGCGGCCTCAAGCGCACCTCGCCGGTGACGCCGGCCCTTGGCGTGTTTGCCGATCCCGAAGTTGTGGCGACGGCTCCGGTGAAGATGGTGGCTGCGGGCGTAGGCGATTTCCTGTCCAAGAACTCCTCGTCCTCGGATTGGTATGCGGCGCATGTGCTGCGCGGAGGTTATTACTGCTCACGTCCCGGGGACTTCTTCGAGGGCACGCAGGAGCGGCTGCTTGACGCCGCGCCGCGCGTGGCCCACGGCGACGCACAGGCTGTGGCCGTAGTGCTCGAAGCGTTGTTGCTCGCGGGATTCTCGATGGTCGTCGCGGGTTCGTCCGCGCCGGCTTCGGGTGGCGAACACCTTATCTCGCATTATCTCGACATGAAACACGCGACCAAGGGAGCGCCCAACGATCTCCATGGCGCCCAGGTCGGCGTGGGCACGGTGTACACGCTCGGACTCTGGGAGAAGGTCCTTGCGCTCGATCCTGACGCGATCGATTCCGAGGCGCTTGCCGCGGCGCATCCGGCCGACGACGAGATTCGGGCGTGGATTGAGGAAGATTGGGGTCCGGTCGCGCCGGAAGTTCTGGCGCAATGGCGGGAAAAATCGCTCGATCGCCAGGCAATGCGCGCGGAGATCGATCGGTTCCGCCGCGAACTGCCGGCGTTGCGCGAGGCGCTCAGCAAGGAACTGCTGCCGGCCCAGACGGTCGCCGATGCGATTGCGGCGTCGGGCGGCGCCATCGCCCCGGAAGGCCTGCTCAGCCCTGTCGAAGAGTATCGTAACGCGCAACGCTTCGCGCGGTTCTTGCGCAACCGGTTCACGATCCTCGATCTGGCCGCCGCACTCGGCGTGGCCTGACGCGAGAGACGCGAGTAGACGGCGTCGTTTTCGATTGGTATGATAGCGGTGTCGTCTTTTTCCGAATCGTTCGAGCAGGGGGTGAGTCATGGAAACGCAGTCTCCGTCTCACGAATTGTTGCGTATCCTGATCGTAGATGACGTCAAGGTCAACTGCCGCGTGCTCTCCGCGATCCTGGAGCCGTATGGCGCGTGCGACGTTGTCTACAACGGGCGCGACGCCGTACTCGCGTTTCAGAAAGCCTGGACGCAGGACGCCCCGTACCACGCCATCTGCCTGGATATCATGATGCCGGATATCGACGGCATGAAAGTGCTCGAAGTGCTTCGCAAGATGGAAGCGGCCATGCAGGTGGCGCCGTCGCAACGCGTGCGCGCGATTGTCGTCTCGGCTGTGGACGATGCCGCGCATCGGGCCAAAGCGCGCCAGTTCGAGTGCGACGGGTATCTCGTCAAACCAATCTTTCGCAACGACCTGGTGGACTGTCTCAAGAAGACCGGTCTTCTGCGAGAATCCGTCGCATCAACGGAAGCGCGGTCCACCGTGGAGGCCGGCGCGCCGCCTGAGGTCCAAGCCGGCACTGAAGACCAGCCCAAGCCGGAAACGCCAGCCCGAGAGTCCGAGTAGGAAGTTATTCGATCGGCTCGAGGGTGTACTCGCGCGATCCCAACCCCAGGTCCGCCGCGCACAGGACTTGAAGGTACGGGTCCTTGCCGTGGATCTTTTCGAAGAGATGCCCGCCTTCCCGCAATGTCATCGATTCGGGCAGCGCGCTTGGGATGAAATCCTCCTCTCGGATCAAGTCGAGGCTGGCCTGCTCGATGGCCACCACGTCGGTCGATGCCAGGATGCCGACGTCGGGCACGAGGGCCGGCGTCGAGAAACCCCAGCAATCGCAGAAGGGAGTGATGCTCATCAACACGTTGATGTACAGGATGCGGTCCGGTTCGAACGTATCGAGGATCTCGCGCGTAGTGAGCGCCATGCCGTGTTGAAAGTATTCGGTTCCGTGTTCGTCGATCTTGATCGCGTGTTGCGGGCACGACTCTTCGCAATGGCGGCAATAACGGCAATGGTGATCGAACCATTTCAGGTTGTCGTTGTCGTCGAACGTGATCGCGCCCTGCGCCGGGCAGTTCTCCGCACAGGCGCGGCAGCGCGTGCACGCGTCCGGGTCCCATTCGAACTGCTCGCCTTGCAGTTTGTGGATCTTGCCGCGGCTGTTGCGCGCGACGCATCCCATCGCAAGGTTCTTGATGGCCGCGCCGAATCCGCTGTTGCCGTGGCCCTTGCCGTGGCTCAAGACGACCATCGCATCCGCGTCGACGATGTTGCCGCAGAGGTCGACGCTGTCGAGCGACCGGTAATTGACCGGACGGGTGTACGCGTAGTTGTTCGAGACGCCCGCCGCGGCGATCAGCGGCGCGCCGAGGACTTCCTCGGTATACCCACGCGCCTTGGCGTTGTGCATGGCGCCGCTGCCGTCGGTGATGAACGGCTTGCCGCCGGCCTTCTTGAGCGCCTCGACCAGAATGCGGATGAAGAGCGGATGGACCGTCGTGTAGCCGATGTCGCTTCCGACGTGAATCTTGATGGCAATCTGCTTTCCCGAGAACATCGCTTCGAGTGGGTAGCTTTGCAGCATCCGCTCGAATTTCACCGGGAGCGTCGCATGGCGGCGCAGTTCCTTCACCTTGCTCGAAGCGAAACGGACAACAGAGGGACCTTGGGCTGGCATCGTGAGGCTTCCTTCCGGGGTTAGGCGCCTGCCTTGTGCGCTTCCATGGACGCGACGAATTTGCGGAACAGGTAGCGGCTATCATGCGGGCCGGGCGAGGCCTCGGGATGATACTGCACACTGAAGATCGGATACTCGCGGTGTTCCATGCCTTCGACCGACTGATCGTTCAGGTTCGTGTGCGTGATGTGGACCTTCGAGGCGTCCACCGAATCCGGGTCGACCGCGAACCCGTGGTTCTGCGCGCTGATCTCGACGCAGCCCGTGTCGTGATTGAAGACAGGCTGGTTGCCGCCGCGATGCCCGAACTTGAGTTTGTAGGTTGTGCCGCCGTACGCGTGGCCGAGCAACTGATGCCCGAGGCAGATGCCGAAGATCGGCACTTTGCCGAACAGGCCTTGGATCGTCGGATACAGATAGGGAAGCGCGGCCGGGTCGCCCGGTCCGTTCGAGAGAAAGACACCGTCCGGCTTCTGCGCCAAGACTTCTTCGAGCGGCGTTGTCGCGGGCATCACCACGACGCTGCATCCCGACTCGGCGAGCAGCCGCAGGATGTTGTACTTGATGCCGTAGTCCATCGCCACGACGCGGAACTTGCCCTGCGTATCGGGATTCCACTCGTAAGGTTTCGAGATGGTAACGGCCTTGACGTAATCGCTGCCGGCCATCGGCGGCGAATCGATCGCCTTCTGGACAAGGCTGTCGTGATCCAGGTCGACCGTGCTCAACACGGATTTCTGCGCGCCCTTCGTCCGCAGCAGCGTCGTGATCTTGCGCGTGTCCACACCGTCGATCGCGACGATGTTGTGTTCCTTGAGGTATTCGGGCAGCGACTGCTTCGCGCGCCAATTGCTCGGCTTGAGACAGCACTCGCGCATGACAAAGCCCTCGACGAACGGCTTGCGCGATTCGACGTCCTCGTCGTTGCAGCCGTAGTTGCCGATCAGTGGATACGTCATCGTGACGATCTGCCCGGCGTACGACGGGTCCGTCAGGATCTCCTGATAGCCCATCATGCTCGTGTTGAACACCAGTTCGCCGAACGACTCGCCTTCCGCGCCCACGGCGTTGCCTTCAAATACGCTGCCGTCTGCCAGTGCAAGTAGCGCTTTCAATTATGGACCCTCTCCGTCACTCTTGCCACACTGAGTTGTGCCTTAAGACTAACGCGCTCTGCTTTCGTGGTCGTCTATCTCGAAAACTGACACCCAACCTCCTGTCATTCTGAGCGAAGCGAAGAATCTCACCCGCGATAGAAACCTCGGCTGCTAGGAGATTCTTCGCTTCGCTCAGAATGACAGGAGGTCCAGCTTTCCTCTATGCATCGACGCCACACACGACGCGGTGCATCTTCATCTTGATCCTATTTGACGCGCGTATGCGCTGCTATCGCCGATATCGGTGCGGTCTTTCCATGCGCCTACCAAACCGGACCGCGTAAGCCGTTCCAGGAGATCCTTCCCTGTTTCCAATCGAGCCACCGGCGCGTTCTTAGGGCGTGGCTGGCTGCGTCGATTGCGCGAAATATTCTGGAGACGCAGACTCCGGACGTTGCCGTTAGCCCTTCGCGAAATCGCTTCACCTGTTGCTATGACCGGCGCGCCCAACAGTTGTTTGATACGGCTTTCGTGGTGTTCTTCGTAACTGCACGAAACACTGCCGCCGCCATTCAACGCAATCCGGCATGACCGTCTATCCAGATTCACTTCCCGCAATATGCCTTCTGAACGTTCCATCACACGCATCCCGATTATCTTCAGGCGATCTTAGCACACCCGCGGGCGGCCATGACAGGCGGCTATCAGGCTTGCGCCTTGTATACGACTTTCCCGTCGCAAATCGTCGACTTTACCAGGCCGCGGAGGGTGCGGCCGGCGAAGGGGGTGTTGCGGCTTAGCGACGCGAATGCGCTGGGGTCGACGGTCCATTGGGCTTTCGGGTCGAAGATCGCGATGTCCGCTGGGCCACCTTCGCGCAGTTGGCCCACGGGGATTCCCACGATACTCGCGGGGGCGCAGGTCATCAGGGCGATCGCTCGTTCGAGCGTGACGACGCCCGGCTCGACGAGTTCCGTGACGGTCAATCCGAGCGCGGTTTCGAGACCGACGATACCGAAGGGCGCGAGATTGAATTCGACGTCTTTCTCGGTGAACGTGTGCGGAGCGTGATCGGTGGCGATGCAATCGATCGTGCCGTCGGCAAGCCCCGCAAGGATCGCGGCTACGTCTTCGGCCTCGCGCAGGGGCGGGTTCATTTTGGCGTTGGTGTCGAACTCCGCTACCGCGTCGTCGGTAAGCGTCCAGTAATGCGGCGCCGTCTCGCAAGTCACGCGCACGCCGCGGGCCTTCGCGCGGCGAACGATCTCGACGCCTCCGGCGCTCGTAATATGCTGAATGTGAATCCGTGCCCCGGCCAGTTCGGCCAGCCGCGTGTTCCGCTCGATCATGATCTCTTCGGCGGCCTTGGGAATGCCGGCGAGGCCGAGCTTGGTCGAGTTGAAGCCCTCGTTCATCGAGCCTTCTTCGGCAAGCGACGCGTCTTCACAGTGGACGAGATAGGTCAGGCCGCACATGCTGGCGTATTCGAGCACGCGCCGCGTCAGCCAACTGCTCGCGATATCGGCCCCGTCGTCGGTCACGGCCACGGCGCCCACGTCGCGCAACTCGGCCATCTCGGTGATTTCCTTGCCGGCGCGTTCCTTCGTGGCGCAGGCCGCGGGCCACACCTTGATGCAGGCGGTCTCGCGGGCGCGGCGAATCACAAATTCGACCATCCCCGCGTTGTCGATCGGTGGCGCGGTATTCGCCATGGGCACAACCGACGTGAACCCGCCACGCGCGGCGGCGCGGCTGCCTGTCGCGATGGTCTCCTTCGACTCGTAGCCCGGTTCGCGGAAGTGGACGTGAATATCGACCAGCCCAGGACATACCACGCACCCGGATGCATCGATGACGGTATCGCCTTTAAGGCGCGCGCCGATCCGCGCGACCTTCGCGCCGTCCACGAGCACGTCTTTCTTGGCCGACAACCCTGACGCGGGATCGATGACGTGACCGTTCTTAATGACTAGGCTCATGAGGGAAAGCTCCTGAAACGGGTTCCGGGTTCGGGGTTCCGGGTTCCGGAAAACCCGTGGATAGGGTCATCCTTGCCAGAACCGATTCCCCTTCGCTCATCCATGTATTCTGTGGGACCACGCACGCTTCGCGCCGCTTCGATAGGGCCGAAGGAGTAACGAAAACGCCATTTCGAGTTGCAAGAGAGGCTCCGTCGAGCCCGAGCGTTCGGCGCCATCACCGGCTTACGGAACCCGGAACCCGGAACCCGGAACCCGGAACCCGTCCTCCTCATGACGTCCTCCCGCTGTTGACCAGCAGGTGCATGATGGCCATGCGCACCGCGACCCCGTTGGTGACTTGCTGCAGAATGACGCTTCGCGAACTGTCGGCGACTTCCGCGGCGAGTTCGATGTCGCGGTTAATCGGCCCCGGGTGCATGATTATGGCGTCGGGCGGGGCGGCTTTCAGCGAGTCGTTGTCGATTCGGAACAGGCGGATGTACTCGCGCAGACTCGGGAACAGGCCGCTCTTCTGGCGTTCGAGCTGGATGCGCAGCGCGTAGATCACGTCCGCGTCCGCAATCGCCTCGCGCAGATTGGTCGTGGTCTCGACGCCCATGCGCTCGACGTGCGGCGGCATCAGCGTGCTCGGTCCGCACAAGCGGACGCTCGCGCCGAGTTTCGTCAGGCACCAGATGTCGCTCCGGGCCACGCGGCTGTTCACTATGTCGCCGATAATGGCGATGCGCAGGCCTTCGACGCCCGCATGGGGGTCCTTGCGCGTCTTGCGGAAATGTTCGCGGATCGTATAGGCATCGAGCAGCGCCTGCGTCGGATGCTCATGGCGTCCGTCGCCGGCATTGACGATGTGCGATGGATGCCGCCGTGCCAGGATGTGCGGCGCGCCAGCGTAGCTGTGGCGGATGACGACGATGTCGCTGTGCATCGCTTCGATGTTGGCCAGCGTGTCGTGCAGCGTTTCGCCCTTGACGAGGCTCGACGCCGATGCGGTGATGCCCAAAGTGTCCGCGCTGAGGCGTTTCGCGGCGAGTTCGAACGAGGTGCGGGTACGCGTGCTCGGCTCGTAGAACCAGTTGACCACCAGCCGCCCCTGCAACAGCGGCACTTTCCTGATACCGCTTTCCCGCGCGGACACGGCGGCGAATTGCGGGGCGGTATCGAGCACCAGCTCGATCTCCTCGCGCGACAGTTCTTCGATTCCCAACAGATCTTTCCGCGTCCAGGAGAGTCTCGCCGTTTTCGTTATCATGCCCCGGCCCCTTCCTCGGGATGCGGGAGATCCTTGCGGCCCAACAGCACGACGTCTTCCCCGTCGCTTTCCACAAAACGCACGGCCACGTATTCCCCCTGTGCCGCCGCCACGGTCCAGCCGAGATAATCCGGTTGAATCGGCAGTTCGCGTCCGCCTCGATCGATCAGGCAGGCCAGTTGAACACGCGCCGGCCGCCCGTAATCCATCACTTCGTCCATGGCCGCGCGGATCGTGCGGCCCGCGGCCAGCACGTCGTCCACGAGGACGACCGTCAGTCCGTCGACAAGGAAATCGAAATGCGTCGTTCCCTCGTGCGGTTTGACCACGCCGACGCCCGCACGGAGGTCATCGCGATAGAGCGTCGTCGCCAGGGAACCGACTCTCGGGCGCACGCCCCGCATCGACTCGATATGATCGGCAAGCCGGTCCGCGAGCGGACGCCCGCGGCTCAGGATGCCCATGAGCGCCAGCAGTTCGATGTCGGGGTTGGCGTCGGCGATTTCCTGCGCGATTCGATGAATGGCCATGGCCATCGCGGCCGCGTCCATGACAATCGTCTCAGTTTTGTCGCGTTCAATGTCGTGCATAGCGTATCCCGGATACAAAAAAGAACCCTCTCAGATCCCTGAGAAGGCCCATACGCGGCATAAGGCAACCCACCTGCGTTATCGTCTCGATGACGCTCAACGGATTCTAGCAGCCTCGTCCCGGAGTGTCAAATGATCGACGGGCCGAACGCGGTGGCGGGCGCGTCGCAGCTTCTCCTTGCGGCGGCGCCGTAACCGCGGGAATGAATACTACGGCGAACGTGTTGCCCACACTCGCGGGACCCGGTTGACGATTCCGCCGGGTCTTTCTATACTAAATCGAGTTTGCGAGTAACACTGGGAGCAACCCTCATGAAGAACCTTTCCATGCATACCTATACGCATCCGCGAGCGGGCCGTGCGCTGTCAGCCTTGATGCCCGTGTTGATGCTTGTTCTGCTCGTTTCTGTTGCCGGATGCCCGAAATCCGAGGCGCCTCAGATTACGACGCAACCAGCGCCTCAAAGCGTGGCGCCGGGCCAGTCCGCAACGTTTTCGGTGGTGGCCAAGGGCACGGCCCCGCTCAGCTATCAGTGGTCTAAGGATGGCGCCGAAATTGCCGGGGCGACAGGCAGTACCTTCACCATCGCATCCGTCCAAGCGCTTGACGAGGGCAGCTATGCCTGCACGATCAGCAACGAAGTGGGCAGCGTGACCTCGATCGACGCGACGCTGTCCCTCTGGAATGAGGACTCGTTCACGTACGATGTCGAGTTCGATCCGGAGACGGTGGTTGTAGACGAGGGCCACGCGGGATTGCTCACCAATGCCGACGCCGAGAACCATGTGTACACCTTCGATGCGGCGGGCGTCCAGGCCGCGGGCCTCGACTTTACGGTAGGCAGCCCGTTGTTCATTTACGGCGTGGCGGCGCGGCGGATCTCCGCTGTGCGCACGGAAGGCCCGAACCTGATCGTCGAGACCGAGTACGCGACGCTGCCCGAGGTCATCAAGAACGGGACCATCGCGTGGGATTACGGCGTCGAATTCACGCCCGACAAGATCCAGTCGGTCGAGGCGCCCGGCAAAGGGCTCATCTACCCGAAGGACGGAACGCCGATCGAGTTCAGCATGAAGATCGGCGATTACACGTACGAGATCAAGGCGACGCTCGATGGAATGGTGACGAATGTCGAGTTTACGGTCAGCAAGGATCTGGTGGGGTCTGCCGGCGCGAAGCTCGTGGCGAAGGGAACCGTCCAACGTTTTCGCAGCAAGAACACGATCGAGATCGAGGACAGCAAGCTCACCCATTTCGGGCATGAAGTGAATGGGATGCGCGGCGACATGACGCTCGATCTGGTCGTGGCCGCGTCCGGGCAGGACTTCATCAACCTCGAATTCCCTGTAACCATCATGCGTATCCCGTTCCTTGTCGGCGGTATTCCCGTATTGGTGGACATCAAGATCCAGTTCGTGATTAACGCATCGGTCCCGGCGGACGGCTCCGCGCGGGTCAGCACCACGTTCGGGTATGACAGCGACCTTGGGTTCAGTTGCGATGGCGTGAAAGTTACGGCAGGCGGCACGCTTGGGTCGCTCGAGTTCAGCAACGACGGCACGCATCAGACCGGCGCGTCGAGCGCGATCTCGGCGAACTTTGGCGTCGGATTCCCGCGCGTGAGCCTGAATATCCTCGGCGAATCCGTGGTGTTGTGGGCACAGACGGCGTTCCTGGTCGGTGGATCGTACACGTTCTATCCGGCATGCCAGACCGCCGACGCGGAATTCCTCGGCGCGGCGGGATATAACCTGGGATTCTTCGGACTCGATTTGCTGTCAGGCAAGAAGACGTTTTTTGACCAGAAGAAGAAGTTGTTGCGTTCCGGGCAGTGCGGCGATGCGAAGAGCGAGGAGATACTGGACCTCGAAGCCATGCTGACCGAATAACGCGGGGCATCTCGTTTACAAAGGCGCACACGGTGGGAGGTGGGCTTAGATGAACGACGCTATCAGGCAATGGAGCGATCTGCGCCCGAACGAGCGATTGCTCCTGGGCGACGCGGCTATCGTACTTGGAGCGCTTCTGGCGGGCTGGCTCGCCGGCGCGATCGTGAGGCGCGCGATCGTGAGCCACGGCCTCGACCGCTACTTCCGCATGCCGTGGATACAGGGCGAAACCGTGTCCGCCGCGCCCGTCAATCGGGGGAAGAGCGTAGTGCGGGTTTCGATCGTGACCAGCCTCGCCGTGTGGGCGTGCCGCCTGTTCGTGTGGGCGGCGGGTTTGTACGCGATCGCCTCGCAACACGGCTGGCGCGCGGCCCCGGAGGTCCTGCACGCGATGACCACGGGCGCGCAAGGGGGCATCGTGCTGATCGCCGCATTGCTCGCGTGCGGGTGGATCGCGCACGTGGTCTACGGGCTGTTTCAAACGCCATGGCTCAAACAGGAACTGGATGCGTTGCTCGCCAACGCCTCGGGATCGTCCGGTTCGTTCTCCGAAACCGCGGCGCGCGCGGCATGCATTGGCGTGTATATCGCGTTCCTGTTGCTGGTTCCCGTGGCGCTATCCGGACTGTTCGGCTTGAAGGCCTTTGCCGGCCTGGTCAATCCCGCGTGGCTCATGCTGTCGCGCCTGCTGACAGCGATGGCCGCCTTCGCCCTGGGATATCTCGGGCTGGCCTGGGTGCGTTCCCAAAGCAAGCTCGCGCGCGGCGAGAATCCCAGACACGCCGAGATCGAATACTATGTCGGCCTCGGCATCATGGTTACGACGACCCTCGCGGCGCTCTGTCTTTTGATCGGCATATCGAACGGCGTCAGCGCCGTGGCCATCATCGGGATCGTGGCGCTGATCGTTTCGTTCTGCTGGCCCGTCCGCGTCTATCTCAAAGATCTCTGGGCGGGCATGTTGCTGCGCCTCCAGAGCGTCACGACGGTCACGATCGAAGGAGTCGTGATGACCGTGAAATCAACCGCCGCTATCATAACGACGCTTGACGCCAACGGAGACGAAGTGACGCGGCCCAATGCGGAGGTGCTGGCAGCGGTCCTTCGTAGCGCGCGCAAACGCGTCGAGTCCTAGCAACGAGTTTTAGACGCGGTGGGTGCAGCGAAGCGAAACCCACCGGAAATAGGGGCGAATCGGTGGGTTCCGCTTCGCTGTACCCACCCTACACCGAATATACGCGCGGTTCGCGGGGAGTCCGCCGCACTTGTTTCCTTCCTCTGCCGTGTGAAAGACTAGCGCCCATTCTGCCAACAGAAGGAGCGTGTCCCGTGTTCGTCATCTTGTTGAAGGCGGCAATCCTGGGTGTCGTGGAAGGCATTACCGAGTTTTTGCCCATCAGCAGCACCGGCCACATGATCCTCGTCGACGAATTCCTCCGCATCAGTCCAGACAAAATATTCGCCGACGCCTTCATGGTCATGATCCAACTGCCCGCGGTGCTGGCCGTGGTCGTGTACTTCTGGAAGGATCTGTGGCCATTCGTTTCGGAGCGCACGGAGCGCGACGCGCGGATCGTCTTCTGGATCA
Organism: uncultured Nitrospiraceae bacterium; assembly: GCA_964402555.1. Lineage (GTDB taxonomy): Bacteria > Hydrogenedentota > Hydrogenedentia > Hydrogenedentales > SLHB01 > CAYOCT01. The sequence continues at coordinate 12,914 of CAYOCT010000040.1, read as the reverse complement.
AGATTGTCGCCGCGTTCTTCCCGGCGGCGGTGCTCGGAGCGTTGCTCGACAAGACGATCGAGGCGAAACTGTTCAATCCCTACACGGTGGCCATTGCGTTGCTCGTGGGCGGCATCGTGCTGATCGCGCTCGAGTGGCGGCCTCGCAAGGGCAAGATAGCCGCGGCGCGCGACCTGACGTTTGCCACCGCGATCGCCGTTGGCTTCATCCAATGCCTCGCGATGATCCCCGGAACGTCGCGTTCCGCCGCGACCATCATCGGCGCGATGCTTCTCGGCGCGAGCCGCGTGGCCGCGGCTGAATTCAGCTTCTTCCTCGCGATTCCGACGATGGTAGGCGCGACGGGATTCAAGATCCTCAAGCATGGCATGCATTTCACCGGCGCCCAATGGCTGGCCGTGTTCGTCGGTTCAGTGGTGTCGTTTATCGTGGCCTACGCCGTCGTCGCGGTCTTCATGAACTACATCCGCCGCCACGATTTCAAACCCTTCGGCTACTACCGCATCGCGCTCGCCGTGCTCGTGCTGGGGTATTTCCTGCTGGCGTGACGGTTCAGTTAATCCGTTGCAATCTGAAGCCGTGAGGGCTAGAGTAGAGGATGTGCGCAGTCTACACGATGCCCCAACAGACGAGTATCGAACGATGGCCATCAGAGTCACTATGGACGAGTTTCCTGAGGACTTGTTTCGGCGGATCAATGAGCAAGCCCAACTGCACCGCACAAGTCCGGAACATGAGATTATCGCGTGTATCGAAGCTTCGCTCGATATGCGGCGGCCGCCCGCATCTGCCGTTCTTGCTCAAGCGCGCGAGCTGAGGTCGAAGGTCGGCGGGACTTTAACAGAAGAAGCGCTCACCCTCATGAAGGCCCAAGGCAGGCCATGATCGCCGTCGATACGAACGTGATTGCCTATCTTTGGATACCCGGCGAGTTCACGGCGTTGGCGGAGCAAGTGCTACTGAAAGATCCTGAGTGGATCGCGCCACTCGTATGGCGTTCTGAGTTTCGCAATGTCCTGGCCGAATACGTCCGCCGCGAAATCGTAGCGCTGGACGCCGCTATGCAGATCCTTGCCCAAGCGGAAACGCACATGCGCGGCGGCGAACGAGCCGCCACTTCGGCGGATGTCCTTAGGTCGGCAGTTCGCTCCCGTTGTTCGGCCTACGACTGCGAGTTTGTCGTCGTGGCCGAGCAAGCCGGAACCCCACTCGTCACTAATGACAAGCGCCTTCTCGCTGCTTTCCCAGCCGTAGCGGTATCTCTCGAAGCGTTCGCCGAAACGTGATTCTCGGCCCACTCTCGGAAGCAGCGCGAGTTTTCTGCGACTACCGCCGCCGGCGCTGGATGCAGCATCCTGCTGCGAGCAGGGCCAGCGCCACGGGCCATGCCGCGAGCGGCACGCCGAAGGCTCGATTGATCGTATAGGTCTCGCCGTAGCTGAAGGACCCGTCGACGTCGCCCGCGAGGGGCGTGCCATCGTCGACGGCCGTGATCGAACCATTGTCGATGACTCGGAGTCCCAACGTGCCGTCGCCCGAACCGGAATTGACGACGACGGTGTAGGTCGAACCGGCCTTGCCTTCCTCGACGCTTTGAATCGAGGCGGCGGCCAGGCCATTGGCCACGATGGGAGCGAAATCGGCATCGTCCACGCCGTTGACAGGTTCGCTGAATGTGACCTCGAACGCGACCTGCGACAGCCCTGCCGGGTCGTAGATCTGGCCGGGCTGCATCGGATTGTAGGTGGCGCGTTTGACCGAGATGACCTTGGGCTGGTCGAGCCACGCGCCGTAATACTGCTGGACGCAGTAGCGGGCGTAGACGTGATTGCCGAGTTTGTGCAGGTGGATGTTGCCGCCCTTGGCCATGTCCTTGGCCCAGCTTGGATCGGAGTCCTTCTTGCCGAAGTCGAACAGGATCGCGATCGCAGGCCCGGGGTAATTCAGGTCGCCGCCGGCCCACGGCGTGTAATCCGGGAACGTGCCGGGCAGCGAAATCGTGCCCATCGTGCCGGGCTGGCCCATCGGCTGGTAGTACTGGTCCTCCGGCAGCGTGGCCGGGACTCGTTCGCCGAGCGTCGGTTCCGTGAAATCGCACGGATAGCCGAAGGTCCATTGCATCAGGCCGTATGCGTCGAGGAAGAAGACGCGATTGGCGTACTCAGGCCTGGCGCGCAACGTTTCCATCAGCATCAGTTTGATATGGCCGCCGTTGACCAGGGCGGCATTGGCGTCATGCGGTGTAGCGCCCCCAACTCCTTGGTCCATGTAGTCGTAGTCGTGCAGTACGAGCCGGATGTCCGGCCGGGTATCGAGCGCGTATTCGGCGACTATCTGAAGTTGTTCGAGAATGGCCTCGGCGAACGCATATTCCGCGGGCGATTCCGTGCCCCAGGTTTGTTTCCACCCATGGTCGAAGATGACGGGGTAGGCCGTGATGGCCGGGCTGATACCGGTAAGCCCCGATCCGTTGGCTGACATCGCGGGGACAGCCGAACCCGCGAACGCGCCCTGGAACGCGCAGAAGTACCGCGCCCCGCCGGTGGCGTTGGACACGGCGATGTTCCCCGTGCCGATGGTGCTCAGCCCTTCGAGTTCCGCCTGGACTACCGAGGCATCCGAACCGTAGGGAATCGGGCCGGTCGTTTGGCCCTGGAATGTGACCGTGAATGTTCCACCGGACGGCTCGCCCGAGTTGACGAGCGTCTGCCATTGGTATTCCTGGTAGAGGGGTCCGCCCGGCTCTGTGTGGACGTAGCCCCGGAAATCGCCGCGGATAAAGTCGTTGCCTCCGAGACACAGGTGCACAATGTCGATCGTGGGGAATTCCATGAGTTCGCGGCGCGCGTAATCGAGCTTGCCTAGTACGCCGTAGGGCGTCGGCGTGGGTTCGTTCGTCGACCACTGCGTGATCATGCTGCCCGCGATCGCCGTGGCCGCGTCGTCCGACCATTGGCCGCGGCCGGTCTCGGGAAGGATGTCGCGAAACGCGCTGCCGCGCTCATAGGTCCAGAACGCGAACCCCGTCGAGAGGAACCATGGCCAACTGTCCCCCATAAGCAGGATTCGTGGAGTCGTGCCGCCATCGATCTTCGCCGTGGCGCCCGCCCCACACGGCGCAAGTAACGTGATGCCCACGATTGCGATAAGCACTGCCCAGCCGACCTTGTGCGCGCGTACCGAATTCATTGCCGTTCTCCCTTGTGCGTGGCCCCAACTACGCCATTATGATCCCTCGTGGAAATCTTGTCAATCGGGATCTAGAAGTCGGACGAGTCCGACAGGTCCGACAGGTCCGACAGGTCTGACTGGTTGGACCCGCCTCCTAGGGAGCCGGTTTTGCCATGAGCGCGTAGGCGGCGGGATCGAGGGCTTGGAACAGTGTCCAGACGCACGGATTCGAGTAGTAATTGACCCCCCATTTGATCGCTCCGGTCGTCCGGTCGAGGCTCCAGGGGATGTTCCAGGGCGTCCGCTGCCGCAACAGAATATTCGAGTAGCTGTCCACGAACAACCGCATGGCGTCTTCCTTGCGGCCGGCGTAGGCGGCCAGCGCGCAGAAGTTCCAGACCTCGCCTATCGTGATGACCGCGCTGTGATCCGGGAAGGTCTCGTCGGGCCGCCCATTGGGCCGGACGCCATTGACCGCGCCGTACGGCGTGGCAGCCACGTTCCACCGAAACACGGTGTCGACTTCGGAGGGGATCGTCGCCGCGGGCACGATCTCGCCGAGTCCGGTGGCGTACGCGTACCATTGCCCGCATAACGCGTTGGTCAGCGACGTATTGCTTACACGCTTGCGTTCGGGGTCGTTGTAGAGGCGGTAATAGGCGCCTGTCCACAGTTTTGCGTAGAAGGATTTCGACCCGGCATCGAACCAGCGGCGCATCTCTTCGGCAAACGCCTTGTCGCCTTCGATCTTGGCCATTTCCTCCCCGGCACGCAACGCGGCGAGCCAGATGCTGCCGGTGTACGCGCTCGTACCCCACCATGGCCAGATGTCGTAATACTGATTCGCGGGGAACCCCTTCTCGTTGCCGGGATGCTCGTTGACGACACCGTCGTGGTCCGTATCGAGCGTCATCGCGTAGTGCATGGCGGCCTGGCATCGCGCATACATCGCGTCGAGATAGGCGCGGTCCTTCCAAAGGACGTAGTCTCGCCACGTGGTCAGCACGAACTCGGGTGAGACAATGGGATGCTGGATTTGAAACATGGGCGAACGCGATCCCATCGGCGAGCCGAACCCGAAGGGGATCTCTCCTGTCGGCGCTTGCGCCGCGGCGACCGAGCGCATCGTGGCCTTTTCGCATTCGGGAAACAGGACCGCAAGGGGAAACGAGCCGTTGAACCGGCATACGAACGTTTCGGTAATCGGGCATCCCGTGAAAGATTCGCTCTGGAAGAAACGCCCGTCGTCCATCCACCACGAGTTCCGCGCCATGACGTACAGGCCGTTGACCAGAGCGTCTTTTAAGAACGGCGGCGTGACGCTCGCGTAGATCGGTTCCTGCCACGCCACAATCTTGTTTTCGATCTCGGAGGCCTTCGGCATCGCCACCGCCAACACGCCTGCAGCGTCATCGTACAACTTCGCATAGCGATGGCGAAGTTGCTCTCCGTCGCTCGAGGTCCACGTGGGAAAGTACCACGCGAGACCGAGCGTGAGTTCGGTATTCTCGCCCGCGGGCAGCGTCGTGACGGCTTGCGCGCGGTAAATCCCGCCGTCCTTGCGTACATGCTCGATGGCCCAGTTCGCGCCGCCCATGACGCCCACCGCATACGACCCGCGCCCGTTCTTGACCTGGATGCAGTTCGCAGCCGTGGCCACCTCGGGTGCGGCGGACGCTTTCTCCTGCGAGGGCCAGCGATTGGCCGCCATGGCCGCATGCGCCTGCGGCCACGTGCCTACCATTCCCTTGTCGGGCTGTCCGGCCAAGGCCAGCACGACGCCGGTTCGCTGGTCGACGAAGACCGCTCCGTGTATCTGTTCGTCGTCGTACTCGGCATGCTGGTGCTCCGCGTGCGCAGGCCCGCCGATATCGGCGTTCACGGCGAATCCGAAATCCAGACCGTTGACGGGTTCGTTGGAAAGGTTTAGGACCGCGAATACGAGGGCCACGCCGTCAGGCCCCGCAGGGACGAGACTGAGCCGCACCTCGAGCTTCCCATCTTTGGTCCGCGTCGGCAGCGTGGTGCCTTTCAGCCCGTATCCACCATCCGGACCACGTCCGGCGGACTGATCGCCATAGTTGAGATTCCAGAAGATCTGGCCAATGTTGGGCGCGCCCGAGAAGACGGCGGATTCTCTACGGTGCGTTTCCCAGTTGAATCCGCCCAGGCCGTCGAGCAGAAAGTCCGTGACAGCCCCGAATGCGTAGGCCTTGCCCTCCGGTACTGGTTTGCCCACCAGCGGCGCGGGACCGGGCTTTGTTTCAAGGACGCGCTGAGCGACTTGGTCGCGGCTCGCTCCAAACACGAATTCCGGGCTGATGCGCCAAACGTCCCCCGGCGCAAGCGTGTCGTGATGCCAGCTCAGCACGCCCTCGACATTGCCTTGCGATTTCTTGCCGGACGGCGCGGCGTCTTGCCATTGAATGCCAATCTCGACGGGAACCGGACTCGATCCGCGATTCATGACAATGCAACGGAACAACGCCACGGGCGTTGCGGAAAGGGTGTAGTCATGCGGAATAAATGGAGCAAAGGCCCGCATATAGACCAGCGCGTCGCCGAATGCCGGCCCAAAATCCAGATCGGCCATCGGGAAATGGCCCCAGAACCGCAGCGTGTTCAGCGGCTTGGTACCCGGAAGGAGGTCCACTTTCCTGCCGTCGACCTGCAACGTGATGCCCGCCTGGCCGGGCACGTCTTGCGGTTTGAGCCACGTGTTCTCGGCCGTGCTCGATCCGAACGTCCCCCCGGCGGTCAAATCGATATATCCCGAACCCAGCGTGCCCAACGGCATCGCGCTGGACGCCGAGCCCTCCGCGTACCACACCCCGCTGGTCTGGACGTGGTATCCCGGCGCTCCGAACGTCCCCGTCTGCGCGAAGCACCACATCACGACAAGTACCGGTATCGAGGCCATGCGCAGATCTCCCTTCGCGCGAACGTTTCCCGCAGGTACAGCATAGCGCCCTTCGGCAGAATTCTCAATGGATGAGGCGAATCAATTGGACGCGGGGACTTTCAGTAAACCGGGCCTTGACAGGGTGTCCGGAGTATGGTACGATTGGCGGTTGTTAGCACTCGCTTGCGTTGAGTGCTAACCAAGAGCATGGGCTACAGCGGAAACGACGATTCAAGAAGGAGATACGGCAATGCCTAAGAGGCTGATGTTCAACCAGAGCGCGCATGCGGCGCTGTTGCGTGGCGTGGATATGCTGGCTAATGCGGTCAAGGCCACGTTGGGGCCCAAAGGGCGCAACGTGTTGATCGCGAGGTCCTACGGCGCTCCGAATATCACCAAAGACGGCGTCACGGTCGCCAAGGATATTGAGCTGCCCGACCCGTTCGAGAACATGGGCGCCCGGATGGTCCGCGAAGCGGCCAGCAAGACGCACGACATCGCCGGCGACGGCACAACGACGGCGACCGTGCTGACGCAGGCGCTGGTGCGCGAAGGGTTCCGCCAGATTGCGGCGGGCGCCAACCCGATGCACCTCAAGCGCGGCATGGACAAGGCCACCGCGAAGGTAGTCGAAGCGGTTGCCGGCGCGTCGAAGAAGATCAAAGGCGGCGACGAGATCAAGCAAGTGGCGACGATCTCGGCCAATGGCGACACCGAAATCGGCGAGATGATCGCGGACGCGATCGAGCGCGTCGGCAAAGACGGCGTGATCACGATCGAAGAGGGCAAGGCCCTGAAGACGGAAGTTGACATGGTCGACGGCATGCAGTTCGACCGCGGCTACCTGTCGCCGTACTTCGTGACCAATCCCGAGACGATGACCGCGACGATCGAAGACTGTTACATCCTTTGCTACGAGAAGAAGGTCAGTTCGATTCACGACATCCTGCCGCTGCTGCAGACGCTCGCGCAGACCGGCAAGCCGATGCTGATCATCGCGGAAGACATCGAGGGCGAGGCGCTGGCCACGCTCGTCGTCAACCGCCTGCGCGGCATCCTGAAGATCGTCGCGGTCAAGTCGCCCGCGTTCGGCGATCGCCGCAAAGAGATCCTGCGCGACATCGCGACGTTGACCGGCGGCACGTACATCTCCGAGGACCTCGGCGCCAAGCTCGAGAGCGTCACGCTCGATCAATTGGGCCGCGCGAAGCGCATCGAAATTACCAAGGACGACACGACGATCATCGAAGGCGCCGGCAAGAAAAAGGAAATCCTCGGCCGCTGTGAGCAGATCCGCCGCGGCATCGAGTCGACGACCTCCGATTACGACCGCGAGAAACTTCAAGAACGCCTGGCCAAGCTGGCCGGCGGCGTTGCGGTCATCAAGGTAGGCGCGGCCACCGAGGTCGAACTGAAAGAGAAGAAGGCCCGCACCGAAGACGCGCTGCATGCCACGCGCGCCGCGATTGAAGAAGGCATCGTGGCCGGCGGCGGCGTTGCGCTGCTCGAAGCGCGTGAGAAGATCCAGGGCGTCAAGACCGTTGGCGACGAGAGCATCGGCGTGTCGATGGTCGTCAACGCGTGCGCCGCGCCGCTGAACCAAATCGCCGAGAACGCCGGGCACGAAGGCGGCGTTATCGTGCAGCAAGTCGCAGCGGCGAAGGCCGGCGTCGGATTCAACGCCGCGACGGGCCAGATGGAAGACATGGTCAAGAACGGGATCGTGGACCCGGCCAAAGTCGTGCGCAGCGCGTTGCAGAACGCGGTGAGCGTGGCCAGCATGATTCTCACGACCGAATGCATGATCACCGACATCCCCGAAGAGAAGCCCGAAGGCGGCGCGCCGCACGCGCATGGCGGCGGTATGGGCGGCATGGGTGGCATGGGCGGAATGGGCGGCATGGGCGGCATGCCCGGCATGATGTAAGCCGTGCTCGATTGCATTGCCAAGGGGCAGGAGGAATGGTTCCTGCCCCTTTGGCTTTGTCTCTCGGCAATCGTTGCGAGGATCGTGGCCGTAATCGCAGTCGTGTAGCGGCCTTCGCGCAGACCGCGCGCCGGTTGACGCGTGGAGCGAGGACTGCGTATCCTACGGCCTCGGACAAAGGAAGTAGCCATGGATTTCAAAACGTACGTCGATGTATTCAGTTCCGCCCTTGACGCAGTAGATCCCCTGGAAGTCAATCGTCTGGCCGATGCCGTGCATGAGGCGTATCGCGCGGGACGGTTTGTGTTCATTATCGGCAACGGAGGCAGCGGCGCGAATGCATCGCATTTGTGCGAGGACCTCGGCAAGGGCACGCTGACCGATTTCGATACCCAGCGCCGCCTGAAAGTCCTCAGTCTGACGGACAACGCGGCGTATCTGCTCGCCTGGGGCAATGACACGAGTTTCGATCGCGTGTTTGTCGAACAACTCAAAAACCTTGCGTCGCCGGGCGATCTGCTCATTGCGATCAGCGGTTCGGGCAACAGCCCCAACGTGCTCCGCGCCATCGAGTACGCAAACGCCACGGGCCTGCGGACCTTCGCGATTACGGGGTACGACGGCGGCAAGCTGCTCGATCTGGCAAACGAGGCGCTCTGGGTGCGGTGCGACAACATGGGCATAGTCGAAGCGGTTCATGGGGTCGTGTTCCACTACCTGACCGAAGTGCTTCTCAGGAAGTTCGGCGAATGAACGCGTTCGTGGTGGGCGTCGAGATTGGCGGCACGAAGTTGCAGGCCGCCCTGGGCACGGAAGAGGGTGAGATCGTATTGACACGGCGGGGCGCGGCGCCGCACGGCGGCGCCGAACCCATTCTCGAATGGTTCGCGCGCGAATTGCCCGAACTCTTGAAAGACGTTCCTTCGGGAGGCAAGGCCGTGCGGATCGGCGTGGGATTCGGCGGACCGGTCGACTCGGCGACGGGCACGGTTCTTACATCGCATCAAGTCGAAGGCTGGAGCGGCTTCGCGCTCAAACCATGGTTCGAGAAGCGCTTCGGGATCGAGACCCACGTCTTCAACGATTCGAACTCCGCGGGATGGGCCGAATACTGCCTCGGCGCGGGCCGCGGCACGCGCCACTTCATGTACTCGAACATCGGCAGCGGCATCGGCGGCGCGCTCATTATCGACGGCAGGCTGCACGACGGCCAGGGCCGCGGCGCATCCGAAATCGGCCACACGTTTGTGCCCGACTGGAGCGACCCCACGCCGGGCGCAACGCGCAAACTCGAAGACTTGTGTTCCGGATGGGCGATCGAACGCCGCGTGCGTTCGGACGCGGATCCATCGCTCAATACGCCCTTGGGCGAACTGTGCAACGGACACGCGCACGAGATTACGTGCGCCATGCTCGGCGAGGCAGCTCAACGCGGCGACGCGCGCGCGGGCGACGAGATCGAACGTGTCGCGCAGACCATCGGCCTTGCCTTGGCCAACGCCGTGACCCTGTTCCATCCCGAGCGCATCGCGCTGGGCGGGGGCGTGTCGTTGATGGGCGAGGTGCTGCTCGATCCTGTGCGCCGCTGGGCAAGCCAATACGCGTTCGGGCCGTTCCGTGATCGATTCGAGATCGTGCCCTGCGAGTTGGGCGAATCCGTCGTCCTCGCGGGCGCGATACTACTCACCAAACCGCGGACGATCGACTGAACGGCCTTTCGTTCGCTTCGCCCGCGCCGCTTCCACGAAGTTGTTTGCGTGAGACTTCGTGTTCTGCGATAATCCGGCTTCCCGCACGGAAGCGCCATGCGCTTTCGCGACTCGCTACAGTGGTGGATCGAAAGCTGGAAACTAGGATCGGAATGCATCTGTCATGACGGAAATCGTAGGTCTCGCGCCGATTGACATCGTCATCATCGGCATCTACATGGTGGGCTCGTTGGCGCTGGGGTTGTTCTGCACACGCTACGTCGGGACGACCGAAGACTTCTTCACGGCGGGCAAGGCGCTGCCGTTCTGGGCGATCGGCTTCTCGATCGTCACGAGCGATATCGGCGCGACAGACTTCGTGGCCGTGGCCGGGGCCGCGTACACCAACGGCGTGTCGGCGGCGAACTTCGACTGGATGGGCTCGATGCCGGCGATGGTCATCGCGGCCTTCGTGTTCGTGCCGTACTTCTGGCGCTCGGGCGTGTTCACGATTCCCGAGTTTCTCGGACGCCGCTATAACAGGGCCGTTCAGTTCATCAATGGCATGATCTGGGCCGTCGTGCTGTTCTTCATGCTGGCCATCATGCAGTGGCTGTCGGCGGATAAGCTGATGCACACGGTGCTGGGCTGGGACCCATACGTGACCCTGTGGCTGACGGCGGCTATCACGGGCATCTACACATTCTCGGGCGGCTTGACGGCGGTGGTCTTCACCGACGTGGTGCAGCTTGTGGTCATGTATGTGGGCGGCATGGGTCTGCTCGCGCTGAGCGTGTGGGAAGTCGGCGGCTGGTCGACGCTGCGCGAGAAGGTCCTCGCCATGGGCCCGGCCTACAGCGAACACTTCACGCTGCTGCTTCCGTATAACACGTCGGGGCCATTCCCGTGGCCGGGCATCGTGTTCGGGTTGGGCCTTGTCATGGCGGTCGCGTACATGAGCGGCAACCAGGTCATCGTGCAGCGCACGTTGGGCGCGCGCACGGAATGGGACGCGAAAGCGGGCATGCTGTTCGCCGGATTGTTGAAGTTCTTCGTGCCGCTGATGGTGGCGTTGCCGGGCCTTTGCGCTATCGTGTTGATCCCGCAATTGGGCGCGCATGATGCCGACCGCGCCGTTCCGGAAATGATCCGCATGTTGATGCCGGCGGGCCTTCGCGGGCTGATGTTCGCGGCGCTGTTCGCGGCGATGATGTCACACATCTCGGCGACGCTCAACTCGACAAGCACGATCTTCCTGACCGACATCATCGGAGAGATCCGTGGCTGGTTCGGCAAGGGGCCGATGACCGAGAAGACCACGTTGCGCCTCGGGCGCTTTATCACCGCCGCGCTTATCATTTCGACGGCCATCCTCGCCAAGCCTATCGCGGACCGCGACGCGATCTACGTGTTCATGCAGACGATCCTGTCGCTGTTCCAGGGTCCGTTGCTGGCCATTCTGTTGCTGGGCATTATGTGGCCGCGGGCGACCGGGTACGGCGGCCTTGCGGGGCTCGTGCTCGGCGTTCTCTGCTGTTTCGTCTTAAAGTACACGCCTAACTTGTTCCCTTCGGAGGATCCGTTCCTGTTCGTGGCATGGTGGTCCTTCGTGTTCGCCTTCATAGTGACCATTGTCGTGAGCCTGCTTACCAAACCGGAACCGAAAGAGAAGCTGCGCGGTATGGTGTGGAGTTCGGTCATCCGTGACGACGAAGCCCAGGATGCGCTGAACGGCCGTATCTCTTCGTAATTAACGCAAGGACGAATTATCATGAATCGAAACCATGTCTTGACGGGATGGCTGCTCGTGGCGCTGGCGTTGAGCTGGCTGGCCTTGGGCATGGCGCGCCCCGCGTGCGCCGCCACCGAGGACGCCCAGGCCACCGCGCAGCAGGCGAGTTCGGAATCCTCCGATCAGACCGCAACCGAAGACGCGATTACCAGATTCTGCGAGAAGGTTTTCTATCCGGTACTGTCGCCCATCTTCAAGCCGGTCGACCGCTTCATGAGGTGGGTGGACCGGCCCAACTTGGGCGGGTTCTGCGGGATGGGCCTGTTCCTGAGCGCGATGCTGTGGGTGGGGTTTCTGTTGAACAAGGACTACGTGAATCGCGGGCGCACGGTCAAATCCATTGCGACGGACTTGCGAGTGTGGACCGTGATTTCGATGACGCCTCACGTGCTGGTGTATTTCTACTTCAGATAGGATGTGCGGTAATGAGCGAACCCAAGCCCGAAAGCAATCCGAACATCGAAATGGAAAAGCGCGACGGGGAGACCTATATCGCGCTCGGTATCTTCATCGTGGCCGTGGGCATACCGGTCGTGATCGGCACCTACTGGGCCTATCAGAGCAATGTCCGCGCGGCCGTCGTCAATGTCGTGTGCGGCGTGACGCTGCTGCTTATCGGCGCAGCCTCCATGTTTTACGGCCGCGTGCTGATGCGGCGAGCCAAGAGACGCCTTTAATGCCCCCGTGCCTGCCGGCCCTGATCGGGGGAACGCAGGCGGCGCGGTATTTTAGCCGCCCCCGCTTGCGCAATTTGTACGGCCGGCTCGCTCCTGAGATTCGCATTGCAGTGCCCGGCGCGCAGGAGACGCGCGTGCCGCCCTTCGTCGAACGCCTCTGGATGCCCGCGTACGCCATATGCCTTCACGCCTCCTCGAAGAACACAAAGAAGCTCGTCTGGACATCGGTCGAAGGGATCTCCGGGGACTTCACACTCATGGAATGCGTAAACGAACTGGCCGAGTGCGAATTGAACGAAGACGCGTTTCCTCCGGCCGTCGACGAAGCGCGCGCCGTCGAGCTGGCACGCAAAGGGCTGCTGGGCTTCACGCTGGTGCAACGCGGCCAGTTGGGAAAACCTGCCGTAGACGAGGTCCGCGAAATTCGGCCCTACTACTTCCCGGTTTGGGTGTTCTATCGTTTCCGCGCCAGGAAACGCATCGACCTGAGCGTTCTGGACGCACGGACCGGCAAATCCGCCGGCGCCAAAATGCGCGTCTCCGTCGTCAACGCCCTCGTGAGGGCGCGCAAAGCGGAGCAAGGCTGACCGTCAAGCGCCAGTACACTAATACGCCATGACGCCTTATCGTCCTCAAAGACCTCCGTGTCATTGCGAGCGTAGCGAAGCAATCTCACCCACTCAAGGCTTCTCTTTTTCGGGGGATTGCTTCGCTACGCTCCTAAGAAACAAGCATGATTTAAGCGACCAGTTCTCCC
>CAYOCT010000039.1:0-65839 GCA_964402555.1 uncultured Nitrospiraceae bacterium | reverse complement strand
GTCCTTGGGAAACGCCTCTTACACTGTTTGGTTGCGGCTAAGCCGCGCTGTGATCCTTGTGGTTTGTTTTCTCACTCCAATCCAGGCATCAGCGCCAGCAGGAAGTCCCTGTTGTCCGCCGTTACATAGCGCATTTGGCCTCCCATGAGGTTAGAAATAACCACAAGGCACACAAAGAACTCAAAGGGGCGCGTGCTGTGCGTTCCAAACATACTTTCGAATCTCGAACTTGAACGAACCGAAATTGATGAGCAGCCCGTGTTCGATATGAGACGACTTCAAGTAACCAAGGATCTGTGCTTCATGCTCGGGTGCCAGCGTCTTGGCCGTCTTTAGTTCGATGACGAGTTGGTCTTCAACGAAGAGATCGGCGAAATAGTCGCCGAGAACCGTTCCGTCTTCATCACAGACTGTGATCCGGTACTGTTGGTCGACTCTAAGGCCTGCCTTGCGGAGTCGATGGGCGAGAGCATTCTCATACACTTTTTCCAAATGCCCGTGCCCGTGGTACACGTGAATCTCGTAAGAAACCTGCCGCACTCTATCGCACAACGCCTTGATATCCATGGGGCCGTTCCGCCTTGTGCTCTTTGCGCTCCTTGTGGTTTGTTTTCTTAAACTAATCCCCGAACCAGTGCCAGCAAGAAGTCCCGGTTATCCGCCGTCACATACCGCATCTGGCCGCCCATGCGGTTGAAGGACTTGTTGTAGCGGAGGTAGTAGTCGGGGTTATCCATCGGGGGTTCACCTTGGGTCCAGTCCCAGTGGGATTCTTGGAGGTCGACGATGACCATGAAGTGGTTGTCGATGTGGTCGCCGCGCTGGATGGCGAGGTTCTGCGACATCGAGAGGGACTTCTCGAAAATCATGGGGGACATGACGGCGGAGCCGATCGAAACGTAGACGCCGCCTTCGAGCTGGGACACGCTCTGGGCGAAGGTGAGGAAGTCGCGCTGGGCGGCGCGGCCGATCGCGGCGCAGGTGTTCATGGGGTGGACATAGATGATGTCGTGGCCGATCATGGGGTGGCCGGTGAAGGGGACTTTGAGACGGTACGCCGCGGCTTGGAGGCCGTAGCGTTTGAAGGGGTGAGGGACGGACATCCAGCCGGGTTGGAGGTCGAAGCGATTCACGGTATCGAGGAAATCGGCCGCGGCGGCGGATTGAGCGGGATTGGATACCGAGCCGTGTACGACGGTCTCGACCAGCGCGGACTCGGGAGGGATTTCGAGGCCTTCATTCTCGACGAACGCGCCGATGGATTCGCCGTAGCCCATGCCTTGGTATGCGCCGCAGACGATCGCGAGGTTGAGGTAGAACCCGGTCTCTTGCCACACGCCGAATTCGCCACGCGGGACGTTCGCGCGAACGTCTTCGCTCGAATGGCCCTGGAATGCGAATTCCCAGTCGTGAATGATCCCCGCGCCGTTGGTGGCCAGGTGCGTGATCCAGCCGTCCTCGATGAGCTTGATGAGGACCGGGGCCAGCCCGTTCTTGATCGCGTGCGCGCCGAAGGTGAGCATGCGCGCCTTGCCCGCGTCGCGCGCCCGTTTCAACCGGACGACGGTCTCGTCGATGGCGGCCTGGCCTGCGGGACTGAACGACGCCGGTTCGGCGGTCACGGGAACGTGGTCGCGCTCGATATAGACTTTGTCTTTACGCGCGTTGAGGGGTTTGAAGGCGAGGGCGTGGCGGTCGAGTTGGGGGTACGGCATGTTCGTTTTCCTTCCGTGCCCGCAGTGGTCGCGGGCTTCGTTGATTCTCCCGGAAAACGAATTGTATCGGTAGGGATGTTACGGTGTCCACACGCCGCTCGCGCGGCGTGTGGACTCATTGGGCGCTATGTCGCCACGTCATGCGGTTCGTACGCGCACGGCGAAGCGGTCGTGGACTTCTTCGATAATGCGGCGGTCGTTCAACAGCATCGGGTTGAACGCGGGCGCGTCTGCTACGACGGCCACGTCCAGGTCGATGCGCAGGACCTTGTCCTGCCACACGAACGCGTGAATCGCGTCGGTGGGTACGAGCACAGGCTTCTCGTCCCAGAAGTGGCCGACACCAGCGACGATCATCGGCACGGTCCAATCGGCGTCGTCCCCGACAAAATCGATCACGTGGCCGATGCGGGCGCCGCGTCCGTAGAGCTTGTAGCCGCAGAGGTGGCGCACGCTGCGCAGGTGGACATCTCCGGTGACGACAACTTCAGGATTGGGCTCGGGCACGCCACTAAACGCCGGCCATTGAGAGGCCCACTGGCCGTAATTAGCCGCCTGTTCCTCGTATTGCCGGAACACGGGTTCGTGGGTGTCCTCGGAGGGTCCGTGTATCTCGTCGTCGCATGTCAGCGCGAGTTTGATGTGCTCTTGTACCCAGTCGATATCGCGGATGGCGGACGGGTCTATCAGCACGCCGTGGCCGCCCCGGTGATGGCGGAAATGCGCGACCAGGTGGCGAATGCGCCACGAGACATCGTCGAACAGCAGATCGTGCAGCGTTCCCGCGGGACCATCCGAAGCGTCGAGACGGTAGCCAAGCATGGAATTCAAGGTTCTCAACATGGCTCGTTCTCCTTCGTGGTTATGTCTTCAACTCTCTCTACTTGGATCAACATCCTATCCGCGAGAGCCATTCCAAATGCTTCGCACGGCCTCTATTGAGAAGGACAGCCCTTGACATACCTGGAAGTGCTTGGTATAATTCCGGTGGAGGTACGTAGGAGGCACGATGGACGTCACCAAGGAACTGATCGGGGCGAGCACGGGGGTGCTGGTGCTGTCGGTGCTGGCCAAGGAAGCGAGCTACGGCTACCGGATCATCAAGCGGATGAACGACGAGGCGGAGGGTATGTTCACGTGGCAGGAAGGCACGGTGTATCCCGTGCTGCACAAGCTCGAGCAAGACGGCCTCGTGCGGGCGCAATGGCAGCAGGCGGATTCGGGCCGACGCCGGAAGTACTACTACATCACCGCGAAGGGCCGGGACGCGCTTGCCGTGCGCGCGGAACAATGGGGCGAGTTCCACCAGATGATCCAGCGCCTGACGGGGCCGTCCCATGCCTGATTCCCTCCGGCCGGACACGCTCGAACGGATTCGCGCCCTGTGCGCGAAGATCTCAGTGTCGTTCGATCTCGATCCGGACATCCAGGAGGAACTGCGCGGCCATCTCGAAGACAAACTGCTGGCGTACATGTCGGGTGAGGAACGCCTGACCGAAGACGATGCGTTCATTCTCGTGCGTGAACACTTCGGCAGTCCCGCCGCTATCAAGACGTTGTTTCAGGGCGTGCACACGCAGCGCTATCACGCCGGGTTCGCACGCAGAATCGTTGCGGCACTGGCAGCGACGAGCGGCGTGCTGATCGCGCAAAGCGCGCTCTTCCTGCTCATGACGCTTGCACTCATCCTGTGGGCGGATCGTTACGGCGTGTCGGACGCGGCGCGCGTGTTCCTTGCCGTGGTCATGGCGACGATCCAGGCGGCCGGGGCGGTGCTCACGGGCTACGTGCTGTATCGGTGGCAGCAACGGCTCAACGAGGGTTTCCAGCCGTGGTTCGTCCGCTGGCCCATGCCCGCGATGGCCGCGCTGGTGATCGCGATGGCGCTTGTGCAACGCGCGATTCCTACGGCGCATGCCGGGCCGCTGCTCAGCTTCGATCCCTATCCGCCTGCGGCATGGGTGGCCTACCTGTACTTCGTCGCGTGTGTCGAGACGTCGCTCGTCATCGTCTGCCTCATGTGGCTGTGGTGGTGCGACCGTCCCCCGCGCACGCCGCGCGCGCTGGTGTATGCGCTCGCCGCGTGGATGGCCGTGCAATGCTTGGGTTTCCTGATCCCGCCGCCCCAACTCTCAATCTGCATCACCGAATACGGCCTGCCCTTCAAGGGCGTGTTCGCCTACATCGACATCGCCCAAGGCCCGTTGGCCGATAACTTCCTCACCTGGTACCTCCGCTGGGAAATCCCCGGAACGATCCGGCTCTACGCGGGCGTCCAGGTGTTCATCATGTGCGTCTTCGCAGGTTACCTCAGCCGGGTAATCTACCGGCTCATCCCGCGGCTCCAGCAGATCGCGGTCCACGCCCTGATGTAACGCCCAACGGCCACGCGCGCGCGGCCAGAAAGGGGATCCCTATGTCTCGTGAACGATGGTCGCTTTGGATCGAGTTCGTCGTTATCGCCGTGGTGTGGGGGATCGTGGTTGGGGTATTGGCGCTAACCGTGCCTGTCTTCCACGAGGTGTTCGAGGACTTTGGGGGAAGCCTGCCTGCGCCGACTCTGACCGTCGTCTATGTCGGATTGTTCGTTCGGAAATGGTGGTTCGCGGCAATATTGGCGGCCATTGCCGCACTGGCAGGTTTTCAGTACGCGCGCATGCATCTATATGCGGGCCAATCGCGCTACGCAAGTCTCGCGCGAAGTCCCCTGACCGGCTTGGTTCTCATTCTGCTTGGAGTGCTAGCACTCGTCTGCATCGTCGCGTCACTTCGCTTACCCATTGTGACTATCGGTGATGTCGTCAGCGGGACTTGACGAGGAATCAACGCAAAAGCCGCAAGGGCGCGAAGACGTGGAGGGGTTTGAGCGATGAGTCTGGATTTGACCCGAGCCGAAACGCTGTGTTTGGAACTTCAGCGCGATACATGGCGTCGACGGAGTATCGTCTTTCCCCTCCTTACCGCGACGGTCGTTGTGTGGTTCGGCTGGGTTGCCTTGAAGGTGTGGGGAGAGTCGTATCCCAACATGGGTTACATAGTAAATCCTGAACGTTGGATGTATGACCTCGTTCCGTTTGGGGCGCTGTGCGTTGCCTCGGCGTGGTGCGGGTTGCGCTATGGCACGACGGCGTTCATGGGCAAGGGCCGCCGCGCGCCGTTGCCGCCGCGGGACCTCGTGTCGGATGAGCAACTGGCCTGGGAATGGATGGCCGCGGATGCTCTCGCCTTGATCAAGTGCCTGATCTACGTGTCCGTTCTCCCTACGGTGTGGCTCTTTGTCGCCGATGACGGATTGCTCCGCAAGCTGACGGTCTTCGGTTTGACGAGCGGCGCGGCCAATGTGCGCGAGGTGCTGTCATGGGTGCTCGGCGTGCCCACCGCGGCAGGCTGCGTCGCATGGGCCTGTCTTGGCCTCGCGTATCGGCCCGTTCGGAGATTCGTTCTGCTTGTGTGCTTCGGCGTTGTGGGGATCGCCTATGCACATTCACTCTGCCGCCAACTGCCTCCTCCAAAGCCGGGGCATTACGAGGTAATCGTTCCCTCCCGCACCGCAGAAGTCATCGGCGATGTTCTTTCCCTGGTGCTTCGACGCGAGACGATTCCCTGGTTGCTGGCAATCGTTCCGCTGGGATATTTCACCGGCATAGCCGCCCTCGTGGCGCGAAAGAAGACGCTGTCCGCGCGGGGGTTGTACGGGCTGGTTGCGCTATGGACGATAGCGCTCTTGCTGACCTATCCCTTCGAGCCGCTGATGGCACAGCGTAACGTGTGGGAACCCCAATCGTTCCAGCTCAGTGCCGCTGTGGCGGGCCTCCTGGTGATGCCATACTTTGCCGCGCTTCTCGATATCCATCGCCTCCGGCGCGTGGCAGCCGCGGATGTCGCGGCGTGCGCGATTTCAAGTCCGAAGGCGCCTGCCCGCTTCCGCCGCCGCCTCGGACTAGTCGTGGCCGTGTTGTTCCTCGCGTGGTTGCGGTGGCCCGCCGAACCGGCGGTTCGCGCATACTGGCATGCGCAAGGCCTCCCGGCGACGCTCGAAGAACTCGATGCGTTCTATCCGCGCGTGCCCGATTCGGAAAACGTGGCGCTGACGTATCTCGACATCTCCGGGCGCTATCGCGAGAGGCTGTCGCGTTGGGTGGACACGTTGCCGGGCGTGAGTGACACTGGACACAAATCGGAACGCCCAGAGGAGGACATCCCGGACGATGTCATGATGCACCTTCTCGTGAAAGGACACGCAAAGTGCGAGTCCGGAAAAGCGCTCGACCGCGAAACGTGGCGCTGGACGAAGGTCTTTTGGGAAGACGTTGCCCGCGAGGCCGTGGATGAACTGCGCGCGGCTGCCCAATCTGGCAAGACGCTTAGCCGATATCCCATCGACTTAACGATGGGCGGAGAAACCTATATGCGACACCTGTACAAGATACGCGACCTGGCCCGGCTTATCGCGATCAAAGCGACCTTGGATGCTATCGAAGGCAGATCTGAAGAGGCGGCGAACGCTATCCCAATGATACTCCCTATCGCCAACTCGCTTCGCGAGGAGCCATGTTTCATAAGCCAGCTAGTCCGGCTGGCCGTGCTCGAGATCGTACTGGACTCGCTTGAGACGGTCATGGAACGAACAGGCCTATCCGACATGGAAATGGAACGTCTTCAGCAGATACTCGGCCATGCGTTGCCGTCGCTACGAGATGGGCACATCATGGATAGGGCCATGATTGGCGAGGGGGTCATGTGGGAAGACATGTTGCGAGATCCAACGCGCGTGCACGACGCATGGATTGACGGAGATTGGCCGCCGCACAACCCCCTCGGCCGCATAACCGCGCTTGTGTGGAATGCAATCGGGAACAGCCGTCTGGAACGGCTTGCGCTCTGCTGGACCCTCGACGATCTCTCGAAATGGTCTCGCCGGGCGAGCGAGCTGAGGCAGATCGATCTGAGCGCGTTGGAAAAGGCCGGATGGCCCTTCGAGTCTCCCTTTCCGTATTACCTCTGCGACGGCCAGCATCTGCGGCACCAATTCGAACTTGGCTGGCACGTGGCCATCGCCTCGGAAGTTTCGTGGCCTCTCCGCAGGCCATATTACAGCGAGTGGCAACATCGGACCCGGATCGATCTTGCGCGTACGGCGTTGGGCGTGGAACGATTCCGCCTTGCCCATGGCGTTTTGCCCGAGTCGCTCGACGAGATCGTCCCGCGGTATCTCGACCGCGTGCCGGAAGATGTGGGGCATCCCGGCCATGGCCTCTCGTATCGGATCAAAGACGACGGCGGTTTCGTCTTGTACAGTTTTGCGCGCAACGGCCGGGACGATCACGGGGAGGAAGTCGAACAAGGCCGCGGTTGGTATATAGGGGACATGGGATTCACGGTCGTTCCGCCCGAGGCGCGCGAGGCCGCGCTGGCATCTTTCTATGCCATCACCGTGGCGTCGCGAAACGTCGAATTCGAAACGCTTCTTCCTTGCGGCGATCGATGATGCTGGTTTTGGGATGCGCGGCGCCGCATGAATCGTCCGCGCGGCTAGGCCGTATTTTTCACACTCCCTTGGTGTCATTGCGAGGAGCGGCTTCAGCCCGACGAAGCAATCTCCTGATCTTCTGACACAACAGGCCGGGGGATTGCTTCGTCGGGCTGAAGCCGCTCCTCGCAATGACATGGAACAGGTTGTTGTCGAAACGCCGCGAAAAGCAGGGACTGACTCGCTTTTCAAACTGCCGAAAAGCGAGTCAGTCCCTGTTTGTCGCTCAGATCTGGTATTCTGCTTAAGATGTATAAGTTGGAGTTCATTATGCTTGATTGTGGCTATTGCCCGTGTTTTGTTGGCTGGAGTTGGCGGAGGAGGTCGCGGAGACGGGCGTAGCGCTCCACGGGGAGGGGCTTCGCGCCGAAGCGCACTTCGTTGTAGGCGTCGATCAGTTCGCGCACCGGCGCGGTCTCGCAGTAGGGTTCGAGGAGTATCGCTTCGTACAGTTCTTCGGCGCTCTTGCCCGCGGGCGCCGCGCCCATGCGCGCGAGTTTGCGTTGGAGCCGCCGGTAAAGGCGCACGGCGCGGGTCTGGTCGACGGTGAGCAGGGCCGCGCGTCCGGACGCCGTGTCGCGCCGCAAGAACGTGACCGATACGAGACCTGCAAACCCGGCGCCCAGGACGATGAGGATCGTCAGGAAGCGTATCCACGACGCCGAACCGCCGGCGCGGTCCGCGCCCCAGAGCATGTCCGAGCCGATGCCGACGAGTCCGAGCGCCATGTTCTTCAACGTGGCGATCTGCATGCCCTGGTCGAACCCGATGACGCTCTGGTACCACGCCATCTTCGCGCGCAACGAGTAGCGCGCAAACATCCGCGCGATCCAGGTCTTCGAGAACCCGCTTAACCCCGGGTCCGCGGGCGACGGGTCGAACGAGACCCAGCCCAGGCCGATGAAATAGACCTCGACCCACGCGTGCGCCATGTCCGCGCGCACGATGTACGCGCGGTCGGTACCGCTCCAATCCCCGCCTCGATATCCCACCGCGACGCGCGCGGGAATCCCGAGACTGCGCAGCATCAAGGCGGTCGCGCTCGCGAAGAGTTCGCAATGGCCGCGCCGCGTCTCGTGGACGAACGCGTCGACGGGATGGTCGGGTGGCAGCGATGGCAGCTCGACCGTGTAGAAATAGCCGCCGTTGTTGAAATACGCGCCGATGGCCACGGCCTTGTCGTAGACCGTCGTCTTTCCGTCCGCGATTTCCTTCGCGAGTTGCTGGGTCCTTGGCTGCAATTGGTTGAACGTGAGCTCCTCGTAATCGCGCGCGGCCAGCACGTCCCGGTAATTGTCCGGGGCCGCGCGCAACTGTTCCTGGGTGAACTCCTGGACCTCGGACCATGCATCGTAATGCAGCCAGCGCTGCCGCCGGCCCCGCATCATCGCCGTGAAGTTGCCGCCTTCGTCCCAGAACAACTGGACGTCGCGGACCGCGTCACCGCTTTGCACTTTCTCGACCATGGGAAGAGCGGGGATGCCTTCCTCGGGCACGCTGTCCATGTAGATCGATTGCCGGACCACGCGCCCGACACCGAAATGTTCGCGCGCGACCGTATCGGGCCGCCCGGTCCGGACGATGGCCTCGCTGTCGTGGCCCAGGCTGTACATCGGCTGGCTGCGCACATTCGACAGTCCGTGCAGCGCCACCCAGCGCGCGCCTTCGTACGTGTTCAGGCCCGTGATGCGCCAGAAGAGCACGCCGTTATATTGCCCCTCCGGTTCCTCGGGGAACTCGACCCGCATGACCGGCGTCTGGTCGCTCAAGATGCGGCCGCCGCGCGCCAGGTCGACGGTTTGCGCGAAGGCGGATCGAAACACCGCCGGGTCGCTCCGTCCGAACATGCCCGCCTGCATGCGCGGCATGGTGTAGAACAGCGCCGCCGCGCCCAACGCGACCGCCACGACTACCGCGGTCATCACCGCGACGAGGCCGAGGTCGAAGGCCTTCGGCGCGGAGGATTGAATCGGCAGATCTTCGGTATCGAGCGGGACGATCGGGATCGTGCCGCACTCAGGGTCGTGCCTCAACTCTGTATGCAGATGCAGCAGAAAGAACGACGCGATCGAAGTCACCAGGAACAGGATCATCACCAAGCCGATTTGCGGATCGGGCGACATGACGCACGCCGCCAAGAGCAGGAAGAACGCCATCAGGAACAAGTGGTAGTAGTTGCGTGTCTCCTTCCGATGCAGCAATGTGTAGGCTTGGATGTAGATCACGAGCATCGTCACGCTGCTCAACAGATCGATAAAGAACAGCGAGATAATCGCGAGCGTAAGCATGCCCGCGCTAATCCACGACGTGGCCTTCCGGTACAGCGTGAAGTGGGCGTCGAGCCGCTCGCCCATCGGCGCCATCAGGAACAGCACGAGCGGGATTAAGACGATGGCGGGAGGGTAATGCGGCGTCGCGGCGAGGGCGAGATAGCCGCTGGCCATCACGAGCGCCGAGCAGATACGGAGTCCTGTAACGATGTTCTTATGCACGGACCGCCTCCCGCGGATCGAGGATCTTCGATCCGCCCAGCGGACTGCGCTGGCCCCAATCCGCCGGGTCGGGCGAAAGGAACGCGTATGACGCGCGCCCGAATTCTTCGCCCGGCGCGAACCATCCGAAACCCTGCGCGGACGGATCCTCGTTCGGGACTACGCGCGCAAGGAACTCAAGGACCTTGCGCGTTTGCGTCTGGCCTTCACCCTCGGTCAGCGAATCCGTCGCGGTGACGATCGATACTGTGTATTGCTGATTCAACAACGTCACCGCAAGCGACGCCGCCAGTTCAATCGTTTCCTCGAAACGTTCCTCGAAATCCTGCACATGGGCGCGTAGCGCCGTGTCGATCGCAAACACGATGAACCGCGACGTCTCGACCGCCATCTCGCGCACAAGCAGCGTTCCCCTGCGCGCGCTGGCCCGCCACGCTACGCGGCGCACGTCGTCGCCGGGAATGTATTCGCGCAGACTGAAGAACTCGTCGCCGTCGCCGCGCACGACTTTCGGGACCGTGCACGATCCCGGCAACTGTTCGAGGATGCCGGGGCGCACCGTGATCACGCGCGGGTAGACGATGACCTCGTGCCCATCGCGCACGGCTTTGCATCGCTCGACCAAGCCGAACGGGAATCCGCTGGCGAGCGCGATCGCCGGGAGCGGCTGGACGCCGCGGCGGGCGAAGGATTCGGTCATGCGTACGTACGCGGCGCGGCGCGCGGGAATCCGGACGGCGTAGGCCGCCGTTTCGTATGGTTCGTCGACGCGTTCGATGCGGACCGAGGTGGCCGGCATCACGAATTTGCGGTTCTCGATACGGACGCTGACGCCGAACTTGTCGAGCCGGTGCACGGCGTCCGGCCCTTGCCGCGTCACGCGCGTGCCTCGGACGCTCCACAAGCACAGCACGAACGACGCGATAAGGAAGCTTCCCAGTCCGCCCAGCACGATGTACAGCAGGTTTGCGCCCGTGTTCCACGCCGCGAGCAACACCAGCATGGAGATCACGACGAAGACCTTGCCGGTCGCGCGCAGACGTAAACGCCACACCCTTTTGCGCGCGCGGCTCATGCAGGCCACTCCGTTGCGGCCGTTTCAACTCGGATGATGTCGCACATAGGCTGCTCGGGCGGGACGCGTCCGTCTATGCCGCAGGACGCGCTCCAACGTACGGAATCCATGACAGGTCACACGGGGATCGGCACG
The DNA here is from genome assembly GCA_964402555.1 of uncultured Nitrospiraceae bacterium. Taxonomy (GTDB): domain Bacteria; phylum Hydrogenedentota; class Hydrogenedentia; order Hydrogenedentales; family SLHB01; genus CAYOCT01. The sequence goes on along the minus strand of CAYOCT010000039.1, from coordinate 54,892 downwards.
CTGTTAACCACTTCGGCCACGACGCGTGCGCGTTCCCGAGCGGCGGAAACCAGATCGCCGCCGCGGGACTTGACGATTAATCGATGGGACAGCACCGCCACCGCCATGCGTTTGACGTCGCCCGGCGTCACGAAGTCGCGCCCTTCGACCAGCGCGTTGGCTTGGCAGGCTTCATAGAAAGCCAGCGACGCGCGCGGGCTTGCGCCGAGCTGAATGTGGTCATTGCGCCGCGTGCCGTGGACGATGTTGAGAATGTATTGCGCGACGCTGTCGTCCACGCGCACCGTGCCGGTGAGGCTCTGCAGTTCGATGACTTCCTGCGCCGACAACGCGGGCTGCAACTGTTCGAGCGCCTGCACGGGGTCGCGGCGGCGCATGATGTGCAGTTCGTCTTCGGCGGGCGGATAGCCGACCTCGAGGCGCAGCATGAACCGATCGAGCTGCGACTCGGGCAAGGTGTACGTGCCTTCGTACTCGATGGGATTCTGCGTGGCCAGCACCATGAACGGCTGAGGCACCGGCCGCGAAACGCCGTCGACCGACACGCGGCTTTCGCTCATCGCTTCGAGCAGCGCGCTCTGCGTCTTCGGCGGGGTCCGGTTGACCTCGTCGGCAAGCACGATGTTCGCGAAAATCGGACCTTGCCGGAACTCGAACTCGGCCGTCTTCGGATTCAGCACCGACACGCCGATGATGTCCGACGGCAGCATGTCGCTCGTGAATTGCACGCGCGTGAACGAACATGCGATCGACCGCGCGAGGCCCTGGGCGATGGTGGTCTTCCCGATGCCGGGAATGTCTTCGATCAGGATGTGGCCGCGCGCGAGCAGTCCCGTGACGCACAACTTGACGACGTCCCGTTTGCCGAATACGACCTTCTCGATGTTCTCGATCAAACGCGCAATCTTGGCGCCGGCATTGGAATCCATCGTGCCTCGAATTATCCTTTCGTGCCTACGCGGCCGGAGCCGGCGCTAAAGCCATCGGTCAAACCATTCGTCCGCGGTCTCGTGGGCCTCCGGAGTCATGCGGCGGCCTCCATCGTGGGTCAAGACGTGGAGCGCCTCGGGCGCCCCCAGCAGCTTGTAGACCGTCCCGGCAAGCTGGGCGGCTTTCTCGCAACTCTTCGTATTGGAAAGCTCGGGATCGTTGAGCGCGACAATCAACAAAGTGGGGCTTGGCGCGAGCAGCGCAAGCAGATGCTCCCACTCGAAGGGATAATCGCGCTTCTTGATCGCTTCCCGCAACGCGGGGAAGTAGACGAATCCGCCATCGCGCGCCCATCGCTCGGGAGCCTTGTCCGTCGTGAAGCGCGTAAACCCGCAACTCGCGACACACGACTGGATGCGCTCGTCGAACGCGGCCAGGAACAGCGCGTTCTGCGCGCCGAACCCGTGGCCTATCACGCCCAGGCGCGCGCTGTCGACCCGCTTGGTCTCGCACAGCACGTCGATCGCGTACAGATGGTCCGAGAGCATCTTGCCCATCGCGCAGCCTTTGGGGTTGTCCTTGTAGAAGGTCTTGGTGTCGTACGGCGCGAGGCCCGTCGAGACGCGGTCGCCCGCGGTGATGCAATCGGGCACCAGCGTGACATACCCCAACTCGGCGTAGCGCACGGCCTGGGCCATCGCCGGTTCGCCATCGAGTCCCGCCGGCTCGTCCTTGCCCTGCGGCACCGCTTCGTGGCAGCACAGTATACCCGGCATCTCGTCTTTGCGGTCCGGAACGAACAGCCACGCCGACACGCGTTCCCATTCGCCCACAAAATAGTTCACGCGCCGCCGTACGTAGCCCGCAAATTGCATCTCGTCGACGGTCTTGGTCTGCAACTCGACTCGCTCCCGCGCGATCGGCCCGAGTACGGACGCAATGGCCGATTCGATCTCGGTGCGCGCGGCACGCCACGCTGTCAGGTTGCTTATCTTCGCAAGGTTCACCATTGCGTCCTTCTCTCCCTCGTTCCTTCGGTCATGCTAGCATCTCAACTCGCGTCGCGCAATCCACGCCAAGCATCTTTGCTACACCGCGAGCATCGTAGAGGCGGCGTCCGTTCGGCGTCAACTTAGCGCGTGCCGCGGTTGTGCGCGCGCGCGCCGGATGCGACAATGAGTACTCTTGCGAAACGGATACGGCGAAGTCAACTCGTGAGGAGGTTCGATTTGTCAACTGCCTTGTGTCCCCGCAGGATCGTGTTCAGATTCGTGTTTGCGGGGTTGGTCCTCGTCTCCCACACCGTCCGGGCCGCGGAGCCATCGTCCGCCGACGCGCGCCACGTGGATCGGTCGGCCATGTGGCAGCGCGACGGCCACAACGTCCTAGCCGGCTTCGGCAATACGTATCACGCCACCGTGCTCCAGACCGGCGACTCCATGTACGCCTTCCGCATGTGGTTTTTCGGATGGGCCGCGGCCGACTGCAATCCGGGCTTTCCGGGCTGCGACGCGATCTTTCACGCGCGCGGCAAGGACCTCGATCATTGGGAGGTGTACTGCGGCGACGCCGGTTGGGATGCCACACAGACTCCGGCGAAATGGGTTCCGGTCATTACGGCGCGAGACAAACCCTACGACGCGTGGCACAACGGCGATCCCTCGGTCGTGTCTCATGACGGGAAATACTATATGGCCTATTCCGCTACAGGACCAAACGCCGACGGCATCCTGTTCGAGCATCCCGGCGATAAAGACGGCGACTTGTACTGCGTGATGGGCGCGGTCTCGGACGACGGCATCGCGTGGGAGCGGACCGAGGAGCCGCTGGTCATCCACGCGCCCGACCTCGGGGGGGCGTGCGATCTCAAGACCGGCGCGTTCATGCACGGCATGTACCATCGTCCTTCGCTGATGTTCGACCAAGGCAAGTGGCGGTTATGGTTCGACTACTGGACGAAGTCCGGCGTCTCGATGGGCTACGCCGAGGGCGCCGCCGAGTCTTTCATGAAAGGGCGCTTCACGGTCGTGCGCGCGGACGACACGCCGCTGATCGAGGAATGGCCGAACCCTGCCGTGATCAAGATCGGCGCGCGGTATCGCAGCTTCGCCGATCCTTCGGGCTACGGCACAGGCTGGCCCGGACGCCAGCTTGCCGAGGCCGAATCCGACGACGGTATCCACTGGCGCATCCTGGGCTGGATTCCGCCCGACGCGGATACGCCCGCATGCCACGTGCCCTCGCCCGCGCTTGTGCGTCAAGACGGCGCCGAGTGGCTCGTGCTCTTCTACGCGTGCCAGATCGGCGGACAGCCCTACGACTACCGATACGACCGTATCCGCTACATGAAGACTCGCGTCATCGCTAAGCCAGAGAAGGCTCCCGCCGCCGAATAACGCGAGGACGCATGAAATTGCATCTTCCGTCATGCTATAACCTGCATGGAAGTACGGAGGGGCAGGGCATGAGCGAGAAGGTGGCGTATCACAACCCGCGCGAAGAAACGGCATCCCTGGACGAATTGCGCGCGCTTCAATCCGAACGGTTGAAGGCGGTCGTCCGGCATGTGTACGACAAGAACACCACCCAGCGAGCGCGCTTGCGCGAGGCGGGCCTCGACCCCGAGGACATCCGAAGCCTGGACGACCTTGGCAAGCTTCCCCTCATGGACAAGTCCATCCTGCGCGAAAACTACCCGATGGGCCTGTCGTGCGTGCCCAAACGCGACGTGCTCGAGATGCACATGTCGTCCGGATCGACAGGCACGTCGATCGTCATGCCCTATACCCAGGCCGACCTCGATCAATGGACCCTCTGCATGGCGCGCTGTCTGCGCATGGCCGGCGCCGAACCCGCCGATGTCATCCAGATTACGCCGTCCTTCGGCCTGTTCAACGGCGGCTTCGGGTTCTATCACGGCGCTGAAGAACTGGGCCTGTTCGTGCTTCCCACCGGCGCCGGCAATACCGCGCGCCAGATCCGCCTTGCAAAAGACTTCGGCACACGCATCCTCACCGGCGTGGTCTCTTACGGCATCCGTCTGATGGAAGTGCTCGAACAGACCGGCGACGATCTTCCCGACCTTGAGATCGGGTTGTTCGGCGGCGAGACGTTTTCGGATTCGATGAAGGCAAAGATCGCCGAAGGCCTCGGCATCGAAGTCTTCGACATTTACGGCATGACCGAATCCGGCGGCGTCGGGACGCTCGGCATGGACTGTCTTGCGCACGACGGACTGCACGTGTGGGAAGACCAGTACATCGTCGAGATCGTCGACCCGACCACAAACGAGCCCGTGCCCGATGGCAAGACCGGCGAACTCGTGATCACGGCGCTCACCCGCGAGGCCCTGCCCGTGATCCGGTTCAAGACCTCCGACTTGACCCGTGTCGTCTCGCGCGACCGGTGCGCGTGCGGCCGCACCCACGTGCGCATTGCCCCGATCGTCGGGCGCGCCGATGACGTCCTCATCGTGCGCGGCGTGAACTTCTTCCCCCGCGACGTCGAAGAGATCCTCATGCAGATCCCCGGCGTCGGTTCCAACTATCAGATCATTATCGAAGACCGCGAAGGGCTCAAAGACGTGTCCATCAACGTCGAGGCCGAACCCGGCGTGACTAGCCTGACCGTCGCCAAGCATCTCAAGTCGGCCCTGGGTTTCCAGCCCAAGGGCAGCGTGTGCGCGATCGGCGGACTGCCGAGGCAGGAAGGCAAAGCCAAGCGCGTGTTCTACAAAGACGCGGACGGCGAACTGCACTAAGCGGATGGAGGGAGCGGGGGATCGTCATTCCCCTGCGGCGGAATCGTCCTTCGGCTTCAACAGATCCTTTAACCCCGCGAACGGACGGAAACTCGACGAGTCCGCATCGCCCGAACCGAACACCGCGCCGCTGCCATACCCCGCCTGCTCGTACGCCTGATGCTCATTGTCATGGCAATACAGACACAGCAACTCCCAATTGCTGCCGTCGGGCGGATTGTTCATGTGATCGTTGTCTTTGTGATGCACCGTCAACTCGCGAAGCCGCTTCCCAGAAAACTCGCGCCCGCAACGCCCGCACACATGCGGGAACAACCGCAACGCCAGCTCCCGATAGCTCTGCTCCCGCGCGGCCTGGTCCCGCCGCACATTCGCCAAGACCTCCGACTGCGCATCACGGCTCGGTCTATTCCTTCCATGCATCATGGACCCAGTATACCAAATCCCGGCTAAAATATAAATAGGGACAGTAACCAATTAAATATAAGGCTGAGGGCAGAAGGATGAACCTCCTCGCCCGCATTCCGGTATTAATGCCTATGGCCAGTCAACTTGCACAGAATTTCTTCGAGAAGTTGATGGAAAACGACAGACAGTAGTACGGATGACCGCTGGTATTGGACCGCAGCCTCTTTTGAATTACAGCTTCTGGGACACGGCTTGGCCGACACGCGGCAATGGACATACAAACCCCTGCCAACCCTATACATTTTTGCAACTGATTATAAAGAAAAGACTTGCAAAGTGTATCTTTCGGAATTCCAGTCCGGTCACGTTTTGACAGAACCTTGGCTGGGATCGCGTGCATAACGCATAACGTATTGTAATCAAATACGTTATGTTCTTGTGACCCGAAATCTACCGACCAATCTGCTTCACAAGGCTGGGTGAAACCAGCTACCTTGAGTCGTGCGTGTCCTTATCTGAGAGCGGCCAACACATGTAACGGTTCCAGCGTCAGGCGGTACCTTTGGAATGCCGTCGGCGGATTCCCGCCGGTTCCGTGCAACTTTTTCGACTCGCGCGGAATTAAGAGGTCTCAATACGTGTTGTCAACGCAATGATGTCGACACGGGCCGGCACATACCGGCTCGAGCGAGTTCTAAGTGAGGAGGTGTTTACCGTGTTGTGGTTTTCATGGAACCCCTGGCATACGCCCATGCCTTCGAGCGTGGCCTATGGCCAGTCGTTCCCGGCCGTCATCGGCCCCACCGGATCGAACGAAGAAACCGACGCCGTCGCACGTGAGAACGGCGATATGGTGAGCTATATACCCATCTATATGGGCTGGATGTAGCCCGGCTCCGTTTCCCAAAGACCCAGGCCGCTGCCGCACGCTTCGCTGGCAGCGGCCTTTTGCTATGCGCGTCCCTGGCAAAAAGAAGAGCAAGGAGCCCCAGTCTCCTTGCTCTTCCCAGACTTACGCATTACGGCGCTTACGCGCCAAGATCACATTTCATGCGGCGCGTGGCACAGATCACAGTCCATTTTGCCGTTGGTATAATCCAGTACGGGCGCCACGCCATCGGTCTTGTGGCAGGCCTTGCAGGATGCCGCCGCGGACGGCAACGGCGTCGTTGCGGCGAAGGTTCCCGCGTATTGCGCGTTCAGAATCTCGACGGCCCTTGCGGCGACGTCGCCCGTGAGGCGCGCGCAGCGTTCGGCGCGCTTGACGTCGCTCTCGGCGACCCCCGCGGCCTCGCACCAATTGGTTACGGACATGTGGCAGAGGTTGCCTTTGGCGACGCTCTGTACAAGCTCGCCGTCGTACTTCATGGTTTCGACCAGGTACTCGTGGTTGACGGCATATTGATTTGCCGTGTCGGTGGGCAGCGGCGTCGCGGCATACCAGCTCAAGAGTTCTGCCACCAACGGAGTCTGCAGGCTCTTGTCGGAAACCATTCCGATCGCAGCGGCCGAACCGTTGAGCGCGCCGCACAACGAACCAAAACCGGCGCAGCCGCCACCGCCGTAGCGCATCATGTCCGTAATGACCTTGTCGAACGGGTCGCCGACCGCATCTCGCAGCGCGCGCACGATGGCATCGAACGCCCCGTAGCAGCAGCCGCCGACATAGTAGCTCTGGTGTCCCATCTTCCGCACCAGCTCTACATCCAGCGGGGCATAGGGCCAAGGCCAAGCCGGTATTACGTACGCTTCCGGCACGACAGGCGGGCAGCCGCCCAGTCCGGCCGCGGTCATACCCAGGATTCCGGTGATACCCGCGGCGTTGCCTGCCTTCATCAAGAATGCTCTGCGGTCGCTCACTTGCATGATGTACCTCCCTTCATAGTCCCAACCACCACGTGGGGAGCCGTGTCCCGGATCACATGACCGGCGGCCCCTTCCTGCAAAGCAGCCGTCTCGCGACGCCAGCCACGGCCCCTCAGGCGCGGCCTTTGCGTCCCGGCTGTCCCACATAAAAGCACCGTATTCCCTGCGCGATGCTAACAAGGGGAATGGACGTCCGCAATGGACATTTCTGCGGCGTCGAGGACTTTTCTGTCGTGTCCCGTTGAAAACGTTGGAATTCCGTCGCGGATCGCCTATCATCGAAGTGCAATTGCGAAAGAGGATAGAGGATGATCGAACACCTGCTGCATTCCGCCATCAAGAACAGCGTCACGATGGTTCGTCTCGAAGCCATGGCCCATGCCGTAGTGGGCGCGCGCATGGCGGTGCTCCTGGAAGTCGAAGAACAAGTCAAACGTCTCTCGCTGTCGGGCGGTACGAGGCCGCGGTCTCCGTTCTGCGAGCGTTTCGGTCGCACGCACCGTGGCCAGCATCAATGCGCCACATGCCGCCGCCTGGTCTCGCTCACGGCGCGCTATAGCGGCCTATCCAGGCACAGTTGCCACGGCGGTATCACCGTGCTTGCGACGGCCGTGCCTCCGTCGGCGCCTGGAACGAACGTGCGGCTCGTCGTGGCCTCATGCGCCTTCGCGCCCGTGGATCGCGCGGAGGGATGGCGGGCAATCCGCATGCATGCGCGCGCGGCGGGAGTGGACCTCGATGGATTGCGCGAGGCCTACTACCGTTTGCCCGTACTCACGCCGGACGCCGAACAGGTCATGCGGGGTATTCTGGATGTAACCGCGGCGACGATGGGAGAGATTGAACGGTCTGTAGCGCGCCGGCTCAATGCGATGGACCTGCGCGACGGGGCCTCCATGTCGGAAGAGGATCTCGTGGCCTCCCGCCTGCAGGACGCGCTCGCCCTGGCCCGCGCCCATGCGGCGCCCAAGCAAGCCGGCGGCAAAGCGCCCAGCCTGTTCGATCTGGTCGTGTCCCTCGTGCGCAAGGACCCTGCCTTTCCCTTCAGCGTGGCTCTCCTGGCCCGCGCCGCGCATCTGACGCCCAACCATTTCTCGAGGATGTTCCACGCGGAAACGGGCGCGCCGTTCAACGCCTTCCTGACCGAGCAGCGCATGGACCTCGCCAAGACGCTCTTGCGAAACACGGCCTTGGCCGTGCACGAAATCGCTTCCCGCGCGGGCTTCCAGGATTCCAGCTATTTTTCGAGGAGGTTCAAGCGGTGGACCGGTCTTTCGCCTCAGGCGTGGCGTGACGGGGGGACGGGCAAAACGAGTCGCAGCTAGCGCAACAAACGCCTTGCCACGGGCCGTTCGCTTGCGCAATCGTGTCACAACACGGTACGCTGTGTTCGCCAACCTTCGAAAGGAAACTGCGTAGATGCCCTCGATTCCACGCCGCGAGACGACCGCCGTTCGTGTCGGCAACGTCGTTATCGGCGGCGGCGCGCCCATCGTCGTGCAGTCGATGACGAACACGAGCACGGCCGATATCGACGCGACCGTGTACCAGGTGCTTGCGCTGGCGGAAGCGGGGTCCGAACTGGTCCGCATCACGGTGAACACGCAGGAAGCGGCGGCGGCGGTGGCCGAGATCGTCGCTCGCGTGCGGGATGCCGGTTGCACGGCGCCTATCGTGGGCGACTTTCATTACAACGGACACAAGTTGCTCGCGGAGCATCCCGAGTGCGCGCGCGCCCTGGACAAGTACCGGATCAACCCCGGCAATGTGGGGGGCGAGCACACGCGCGACGCGCGGTTCTCGGAAATCTGCAAAGCCGCCATCGACAACGGGAAGGCGATCCGGATCGGCGTCAACGTCGGCTCGCTCAACCAGGACCTTGTGGCCGAGGCGATGCGCGAGAACACTGATCGCGGCCTCGACAAGACTTCGGAAGAGATCATGAACGCGTGCATGATCGAGTCCGCCCTGCGTTCGACGGAACTCGCCCTCGAGTGCGGCGTGCGCAAGGACCAAATCGTCATCTCGTGCAAGAGTTCGACGCCCCGGCATCTGATAGATCTGCACCGCGAACTCGCGCGCCGCACCGATCAGCCGCTGCACATCGGGCTGACCGAAGCGGGCATGGGCATGCGCGGCCTAGTGTGGTCGTCGGTGGCGATGGGTATCCTTCTGGAAGAAGGCATCGGCGATACCGTGCGCGTGTCGCTTACCCCGCGCGTCGGCGGCGACCGGCGTGAGGAAGTGTACGCCGCGTTCGAGTTGCTTCAGTCGCTGGGTCTGCGCTCCTTCTCGCCGAGCATCACGTCGTGTCCGGGATGCGGCCGCACGACGAGCACGGTGTTCCAGCGCCTCGCGGAACAGGTTGAAACCTACGTGCGCGCGAAGATGCCCGAGTGGCGGCGCGCGTACGATGGCGTCGAGACGATGACGCTGGCCGTCATGGGCTGCGTCGTCAACGGCCCGGGCGAGTCCAAAGCGGCCAACATAGGCATCAGCCTCCCGGGCGCCGGCGAATCGCCGCATTGTCCCGTGTACGTCGACGGCGTCAAAGTGACGACCCTGTGCGGCACGTGCGAGGAACTCGCACCCGCCTTTCAGGGCATCATCGACACCTACGTCGCGACGAAATATCCCCATCGAGCCACGCCTCATTCATGACTCAAGTTGTCGTTATTCCTGCCCGCAATGACATTGGAAATACTCCGCTGTTTCTTTTCGTTCAGAACAGGAGGAGGCGTAATGAGGCAGGGCTGTGGGAGTACGTGTGTGAATCTTAGGAATATCCTGAACAGTGCGATTCTCCCGGCGGTTACAAAACCGTCGCGGTATCTTGGAACGGAACTTCATTCGGTGCATAAGGACCCGCGTGACGTGGAACTCCGCGTCGCGCTTGCGTTTCCCGACCTGTACGACCTTGGCCTCGGGAATCTCGGCCTCCATATGCTCTACACCATCCTCAATGGGCTGCCGTGGTGTTGGGCGGAACGCGTATATGCGCCCGCGCCGGACATGGAAGCGGCCTTGCGTGAACGCGGCTTGCCGTTGTTCGCGCTCGAATCGAAAGACCCGCTTCGCGCGATGGACCTAATCGGGTTCTCGCTCCAGTCCGAACTGACCTACACCAGCGTGCTCAACATTCTTAACCTGGCCGATATCCCGTTGCGATCGAATCAACGCGGGGACGATTATCCGCTCGTGTTTGCGGGCGGTCCGTGTGCGTTCAATCCCGAACCGATGGCGCCCTTCATCGATTTCTTCGTCATTGGCGACGGCGAGGAAGCGATTGTCGAGATTGCGCAAACAGCCCTTACGGTTCGCAACGCATCGCGCGCCGAGAGACTGGACGCCTTCGCATGCATCCCGGGCGTGTACGTGCCGGAGCGCTACCCGTTCGAGACGTTGCCCGACGGGAGCGTCGTGCCGAGCGAGTCGGCGCCGAAGATTGTGCGGCGCGTCGTCAAGAATCTCGACGCCGCGTCCTTTCCGACGCGGCACATCGTTCCTTATGCCCAACTCATTCACGACCGTCCCGGCCTTGAAGTCTTTCGCGGTTGTACGCACGGGTGCCGGTTTTGCCATGCGGGGATGATCGGACGTCCGGTCCGCGCGCGCGGGATCGAAACGATCGAACAACTGATGGAGGAGACGCTCGCGGCTACCGGCTACGAGGAAATCTCACTCCTCTCGCTATCCACGTGCGATTACCCGTGCGCCAGGACGCTCCTCGCGCAGACGGCGCAACGCGCGCGCGCATTGGACGCCGCAGTCTCGATCCCGTCGCTACGGCTCGACACGTTCTCCGTCGAACTCGCCGACGCCGTCGCCGACATTCGACGGAGCGGCCTAACGTTCGCGCCGGAGGCCGCAACCCCGCGCATGCGCGCCGTCATCAACAAGTGGTATGAGGATGAGACCTTGTTCGCCGTGGCTTCCGAAGCGTTCCGGCGTGGCTGGCAGCACGTCAAGTGCTATTTCATGATTGGCCTGCCCACCGAACAAGACGAAGATGTCGAGGCCATCGCGGACCTGTGCGTGAGGACGTTGCAGGCGGGTCGCGCCGTCTCGCCGCGCGCGAAGATCCACACCGGCGTATCGACCTTCGTACCGAAACCGTTCACGCCGTTTCAATGGGCGGCCCAAATTGGTTACGAAGAAATCCAGCGCCGCCAGGCGATTCTCGGCCAGGCGTTCGCCAAACACAGGTCTATCAAGTTCGGACGTCACGAACCCGAGACCAGTTTCCTCGAAGGCCTGCTCGCGCGCGCCGACCGCCGCGCCGCCGATCTCGTCGAGGCCGCGTACCGCCGCGGCGCGCGGCTCGATTCGTCAACCGAGTACCTCCATTTCCAGGCATGGCTCGACGCGATCGACGAAACCGGATTCGACGTGCCCGGCGCGTTTCGCGAACGCGCGCTGGACGAGCGGCTGCCGTGGGACCACATCGATCCGCTGATTCCGAAGGCGTGGTTTCGGATAGAGTGGGAGCGCGCGCTCGAACTCGCGCGGACGCCCGATTGCCGGACCGGTACCTGCCATCAATGCGGCCTGCGCGACCGCATACCGGGATTGTGCAACGAGATGTGCGATGCCGCCGCGCAAGGAGCGAAGGTCGACGCCGACGCCGTGCTGCCGCAATGGCCCGAGCGCGTCGAACCGCCCCCGGCGCAACGCGTCCGGTTTAGGATCGGACGCAACGACGAGGCTCGGTTCCTGTCCAACCTCGAATGGATGAGCGCATGGTCGCGCGCCTTACGCCGGGCGCAAGCGCCGCTCGCGTATTCGCAAGGGTTCCACGCGCATCCGAAAGTCACCTTCGCGACCGCGCCGCCCGTCGGCGAGGAATCCGAAGACGACTACATGGATATCGTGCTCCGCCGCATTGTCGATCCGGCCGCGCTCCTCGAACGTCTCTGCGCGACCCTCCCGCCCGGATTTCACGCCTACGAAGCGAACGAAGTCCCGATCAACGCCCCATCGCTCATGAGCGCCGTCATCGGTTTCGACTACCTCATTCGCACCGAAGGCGAGCCCGAAGAGATCCAATCCCGCATCGACGCGCTTCTCGCACAAGATACCATTCATGTCGAACGCAAAGGCCGCCCTACCGGACCGAGGAAGAGCCACGGAACGGTTCAACTCGACATTCGTCCTTTTGTGACAGAGCTTCTCACGCTCGAAGGACAAACAGACACGACCAGCATTCGGTTCAGTACCCGAGCCACCGAAGGTAAACTCGCCAAACCCCGCGAGATTATCGCGCTACTGGATCTTGAGCCTACGGCGACGCGAGTATGCAAGACGAGCACTGTTCTCATGCAATAGCCTCGCCAGCTTGCGCAAAGGTTTGATTGCGGCGCAAGCCTGCCGCTATTCTTCCGGCGACACGAAGCTCGCAATAGGACAGCGTTGGGAGGCCGCCCATGGGTGTACGTTATCTTCACGTTCAAGGATACCGCTCCTTGAAGGACGTGGTCTGGGAACCCGGCGCTCTCAATGTCATTATTGGTCCCAATGGTTCGGGCAAATCGAATCTCCTTCGCAGTCTTGAACTTCTGTCGATTTCTGCGAGAGGAGGACTGGGCAAACTTGTCCGGCGTTCGGGCGGATTGCTCGCCGTGCTTTGGGACGGGGCCGCTGAGGGGATTCGTTTCGCTTTGAACGCAGGGATCTTGAAGACACACGACGATTCTCTTTCCTATTTATTGGAAATGGCGCCTGTCGGACTGGGTGTGTCCTACCGGATAGAAAAAGAAGCGCTAATGTTTGACCCGGAAACGACATCCAGTGAACAGTGGCCCTGGCCTCTAGAATCTGCGCTGCTCGACCGCTCGAGTAGTCGAGCAACGATACTCAATGAGGGTGAGTCTCAGCGTGTCGAATTGGTCGGAGCATTGAGAGACGAAGAAACGGTTCTTTCTCAACTGGCGGGACCTTTTGAGCGCAATCTTGTGGTAGGTACCTTTGGCGCAGTGCTCGCAGATTGGTACATCTATCACGATATCCGCGTCGATACTGAAGCGCCTTTGCGGCTTCCTGCGATTGCGCGAACCGAGACCAAGCTTGATGGTGATGGCCAGAACCTTATTCCAGTATTGCACACGCTCTATACGGGGGAGCGCGATTTTAAGAAAGACGTAGACGCTGCGATGCGGGCGGCGTTCGGCGACGACTACGACGAGCTTGTTTTCCCGCCTGCCGCTGATCAGCGTGTTCAGTTACGGGTGCGATGGAAGTCGTTGCGCCGCGAACAATCGGCGGCGGACCTTTCGGATGGAACGCTTCGATTCCTATTTCTTATCGCGGCTCTGGCGTCGCCGATGCCGCCCAATCTGATCGCCATCGATGAACCCGAGACCGGACTGCATCCCTCGATGTTGCCGATCGTTGCCGAGTATGCCGTCGACGCGTCGCGACGCACGCAGGTTATCTTGACAACTCATTCCCCCCAATTCCTGGACGCATTCGGCGAGACCAAACCCCTGACCACCGTCGCGAAGTGGTCGGATGGACAAACGGTCCTGAAGACACTTGATGGCGACACTCTTGCCCGCTGGTTGAAGGAATACTCGCTTGGGTCGCTGTTCCAGTCAGGCGAACTGGAGGACATGGAATGAAGTTCGTCCTCTTCGTTGAGGGCCCGACGGAAAAGTGTCTTCCGAGTTTTCTGAAACACTGGCTGGATCCGAAGCTTAAGAAGACGGTGGGAGTCCAGGCAGTGCGTTTCACCGGTTGGCCCCAACTCGTCAAGGATTCTCCGAAGAAAGCGAAGATGCACCTCGAAAGTTCCGATGTTATTGGTGTCATCGCGCTTATCGATCTCTATGGTCCGACATTCTATCCCAAGAGCATGACGACCGTGGACGAGCGGTTTCAGTGGGCTAAGGCGGATCTCGAAACCAAAGTCGGGGATGCTCGTTTCCGCCAATTCTTCGCGGTTCATGAAACTGAGGCGTGGTTGCTGAGCAATCCGGATCTCTTTCCCCCCGAAGTCAGAAACGCTTTCCCAGGAAAGGTTCAGCATCCGGAAGAAGTGAACTTCGACGAGCCGCCCGCGAAGCTCCTTGCCCGCCTCTACGAGGAAAAGACGAAGCGGACGTACATGAAAGTGAGGCACGGGAAGGAATTGTTCGACCGGCTCGACCCCAATGTCGCGTACGCGAAATGCCCATATCTTAAGAAGATGCTGGACGAGATGTTGGCCATGGCCAAGGCAGCAGGCCTCTAACCGTTCAGCCCGTCATCTCCCATGGCAGCGATAAGCATGCTCGTTGAACGATCTCTATCGCTGAGCTCGGCGTATTTCCGCGTCCCACCAGCGATTCGCGTGTTCGATGTACAGATCGCGCGGGACGATCTCTTTTTCGAGCTCGGCGCTGGTCGCTTCGGAGATGTATCCGGTCTCGACGAGTTCGCGTCCGGCGCTACGGACGAGTTCGCAGTAGGTTTCGAGCAGCTTGTAAACGATGGCGTTCTTCGCGCCGAACAGTTCGCCACCGCCGCGATAGATCTCGCCGACGAGTTCCGATGACGAGTTGCGCGCGAGCCGCCTGAACAAGAGACGCAATACCTGGAACTGGCTCTGCTCGGGGAAGCCGCTGTTGGAGATGACGACGAACTTCTTGCTCTTCAACGAGACGTCGCGAATGAGATGCCTGCATTCGCCGCCCGAGTCGAGTTCGAAATGCGGGTCAAGCAGCGGGATGAGGCGGTCCATGAACAGCTTCATGATGCCGCTTACGTTGTCGGCATAGAGCGGCGTCGCGAACACGGCCACGTCCGTGGCGGTCAAGAGCGCGAGCAGGCCGGCCATGTCGTCGTCGATGACGCATGCGCCGCGCCCGTTCCGCCAGCAACCGAAGCAGCCGGTACACGGTTTGATCTTCTTGTCGACGAGAAACACGTTCTCGACGACCGCGCCGGCTGCTTCCGCGCCCGCGGCAAATTCCTTGACGATGGCGTGGGTGTTGCCGCGCGAAGCCCGGGGACTGCTGTTGAATACGACGATACGCATGCGCAAGACCTCCTCTCGCAAAGGACACGATTCTAGCATGGATGCGCCGCTGTTGTCCGCCGCCGCGCTTTGATAGAATCCGTTCAACACGGTGCGAGGTGGTTTCTCATGCAATCCTGCCTGCTTGCCTTATTCGGAATTGCCGCGCTGATCGGCGCCGACCAGCCCGCGTCATCGGGACTGGGCGGCACGGTTGTTGCCCCGCCGCGCGAGACTCAGGGCGGCTCTGCGCCCGTAGCAAGTCCGAAGCAGGAAGGTATGGTATTGCGCGCGCGCGTGGCGCAATTGATGTTGGTCACGCTGCAAGGAATGTTCGCGCCCAATGAGGAGGACCTGGCGTTTCTGAAACAGTTCACGCCCGGCGGCGTCGTAATACCCGTCGTCGTGAAACCGCAGGACGCGGCCGATTACGTTACCGAGTTGCGGAAAATGCCGCTCGAAAGCGTTAGCGGCGTGCCGCTTCTCATCGGGGCCAATGTGTACGACTTGCCCCGGCATGACCGCGGCGCGCCGACGACCTTCGCCCAGCTTCCGTCGTTGCTTTCGATTGCGGCTTCGGCCGACCTCGATGCGACGAAACGTCTCGCGGGCCTTACCGCGGATCATCTGAAGACGATGGGGTTCAATCTCAATCTCGGTCCGGCGCTCGATCTGGCGCCCGCGCTTTCCGGTGTCGTGGGCACGGTGCAGAATCTGGGCAGTAATCCGAAATTCACCGCGCAGGCGGGCGGTTGTATTCTTGAAACGCTCGACGCCAACGGCATCCTTTCGATGCCCATGGGCTTTCCTGGCGGAAGCGCTAACCACACGCCGAAATCGCCCGCGACATTGTTGACGCCCAGCGCGCGCCTCGCCGAAACGGACCTGTTTCCGTATGCCCAAGCTGTCGAGCACGGCGCGAAACTGATCCACGTGGCCAACACGCTGGTTCCGACCGTCGACACCGAGAGCCGCCCTGCGAGCGTGTCGCCTGTGGTCATGCAGACCGTGCTGCGCGGCGGCTTGAAATTCGACGGTGTGATCGTTGCCGGGCCGATGGACGCGGCGGATATCAAGCGCCTGTTCGAACCGAACGAGGCAGCGGTCCAAGCCTTGCGCGCCGGCGCGGACATGCTCTATTGGAGCAGTGCCGGGCCGCACGTGCTGAAAGCCATCGAAGGCGTCGCGAGAGCGGTCGAGTCGGGCACGCTCGACGACGCGCGGATTCGCGATGCGCTGGAACGCGTCATGAAGTTGAAGAAAGAGGCCGGCCTGCGCGAGCGTCCCTTGCCGTCGAAGAGTCGGGCGGCCTCGCTTGCCACCAAGGGCCGGATTCCCAAGGAGACTTACGAGGTCGAACGCCGCTCGATTACGCTCCTGCAGAATCGCGGCGGCGTGCTGCCATTGAAGAAGGACGAGTCGACTCCCATCGGCGTGACCGGCGTCGTCGGCGTCGACGCGATGCAGAAGCTGCTGAGCAAGTTCATGAAACCCGTGGTCATGCAATCCATCTCAACCGCCCAGCACGTAGGAGACATCGAGGACTTCGAGATCCGCCGTCTCACCGAAAACAGCAGGGGCCTCAACGTCGTCATCTGCATCTTCCCCAACACCGCCAAGACGCAAGGCCAGGTGCGCCTCGTCCGCGCGCTCAAGGAGAACGGCAGCAAGGTCGTCGTGGTTTCGCTCGGCTATCCGGGCAACCTGCCCAAGTTCGTCGAGGCCGACGCGATTGTGGCCGCTTATTGTGACGAGGCCATGTGCCTCGAAAGCGTCCATGCCGTCGCGGACATTCTTGTGGGCGAAGGGCCCGTGGCCATATTGCCGCCCGTCCGTCCGTTGAACACACAGGTTGGGAAAGAAGAATCCTTTAACGCCGCCGACGTCACGCGTTCACCCTCGGGACGCCTTCCCGTGTCCGTCGGGGAACCGTTCAACGCAGGCTTCACGCTGTCGTACGACACGGCGGACGCGATCAAGAAAGCGGCGTGGGACTTCGGCGACGGATCGCACGCTTCGGCGGTCGCGGCCCACCATGCTTACAAAGCGCCTGGCGATTACACCGTGAAGCTGTCGATTACGGACAAACACGGCGACGATGCCGAAGGCGCGTTCCAGGTCCACGTGGAATGACTGACGTGCAGGATCCCGGCTGAATGAGAACAAACGAAATCGATCTCGAAACTCACGGCGAAGCGATTCTCGAACGGGCGCTGTCTAACGGCGGCGGGCTGGGCGAGATCTATTACGAAGAGTCCGCTACGACCTCGATCAGGTTCGAGGACCGCAAGGTCGAACGCGTTACGACGGGGTCCGATATCGGCGCGGGCATCCGCATTTTGACCGGCGAGCGAACGCTGTACGCGCACACCAACGATGTTTCGCTGGACGGGCTGCTCAAGCTGGCCTCGACCGTGGCGGGCGGCGCTTCGGAGGAACGGCAGGCGTATCGCTACGATTTCGCGCCCGAATGCTACGCTCTACCCGTACGCGTCGTGCCGCGCGGAATCCCTACGGCGAAGAAGGCGGAACTCGTGGCGCAGGCCGAACGCGCCGCGCGCGACACCGATCCGCGGGTCGTTCAAGTGGCCGTGATGTACGTGGACGCGTTGCGCCGAGCCATCATCGTAAATTCCGAGGGGCGCTTCGCCGAATACCTCCGGCCGCAGATCTACATGATGGCGCATGCGGTCGCGGCGGATGGCGGCGTGATTCAAACCGGCTATCATTTTGTTGGCGGCACGATGGGCTTCGAGTTGTTCGATACCGAAGATCCCGAGGCCATCGGGCGCGCCGCCGCCCGAAAGGCCTGCCTGATGCTCGACGCCGATCCCGCGCCGGCGGGGCGCATGCCGGTGGTGATCGCCGGCGAGGCAGGCGGCACGCTGATTCACGAGGCCGTCGGCCATGGACTCGAAGCGGATCATATCGACAAGGGCATGTCGAAGTACTGCGGGCGACTCGGCGAGACGA
This sequence comes from uncultured Nitrospiraceae bacterium, assembly GCA_964402555.1. Lineage (GTDB taxonomy): Bacteria > Hydrogenedentota > Hydrogenedentia > Hydrogenedentales > SLHB01 > CAYOCT01. The sequence goes on along the minus strand of CAYOCT010000039.1, from coordinate 36,962 downwards.
TCGCCGTGCCTGAAGTCACCGTGGTCGACGACGGAACGTTGCCGGGCCGGCGCGGGAGTTGCGGCGTCGACGACGAAGGCACGCCCACCCAGCGCACCGTGTTGATCGACGAAGGGCGGCTGGTCCGCTTCCTCAACGACCTGCGCACCGCGCGCAAAATGGGCCATGCGCCCACCGGCAACGGACGCCGAGAATCGTACCAGCACAAGCCGATTCCCAGAATGACCAACACCTTTATCGCGCCCGGCAGCGCAATCCCTGAGGATTTGCTCGCATCGGCGAGCCACGGCCTCTACGTGCGCCAAATGGGCGGCGGACAGGTCAATCCGCTCAATGGCGATTTCGTATTCGATGTCGGCGAGGGATACCTCATCCGCCAAGGCAAGGCCGAAATCCCCGTCCGCGGCGCGACGCTGATCGGCAACGGCCCCGACGTCCTCAACGCGATCGAAGGCGTCGGCAACGACGTCGGCTTTGACCTGGGCACGTGCGGCAAAGGTGGCCAAGGCGTCCCCGTGACCAGCGGCCAGCCTACCCTCCGCATCCGCGAACTCACCATCGGCGGCACGGCGGCGGTCGGGTAGAGCGACAAGGCCACTTCGATTAACCACCGATGAACACCGATAAACACCGATTGTCTTGCAGTAACGTACATCGGTGTTTATCGGTGTTCATCGGTGGTTAATATCGTTCTTCTTCTCGTGCACTCACCCCCTGCCGAGAAGCTCAGAGGATCTTCCTGGCCAGCGGCAAGCGCCTGAAGGCGTCGGCGAAGAGGAAGCAGGGGATGACTGTGATGGGCCACATGAGCAGGATCTCGGGGACTCTGCCGATCGAGAAGAAGGTGAAGAGGTAGGTCGCGACGACGATGAAGAACGCGTGGAAGATGTAGGCGGTGAAGGCGCTCTTGGCCATGCGCTGGGTGAACGCGTTCGACCAGTCGAAGCGCTCGCGGTACAGCACGATGAGCTTCATGTTGATGCCGATGCAGAGGAACGGCTCCCATGCGGCGTACGCGTAGCATTGCCAGGTGAACCCTTCCCAGAACTTGTACGCGTCGTAGCCGAGCGCGGCGTTCAGGATCATGACGAGCGGCGCTATCGCGATGGCCACGAGCGAGACGCGAAACCAGCGGTTCGCCTGCTGCGCGCTCAGGTCCTTGAACCAGCCCGATCGATACGCCATCAGCCCAAATACGAACATGCACACGTACATGGGGAAGAACGCCAGGCGCATGTGGAAGAACGACACGGTGAGTGGCTGCCATTGCCGGAATAGAAACGTGAAGACGCCGATGGCGATGAGGAACAGCAGGACCTGGCGATCCGTGGGAAGCGGATAGCTTCGCTTGGCGCGGCCGAGACGATCCGCGATCAAGCGATAGGCGATGTACACACTCTCGAAGACCATGAGCGCAAACGCGAACCAAAGCGGTCCCGGCTCGGTATGGCGCAAGAAACGCGAGGCGAAGTACGCGAAGAATCCCAGGTCCGAGTGGCCTTCGAAGCAGTGGATAATGTAGCTCAGCACGACGCTGAGCACATAGAAGTACACCAAGAACGGGACACCCAACCGGAGCGCCCTGCGCTTCGTGTAGCGCCACGGGCCTTTACGGTCGTAGCCGGGCGCGGTGAAGAACGCCGAGATCAGAAAGAACGAACTCATGAAGAACGCTTGTGTCACGCCGGCGAACATGGTCGTCAAGATCTCGGTGAGGACGCCGCCACGCTCGTGCACGATGTAGTACCAGCCACCCGGCGAACCGTACGCGGCGTTCGCGTGATGGCAGATGACCAGCGCGGTGAGACTCGCCCGCAGATTGTCGAGATAGGCGTAGCGCTCTCCTTCCACGACCTTCTCCTATACGTTCAGTTGCACGCCGCCCATGCAAACCGGCTCCCGGTGACTGCGCACGCGTAGCGGTTGCCAAAGCGTTCGGCGAGGCGCGGGATGACGGCCTCTCCCGTGCAATGGCACGGCACGATGAGATCGACTTCGTAGCGATTCAAGGCATCAACCGTGGCGGCAATGCGGTCTTCGGATGCGTTGAGCAGGTGCATGCCGCCGACCACCGCACGGAAGCGCGCCGCGCCGTTGCGCTCGGCGATGTAGTCGAGCGTGTTGACCACGCCCGAATGCGCGCAGCCCAACAGCACCACGATCCCCTCGGCAGTTTCGAGCCATAGCGCCTGGTCGTCGGTGATGGGGTCCTTGTGCGCGCATTCCTCGTCCACATAGAACGGCCCGCCCGTATCTTCGAAGTCGGTGCGGCGCGGGATCGGCCCCGTAGCCCAGACGTGTTCCGTTACGCGGACGGGCTCGACGGTGGATACGATGTCCGCGGCGCGCGAGGCAAGCAGTTGCGCAACGTCGGGACGCATCCCGATCGGCCTTGCTGGCGGCATTTGCAGGCTGCCGTAATGCGCTCCCGTCGCGTCCGGGTGCATGAAGATCTTCGGCGTCGCGCCCGCGTCGAGCACGTGCGGCAGCCCGCCCGTGTGATCGAAGTGGCCATGGCTGAACACCAGGGCGTCGGTTGTGCCCAGATCGACGCCGAGCGACGCGGCATTGCCGGCCAGGACAACGCCCATGCCCGTATCGAACAGGACGCGCTTGCCGTCCGCGCACACCCACATCGACAAACCGTGTTCCGCCGGAAGTTCCGGAACCGCCGCCGTGTTATCCGCGAGTATCAACACCTCCACACGATTATCCATGATGCCTCCTATGCGTATGATTGCTTAGGCGCGCGCTTCGACACGATACGTGTCTTCGTCCTTCCACACTATGGCGCTGTTGCGCAGGCCTCCCATTTCCAGCGCCGCGGCCACGTCTTCCGGAGCGACTCGATCCGATCGAGGAGGGCCGTTCTCGCTTACCGCATCCGGCCGCCAATCGAGCACGGCCACGGTTCCCTCAGGGCGCAGTACGCGGCGCATTTCCGAGACCAGCGCCGAAGGGTTCTCGACTTCGTGATAGACGAAGGCCGCCCAGATGAAGTCCACCGAGGCATCCGGCAATCCGATCGCGGGGAGTTCGCCGAGGAACGGCCAGACCTGCGGGGGCGGCGTCCGCGCCATAAGTGCATCGAGCAACTCCTGGCTCACATCCAGCGCGACGACTTGCCCGCCCGGCCCAACGATCTCCGCGAGCGGCAGCGTCCAGAATCCCGGGCCGCATCCTAGGTCGAGCACGGCCATGCCTTCGCGAACGCCAGCCGCGGCGAACAATACGGGCGGATTCCATTTCGCCCAACGCTCTTCGCTCAACAACTTATCGCACTTCTTTGGATCGAAACGCCGGCTTTCCTCGGCCATGGCTGGTTCATCCTCCTTCTGACTCGCTACGCATCGTGCGCGCCATTCTCTTTGACTCTCGCGCGCCTGATGCGGATTCGGAACGACGCAACGTTAGCACGCTCGATAGACCCGGTGAAACTGAATGGCCCGCCGCCTCGTCAATACTCATAGAAGGATTCTGAGGTAATCCTACCCGTATGCCAGTCGAAGCGACCGATACGCGCCAGAAGGTTCTACGTCAGCTCTGCCGTGCCGCGATCCTCGCGGGCCAGGCTGCCATCGTCCTTGCCGTGATTGGGACGGTATGCACCTACGCCGGCATCGGTCCGTGGTACGTCGAAGGAACCGCCTATTGGGTTCCTTGTTACTTGTTCCTGAGCGCCGCGGGCACGTTCGTGGGCCTTGTGTTTCGCGCCTATCGCAGCGCGTGTGCCGGCGCGGTCTGCGTCTGCGCCGTTGCGATACTGGTCGCGCCGCTCTACCTGGAGAGCCCTAATCGTGCGCAGGCGAGCGCCGTTCCGAACCTGCGCATCGTTCAATCCAACGTATACGATCATAACGGCGACCCGGAGGCGCTGGAGAAACTCATCCGCGACGCCAGCCCGGGCGTGGTCCTGCTCGAAGAGGTCGATACGGAATGGGAGCGACGTCTAAGCGCGCTCGAATCGGTATTTCCGGAGAAAGCCTTTCTGCCTCGTCCCAACGGCCGTCGATGCGACTTGGGGCAGTATTTGCGCGTGAAATCCGATGCGCCGCGATCCATCGAGGCGGAGGGGATTCCTGGCGTCCTGACGCGCTTGTGCGTGAACGGCGTCACGGTGTCCCTGGTGCACGTGCATCTCGCGTCGCCCTTTTCTCCCGACCGCGCAATCCGTCACCACGAACAAATGCGGGCCTTGACGCAATTCGTGAAGACGCTTGCCAAGCCAGTCATTGTCGCGGGAGATCTCAACAGCGGACCGTGGTCGCCGTTGTGCCGCGTGTTCCTGCGCGAAACCGGCTTGGTCAGCGTGCGGCAAGGCCTCGGCATGCTCGGCACGTGGCCCTCGTTTCTTGGTCCGTTGGGCGTCGGCATCGATCAGATGTTCGTGAGCGCCGGCATCGAAGTCGTCGCGACGCGAGTCGGCCCTGGTATCGGCTCCGATCATCGGCCGCTCATCACCGACTTGTGCGTATCGCCCGAAGCTACAGCGCGAGCTACTCCACCGCGCCCGTCGCGGGATCGTACCGCCAGGAACGATCGGCGTACGGATGGGCGGGAAGCCGCTCCATAATGCGCTCCTCCACGAGACCGTGCAGATTGGCCGGGAAGATCCCCTTGAGCCGCCGATAGGATTCGACGGCCGTTCGGAGATTGTTGCGCAGGCGCGCCACGCGGCTATCGAGCACCGTCGTGTTCTGAGCCTTGCCGTTGCTATCGAGCAAGAACGTTCCGCCCAGCGGGTCCACGGGAACGGCCTCGATGATGCGTTGCGTCACGAGATCGGCCAGGCTTGCCGGGGCGCGGTTGAAACGCTGGGTGTACATCGATACGGCTTGGTCCAGTCGATCGCAGGCGTCGCGCAGCCCGATCTCGATGAGCTTGCGTTCGGCGAGGCCCCGCATAAACGGATCGCCGTTGGCGCGCGTGGCCTCCCACATACGCCGTTCGACGTCAGCTAGATTGTGCGCCGATTGCAGGCTTACGGCGGTCTCGGCCACGAACTGCGGCGCATGGCCGGTCTCGACCGCCATGGCGAGGAACTGCGCGGCATGGACGGGCGACGCAGGGTCCGCCGCGCGGTTGAGCAGATAGGTCATCGAGATCTCGTAGGGCAATTCCCACGACTCGGGATTGCGCGCCATGCCCCGCTTCAGCAGGTCGATGCTGGCGCTATCGTTGGCGTCGAGCGCGGCGAGGAACATCCCGCCATAGCGGTACGCCGCGACGAAGTACGGATCGAGGCGCGTGATCATCCCGGCCATGTGATTCAGCCAGGTGAACTTGCCGTCGCCCTTGAAGTGCTCGGAGGTATAGCGGATGAACTTAATCCACAACACGTCCGCAATGACGCTGTCCATGCCCGCGGTGAAATGTCCGAGCAGATGTTCGTTCGGCATCGATAGCAGTTCGTCGTGAAACGTGTCGTGGCGCAGAGCGTCCATGTGGCGTTGCGCGACAACCGTGCACGCGAACGCCGCCAGGACGGCGATGGACACGAAAGCGGTCCACGTGCGCGTCATACGTCTACACGTCCTTTCGCTCGAAGGCCCATGCCGCGAGGATCAGTAGAAACGCGGTGTAGGCTGCTCCGTACGCCAGCGCCCACGCGACGTACGCCGGAGCCACGGCCACGCCGTTCGCCGCTTCCGCGCGGATGTTGAAATTGTTGAGGTTCGGCACGACGTAATAGACGAGCGTCAGCATCTGCCGCGATGCGCCCTCGATCTGTTGCGGCAGATCCACGAGGATCGTCGTGGCGTGCCCGAACAGGAAGATCGAGAACACGATGAGCGCCCCGAGAATCGGCGATGCCACCGACGAAAGCAGAATGGCGAACGCGGTGACGAGCAGGAGCTCGGCATAGATGAGCGCGGCGGCAAGGAAGAAGGACAGCGACAGCGCTCCGCCGAGGGCCATGACGTATGCCGCGGCCACGGCGGTCATGACCACGGTGACCAGCGCGAGCAACGCCGCGAGGCCGAGATACTTGCCGAGAATAAACTCGTAGCGGCGCATGGGCCGCGCGAGGATCGTGTAGAGCGTGCGCTTGTCGATCTCCTTGTAGACGAGGTTCGTGCCCACAAAGATGGCGATGAGGACGCCGAAGATAAGGATCGCGGCCAGCGAGACGTCCTTCATGATCTTGATATCCTGGCCCATGCTGACCCAGCCCAGGGCCTTCGAGCCTAGGATCGCGGCCGCCGCGAAGAACAGCAGCACATAAAGGACCTTGTCGCGCACGGATTCGCGGAACGTGTTCTGGGCGACCGCCAGGATCCTCATGAGCCAGGCTCCTGTTTTCGCATGAAGTACTCTTCGAGCGACTCGCGAACGGGCACGAACTCGACCAGCGTCGCGCCGCGCGCATGGATGGCGCGGACCAGATCGTTGGCCGCGTCCGGATCGGCCACGCGGAAATGGCGGCCCGCCTCGGACACGCGCGTGGCTATGGCCGTATCCGCCAACGCCGCCGCGGCCGTATCGTCCAGTCCGGCTGCGATAACCTCGACGTGCTCGATCTTTTCCGCGAGCAATCGATCGACGCGTCCTTGCACGGACAACTTGCCTTGTACGAGGATGCCCACGCGATCGCAGATCTGCTGCACGTCGCCCAGGACGTGCGAACTGAAGAAGACGGTCTTGCCTTCCGCGTGCACATTCAGGATGAGTTCGCGAATGGCGCGGCGGCCGAGGGGATCGAGGCCGCTCATCGGTTCGTCGAGGATAAGCACCTTCGGATCGCCCACGAGCGCGACCGCAAAGCCGAGGCGCTGGCGCATACCTTTCGAGAACTCGCGCACGCGCTGTCCGGCGATGTCGCGCAGGTCCAGCAGACGCGACAACTTGTCCCATTCGCGTTCGCGCGCGGGCGCACTGAGACCCTGGAGGCGCCCGTAGAAGTCGAGCGTCTCGCGCGGCGTCAGGTACTCGTAGAAATACGGGTTCTCGGGCAGATAACCGATGGCGGCGCGCGCTTCGGGCGTGCGGACGTTGCTGCCCATGACGAACGCCTCGCCGCGCGTGGGATGTAGCAAGCTACACAGCAATTTGATCGTCGTCGTTTTGCCCGCGCCGTTGCGTCCGAGAAATCCGTAGACCTCGTTCTCGCCGACCTCGAGATTCAGATCGTCCAGCGAGAAACGCAGGGGTTTCCCGAACGACTTTCGGTACGCCTTGCTCAGAGCTTTGGTAACGATTGCGTTCATGGCGCCGGTATCTGGGATTTGGAATCCTCAGCGGGAGGCAGAATCTCGACGCGCATCTTCGAGACGTAGTTCGGCCCGCCCGCGAGGACCGTCACTCGAAATCGCTCGTGCATGATGACTTCGCCCTGCATGGGGATGTGGCCGGCGAGATGCATCAGCCAGCCGCCCACGGTCTCGACATCCTCGTCCACGATCTCGACGCCCGTGGCTTCCGACAGGTCTTCGATGGAAGTCCGCGCATCCACCACGAAGGCCCGCGGCCCAAGTTTGTGAATGGGGCTTTCCTCGTTGTCGTGCTCGTCCTGGATCTCGCCGAAAATCTCCTCGAGGATATCCTCGATGGTGACGAGTCCGTCCGTGCCGCCATACTCATCGGTGACGATGGCGAGATGCTGCCGCACCTTCTTGAGTTCGCGGAAGAGGTCATCTACCTTCATGGTATCGGGCACGTGCTTGACCTCGCGCACGAACCGCGAAATATCCTCGTTGTCCGGTTCGTTGTCGCGCAGGATCGCGTAGGCGCTTACGACGCCGATGATCTTGTCGATGGTCTCGTGGTAAACCGGGATGCGCGTGCGGCCTGTATCGACAAACAAGCGGACCAGCTCACTTCGCGTGGCGGTGTCGGGCAGCGCCTCGATGGCGATCCGCGGCGCCATGATCTCCTTCGCCGTCATGTCCTGCATATCGATGACGGAATGGATCATTTCCTGCTCGTCGCGTTCGATGGCGCCGTGGTCAAGCCCCTCGTCGACGAGATTGCGCAGTTCCTCGATCGACGTCATCAGCGGGCTGATATGGATGTGTTCGCCTCCGAACAACCGGAGCAGCCCGCGCGTAGCCCACGACAACGGCGCCGCGAGCAGAAAGAAGATCGCGTAGAACCCCTCGATCACCGGCAGCAACGCGAGCGACAGCCGCGTGGGATGCGTACGGAACACGCTCTTCGGGAGGATTTCCGAGAACACCAGCATGATGGGCGCGACCACTGCCGTGGAGACGATGTTGTCGACCAAACCGACGTACCGCTCGGGGAGGTACCGATCCAAGTACGTGACCTCGAACGACACCACCAGCGTGCACGTGACCACCATGACGTTTGTGCCGATCAGCAGCATGGTCAGCATCTGATCCGGCTTCTCGATATACCGCAGCAGGCGCCGGGCGCGGCGCGACCCCTCTTCCTCGGCGAGGTAGCGCACGCGGATCGGATTCGCGGAAATGAACCCCGTTTCGTATCCCGCGAACAGCCCCTGCAGGATCAGGGCGGCAAGGAAGATGGCCAGCGGCGCGAACACGGTCATGAGGCGTCCTCCGCCGTATCGTGCGGGACTTCGAGCCGTACCGTCGTAGCGCGGTTGCCGTCCGTCTTCTCGACCGTGAACAGGATGCCTTCGTAGCGGATCTGGTCGCCCACGGCCAGCACTTTTTCGGACAGATGCATGACGAATCCCGACACCGTGTTGTGTTCCTCGTCGTCGAGCGTTACGTGGATCAGCGCGCTCAAGTCGTCCAGCGAAAGACTGCCCTTGACGCGATACACGCCTTCGCCGAGTTGTTCGTACTCGGGCTGGTCGTCGTCATCTTCGTCGCGGATATCTCCCACGACCTGTTCGATGGCGTCGTGCAGCGTGACGATGCCCTTCGTGCCGCCGTACTCGTCCACGACGATGGCGAGATGCGCGCGAAGCCGCTGGACTTCCTTGATGAAATCCTGAACGCTCACCGTGGCCGGCACGAAATGCGGCGGGCGCACGAACGCCTTCACGGGCCGGCTCAACTCGTTTTCGGAAAGACGCGGAATGAGGTCCTTCACCGAGAGAATACCGGTGATGTGATCGAGGTCTTCGTCGAAGATCGGGATGCGCGAGTACTCGTACTCGCGAAACAGCGCGTGCGCTTCGGCGACCGTCGCGTCTTCCGGCAGCGCCACAATGTCCGGACGCGGCACCAGGATCTCGCTCAACTGCACATCGCGGAATTCGAGGATGCGGCGGATCATCTCGCGGCCCTCTTCCTCGATCACGGCGTGCGTCTGCTCGTCCGCGATGGCCGCCTTCAGTTCGTCTTCGGTGATGAACGGCGCGGCACGCAGTTCGTGAAAACGTGTGATCTGAAACAGGAAGTCCGTCAGCCGCAGGAGCGATTTGCGTACGGGGGCAATCATCGAGTCCGCCGCTATCAACGGGACCACCGCCCAGCGGGCATACGTCTCGCGTGCGCGAACGGCGAAGACCTTCGGCGTGATCTCGCCGAAGAACAGCAATACCAAGGTTGTCACTCCAATGGCAAGCGCGTAGGCCGCCGGCGCGGGCATGCCGAGCGAAAACTCGAAGAGGTCCTTTACGCGCGTGCCGAGGACCACGCCCGTCAACGTGTTGACCAGCATGTTTCCGACGAGAATGGTGGTCAACAGACGGGCCGGATCGTCGAGCATCCGCACGACCCAACGCGCCGTGAACGACTCTTCCTCGCGCATGCCGCGCAACCGCGTCTTCTGAATCGACAAAAAGGCGGTCTCGCATGAGGAGAAGAAGGCTGACAAGCCCAAGAGACACGCCACAATCGCGATGACGTAGCCCGGCAGGAATTCGTACCACGGCTTGAGGCCGTGCGCCGAGGGCGCATCCGCGGCGCCCGGCGCGGCGTACCCGGCCAGCAAGGCTACGGCGGCTAGGGGCAACACCCAAAAGACCGCGCGGGCATGGCGCGTAGGACCCTGTAAGCCGGGGCGCAGACTCATCCCTCCGATTCCATCCAGGTTGGCCGCATGAGCACGTTCCGATAATACCCAGTCGCTGCGGGAGACGCAATCGTCATTGCCGGGGCCTTACCGCCGCTTCGCGGCGCGAACGGGACGGCGGCCCCACGCGGCCTCGGCATCGACGCCCAGGTAGAGCGCCTGCTTCTCGGCCATGCGGGTGCGCTCGCGTTCTGTGCCGTGGCAAAATCCCAGCAGGTGCAAGATACCGTGGCAAAACAGCAGCCGGACTTCGCCGCGCATCGCGTCGCGGTTGCCCGGCGAGCGTTCTTCCACGGTCTCTAGCGAAATCACGATATCGCCCAAGACGCGGCACGGCGTGCAATCCGTGGATACGGGAGCAGGGTGTCCCGCGGGATCGTAGCCGAACGACAGCACGTCCGTTGGCGCGTTCTTCTTGCGATACGCGCGGTTGAGTTCCTGGACAAAGGGGTTGTCGCAGAATACGACCGAAACTTCCGCCTCGCCGTCGAAGCCTTCGCCTTCACAGATGCGCGCGGCCAGCCGCCGAAGTTGGTCCGAGCGATACAGAGCCTTGCGCGTCGAGTCGTTCCTGAACGTGATATGCAGCATGGCGGCGCCTCCGTCAGCAGGCCTACTTCGACCCTCCGGACAACGTGATGACATTGTCCGCGCGTTTCTCCGGTTTCTTTTCGGGCGGATAGGCGATGCGCGCGTGCAGTGCCGTAATCACGCGGCGCGCCACCACGTCCTTGATCGTATCGAGGTCTTTCAAGGTCAATTCGCACTCGTCGAACTGGCGATCGTTCGACCGGCTCACGATGATCTTGTCGACGAATTCGCGGATGCGCTCCTCGTTGGGATTCTTGATCGAACGCACGCCGGATTCGACGGCGTCGCAGATCATGAGGATGGCGGTCTCGCGGCTCTGGGGTTTCGGCCCCGGATAACGGAAGTCCTGCTCGTTGACGTCGCGATGCTTGTGCTGTTCCACGGCCTGTTGGTAGAAGAAGCTGATCAAGCAGGTGCCGTGATGCTCGACGATGCCGTCGACGATGGGTTTCGGCAGATGGAACTCGTGCGCGATCTGGACGCCGTCGGATACGTGCGTGGCGATGGCGCGCGCGCTCATGCGCGGCGGGAGTTCGTCGTGCACGTTAAATCCCGTCTGGTTCTCGGAAAAGTAGTCCGGCCGGTGCAGCTTGCCGATGTCGTGGTAATACGCGCACACCCGCGCGAGCAGGCCGTTCGCGCCGATCGCCTCCGCTGCGGCCTCGGCGATTTGGCCGAGCATCAACGAATGGGCGTAGGTCGCAGGCGTCTCGATGGCAAGCCGGCTCAACAGTTCGTTGTTGAGATCCGAGTACTCGAGCAACTGGATGTCGGTCGTGATGCCGAAAAGGCGTTCCAGGGGCGACAGCACGCCGGGCACAAGCAGCAGGCACGCGCCGCCGCTCAGAAGCACCAGGCAGCACCTGCGTATCGCGGCCTCGCCGACGGGCGATTCCATCGCGAGGCTGATGGCGATCATCACGAGCACGCCCGCCACGGTGGCCTTGAGCGAGGCGTTGGTCATGTCGCTGCGGCGCCGCACGACGTACGTGCTGAAGGCCCCCGCGAGCGACATTGCGCCCCCCACCACCAGGATGCGCCAGTCGTACCCGAACTGAACCGACACCAGCATCGCAGCCAGCATCCCGGTCATCACCGCAATGCGCGGGTTCACGAGGATCGCTACCAGAATGGCCACGGCGGCCGTCGGCATGACGAACCCGGACGGCTCGAAATAGGACACGACACGCCCGAGTACCAGCGTTGCCGCGAGGAGGAGCAGCGAAAGGTTCATGTTGCGCCGGATGAACTCGTGGTCGCGCGTCAGAAACGTGACGGCTCGCGCGAGGCTCAGGAAGCACATCGCGACCAACAGGGCGTGGGCCACGGCCATCGCCAGCGCGCGCGACCTCGGTTCCTGATGCTCGCGCAGTTTGGTCCAATAGGTGCGCACATCCGAGCGGCTCTGGGCCGACCAACGATCGCCGCTGCGCTGGATCACCTCGCCGGGCTGCACTTCCTTCATCACGGCAGGCACCGCGAGCCGGGCGCGTTCGCGTGCGCCTTCGGTAAAGACCTCGTCAAACGACAACGTATCGGCGATGCCCGACTTTGCCATCTCGAACGCCGCGTCCTGCGCGCGCGCCCAGTCGATGGGCTGTTCCGACGGCTTGGCGGCCATTGTGCGCGCCGTCGCGCGAATGCGGTCGTTCAACATCGTGGCGGCTTCCGTGGCCGTGGGCACTTTGGTCCACGGGAGATCCTCGCTGACTTTCAGATCGCCCACGGGGGTTTCGCGTACGACGGTGATGGTGGTTTTGGTGGCATTCTCGGCCTTGCCCAGCGGCCTGACGCCGTAGGTCAGCACGTATTCGAGGCCGTCCTTCGCCAATTTAGCCAACTCCCCCGCGTAGGCAAACTTGAACGACGCCGCCTCGGGTTCGACTAGCGATACGGCCGGCGCGCCCGCCGTTCCCCGGTTCGTGTTCCTGGATGGCGTCGCAAATTCGCGATGCGGCAAGCACTCAGGCGCCGGCATCAGCCACAAGGCCAGCGATGCCGCGCTGCCAGCATTTTGCCATGCCGGGTCCTGTTGAAGCGTTGCGGCGTAATCCGCGATGGCCTTCGCCACGACATCCGATTCTTGTTGGTCCGAGGCGGAGGTCTTCAGGGCCTGCCGCACGGCCTGGCCAACTTGGTCCTGTTGGGCGAGCAGCGCCATGATACGGTCGTCCAGCCGGCGCAACTGCTCCTCCACGCGATCGCGATCGACGCGATACGTGTCGGGGATCTTGGCCGCGGCTTCATCCCGCGCCTCTTTCGTGGCCCGCAGGTCTTCGGTCTCGAAGTAGATGTCCGCGCGCACTTCGTCAAGCGCCACGGATTGCGATTCGATGTCGTATCCCACCACCTTGCGGGAGAAATCGGGCGGCTTGGTCACGGCCGCCACACAGACCACCAGGGCCGCGCCCAGCCACAGCCATTCGATGCCGCGCCATGGCGATGCGGACTTTACCGGCGCGGGAGGTTCGCGAAACAGCGCCGCGTAAGACCGCGGCTTCTTGCGGCCGAACTTGGGAAGTCTCATTGCGCGGCCCCAGCCCCGCCGAGCTGATCGCGCGCCGCTACCGCAAGCGACTCGGCTTCGTAGGCGTCCACAATGCGCTGGACGAGCGGATGCCGAACGACATCCTTCTTGGAGAGATGCACAATGGCGATGCCTGGCGTGGTGCGCAGGATGCGTTGCGCTTCGATCAGGCCGGACTTGGTGCCCTTCGGGAGGTCGATTTGCGTAATATCGCCGGTTACGACGGCGCGCGAACCTTCGCCCAGCCGGGTAAGGAACATCAGCATTTGTTCGGTGGTCGTGTTCTGCGCCTCGTCGAGGATCGCAAACGCGTGGTCCAGCGTGCGGCCGCGCATGAACGCGAGCGGCGCCACTTCGATGGCCTGGCGTTCGATCATGCGGTGGACGCGTTCGATGTCCACCATCGAGTGCAGGGCGTCGTACAGCGGCCGAAGATAGGGATTGACCTTTTCCTCGAGATCGCCCGGCAGGAATCCCAGGCTCTCGCCCGCCTCGACCGCAGGCCGCGTCAGAATCAACCGGTTGACCTGCTTGTTGAGCAGCGCCGACACCGCGACGGCCATCGCGAGATACGTCTTGCCTGTGCCGGCGGGGCCGATGGCAAAGGTGATTTCGTGGTTCTCGATCGCGTCGAGATAGAAACTTTGCCCGCGCGTGCGGGGCTTGATCCCGACGTCGCGCCGGATGACGCCCGGCGCCTGGGCCAATACCGTACCCAAGTCGGCGATGGTGCGGCTCCGCGCCTCGTCGAGCGCGTACGCCACATCGCCCATGCTGGGGGTATGGCCCTGGCGGACCGCCGCCAGCATTTCGTCCAAGACAGTGCCCACGACCGCGGCGTTGGACTCGGTCCCGAGGATCACGACCTTGGCGCCCCGGTCGACAATGCGTGTTCCGGTCTCGGACTGGATGCGTTTTCGGATCTCGCCGTTCCGCCCAAACAACTTAATGGCTTCGTCCGGACCGCTTAACTCTATTTCGTGTATCAGGTTTTTATATAACTCCTACATATGGAGGCTGTCCGGGCCGCTCCATGGCCCGCCGGCCCCGTTACTTTGGCGCTTGCTCGATACGGTAGACCTTTTCGCCCTCACGGACGCGGTTCTCCGTGCGCCGGATAGCGTCTTCCAGCTCGACCGGATCGCTGCCCAAGTGCTCGACATGATCCTGCGAAGCGTCGATACGCTTTTCGAGGTCCTTGCGTTTGTCCTGCGCATTCTGGAGTTGGACGGCCCGCCGCTCATGTTCCAGATAGCGTCCGACCAGGTTGCGTCGGTTGATATACACGCCCGTCAATCCCAGGGCCAGCGCAAGCACCAGCACGTAACGCCCTATCTGTTTGAAGCGCACGTCTTTCGCCTTTCGGTTGCCCTATCGAGGCATTCTACCTATCCATAGTAAGAATAAACGAAAAGAGCCATTTTCCGCAAGTGCCTGCCGAAACGCTGGACGGACCGTCCGCGGTCAGGCTGCCGTTGCGTTGAATTGACGCTGGGGCTGGGATAGACTGGATTCGTGGTAGGCGCCCGATGGAGCGGCGCGGAAGGGTCGATTACGGCGTGAGGCCATCCTCCGAGATTCCTGTGTTTTCGTTTGTGCTGCCTGCATGCAACGAGGCGGCGAATGTCGGCGTGTTGTCGGCGCGGCTGGTGGCGGTGGGGGAGAAGCTTGGGAAACCGTTCGAGGTCCTGTGGGTCGATGACGGCAGTACGGACGGCACGGACGCGGCCCTCGATGCGCTTGCTGAGGGTGACGCGCGCATCCGAGTCATTCACCTTTCGCGGAACTTCGGGCATATGGCCGCGCTCACCGCGGGCCTCGAGGCGGCGGAGGCATCGGGCGCGGTGGTGTGCCTCGATGCCGACGGGCAGCACCCGCCGGAGCTAATCCCGGAGTTGGTCGCGCGGTGGGAGGATGGGGCGGATATCGTCCAGACGATTCGCCTGCACACGGCGCACGAGACGCCCGCGAAGCGAGCAACCTCGCGCGGATTCTATCGCGTGATGAACCTGCTCGCGGACATCGACGTTCCGGAAGGCGCGGCAGATTTCCGGCTGATGGACCGGCAGGTCGTCGACGCGTTGAACGGGTTGCCCGAGCATGTCCGCTTCCTGCGCGGTCTCGTGCATTGGGTCGGCTACACGCGCGCGTATGTCGAGTTCGAGGCGCCGGAACGACTCGCGGGTGAGACCAAGTACAGCCTTTTCAAGATGGTGCGGTTCGCGTTCAACGGGATCACCAGTTTCTCGGTCCGTCCGTTACGCCTGAGCTTCCTGATGGCCCTGCTCGTGCTGGCCGCGGCGGCCGTTTATGCGGCGTTCATTATCGTCTGCCTAATTGCCGGCAAGGCGATCGCGCCGGGATGGACCAGCATGATCCTGCTGACGATGATGCTCGGCGGCGCGCAGTTGTTCGCGATCGGGATCGCCAGCGAATACCTCGCGCGGATGTTTACGGAACAGAAGCGCCGTCCCGTCTATCTTGTACGAAAGCGCCGCGACGATGCCAGGCCGTGACCCCGCGTGCATCTGTTGCGGGGGGCTTGACGCCGAACCCCATTTGCAGGCCCTGTGCCGCTGCAGCGCGTGCGGCCATGTCTGGGCCGACATGCGGCTCGACCCGGAATCGATCCGGGCGTTGTATTCCGCGAAGTATTTCAAGGGCGAAGAGTACCGCGACTACGAACTCGAAGCGCCCGCCTTGCGCCGCAACTTCCGCGCGCGTGTCCGCGAACTCGCGCGGCGCTATCCCAAGGGCGCATCGCTCTGGGAAATAGGCGCGGCCTACGGCTACTTCCTGAATGAAGCGTCGGACCATTTCCGCGTGGCGGGATGCGACATTTCGGCCGATGCGTCGCAGGCCGCGCGCGACCGTTTTGGCCTCGATGTCCGCTGCTGCGATTACGTGAACGAACCGGACGGTGGACCGCACGACGTCGTCTGCCTCTGGGACACCGTCGAGCATCTTCAGGAGCCGCACCGGTACATCGAGAAGGCCCATCGCGAATTGCGCCCCGGAGGCCTGATTGCGTTGAGCACGGGCGACATCGGATCGTGGATGGCCCGGTTCCGCGGCCCGAAGTGGCGGCTAATCCATCCACCGACGCACTTGCACTACTTCTCCGCGCATTCGATGACGGTATTGCTCGAACGCGCCGGGTTTCGGTCGATTGAGATTCGCCATCTCGCGTTCTGGCGCAGTGTCGACGCGGTGGCTAGCCATTTGCTGTGCCGGTCGAACGTGCCGGGTGGAAGCGCATGCTACGCGGCGTTGAAACGGCTGGGCGTGCTGAACACGGCGTTTCCTCTGAATCTCTATGACTTGATGACGGTATATGCGGTCAAGGGGTGAGTTTGCTCATTCGATTACGATTACGACCACGATCACGACTACGATCACGATGTTGAGAAATGGAATGCAGGAAGATGAGTAACGGAACGAAGCGATGGTTGAGCCTTGCGGGCGTTGCGGCATTGGTGGCGCTGGCCGTTCTTTGCACATTCTCGCATGTGCTGACGGCCGACCCGGCCACCATCGCGGGGCGCTACGATGTGTTCCGCTACTACGGGCCGATCAGTTTCTTCATCGATTACTCGATCCATCACGGCGAACTCCCGCTGTGGAATCCGCTGACGTTTTGCGGGATTCCTCTCGCGGCCAATCCGCAGGCGTTTCTGTTCTATCCGCCGAACCTGCTGCGGAGCCTGCTCAACATCCACCCGACACCCTATGCGACGCAGGCGGGCTGGGTCGTGATGATCGGCCTCCATCTCATCTTCATGGGAGTGTGCACGGCGCTGTTTGCGCGGGCGCACCGCATGAGCTGGGCTGCATCGATACTCTCGGCTCTAGCGTTCACGTGCAGCGCGCTGATGGTGCGCCGCGCGTGCGAATACCACTTCATCACGACGATGGCGTGGCTGCCGCTGATCCTGCTGCTCGTGAAGCGCGGCCTCGACGCGCCGCGGATACGCCCCAAAGTCTACTACGCGGTCGGCGCGGGACTCCTGCTGGGCTTGAGCATTCTCGGGGGGTTCATCCAAATCGCCAACTGTATGGGCGTAACAATCGGGACCTACGCCTTCTTCTACCGCGTGCTACACCCGAGAAACCCGGGCGATCCCGAAACCGGCCTGCCACGGTTGTGGGCGCGTGACTTGTGCGCGCTTGCGCTGCTGTTCGTCGTGGGTGGACTGATCGCCAGCGTGCTGCTGCTTCCCACCGCGGAGTACTCCGCGTTTACAAGCCGCGGCAAAGGCGCTGTGGTACCCATGTATTCCGACCTGTTGCGCTGGACGCTGACCCGCTTCTACCAAAGCTTCGTCGTCTTCGCCGGGATGCGTTACGAGGCTGAAACGCTACGCGGCTCCGGTGTCGCGGTCTTGCTGCTGGCCGTCGCCGCGTTTACGCGGCGCGCGCGCTGGCGCACCGTGGCCGTCTTCGGCGCGATGTATGCCATCCTGTTCGATTGCACGCTCGGGCCGCCGCTGCCGTTTGCCACCCTCGTCAAACTATTGACCCCGTTCTCGCAATCCGCCTACTCGCGTGCTTACGATTTTGCGCTGCTTCCCATGAGCCTGCTCGCGGGCCTGGGCCTGGACGCAATCACCGAACCCGTGCCGCGCGTGTGGAGCAAAGCGATTCGTAGCGCGGTCATGATTGCCGCCGCAGCCGTGACGCTGATTCCTCTCGCGCGCTGGACCGGGGCGGGTTACTACCTGCCTGTGTCCCATGCGCTCGTCGTTGGTTTGCCCGCGATCGTTGCCGCCGTCGCGATTGTCGCGGGATGGGTACCGATGCCCGAGCGCGCGCGGCCGATACTCGCGGCGCTGCTGGTTGCAATCGTGTTCGCGGAGATGTTCGCGTGGAACCACCAATACATCCCTTACATGATTGGGCGGCACTTCAAAGAGGATCCGCCGTTGCGCAACCGGGCCGTCGCGTTTCCGCAAGACAACACGCGCGACTGCGATCCCATCGCGAACCGGTTCTTGTATGCCATGCGCTTCGCCATGAACGGCGTGGACCCGATGCACCTCGCCACGATGCGCGAGATCGTCAGTGGCGGGCCTCGCGCCAAGGAGTATCACCGTCTCGTCACCGACTGGGAACCGACGGCGGAGAACCAGCGCGGCAATCTCTTTCTCAAGCGCTCGTTCTGGCTGGCGCGCCAATGGGTGAGAGGCGCCTTGCCGGACAAGGAAACGCTGTTCCCGTCGGCATCCACGGTCTTCCTCCCTGAGGCGAACGTGAGCGAAGTCCCTGAAGTCCAGCGGGCTGCCCTGCCGAACGATTCGTGTACCGAGCGAACGCGCCAAATCGCGCTGCATGGGGACGAGACGTTGTGCAGGCCCGTTGACGCGAAAGGTCCGTTCCGCAAATCGGTTACCGTCGATCTGCCTGCCCGCACCGAGGGACGTGAGGCTGGCCCGGCGGGAGCCGTGCACGGCACGCTCGTCCTCCGCTACAAGAGCACGTGCGCGCTTACGGTGAAGACGCGGTTCACGGAGACCTCCTCGGGACGCTCCCAATGGGGCCACCACGCCAGGATGCCTGCCACAGGCGATAGGGAAGGAATAATCCGCGTGCCTATGCCCGATTTTGCGGACGCGCGCGCCGATATCACCATCGAGCCCGCCAAGCAAGGCGGCAAGATACAGTTCACGCAGGGTTACGCAATGGCCGACGAAGGCGACGAAGACGGGTTGATCCGGATTCAGTCGCGTAGCGCCAACCATGCTACGCTCGACGTCGGCCCGCTCGATAGCGCGCGCATTCTGACGTTTCTCGATGCGGCCTATCCCGGATGGATGGCCTCCGTCGATGGACGGCCCGTACCTATTCTGCGCTCGGACGACGTATTCAAGGGGATTGTCGTTCCGCCCGGCTCCCACCGAGTAGTGTTCGCGTTTCGTCCGAAGTCGATCTACGTGGGCGGCGCGCTGTCCGCGTTCGCGGGGATCGTGGCTTGCGCGGCCCTATGGGTCTTACGTCCCCGGCCCGCGCGACCAGCCTAATCATCCCGATTCTTCGGGCGCATCCGGCGTATCGGGCGCTTGGGATCCTTGCGGCGCTTGGTTCGAGACCGGCACGAAATCCGTCGCGGTGGGCGTCGGCTGCCAGTCCAAGTTGGCGATTTCAAGCGGAAGGAAGTCCGCACGGACCATGCCCTGTTTGTTCACGAACACGCGGAACAACCGGCTGAGGCGCGTGGCAGGCCGGGTGTGCTGGTCAAAAACGAAATTGCCCAAGCTGTAAATGATCAAACCGTTGTGGTACAGCTCGGGGTCTTGGAGCACGTGCGGATGATGGCCCGCAACGATCGACGCGCCCGAGTCGATAATGAAGCGGCCCAATTCACGCTGCTTCACGTCCGCGTCGGTTCGGTACTCGATGCCCCAGTGGATGGAAACCACAACCAGGTCCACTTGCGGCTTCAGCCGCGCAATATCCGCCTGGATCGTCTCGCGGTCGCCTTTGGCGGGACGCGTCGGGAATCTGAGGAACTCTTTCGCATACGAGTACTCGTACGCCGGGTCCGCGTAGCCAAGATATCCGATCTTGAGGCCCTTCGCCTCCATGATCACGGGGGTCTGCGGTTCGTCGTTTGTGCAAATGCCTACGTAGTGTATCTGGTTCTGCGCCAGCGCGCTCAACGTATCCGAGAGACCGTCGGGACCGTAATCCAGCACGTGGTTGTTCGCGATCGACACTAACTGGAAACCCGCGGCGCGCAAGGCGGTCAGTGCTTGCGGTTCCGCGCGAAACGTGTAGTGTTTCGAGACCAGATCCCCACGCTCGGTAACCGGGCACTCGAGGTTGCAAAATGCGATATCGGCCTGGCGCGTGTAATCGGCGGTTTTCTGGAACGGGAATGAGAAGTCGTTGCCGTGCTTCTTAATGCTGGCCGCAACATTTCGCGAAAGCATCACATCGCCCGCAAACATCAGTTGAACATCGTTGGTCGATTGGCCTACGCTTGCGGCCGCAGGCACGGATCTCCTCGCGCTGACGAATAGCGCGATTAACCCTACGCACACCACTGCCAACAACCCCGCCGCACCCCAAATCCAGTACGGTCTTAACGATCTTGCGGCCGGGTCCGTTGGGAGATAGGCCGTATGCGCTGCGGGTTGCGGCTGTGGGGCGGTGTAGGTCTTTGCCTTCCCTTTCCTCTTGGATTTCTTGCGACCGCCCGAGCCGGCGAGCGGCGCCGGCTTCAGTTCCGGTTCCGGTTCCAAAGGGGCTTCGGGCGCGGTGGCCGCGGCTCTCCTTGTCAGGAACGGGACCGCCATCATGTAGAGGACGAGCCCGAACAACAGGCTCGACATGAACAGGCAGAGCCTGAAATCCAGCGGCCAGTACTTGTTCATATAGCACGATACGGCCGAGATGCCGTACATGGACGCCAGGCCCACCGACCTCGGCCAGCGTTCGATCTTCGGCAGGAATAACAGTAGCGGCACCACCAGCATGACGTAGTAGTAGAACGTAGGCGCCGTCAGAAAGAACGCGGGCACGAAACTGTACGGGATCGTCTCGGCGTCTTCGAGTTTCAACACCGGGATCGCCGCGAGCGCGAGGGCGATCAGCATCAGGAAACGCCATAGGGCCTGATGATCCCGGAAGCCGGCTGCCTTTTCCCCGAACGCTGCAAAGGGACTGAGGAAGATGTACTTGAAACCTACGCGCGTGGTCGAAATGTCATTGTTGTGCACGGCGATCTTTTTCGAGAAGCTCTCCCACCGGTGCAGCCCGCCGTCGTCCCATGTGGCGATGCCCACAAAGATCACGCTCGCTATAACAACCGCGAGGAAGAAGGCGATATACCGCCGCAGTTCCGGGCCGGGCATTGTAAGCCGTTGCGTCTTGACACAAGCGAGCGCGTATTGGCCGCCGCTCCATGCGGCTTTCAGCCCTAGTCCGAACAGGAAGATCGCGGGAAACACGCGGGCCATCGCCGAGTAGGCCATGAGCACACCTGCCGACTTGTACCACCCCCTCTTGATAAGGCAGGTCGACACGACGAGGAAGACCACCCAGTCGAGTCGAAGGAACGCGCCCTTGATGTGAACGAACGCGCCCATGAAGTTCGTGTCGAAGTAGACCATCGCCAGCAAGGCGGCGCGCCATCCGAACGCCCACCACACCGCGCCGTACATAATCGCCATGAGGAACGGATCGATCAGCACCAGGAGGCGCATGCCCCACACGCTGTCAGTCGAGACATGGTTGGTCAGAAAGCGCGCGACGGTGTTCCACACGGGCGTCGCGTTGTACCCCTTGTCGCCCAAGACTTGATTCCACTTCGCAGCCGGCATCGCCGACTGGAAGTAGCGGATATCCTTCTTGAATTCCTCCCATCGCTGCGGAGTGAACGTGCTCTTGTACTTAGCAGCGTTTGTGAGGACCGGCTGGGTCGATTCGAAGCCATGGGTGTCAAGGTTGCGGATCGCTCTTCCTTTGAAGACTCTCTTGCCTTCCATGTCCGCGACCAGCGCGCACCGGTACAAGTCGGCGTAGTCGACTTCGGCCGAGTACTTTGCCCCGATGTAATAGTGGAAGACATCGTGCGGGTTCATGTAGCGGCCGTAGCGAAGGTAGCCGAATTCGAAGTAGGAACCGACCGACACGATCGCAAGGATGCCGAGCGCAACCGCGAAGACGGGATGAAGCCGACGCAGGCGTCCAAGACTCGTCTGTTGAAAGAGGAATACGAGTGGGATCGTAAGGACCGGAACAAGCCCCTTGATCATCCACCTCACCGCCATACTTTCCACTAGACAACACCTCTTCTACAGCGCCTGCCGAATTGGGCTTCGATTCAATCCGTGGATTATGGACGATACGCTAGGTATGGTCAAGAACAGGCCGGATTTCGGTCCGGGCGCATCGCGCACAGGGCACATCCCGCGGCAATCTGAATCGCCGCCATGAGGTGGCCTGCCGTGAACGGCCCGAGAAGAGGTTGTGCGTCGCGCGCGAACTCGAGCAGGAAGCGCATGCCGCCGTAAGCGATAAGGAAATGGATTACGGCTTTGCCCGGCCTGCCGCCTCTACGTTGCGTGTAGGCGACGGACGCGAGCGTGATCAGCAGCGCGGCCAAATCGTATAGCGGCCAAGGGCGGAAGTACGCTATACCGCACACGGTTTCCGGCACTCCTTGGCAGCAGCCGGTGAAGAAACACCCGAGCCGCGCTACGGCCGCGCCCGCAAGGATGCCCGGCACGAGCGCGTCGGCCGCGCGCCGCGCGTCGTGTTGCGTTGCCCATGCACATACCGCGGCGCCGGCCAGCGCGCCCCAATAGCCGCCGAACGATCCGAAATGGAGGTCCCATGCCCCCGGCAAGGCATCCGCAGACGTCCCGCCGGCAAGGCGCGCATACAGCCATCCTCCCGCCGCGCCGCACACGATCGTCACGGGCAAGGCGATTCCTGGCCTTATGCCAGTTGCGCGCAGCCGTGGATA
Organism: uncultured Nitrospiraceae bacterium; assembly: GCA_964402555.1. Lineage (GTDB taxonomy): Bacteria > Hydrogenedentota > Hydrogenedentia > Hydrogenedentales > SLHB01 > CAYOCT01. The sequence continues at coordinate 14,424 of CAYOCT010000039.1, read as the reverse complement.
CGAGAGCGTCAAGAAGAACGACAGGGCGAGGATCAGCATGACCGTGTTGGGGGTGAACACCCATGTGCCTAGTCGCAGTGCCATGACCCGATCCCATCCGGTGTGCCGGTTTGGGGCTGTTATACGTGGCTTCGCCATGGCCGGGCAAGTTGCATCGCGCCCGAACGACCTGCGAGCATACGCGCGGGAGGTACGGCCGTGATTGATCTGCGTAGCGATACGGTAACGAAACCCACGCCCGCGATGCGGGACGCCATGGCGCGCGCCGAGGTCGGCGACGACGTCTTTGGCGAAGACCCTACGGTCAACGCGTTGCAGGAACGCGCCGCCGCGCTGTTCGGCAAAGAGGCGGCCCTGTTTGTGCCGACCGGCACGATGGCGAACCTGCTCGCGGTGTTATCGCAGACGCGTCCCGGCGATACGCTGATCCTCAGCGAGGATGCTCATCCCTACAACTTCGAGTCCGGCAATGTCGCCGCGGTTGCGGGCGTCCTCACGCGGACGATCCCAGGCCAGTTCGGGATCATGACGGCGGAGCAGATTGCCGCGAAGATCGTCCAGACCAACGACCATCATTTCTCGCCGACAACGATGATCAGCATCGAGAACACCTCGAATCGCGGCGGCGGCAGCATCTATCCCATCGAGACCGTGGCCGCTATCGGCGCGCTCGCCCGCGAACGCGGCCTGCGGTTTCATTGCGACGGCGCTCGGATTTTCAACGCCGTGGTCGAGACCGGCATCGCGCCCGCCGAATATGCGCGTCATGCGGACACCGTATCGTTCTGTCTCTCCAAAGGGCTGGGATGCCCTGTCGGCTCGCTCTTGGTGGGCGATGCCGAGACGATCGATCGCGCGCACCGCTATCGCAAGATGCTTGGCGGCGGCATGCGGCAGGCCGGCGTGCTCGCCGCGGCCGGATTGTACGCGCTTGACCACCACGTCGAGCGGCTTCGCGACGACCACCGCCGCGCGCGCCTGTTCCGAGCCCGCATCGAAGCCGCGCCGCATCTCGCCTGCCCGAACCCATCGCCGACCAACATGGTCTACGTCCAGGCGCCCGACGCGAAGGCGCTCGCCGCGCGCCTGCGCGAACGCGGCGTCCTTGTGCTGGCAACAGGACCGGCGATGATCCGAACCGTATTTCATCTCGACATCACCGACGAAGACACCGAAGCGGCCGCCGAGGCGTTCCTTTTGTAACAACGCTTGTGGCCTTCTTGGACTCGTTCCCAAGCTGTGCTTGGGAACGCATTGCACTGGAAGTTGTGCTTCCTCTCCCTAGAATGGGAGAAGATCCACATCCATCACGGCAAGCCCCCCGCCCACATAGTTGCGCGCGGAGGAATAACGCCAATGCTCCGGTGCGTCGACATACCCTCGACGAACGGGGTTCTCGTGCACGTAGTCGATTTTCTGCCGCAACATGATGTCGCCCTCGATAAGTTGAGGGTGGACGCCCTCCTGCCACACCTGATACTGACTGGCATCCTTGTGACGTTTCTTGTAATAGGTGAACTGATTGAGGAGCCATTCCTTTCCCTGTCGCTGCGCGGAGTGAAGGATGGCCTTCGCAGTGTACGCCTTGAATGAGCGAACGACGCCTATAAGATCCGGCGCCTCGGCGACGAGGTGCATGAGATTGTCCAGGATGACGTAAGCATAGAGGCGCAGCGCTTTATGCTGTCGGCAATACCCGAGCGAGGCAACGATGTCGTCGCAGACGTCCGTGCCGGTAAGAGTGGGAATCCACTCGATGATTGTCGCGGTTAGAAAGTAGATGCCGTCCGATTCGACGATCTTGTATCGTGAGCGCATGAAGACAGTGTACTCGGAGTCTGGAGTCGTGTACAGTCTGTCTCTAGTGACTATCACGAAGTGAGAAGCCCCTCGAAGCACAGCTTCTCGTACAATGCGTTCCCAAGCGGAGCTTGGGAACGAGTTCTTCAAAAAGATGGATCGTTATGAAATACTGGGGATTCATTCTGATTCTGTCCTGCGGGGCCGCCTTGGCCGAGCCCATCGGCCCGGGCGATCTCGCGGCGTGGCGCGCCGAATTCGCCGATGCCTCGCCGTCCGAAACGGCACAGCCCGGCGCCAGCGACGCGCGCGATATCGACCTGGCCTCGGCCGTATGGACGGCCCAGCCCGGCTGGCTCGGCAATCCCTCTAGCGAGAACGGTGTTGGGCGCGACCCCGCGTCAGGTGTAACGACGTTCTGCGTGAACGAGGCCGCGCGCGGTATGAAGTGGCACGCGGGACTGGGCGATGGCATCGACCTTCGGCAATACCGCTATGTGACGATGCGTTACAAGGCGATCAACTTGACGCGATACTACGATTACGCTCTCGCCTTCCTCAGTAAGTCCGATGCCGCCTATGCCGACGTGGTCCGCGGGTTTCAACTCAGGCCCGACGGCCAGTGGCACGTCGCCGTCGCGCCGTTGAATGAAGCCTCGGCGCGTTTCGGCGTGGCCGGCGGCATGGCGATCCAGGTTCAGACCTCCGATGCCCCTGGCGAAATCCACATCGACAGTGTACGGCTCGCAACCGAGTATCCGCGCACGGCCTTCGCCGATCAGGTGAATTACAGTCCGGGAGCGGCGTGGGACGCATTTCAAACGATCGACCTCGGTCCGGCGTGCAACCAGTCTCTCGATCCTGTGCTGGACCTGCTGCATCTCCAAGCGTGGCCCGAATCCAATACCATCACCTCATTTGGGATCCCGTTCGAGTTAAGGCACGGCGCTGAGGCGCTCGCCGCAACCGGGATCAAGGATACGGGGCAACTCGCGATACCGGTCGGCGTCAAGACCCGCCAGGTATACCTGTTGATGCTCACCGCGTTTCGCGGGATGGACGACGCGGTGTACGGAGGCGGCCCACTCCAACGCATAGGCGATGTCGACCGATTTCTCGTGAGCCTTGAATATGACGACGGCCTCGAAGATGCCTGCCTTCCGGCCAACGTAGCGAACGGCGCACACGAGGTCGTGTCCGGCGCGCAGGTGCTCTGCGTGTTCTGCGATCCCACAAAGACTTTGGAACGCCTCGTCGTTGCGGACAGGACCGCGCAAGGCGGATTCGCCGTGGCCGCCGTAACGTGCAGAACAGCTACCGAACCGCTGTTCGCCGCGTGGAACGAATCGAACAATGCTGTGCCTCTGAAAGGATACGAGTCCGCGCCCGAGCGCGGCGCGAACCGCATCGTCTACGATCCGGAAACCAAGACTGCCCGCCTCGAAAACGGCCTGCTATCGGCGCGCATCGCGATGGCCGAAGCGTGTGGGTTGCTCGAACTCGACGACAAGGCAGCAAAGCGCGCGGTGGTGCGAAAGGAGGCTGGCGATCCGCTGTTTGCGGTTATGCTCGACGATCGAACCCTTCCTTCCGAAGAGATTCGGCTCGCGCAATGTTCGCAGCCCAACGGTCCCGACACGTCCATCGAGGCCGTATACGAAGTGGCTTCATGCGCCGGTCTTCGTATCGAGATCGCAATCGATCTGGACGAACGGGGCGCGCTACGATTCCGCGGACGCATGGTCAACGCCGGTTCCAATGCAATTACGGTAGGGATCGTCGCGCCTCGGATCGGTCCGTACGTTCTGGGCGAGCGTCTCGCCGCCAACGAGTACGTGTTCCCATGCCGCGCCGCGCGCATCGGTCGCGAGAACGTGTCTTTGAGCGAGCGGTACAGCGGCCTGTTCAATGTGCAATTCATGGCAACAGCGAATCCCGTCGAAGGCCAAAGCCTCAATCTGCGCACCGAAGACACGACGTGCATCGAGCGCTACTACGAACTGAGTAAGGACGAGCGCGGCATGAGCATGGCCGTGCGCTATCCCGCGCGTGCCATGCGCCCGGGCGAAACGCGCGCGTTGGCGGACACGATCCTCGCCGTGTCGAACGGCGATTGGCACACGGCGCTGGACGATTATCGCCGCTGGCTTGACACGTGGTACAAGCCCGCATCGCCGCGCAAGGCGTGGTTCCGCGAGGTCTTCAATTTCAGGCAGCGATTTCTGCATTGGCTCGACCCGCTGTACAACGGCGAGACGATCGATCTTCAGCGCGCGCTCGACGAAGGCGTGGATCAGTTCGGCGGGATCGACTATCTGCACTTGTTCGACTGGGGCAACTGCGGGCCGTACGGCCGCATCTACGGACGCGTGGGCGACTACAGCCCCTATGATTATCTCAAAGGCGGCCTCCCGCAACTGCACGACGCCATCGCCGGCATTCGTGCGAAAGGCGTACCCGTCGGACTCTATATCGAAGGCTACCTGCTCGGCGAGCGCGGCAAGCTAGGCGTTGAGCACGGAAGCAAATGGCAACTGATCGGCGCGGACGGTCGTGGCGCGCGGTGGCCGGACAGTTCCGAGATCTTCATCTGTCCCGGCGTCGAGGAATGGCGCGCGATCCAGGCCGCGACCTACGCAGCAAAAGTCCGGGAACTCGATGCTGACGGCATGTATATCGACGAATTCGGATTCACCGGCGTCGACAAGGACTGCCACAGCGCGGACCATGGCCACACCGTTCCAAGCTACTGCGTCCAAACCGAACTCGAAATGACAAAGGCCGTCCGCGTCGCGATTGACGCAGTGAAACCGGGCGTCGCGATCTACACCGAGGAATCGCCCTGCGACGTAACGAGCCAGTATCAGGACGGTTCGTTCACGTACGTCATGAATCAGCACGTCGCGCGCGGATCGCGCATTCCGATCAATCTGTTCCGCTTCGCGATTCCCGATCTCAAGACCTTCGAAATCCTGTTCTGCGACAAACCCAGCGGCTCTTGGGCGACGGGTGTGCATTGGACGTTCTTCAATGGCGAGGGCATTTGGCTCGAAGGCCCGGGCGCGGAGTGGTTTTCCGAAGACATGCGCGCGGCCATCCGAAAAGGCCACGCGATCTTGCGCGAGCATCGTGCCGCGTTCACGACGCCGCATCCGCGTCCGCTCATGCCGACGTTGATGGACGGCGTGCATGCCAACTACTTCCCGTCCGAGCATGAAGAGGTCTGGACGTTGTACAATGCGCGCTACGCCACGGCGCGCGGCGCGGTGCTGCGTGTGCCGCATCGCGAGGGGTGGACATGGAGGGACGTCTGGAACGATGCAGCGCCCACCGTCCTCCGTGATGGCGACGATGACGTAGTCGAGGCGGCTGTCGGGCCGATGAATGTGGGATGCCTCGCACGCGTTAAAGGATGAGCTACTGGATTGAGCGAACGTGCCATTGTAGGGTGCGTGCAGCGAAGCGAAACGCACCAATCCACTATAGAAAGGAAGTTCGACAATGCGATATTCGTACTGCTTGCCAGCGTGGTTGTGGATGCTAGCGGCTCCGTGCATGGGGACGGCGTTTGCCGACGATTCCGCCGCGATGAAGGCGATGTTTGCCCATCCGCCGCGCGAATTCGCGTCCGCGCCACTATGGGTTTGGAATGACCTGCTGACCGAAGACGAAGTGATCGCCACCATGCGCGATCTGGCCGGACAGGGCGTGCGGCAGGTCTTCGTGCATCCGCGGCCTGGCCTGATGACGGCCTATCTCTCGCCGGACTGGTTCCGGTTATGGAAGGCGTGTATTGCGGAAGCCGAACGCCTCGACATGAACGTCTGGATCTACGACGAGAATTCGTACCCGTCGGGATTTGCGGGAGGGTTCGTGCCGGAGGCGATGCCGGAGTCACGCGGGCACGGCGCGCACCTGAAGGAAGCAAAGCGCATCGAGAAGCTGGACGATAACGCGCTCGCCGCCTACAAGCTTGACGGCGGCGCGTGCGAGAACATCACCGAGCGCGCACGCAAAGGCGAATCGTTCCCTGAGGGCAGCTACCTCGTCGCCCTGATCGAGGAATCGAAACCGTCGCCGTGGTTCGCGGGCAAGTATTACGTCGACCTGCTGTATCCCGGTGTGACGGAGAAGTTCCTCGATATCACGCTCGGCGCGTACCATCGCGAACTCGGCGGCGCGCTCGGCACGCGCGTGCCGGGATCGTTCACCGACGAGCCGCATCTCGCCCCAGCGGGCGGCCTGCATTGGACGGCGGATTTCGCCGGCGTGTTCGGCACGCGGTGGGGCTACTCGCTGGTCGATACGCTGCCGGGGCTGTTTCAGGAAACCGGCGACTGGAAGCGCGTCCGGCACAACTATTTCCAGGTGCTTTCGGACCTGTTTGTCGAGCGCTGGGCGAAGCCCTATTCGGAATACTGCGAGCGCCTCGGCATCGAGTTCACCGGGCACTACTGGGAGCACTCGTGGCCGGACTGTGTATCGGTTCCGGACAACATGGCAATGTACATGTGGCATCAACGCCCGTCGATCGACATCCTTTTCAATCAGTACAACGAAGGCGTCCACGCGCAGTTTGGCAACGTCCGCTCGGTGATCGAACTCGCGAGCGTCGCCAACCAGATGGGACGGAAACGCACGTTGTGCGAGACGTACGGCGGCAGCGGATGGGACATGCGCTTCGAGGATTTCAAACGGCTCGGCGACTGGGTCTGTGTGCTCGGCGTCAATACCATCGATGAACACTTGTCCCACATTACGATCCGCGGCGCGCGCAAACGCGACTATCCGCCGACGTTCTCCTATCACGAGCCGTGGTGGGACGCGTATCACGTCCTCGAATCGTATTTCACGCGGCTCATGATGGCCTTGTCGCGGGGCGAGCAGATGAACACCATCCTCGTCCTCGAACCGACGACGACCGTGTGGATGTATCAAACCACGGGACGTGATCGCGCCGACGCGATCGGCGAGACGTTCCAGCAACTCGTCGTGTCGCTCGCGAAGGCCCAGGTTGAGTTCGATCTCGGCAGCGAGAACATCATGGCGCAGCACGGCTCCGTCGATGGCAAGGCGCTCGTGGTGGGCCATCGGCGCTATGACACGGTTGTGCTGCCCGCGTCGATGGAGAACCTGAACGCGAAGACTTGCGAGTTGCTCGAAGCGTTTGCGAAGGCCGGCGGCGCCATCGTGTCCGTGGATGCGCTGCCTCCGGCGTTGATCGACGGCCAGCCTTCGGAGCGCGGCCAGACCCTCGCGAAGTCACCGGTGTGGTCACATGTAGAGTCTTCGGATCTCGCGCCGTTCCTCAAGGGAAGACAGGGTCAAGGATTTGCTATCGTGCGCGCGCAGGAAGACAAGGGCACGCTGTACCACATGCGGCGCAAGCTCGACGACGGCGATCTGGTCTTCCTCTCGAACACGAGCAACGACGCGCCCACCGCCGGGCAGATCGCGTCGGACGCGCACGGCGTGCAGCAGTGGGACTGTGCGACAGGCGAAATCGCGCCGTACTCGTTCGCGTCCGACAAGGACGGGGTCGCGGTGTCGTTCAATCTGCCGCCATGCGGAAGCCTGTTGTTGTTCTTCTCGAAACAGTCCTGCGAGTCGGTGACGGCCGCGGCAAGCCCTTCCGTTCGTGTCGAACCCGCGGGACCGATGGACGCGCGGCGGTGCGATCCGAACGTTTTGACGCTCGACTACATGGATGTGTCCGCGGGCGGCGAGACAAAGACCGACCTGCATTTCCATCGCGCGAACACATTTGCGTTTCAGAAGAACGGCATGTCGGCGAACCCGTGGGATCACGCGGTGCAGTTCGGCGACGAATTCATGCGCAAGACGTTCCCGGCCGACAGCGGCCTCGAAGCGGCGTACAAATTCACCATCAAAGGCGCCGTCCCTTCGTCCTTGTACTTCGTGATCGAACGGGCCGATCTCTACACGGTCACCTGTAACGGCAAACCCGTCTCGGCGCCCGAAGGCCAGTGGTGGCTCGACCGGTCCTTCGGGAAGATCGATATCACCGCGGCGGCCAAGGCGGGCGAGAACGAAGTGCGCCTGAAGGCGTCGCCGTTCAGCGTGTTCCACGAACTCGAGTGCGCCTACGTGCTCGGCGAGTTCGCCCTGCAACCCGCCGCAAAGGGATTCGCGATCGTTCCTGCCCAACCGCTGAAAGCCGGCGCTTGGAACGAACAGGGCTGCCCGCTCTACGGGCATCACGTGGCCTACACGCAGGCCTTCAACGTCGCGCAACCCAAGGGCCGCTACGTCGTCGCGCTGCCCTCGTGGTACGGCAGCGTCGCGAAGGTCCTCGTGAACGGAAGCGAAGCGGGCTACATCTTCCATCAGCCCTTCGAGTGCGACGTGACGAAACTGCTCGTTCCGGGCGAAAACCGCGTCGAGGTCGTCGTCTGCGGCACGCTCAAGAATACGATGGGGCCGCACCACGGCAACCAGCCACTGGGATTCGCCTCACCGGGATCGTTCCACAAGGGCGCGGAGACCGGTCCGCCGCCGGGCGCCGAGTACGACTCGGTGAAGTACGGCCTATTCGCGCCATTCGAATTGCGCGCGGAATCGTAGCCGGCCGCAGCGACGACAATACGGCGATCATGGAGGACTGAACGTGATCCGAGTGGGCATCATTGGCCTTGGCCGCATTGCGGATCTCCATTACCTGGGTTATGCCGGCAATCCGGACGCGGAAGTCACGGCGATCTGCGACGTCGATTCCGAAACCGCGCAGCGGCGCAAGCGGGAATGGAACGTTTCCAAGACCTACTCGGACTACCGCGATTTGCTTGCGGACGTCGAGATTGACGCCGTCGAAATCGTGACGCCGCAAACCATCCACGAGCCGATGGTCATCGCGGCGGCCGAGGCGCGCAAACACATCGCCGTGCAGAAACCGATGACCGTCAGCCTCGCAAGCGCCGACCGAATGCTCGATGCCGTGCGCGAGACGAAGAAGGTCTACAAGGTCACCGACAATTATCTTTTCTATCCTCCGATTTCGTTCGCGAAGCGCGTTATCGAGGACGGCACAATTGGCGAACCGATCACCATGCGCATGAAGTTCGTCGGTGGGCGTTGGTCCGATGGCTGGGCCGTTCCGCAAGAAACGTGGGCGTGGCGGCTGCAAGAGATCCAGAACGGCCGCGGTCTCCAGACCTTCGATCACGGACATCACATGTGGGCGACAGCGTGGTACCTCATGGGCGCGTTCGAACGCGTGACGGCGTGGATCGATTGGACCGAGCGCATCATCGACTGTCCCTCCGTCATTATGTGGAAGCACAAGGACGCGAAACGCTACGGCGTGTGCGACTACACGCAGGCGATGGACCTCGCAATCCCGACGCGATACTACTCGTGCGACGAGTGGTTCGAAGTGACGGGAAGCCGCGGCATCTTGCTCGTGCGGCGATGCACCGGGAACTTGCAGGATGGTCCCGCGGTCAGCGTCTACACGAGCGACGGCTGGACCCATCACGACATCGAGTCCGATTGGGGCGCGGGATTCCGTTATGCCACGGAGAATTTCATCGGGGCAATCCGCGGTGTCGAGGATCCGCTCTTGCGCGGCGATCAAGCGCGCGAGATACTGCGTTTCGCGCTGGCCCTCCGGCGTTCCGCGGACGAGCGACGCGAGGTCGCGATGGAGGAAATGGAAACCGACGCAACCATTTCGTGATCGTGGTCGTGATCGTAGTCGTAATCGAGAGTGATTTTCCCGTTCAGCCCGTTCCTTCTCTGACGAGACTCATACGGGCAATATCCAAAAGAGATTACTTCGATGGGGCGATTACGATTACGATCACGATCACGATCACGAAGACGCGCCTATTGTGGAGACCCAAGCGGCGTCAGAGCAAGCGCATAACGACGCACTTTAGATACGACGTCTCGGGCATCGCCATCAAGACAGGATGGTCCGGAGCCGCGCCGCGCACGTCGAGAATCCATGCCTGGCGTTGCGCTGATATTGCCACGCGTTTGAGCGTTTCCAGGAAGGCCTCCGCGCTCACGAAGTGCGAGCACGACGACGTGATGAGGATCCCGCCCGGTTCGAGGGCTTGCATTGCCGCCGCGTTGAGCGCTTGGTATTGCGCGAGCGCTTTACGTTCGTGCGCGCGCGACTTGGCGTAGGCCGGCGGGTCGAGCACGATGCAGTCGTAGCGGTCACCGCGGCTGAGGACCTCCTCGATATCGGCGCGCTCGAATCGGCACCGATCGCTCACGCCCGCGGCTTCCGCGTGAGCCGCCGCCATCTCGATGGCCTGGCCCGACGTGTCGACGCCCACCACATACTTCGCGCCTGCGAGGGCCGCGTGAACGCTCCACAGGCCCACGTAGCAGTGGCCGTCGAGCACCCGCGCGCCGCACGCATAGCGGCGGACCATCGGCCAGTTCGCGCGCTGATCGAGAAACAGGCCGGTCTTCTGTCCGCTTTCGATGCGAACCTTAACCTCGACACCATCCACCCTACACGCGGCCTCGGGTGGAACCTGTCCATAGCGATGCACGCCACCACAACACACGGCGCGGATGCCGTCCACGCCTTCGGTCGTGAGCAGAACCTCGGCGACGGCATCGAGCCACGGGCCATAGAATGCGCACGCGGTTTCGACGGCTACGACGGCGCCATAGCGATCGATAACCAGCCCCGGCAGTCCGTCGCTTTCGCCGAACACCCAGCGATATACCGTCTCGTCTGGAAAAATGGTTTCGCGAAAACGCCGCGCCGCTGCGATGCGTTCGGCGAAGAACGCGCCGTCGATTGCGGCCGGTTTGCGCGCGAGCAAGCGCACGGCGATGCCGCCTTGTGCCTGATAGAACCCGACGCCGACACTCCGGCCCGACGACGCGACAACCTCGACAAGCCCGCCGTCTTCCACATCGGGAAGCTGCGCGAACTCATTGCGATACGCCCAAAGATGCCCGCGGAGAAGCCGGCGTTCTTCCTTCGGGTTGAGGCGCGCGATATGGAGACGGTCCTGCATCGATAGGTCCTCGCTTTCTCGCGCCATCATTTCACAAGTGCGCATCCCGAGTCACGGCCGCCGTATCGCGCGCAGTTTCGTTCCTGCTATGATGGCCGCATGGCACACACGTTGAAAGCGATCGTGCGTTACGACGGGACCGGTTTCGCCGGATGGCAGATCCAGCCAAACGCGCGTACCGTGCAGGGCGAGATCGAGCGCGCGCTATCGCAAATCGTATCCCAACCGGTCCGCGTGATGGGCTCCGGAAGAACCGACGCCGGAGTCCACGCGCTGGGGCAAGTCTGTTCGTTCGAGTGGCCCGGGGATGCGGATACGAAGCGCCTCTGCCGGTCGTTATCGCGCATGCTTGGACCCGAGATCCGAATCGAGAGCGTCGACGAGGCGCCCGAGTCGTTTAACGCGCGTTTCAGCGCCACGTCGAAACGGTATGCGTACGCGATCTCGGATGCGCGCGAGCCGGACCCGTTTGCGGCGCGCTACGCGTGGCACACGGGCTGGCCTATCGACCGCAATTGCGTGCACGCGCTCGCGCAGCGTCTCGTGGGTCAGCACGATTTCGCGGGGTTCCAATGCAGCGGCGCCCACGTCGAATCCACCGTGCGCACCGTGTACGCGATCGACCTGAAACTCGGCGGTTTCGCGGGCCCGTGCGACACGCAAGACGTGTGGCGGCTCGAATTCCATGGCGACGGATTCCTGTACAAGATGGTGCGCAACATAGTGGGCACGCTGGTCGACGTGGCGCGCGACGCCTTGCCCGAGGAACGGCTGGCGGATCTGCTGGCGTCGCCCGGTCCATTCCACGGCCACTCGGCGCCCGCGCACGGCCTGGCGCTGATGGAAGTTCGTTACGACGCGTAGCGCCTGCTCACAGACACATGGGCCTGTCCGCGGGGTCTTCGGCTCTTGCGCCACGCGTTGAACTGTGATATACCGATGTCCATGAGGGGAACGCATGCTATGCGTACAAACGTGATCTTTGCGGGCACGATCGCGGCCTGCCTTTTCTGTTCTCTTTCCTTCGCGGACGAGTCGGCGCAGCCGTCCGAATATGTCGTGCATTGCGCGGCGGTGGACAGCGGCTTTCATGTGAGTCTGACCACGCCGAGCCGAGAACAGGAGATCGTCTTCCGCAAAGAGCCTACGTACGAAGGCGCGAAGATTCTGCGAGGAGTCCTCCCGACGGCCAAAGACAAGAGCGGGTATACGGGCTATGCCTGCGACCTCGACGCCGCAAAACTCTATGTGGACGCGAATCGGAATCTTGATCTGACAGACGACCCCGAAGCGGTCTATAGCTGCAAGAAGGAGCCTTTCATTTCTCATCTCGCGTTTGACAACGTGGTTCTGCTTTCCGGTCCGGCCGACAACCTGGTCAGCCATCGGGCGCAGTTGACATTTATGGTCGACGCTCTTCTTTCCATGGAGGTCGTCTCGGGGTGGCGCGGTGAGTTCGACCACCACGGCGCGAAGTGGGTCCTGTATCTGGCCGATAACCTGGACGGCGAGATCGATTCCGAAGATCTTCTCCTTCTAGAGCGCGTGCGAGACGACAATCCCGATCTGGCTGATCTGAATGTCGACGCGACGGACTTTCCCGCCCTTAAGAATGTCTTCTTCGACGGATACGATCATACGCTCGACTTCTCGTTTCATGAAGGGCTGCCTCAGATTTCCGTAAAAGAAGCGTCGTGTCCTACGGGCAAGCTGGCCATTGAAGGCGAGCACATCAAGTTCCTCGTGTTGAATATGGACGAGCGCCGCGCGATCCTCGATGCGCCCGAAGGTTCCGTGACACTGCCAGCCGGAAACTTCTACGTCAACGCGGTGTACGTGTTGGGCGACAAGTCCGGCGCGAAGTCCGAGATACTGGCTGCTTTGAGCCAGGGCGGTCGGCTCTGGCGGGCCAGTAGTACGGGCCTCACGGGCAACCTGCCTGCCGACGGCACGGCCACGCTGAAGTGCGGGGCGCCGCTGAGGAATACCATTACCGCGGAACGATTCGCCAACCGGTTCGACCTCGCGTACAAACTGATGGGCGCAGGCGGCGAAACCTATTCGAGCGATGGCTCGCGGTTCGACCCTCCGAGGTTTGCGGCCTATCGCGGCGACCGGAAGATCGCGTCCGGCACGTTCGAGTATGGCTGAGGGAAGAGTGGCTGCACGTACTCATGGCGAGTACCTCCGATGGGCAACACCGAACTGCGTCTTGTAGCCTCCGCCAATCTGGGTTCCCTGGGACCGAAAGAAGGCCCCCCTCTTGTAGTGCCGTGGAAACTCGCGTGGAGCGCGATCCCATTGCTCCCGTGGGCGATTCTTCCGTTGCTGCTCCTGCTTCGCTCGAACCGCAACTGGCGCGCGTGGGCGATCGTCATTCCTTACGCGGTCGCACTCGGCGCGGTGGCGCTCCTCGGTGCAGCCAAGCAGGCCGCCGCCTCCGGCATCGACATACCCATCAACCTGCCCTCCGTGCCGCAATCGGTGCCACTGCTGTGGCTGGGCATCGGCGCCTTGCTGCTCGTCGCCTACCGGTTCGAGCGGCTTACCCGTGGAGGCGTCTTTGCCGTTTCGTGCGTCGTGCTGGCCATCGCGGGTGGAGCGGGCCTGCTGTTCGCGACCGGCTTGGACGGGACCACGCCCAAAGCGCTGGCGTTCCTTGGGCCCAGTGCGATGCTCTATGCCGCCGAAGTGGCATGGCTCTTCTTCGCCGTGGTCATTGCCGCATTCTTCTGCCGCAAGCGATACACCGCGGCGAAGTTCGGTCTTGTCCTGCTTGGAGCGATGGTCGTGCCTGCGCTTGCTGTGGTTTTGATGCTCGGTGGCATTGCGGCGGCGCGCATGGGTCCTTCCATGCTGCCCTTCCTCCTGTTCGGCCTTGGGTTCGCGGCCTGCGGCGGCGCCTTGATGATGTACGTCCTGCTCTTGCCATTCCTGCTGCTCGTGTTCTGGAACAGCCTGTACCGGCAGCGTTTCCTCGCCATGTTCAAATTCCCAACGGCAATTCCCTCGCCCGAACCGGCGCCGCCCGAGGCCCTGTCCGAGCAACCGCCCGCCTCCGACGGCGGCTGACCCCCAACCAAACGTATTGGCACGGCGCGGCCTGCGACGGCCGTGTCGAGGACCCGCTTCAGGGATGAAATCGCTCAGTAATCCTCAGTTTGTAGCTCCCACTTTTCTTGCTCTTGCTCGTGCTCGTGATCGTGATCGAGTTACTCGCGGCCGAGTGTCGGCAGCGGTCACAAACCCTGGGAAAACGGCTATTATGTTGAATCTACAGCCCTTCGGTCTTTGGTCGATTACGATCACGAGTCATCATGAAACGCTGCTTCACTCGCGAGAACGAAAATGCAGCACGTGGCGCAGATACATCAAGGATCACCGGACCACCTGTCATTCTGAGAGCTTGTGAAGAAATGTCAAGGTCTCGCGCGTTCGTTTGTTGGCTCCGCCCTTTCTGTCATCCTGAGCGCAGCGAAGGATCTCGCTATGTGCATAGGCCTCTGATGTTTATGAGATCCTTCGCTGCGCTCAGGATGACAGGCAATACGCAGTCAAGAGGCAAAGCGCCCGCGTTTCGCAATTCCTTCACAAGCTCTGAGCGAAGCGAAGAATCTCT
>CAYOCT010000038.1:0-67391 GCA_964402555.1 uncultured Nitrospiraceae bacterium | reverse complement strand
TATGTGCATAGGCCTCTAATGCTTATGAGATCCTTCGCTGCGCTCAGGATGACAGGAAGGGCGGAGCCGACAAAGGAAAGCGCAAGACCTTGGTATTTCTTCACACGCTCTCAGGATGACAGAAAGGACGGAGCCGACAAACGAAATCGCGGGACCTTGTCATTTCTTCACAAGCTCTCAGAATGACAGGTGACCGGGCGTTGCTTGGTGTACCTGTGCCGTACTCAACACGCTGCACGTTCATTCTCGCGAGTGAAACCAGGCTTCGTGAAGATTCATGCGGACGAACGAGTCACGTGTGATACGATGAGCGTATGAATGCCTTACTTGTCATGTCAGCTTGCTTACTGAGCGCGAGTCCGCCCGACGTGATCGCTATCGAGTTGGGGGGGAACTCCGTAAGTGTCGACGCGCAACGCGGCGCGCTCATGACGGTCAAAGACGTGCAGGGAAGCTACACGCTTCCCTACATCCAGACGGGCCACGAGTTGAAGGTCGTGTGCCGCGTTGTCGACAGCCGCGTGGCAGCCGCTAAGATGGTCCTGGCGAAGCCTGGCTCGCCCGATCACGAGGCCAGCGGCATAGCGCCGGAGTTCGCCGCAACGTTTTCCGGTCTCAGTTGGGGAGAGTACGGTCTTGTGGTACGGGGCCTTGATGCGAACGGCGGTGAGGTCTGCCGGACCTCGTTCGAGCGTATCGCTATCGGTACGATCATCGCGGCCATCGGCGACAGCATCACCGAGGGCTACTACGGCCGAGGCTTTCACCAGAAAGAGCTGAACGTGCGCGCGGAGATGTTTCCGCCGGAATCCGTTTCGCGCAACGGACGCAACTTCCCGCAATTCGCGCCGACGACCCATGCGCACTTGCCCGACGTGAACTATTTCGAGAGCTGGATGACGCAGCTCAACGACCGGCTAAGCGAGACGTGGGGGCGTCCGGTCTTTATTGCCAACGAAGGCTGGGGCGGAATTACGTCGGGCGGCTATCTGGACATGATGCGCACGGATGCCTCGTGGCGAAAACGCATGCAACGGTTGAAGCCGGACCTATGGTTGATCCATCTCGGCGTGAACGACGAGCGCGCGCATGTGGAAAAGGAGGCGTTTGCGGCCAACCTTGACGCGATCGCAAGCCTGTTGATCTCCGAGTATGGCGCGGAGCCAGCGCGTATCCTCTTGGCGAAGCCGTGCTTCGATTACTTCGAGGGCGCGAAGGAGATCTTGGAAATCTACAGTACCGAAATCGACCGGCTCATTGCGAAGCGAGGCCTTGGCCGAGGCGCCGAACTCTTCGCGGCCTATGCAAAGGACCGGGCGCGCTGGTACGGCGAGGACCCCGTGCATCCCAACGTGGCCGGGATGGACCGTATGGCTGATCTTTGGGCGGATGCGCTGATCGCGGCGTATCCCAAAGGCCCGGACCGATGACGGGTAGGGACCGCATCTTCAAGACGCTTCGTTTTGAAGAACCCGACCGCATACCGCATTTCGAGAGCATGTTCGAACTCGAACACGAAGCGTTCGGACTCTTATTTCCCGACCGAAGGAGCTGGGCCGGATGTTCGGCGGCCGAGAAAGAACGGATGATCGCCGCCTGCATGGAGATCTATGAACGAATTGTCGAACGCTTCGATTGGGACGCGCTCGCCGTCTACTGGCCTTGGAGCGATCCCGACGGCGTGGCCGCCGCAAAGAAGACGTTCGGCAATCGGATCGCAATCGGCGGGATGGTGGGCGGCGGCGTCTGGGCCATCGAGGCGATCAAAGACTGGACCGAGTTTGCCACGCAGTTGTACACCGCGCCTGAAGAACTCCATGCCGCCGCCGAGTCGAAATGCCGGGCCGCGCTCGACGCGATTGACCGCCTCGTGGATGCGGGGGCGGATTTCGTGTTCATGCCGCACGACGTGGCGTTCAACGCGGGGCCGTTCCTCGCGCCCGAACAGTTCGCGGAATTCGTGGCCCCGTATTGGGCGCGGATGGTGCGGCGCGCCAAGGATCGCGGCGCGCTCGCGTTCATTCATACCGACGGCCAGATCATGCCGATCCTCGATCAGCTTGCCGGACTCGGCGCCGATTGCCTCCAGTCCATCGATCCCATGGCGGGCGTCGACATTGCCGAAGTGAAACGCCTGACCTACGGACGGCTGGCGTTGATGGGCAACGTACAGTGCAACTTGCTCCAGGACGGACCCAAAGAAGCGATCCGTGGTTCGGCTTTGTACTGCCTCGAACACGCATCGCCGGGCGGGGGGTATATCTACAGCACATCGAACACCGTCTTTCCGGGCATGCCGCTCGAACACTACGAATACATGCTCGACATCCGCCGAGAATTCAACGCGCGGGCAACCGAAGGTGCTGCCCGGATGGTATAATAGTCGATATGAAGGAAGGCCATCTGAATCTGAAATACGCGGCGCTGGTCGTTGCGGCGATTGGCGGCTGCATGTTATTCGTCGCGGGGATAGCGTTCGGCTTCTGGTTCGCGCAGAACTTCCAGATTGTCCCGCGAGGCGATTTCAACAAAATGATCGCGGACGCCATGCAGAGCGGCGCCGAGGGCAAGCCGGGCGGGGAAACGCAGAATGCGCTGAACAGCATCGTCGCGCAGGTGCTCAAACAACAGGGCGTCTCGGAAGGGCTGTCCGGTTCGGCGCCGCCTGTCGCTTCGCGCGGCGCCTCACAAGGGGCCTTCGCCTTCAAGTTCACGCCGGGCGAGAAACTCCACTACACGCTATCCGCGCAGATGAAAGGCCAGGGGCTGGAAGGCGTGATGCCCGATCCGATCGCGCTGAACCTGGACAGCGGCTTCGATCTCGAAACGCAAGCCGTGGACGCGTCCGGTAACGCGGATCTGCAGATGACCTACGGCGGGATGCGCATGAACGGCGATTTCATGGGCAGCACGCTACGCATGGAACAAGGCCCTACGGGATCCCGTATGGTCATCGGCGCGCAGGGACCGAATGCCTCGGGATCTCCGCGCGAAACCGCGATGGACTTGCCGGTGCTCAACGCGCTGATGACGCCGACGAAGATGCGCGTCGCGCCGAACGGCGCCGTGTTGCGCATGAGCGGCGCGCCCGGCATGGATTCGATGATCGACCCGATGCCGTTGTTGACGAGCATCGAGTTTCCCGCGCCGCACATGACGCCGGGGACCCAATGGGAATCCGCCGCGGACATGCCGATCCCCGGATTCGGGAGTTCCATCCGCACACGGATCGTCAACACGTTCACCGGGTACAAAACCATCGGGCGCAGATTGTGCGCGGTGATCGATCAGGAGGTCAGCACCGATCCCGGGTCCTCGCTCTTGCCCTCGTCCGCGAACGCGTTGGGCGCGGTCGTGGGATTCGCCATGCCGAAGCTCGACCTCAAGGGCAAGAACAAGGTGTACTTCGATACGGACAACGGCCAGCTCGTGCATAGCGAGATGGATCTCGGCATGCATCTCGATATCGGCAAGCCGTTAGAGGGCCTCGGCGCGGGACTGAAAGGCCTGCTTGGCGACCTTCCGGAGTTTCAAGGAGGCCAGCCCAAGCAGCAAGCCAAACCGCAGGGCAATCCCCTCAACCTCGACGTGAACGTCAATGCCACCGTATCGCTGACCGATCCCGTGTCGCCGCCCGCACCGGCGCAGCCGCAATAGGACGTTCACGGGTTTGTTCGCTAGCCGGCATTGTTCACACTCCCACTGTGTCATTGCTAGGAGGGCTTCAGCCCGACGAAGCAATCTCCCGGCCCGTTGTGCGCGAAAGATCAGGGGATTGCTTCGTCGGGCCGAAGCCCTCCTCGCAATGACACGATACAGACTGTTGTTGAGTTCGCGCCAAGTTCCTAGACGGAAGCGTTTCTCTGATCAACTGTTAGCGCCTTCGCCTCACGGCATAGTGTGAACAATCCATGCTAGTGGGCCTGCATCGCTTTGCGTGACGCGTCCAGAGCGCTCTGGATTGAGGCATTGCCAGGACTTGCCTTGAGCGCCTCTGCATAGTATTCGCAGGCCTCCGGAAAACGTTTCAACGCGGCGAGCGCATTGCCCATATTGCAGAGCGCGAGCGCGGACTTCGGTTCCGCTTCCAACGCTAGACGATACTCGGCGATGGCCGCGTCGAATTGGCCCTTGCAGGCCAGCGCGTAGCCAAGGCTGTTGTGGGCGAGAGGGATATCGGGTTTTGCGGCGAGCGCTTCGCGAATGCGTGCAATGGCCTCTTCGACCCTTCCAAGGTTAATTAGGCACAGGCCGGTGTTGTACAGGTACAGCGGATCGTGCGGATTTCCGCGCAGGGCTTCCTCATAATGCGTCAGCGCTTCGGCGTCCCGCCCGTTTTGATGCAGAAGATTGGCGAGATTGCAGCGCGCGTCGAGATAGTGCGGCGCGATACGTAGCGCTTCCCTATACTCAGCGATAGCCTCTTCGTCACGTCCTTGTTCGGCGAGCGTCGTTCCCATGAACGCGTGAGCCATGTAGTTGTCGGGCACGGCCTTGATGGCGTGTTTGAACAAGGTGGCGCTGTCGTGCCACACATACGCTTGGCGCGACGCCGCCGTCGCGAAAACGGCAACACACGCCACGGCTACGACGGCGGCAACGCGCGCTGTACGGGCGTTTCGCGCAAACGACGCCAAGCCCCACGATACCGCGATAAACAATCCGATCGTGGAAACATAGGCGTAGCGGTTGGCCCGGGGCGCGTTGCCGACCTGCACCAACACGCCGCACACCGGCGTGAGCACGAGCGCGTACCAGAACCAGCCCACGAAGAGATAAGGGTATCGCCTGCGGCACACGACTGCCGCAACCGTGACGCCCGCAAGCAACGCGATGGCTCCCGCCATCATTTCATTAGAAACGGAAGGATACGGATAGCATGCCGCGAGGCCTGTGGGCCACACGATCTTTCCGATATAGCTCACGTAAGAATACGCGGCGTTACCCAGACGGCTCACGAACGGATGCGCCGCGGAGGAGGCCAGCGCTCCGGTCCTGCCCTGCGTGACGAAGTCTACCGCGGCGACGGCAAGCACGAGCGCGAATACGGGCAGCTTCTCGACGACGAGTCCGATCCATCGTTTCCGCCCCTCCTCGAATCGCAACGAATACCCGTCCATCCGGCGGAGCGGCCAGTAATCGAGAAAGAACAACACGGCGGCAAAGGGCATGAAGGCCGGCTTGACCATGAGCGACAACGCCAGCAGGGCCAGCATGACTGCATATCGCACGCGCGATGAACGTGCGACGTATCGCGCGTATGCGCCAAGCGCGAGCAGACCGAATAGCGTGCTTAGGACATCCCTGCGTCCGCTGATCCATGCCACCGGCTCGACGTTCTGTGGATGAATCGCGAACAAGGCCGCTACCAGCGCGCTCGGCCATCGTTGCCCCGTAATCTTGCGCAAGAGCCCAAACAACAGGAGTACGTTCACGGTGTGATAAAGAAGATTCGCGGCGTGATGTCCGCCCGCGTTCATGCCAAATACCTGGCAATCCAGCATATGGCTTATCAGGTCGATGGGATCCCAGTACCCAACCGACTGCGTGAACGCCCAGGCGATATTCGCGGGAGTCAAACCCTGTTGCACGCGCGGGTGATCGGTGAGGTAGAGATGATCGTCGTAGTTGACGAACTCGAACGTCGCTACGGGCCAGAACGTGGCGATAACAAGCGCCGCAAGGCCCACGATGATGGCCGCGCCGGTCCAATCCAAGCGTGCAGAAGACTCGCGCTTGCCAACACGTGGCGCGGCGGCTACGGTTCCGGAGGTAGGCTTTGTCATGAGGCACTCGCTTCTGCTCGCCCGCTTATGTTCTATGGACGCGCGGCGTAATGCAACCTTTCCAGGGATCTCCCTGCAGAAAGGATTGATCGACCCGAGTACGATGGCTAAGATGATGGTCCCATCTTGGGAACGTAGAGAGCGCAGCCGAAGCCGCGTCGCGCTTTGCGCGCAGTTTCAGGAGGTGAAAGCAGCTATGCGTGTGTCGAGAGTGTGCGTTGCGTGGGGCATTGTGGCGCTGGCGTTATCGTGGACGGCGGCTGCCGAACCGCTCAAGGTGGACTTGAGCAGCGTCTCTGAGCCGGGGTTGTGCGGCATGTTCGCGAAGCTCCAGCCGGGGGCGCTGGAGGTCGACGGCGTGCCGTTTGCCATTGCGGATGCGCGGACCGCGGTGCACGCGGGGGAGAAGCGCCGGATCGATTTCCCGCCGACACGGTGCGCGGGGCTGCACTTCCTGCATTTCACGGAGAACGCGGGGGACCGCATCGGCTCGTACACGCTGATCTACGAGGACGGCTCGCGGGAGGAACTGGCGCTGCGCGGCGGCATGAACATCAACGATTGGTGGAAGCCCGGGCCGTTGGTCTTCGCGGGCCAGGCGCACCTCGACGCGCTCAAGCGCGAGGACGGCGAGCAGCCCGTCGGTTTCTGGCGCTTCTCGGCGCGCAATCCGAAGCCGGATGCACCCATCGCCGGTATCGAAGTTGTCAACTCGGATACGGTGGTCACGATCAACTTGATTGCGATCACGCTGACGGATACGTGCGAAGACAAGATTGGAAACGTGCCCGTCTGGGTGAACGGCATGGACGAGGAGGCGTTCCTGCTTGCCATACTCAGCCAGCCAAGCGGCGTGGCCGGCAAAGAGAAAGCGTGCGAAGAACTGCGCCGCGTGGGGTCGCTCAAGAGCGTTCCCGCGCTGGCGGCCTATCTAGGAGACGAGAAGCTGTCGCATGCGGCACGGCTGGCGCTCACGGGGATGGAGTATCCCGAGGCGCATACCGCGATTCGCGACGCGCTCGGTACTGCCACCGGCGCGATCAAAGCGGGCCTTATCGAATCATTGGGCACGATGCGCGATCCCGCGGATGTAGCCCTAATTGCTCCGTCGTTGCGCGACAAGGATCCCGCGACGGCGATGGCGGCGGCTCTGGCGCTGGGAAGGCTTGGCGGGCCGGACGCCGTTGACGCGCTCAAGACCGCGGCGCAAGACGGTTCGGGCCGGTTCCGTATGGCCGTCCTAAACTCGTTACTCCGTTGCGCCGAGGCGCTCTGCGGCAAGGACGATGCAGCGGCGAACGCGTTGTACACTGACGTCTTCAATCAATGGGGCCGCGATTACGTGGGCGCGGCGGCGTATAAAGGCATGATCCGGACCTCGGGCGACAAAGCCGGGGACCTAATCGCGTCGGCCTTGCAGGGATCGAACCGCGCGCTGTGGGACGCGGCGCTGCCCGCCGTGCGCGACACCGAAGGCGCCGCGATCACACAGACGTGCGCGGCCCTCGTGGGGAGTGTGCCGAAGGACGTGCTTCCCGGCCTCGTCGAGGCCTTGGCGCAACGCGGCGACACGGCTGCCGCGCCGGCGCTCGCCTCGTTGGTCGAGGACGCGGACCCGGCAATCGCCAGCGCCGCGATCCGGGGGCTTGCACAGATCGGCGACGGCGGAACGGCGCCGGTACTGATCAAAGCGGCCGCGCATCGCGACGAACCGGACCGGAGCGCGGCGATGGAGGCCCTGCTTCAAATCCATACGCCCGATGTGTCCAAGGCCCTGCTGGCGCAATTGGAGAGCGCGGACACCGCCGAAGCGACTGTGATTGCCAAGGGGATGGGGCAGCGGCGCGACGAAAGCGTGTGCCCGGCCCTGAGGAAGTTGCTTGACAGCGCCGACGGCGGCCTCCGTACGGCGGCGGCAGAAGCACTGGCCGAAACGGGCGTGGGCTCGGACGCGGAACTGCTGTGCAAGGCCCTGGAACGCGCGGACAATGAGAAGGCCACTACGGCCATCAAGCGCGCGCTCGTCACGCTGGGCGGGCGGCTTGGCGCGCCACCGGAATTCTGTAGCGCGGTGCTCGACACACTGAATAAAGGCAGCGTGCCGTCGCGTTGCGCGATGTTGAGCGTGTGCGGAAGCCTGCGCAACGCCGAGCTGCTCCAGGCGCTCGCTGCCGCCACCGACGACGCGTCTCCCGAAGTCAAGGACGCAGCGATCCGCGCGCTGGCCGATTCCGAGAATCCGGATGCGCTTGCGCCAATGCTTACGCTGCTGGACAAGACCTCCGACCTGACGCAGCGCGTCCTCGTCTTCAGAGGCATCGCCCGGCTCGCATCCTCGAGCAAGGACCTCGACGTGAAGGTTCGCGAAGATGCGTTGACGCGGTCGCTGGCGCTTGCGGAACGTCCCGAAGAAAAGAAACTGTTCCTCGGCGCCTTGGCCAGTTGTCCGACGCTGACCGCGATGAAGACCGTGGAAGGCTGCCTGCCGTCGAATGACGTGGTGGCGGAAGCGGTCATGGCGTGGGGTCAGATCGCGAAGGCGCTGCTTGCGGAGCATGCGGCGGAAGTAGGCGCAACCGCGCCGGCCGTCCTTGCGCGCGCGCAGGAAGCGGGCATTCCGAAGGAAGCGTTGCAGCCCCTGACGGACGTGATGCGCGTGCTGGCGGCGACGCCTGTGCCGGCGGACCAAGTGCACTTCGAGCACGTCGTGATCGATAAAGCGTTTCGGTCCGAAGGCGTGGCCGTGGCAGATGTCGACCGCGATGGCGCGAGCGACATCATTGCCGGCGACCTGTGGTACTCCGCCCCGGACTGGAAGCCCCACGAAATCCGCGCGCCCCAGGCCTACGATCCCAACACCGGTTACAGCCACTGTTTCCTCAACTTTGCGATGGACGTAGACGAGGACGGCTGGGTCGACTCGATCGAGTTCGGTGGCCCCGGCGCGCCGGTGTACTGGTACCACAATCCGGGCGAAGCCGGCGGTCTTTGGAAGGAATACCTGCTCGCTTCACAGGCGAACGGCGAAACGTTCGTGTTCGGCGATCTGCTCGGCGACGGCAAACCCGTCCTCATATTCGGGTACAACAAACGCATCGCATGGTTCCGTCCGGGGCAGGACAAGACGGCCCCATGGCCTGCGTCGTCCTTCTCGCACATGACTGACCTCGGGCATGGCCTTGGCATGGGCGACATGAACCGCGACGGACGCATGGACGTGCTGTACACGGACGGCTGGTGCGAGGGCCCTGTGGACCGGACGCGGCCCGACTGGGGATTCCATCGCGTTGCGCTGGGACCGGCGTGCGCGCAGATGCTCGTGTATGATGTCGACGGCGACGGCGATAGCGACGTGATTACCAGTTCCGCTCACGACTACGGCATCTGGTGGTTCGAGCAATGCCAGGAAAACAACGAGACCGTTTTCAAACAACACGAGATTGACAAGAGCATCTCGCAGACGCATGCGCTGATTCTCGCCGACATCAATAACGACGGCCTGCCGGACTTGGTTACCGGGAAGCGGTACTACGCGCATTGCGGCCACGATCCGGGCGCTCACGAACCGGCCGTGCTCTGCTGGTTCGAACTCCAGCGGCCCGAGCCGGGCAAACCCGAGTACCGGAAACATGAAATCGACAGCGATTCGGGCGTGGGCACGCAATTCGAAGTGTGCGATCTCGATGGCGACGGGCTGCAAGACGTGGTGGCCTCGAACAAGAAAGGCGTCCACATCTTCCTGCAACGGAGGAGCAAATAGTCATGAAGAAGAACACGCTATCTCGACGCGGTTTCTTGGCCGGGGCGCTGGCAGGCGCTGTCGCTCCGATGGTGCTGCCATCGCGCGTGCTCGGCAGGGCGGGCACTATCGCCCCGAGCGAACGCATTAACATGGGATTCGTCGGACTCGGCGGACAAGGCTCCGGCCATTTGTTCGGCGGGTCGTGGACCTACGTTACGGGCGGCTATCTCGGGCGTAGCGAGGTTCAGGTCATGGGCGTGTGCGACTTGTGGCGCAAGAAGCGCGAAGAGGCGAAGGCGCGCATCAACCAGCACTATGCTCAATTGACGGGATCGAGTTCGTACAACGGGTGCGAGGCGTATCGCGATTTTCGCGACCTTATCGCGCGGTCCGACGTGGACGCGGTGCTGATGGCGTTGCCGTTCCACTGGCACGCGCCGATGGCGATCATGACGATGAAGGCCGGCAAGGACGTGTACAGCGAGAAGCCCATCGCGATAACCATCGAAGAAGGCCGGCTGCTCGCGGACACGGCGAAGCGCTATGGCCGCGTTTATCAAGCGGGCACGCAGCAACGGTCCGAGTACGATGGCAAATTCCGCCGCGCATACGAACTCGTGCGCAACGGCTACGTCGGCCAGTTGAAGGAGGTCTACACCTACAATCCCGGCGGCGGGTTCTCGGCCAACATGCAGGACGTGAACGGCGCCGGCGTTCCCGTGCCCGAAGACTTCGATTGGGATACCTACGTCGGCCCAGGTCCTTGGCGGCCGTTTACCGGCGGCAATGCGAATTGCGGCCTGTTTGCGTTCGGCGATCCCAACTGGGGGCCGCACCACTACGACGTCGTGCAATGGGTCTTTGAAAAGGACTATCCAGGACCGGTTGAAGTGGGCTATCAAGACGACCATCCGATGATGCGCTACGAGAACGGCGTGACTATCCATTGCTGCCGGCATCCGAGCGAGGGCGTCGGCGGTGTGGGCGGCGCGTGCTACGTGGGCACGGAAGGCTACGTCGCCGTGGACCGCGAGAACATCGTGTCGAATCCGCCCAGCATCCTCGGCGCGCAACTCAAGCCTTCGGATGAGCGGGCGTATCCGAGCAAGAGCCACTCGGGCAATTTCCTCGAATGCATCCGCACGCGTAAACGCACGACCTGCCACGCCGAGACCGCGCATCGCTCGATGAGCCTGGTGCTCCTTGCGGGCATCGCGTCGCAGCTCAAACGCCAGATGGCCTGGGACCCCATGAGCGAGCGTTTCCCGAACGACGCGCAGGCGAACCGTCTCTTGTCGTACGCGCGGCGGCCGGGCTGGGAAGTATAGACCGGTACGCTGTACAAGGAGGCGTGTTTCGATGCTCAAGATCGCGAAGTGGGTGGGGATTGGCGCGATCGTGCTTGCGGGCGCGGCGTATGTCGCGCTGCTCGTGGGCGTGTGGGCCATGCAGGACCGGCTGATGTTCGGACGCCGCACCAGCGCAATGACGGAGACTCCCGCCTCGCGGCAATGGCCTTTCGAAGAGGTATGGGCCGACGGGTCCGGCGGCAAGACCTTCGCGTGGTGGATGCCCGTCGAGAATGCCCGCGGCGCGGTCCTGTTCGCGCATGGCAGCGGGCGCAATATCAGCGGTTATCTCGACGATGCCGGGTTCTTCCGCGACCTCGGGTTCTCGGTGCTCCTGTACGATTATGGCGGGTACGGCCAAAGTACGGGCGAACCCTCCGAGGCGCGGTGTTGCGCGGATGCGCGCGCCATGTGGAACCACTTGGTCACGGCCCGCAAGATCGCGCCTGACCGGATCGTCCTTGCGGGGAGTTCGATGGGCGGCGGCGTGACGGCGGACCTCGCCGCGCATGTCGACCCGGCCGCGGTCATCCTGGAGAGCACGTTCACCACCGTCCCCGACACGATCTGCGACACCTATCCGTATATCCCCGCGCGCTTGCTGTGCCACATCCAGTTCCGCAATATCGACAAAGTCGGCCAGTATCGTTGTCCGGTGCTCATTTTCCATAGCAATGACGACACGGTGGTCCCGTTCAGCCACAGCCAGCGTCTGTTCGAGCGTGTCACCGCGCCGAAGATGTTCGTCGAGATCAAGGGATCGCACCATGGCGGCAAGTTCGCTTCGGCGACTACGTATATCGAAGGCCTGAAGGCGTTCTTCGACAAGTACGCGATCTGCCCGCCTCCGAAAGATCCGGCTACGTAAGTGCGTTGCGGCACGGCGCGGTTCGCGATACGATACCCCGGAAGGAACTCAAGGAGGTCTTCCGATGTCTTCCGCCGCATGTCTGGTGTTGTTCTTCCTGGCCGCGAATCCCTGTAGCAATGGGTCCTTCGAGGACATTGCCGCGAACGGCGCGCCTGTCGATTGGGACATCCTGAACCAGGGGAGCATCGTCGAAGGCGACGTGCATTCGGGACAGCGCGCGTTGCGTCTCGTACGCGCCGCGAACGATCCCGTGCCCGAGACGGGCTTGAACCGGCACTGGGTTCCCAAAAGCGGCGAGCAGGGCGCGATGATCGATCGCGTCAAAGGCGGCATGGAATTCTGGTACAAGGCCGCCGCTGGATCGAACGATAATGTACGTTTCGCGGTCATCCCGATGGACGCGACGGCTTGGGAGAACACGGCGGCGACTCGTACGGAATACGTCGTACCCAAGGGGCATATCGGCGATGGCGCGTGGCACCGGGGGCGGCTGAAGTATGACTACACGAACTTCAGCGATGTGAAATGGGTGCACTTCGCCGTGCGCATCACCGGCGGCGCGGGGGAGATGCTGGTGGACGACATCGCGTACGTGGATTCGGTCGGCGCTGTGCTTTCGATCGAAGGCATTCGCCTTGAAGAATCCGCAACGAAGCCCGGCGAAGAAGCGACGTTGCGCGCGCGGATCTGCAACAAGGGCGACGCCGCAGCAACCGGTATCGACGTGCGTGTCTTGGGATCGCCTTCGCTCGGCGTGACGCCTTCCGAGCGCCGGATCGACGCGCTCGCGCCCGATGCGGAGACGCCGATCGAGTGGGCCGTCGCCGGGCCTCGCATCCAAGCCGACACACTGACCGTTCGGGCCAGCGGTTCGGGCGATGAAGCCAGCGCGACGCTGGCCTATGCGCCGGACCTGACCCTCGTAGATTTCGGGCCCGTCTCGCCTGTATACGCGCTCGGCGAAGACGTCACACTCGAATGCGTTGTTAAGAACGACGGAAGCGCGATCCTCGCCGCGCCTTCCGCGCTATTTACGTATCCCGGAAACGAAGCGAGGGTCATAGGCGCGAACCTGCCGCCAGGCGCCTCGGCAATCTTGCGCACAACGCTACGGCCTACGAAGGAATCCCCCAGCCTTCTTGCGGGCGTGACGGTTGCGGCGGACAACCTCGATGCCGCCCCGAAAGATGAGACCCGCGTCGTGATAGGTTCGTCCGAAGCGCTGCCTGTTCCCGCCGAAGGTCCGCTAGCCGAAGCCAAGGAAGCGTACGCAATCGTTCAGAACGAACACGCGCGGCTCGCATTCAAACGCAACACGTTCGGTTTCGGCCCGGGCGAACTCCAGGTGAAATCCGCCGACGGCTGGCGTCGTCTTGCATGGATGCCTTCCCTCAGCGTCCTCAGCAGCGTAGACGATCAGGAGCAGCACCGCACGACAACGCTGTTTCCTCAGTCGGCGTCGCGGGTCGAAGACGAAGGCAAGCCGGGCATCGCGTTCCAGTGGTCTGAACACGACGCCGATGGCGTGCAATGGGACGCGACGATGCGGTTCACGATCGGACCGACGCCGCGCACAATCAAGGCCGTCTACGAACTCAGATGTTCGCGCGACCGCAGCCTGCTTCGTTTCAACGGACCGATGCTCTACACGCTCGACCGCGACGAAGCGAGCGTGCCCGGCCTTGAGTGGCTGGTCGGCGACGAGGTTTCGTCCAACACACTCGATATCGAGAAGGGGCATCCCCACCAGGTCCGCTATGTCCCGCATCCGAACATGGTGACGATTCCGGCGGTAGGCATCCACGGCGCGCAAGGAACGACGGGCCTCCTTTGGAATCAACGCCAGACGTGGGACGGGACCCACGACCGCCCCGCGCTCGTGTTCGCATCGCCCGATCGGTTCAACGGCCAGCGCGCGCATCTCATGGGACTCGAGGTCCCGAACGTGCCGGAGTTCCTCGATCCGAACACGCGGCTCGCCGAGCGGCCCTATCCGTTGCGCGCCGGCGCGCCGTTGCGGATCGAGTGCCTGCTCTACGCCGACAGCAACGCGGCGGACGCGCTCGCGCCGATGGACGAATGGTTCAAGGTCTATGGGTTCCCGCAACCCGCGCCGCTGCCGCGCGGCTCGTATGAAAACGAAATCGCGTTTTCGATGCGCGCGTATTTCGAGTCGCTGTGGGACGCGCCGACGCAATCGTGGTGGACAACTAAACACGGCCACCCGTTGTTGTCGCAGAAGCTGCGGCAGCCGCCCTATGTCGCCGATCTGCTTCTTGGCTCGATGCTCAGCGCTACGCCGGAGACGCGCGACGCCTGCCGCGCAAAGGCCGCCGAGATGGCCGCGCTTATGGGTTTCGAGCCGCGCATTGACGTCGCCCGTTCGGGGGGCAACGCGGACTACGGCGTCTCGGGCTGTGGCATCGTCGCATCGCTGCTCGCGGCGCGATCCGGCGACGGCCTCTGGCGTTTCGACGCGGACCGCAAGGACATGGGCGTGTTCAAGGGCTTTGACTACCACATCCTCGGAGAGAACAACGCCGTTGCCGTCGGCACCTGCGCGGATAAGATGCGCACCGTCATGCGGTATGCGCTCATCGCGGGCGACGAGGCCGCGTATCGCGCCGTCACGAACGTGCTCGAATACATGGAAACGGAACGCGTCCCGCGCGCGTCTCAAGTATGGGAAGTGCCCTTCCACGCGCCCGACGTGCTAGCCGCGGCCTACGCGGTTGACGTGTATCTTGCGGCCTATCGTTTTAGCGGCGACGCGCGTTGGTTGAACGATGCGGTCACATGGGCGCGGCGCGGCTTGCCGTTCATCTACTTCTGGGACGACCCCGGGAAGCCGTACGTGCTCGGCGGCAGCATTCCGGTGTACGGCGCGAGCCTGCGCCAGTACTCGTGGTTCGGACGCATTGTGCAATGGAACGGGCTCTGCCTGGCAAACGCGTACCTCGACCTCGCGCCGCTCGACACAAGCTACCCATGGCGGCAGATCGCGGAGACCATGGTTCGCAGCGCGATGTACCAGCAGGCGGCGGATGGCGAAGACGTGGCGCTCTGGCCCGATTCCATCAGCGCGATCGAAGGCGACAAGTCCGCGTGGGTCTTCGCGCCACGCCAGATCCTGTCGAGCGTTACCAAGCTCCTCGGCCGCGACGAAGCGCCGCAAACGACGGTGTTGCGCGATGCCGATGCGCGGATCCATATCACGACTATTGGAACGATTTCCGACGCCGCACGCAACGGCGGCACGCTCGAATTCACGGCCGCGTTTCCGGATGGCGAGGAAAACCCCGTGCTCGTGGCGAACATCGCGAAACCCGCTTCGATCATGGTGAACGGCGCGCCGCTTCCCGAGCGTCCGAGCGTAAACAGCGGCAAGGAATCCGGCTGGTCCTACGACCCCGCCCTGGGATTCGCGGTTATCAGGACAGGTGTATCGCCGAGGGTTTCCGTGCGCGTCGAAGGCGCGGGGTACCGCGCGGTGGATCGCTTGCCCGAACCCACGTCGGATATCGCCTTCGAGTTCAACGACTCGGTCGAAGGCTGGCAGGCCGCGCACGACATCGTAGACATGGCCGCAAGCGATGGCGCGCTTGTGGGCACATTCACCGGCGGCGATCCATTCCTGATTCGCGGCATGCTAACGGTCGCACCGGGACGATACAGCGCGATCGAGATTCGGTTGCGCGCCAGCGCCGGGCACGATGCGCAATTCTATTGGGGCACGGCCGACGCGCCGGGATTCTCCGAGGACCGCGTCCGCAAGTTCGACATCGTCGCGGATGGCGCGTTTCATACTTACCGGATCGATCTCGCGAAGGATCCGCAATGGACCGAACAGAAGGTTACCGCGATTCGCATCGATCCCATCAACGGCGCGGCTGCGGGTGACTTCGCGATCGACTACGTGCGCGGTTTGTCCTGATCGCGATCATTATGCGGGAAACGATGCCTCGATACGCGCGTGCACCGCGTTTAGCGAGGTCTCGACCTCGAGGCGCGTTGCTTCGATAGCCTCGGGGCTTTCGTCCGCGGGAGGCGGGATCGCGGGGCCGCACGCTTGAACGATCCGTCCGAAAGGCTTCGGAACCGGGAAGCGATCCCATGAGCGCAACCGCCATGCAGGCGTTACCGTGTAGGCGTAGGGCACGATGGGGGCGCGTGTGCGCGCGGCGAGAATTGCGATGCCGGGTTTCGCGACGCGGCGCGGTCCGCGTGGTCCGTCGAGCGTGAAGCCAACAACGGAGACCTTCTCGATGGCCACAGCCAGGCTCGCCAAGGCTTCGGAGCCGCCCTTGCTCGAGGATCCGCGCGCCGCTTCGAGTCCGAACCAGCGCACGACCCGCGCGGCAAACTCGCCGTCGTAACTGTAGCTGGTCAGCGTGTGCCAGCCCGTGTTGGGGAAGCGGCATGCCGCCAGTCCCATCGATTCGTGCCAGAAGGCGATGATGGCGCGGCCATGTTTCGAGAGGGTTTCGTCAAGGCACTGCCTGTCGCGCCAGTCTTTGCGGCACGTGGCAGCGAGTCCGCGCAACGCCAACGCGACGACGGGAGGGAGCGCGGCAAGCGCAAGCCGCTGCGAGGGGCTGAACGCGTAAGGACTCGTGTATTGGACGCCCGGAATCCGGCTCAACGCTGTTCCAAGCCTTTGACAAGCTGCCATACCACGCGCGTGCGCGGCGTCGGCAGCGACGCGATTTGCGCGCGGCGCAGGATTTCGCCCGAGATGGCGTCGATCTCCGTGCGCTTGCCCGCGCGCACGTCCTGGAGCATCGATGAGAGATTGGACGCGGTCTGGCGGCAGACGTCTTCCGTCCGCTCGACGAGGCTGAACCCGAACTTGTAGCCTTCCGTGGCGGCGACCTTCGCGGTCTCGACGACGAGGTCGCGCATCAACTGCCGCGCTTCGCGCAATTCGAGCAGCCGGCCGTTCGGCACGTTGAGAAGCGCCGTCAGCGGATTGATCGCCGCGTTGATGGTGACCTTCTCCCAGAGCTTCTGCCCAGGAGCCTCCGTCACTTCGACCTCGAGTCCCGCCTTCTCCAGGATCTCGACCGCAGCCTTCGTGGGACACGACGTCCACGATCCGACGGTCGTAACGCCGGACCCCGTGTGCTTCACATGGCCCTCGCCCACGAGCGTCGCGGCTTCGCAGGTCGTACCGGCCAGCACACGCGCGCTGCCGATCATCGAGCATAAGGTTTCGATATTGCCGAGCCCGTTTTGCAGCGTGACGATCGGACCTTCGCCGCGAAACTGGAGATTCTTCAGCGAATACGCTTTGACGAGCACGATGGTCAGGTTTTGGTTATCCGGCGGCACGGAGACGACCTGGGGTTTGGCGGTATAGCTCCCCGAATCGGTCTCGACGGTGATGCCCGTCTTCTGGAGCCGCGCGGCACGTTCCGGCCGGTAATCGACCAGCACGGTTTGAACGCCGCTTTTTGCAAGCCGGGCCGCGAACAGGCACCCCATCGCGCCAGGTCCGACTACCGCCACTCGTGTCATAACCGTTACCCCTAGGTTGCTATCTGCGCTTAACGAAACAGTCCTTGAACCCCTGGCGTTTTTTCAAATCCTCGCATGCCTTGGTGGCGGACTCGCGGTCCGGATACCCGCCGACCAGCACCCGGATGGTCTTGCCGTCTTCCGTCGTCACGAGTTCGGCCTTGATGCCCGCGTTGGACTCGAGACGCCGTTGAAACTCCAGTGCGCGTTCCTTGCGCGCTGGACCTGTCAGACTTGCAACCTGGATAGCATAAGGGCTCTTGCCGTCCGCGGCGGGCACGGCGGGTGGCGTCGCAGGCGCAGGCGCCGGAGTCGGAGCTGTCTGACCTGTCGGACTCGTCAGACCTGTCGGACTTGTCGGAGCTGCCGGGACCGCCGGGGCCGCCGGAGTCGAGGCAGCAGGCGCAGGCGCTTGCGCCGGAACCGGAGCGGCGGGGGGTTGTTCGGGTTGTGCTGGAGGAGGCTCCGCCGCGGGCGGAGGCGTGGCTGCCTGCGCCGGAGCGCTTTCCTCGGCTTTGGGTGGCGCGGGATGTTCCGAGACTTTGGGGGCCGTATCGCCCGCGCCGGTCGATGACGGATACCCCGGCGTCTGGGACTGCGACGGAGGCGGCATCACAACGCGCCGCGGACTGACTTGGTTTCCACCTTCGGGTTGCTGCGGTGGAGGCGGCGCGGCTTCCGTCCGAGGCGGCGGCGGCAGCGGTGCCGAGGGAACCGCCTGCGCGGTAGCCGTGCGTCCGCTGGCCGCACGCTCTTCGTAGCGGCCCAGCACGAAGCCCAGCGCAAAACAAATCAGCGCGGCCACCAGAAAAATGCACGTCCCAATGACCAATTGGGTGGAGGTCAGTTCCGTGGCCGGCTTGCCGTCACCGTTCCACGGCCTCGCCTTCTTGGGATCCAGCATCGTCCATGTTCTCTTCCGTGGGTTCCGGGTTCTCGATCGCGTTCAATCGCTCCATCAACCCCCGGCGTCCTGTTTCCAGTTCCGCGTAGGAAAGGTTCGGATCCCGAACCTCGATCAACCGGTTGCCAATCCGATCCGCGAACAGCACCATGCGGACCTCTTTCTCCGGATCGTCCGATTCTTTCACCAGCCGGAACGCCTTCTGCCGCCGCAGCAACTGCGCCGCCAGATACGCCTTGGCCAGTTCGTTCCGATCGTCGGACTCTACGGCCTCATAGAACACCTGTCGCAGCGGAGAGAATACCTCTGCCGGTTGTTGTTCCGCAACTTTGGGATCGTAGAACTTCGGCGACCATACCGAGAACGTTCCTACCGCGCGTTCGGGGTTCCAACACGCCTGGCAGTAGTCCTCGCGCACGAGGGCCTGGTTCTCGATTCGCACGACCGACGTCAACGTTTCTTCGTGTTCAAACGGACGCTCACACGTCGAACACGCGCGCGCGCTTTTGCCTATTTTGATTTCCATTCTCGATTCCGTGTTACCGATTGACTAGCTCGTGCCGATACCTCGAGGCTATTCCAATATTTACGCCTCGCGTCATTCTGAGCGAAGCGAAGAATCTCGTTGCTGGCAGATGTATCGACTGTCATGAGATTCTTCGCTTCGCTCAGAATGACACGAGGAACGAGGCGCGGAGACATTTCTTATTTCACACCCACAATGCCGCCCCCGATTCTAATCAGATCCGACAGAACTTTTCTAGGGATATCGATAACGCGCATCGCGTCGCTGGTTACCTCCAACGCGCTGCTCACCAGCGTAATGCCCACCGGCGGAAGCCCCTCGAGTTCGCTCTGCGGATTGAAAACCGGGCCCTTGAGCTTGAACGCGAGCTCGATATCCTGCTGCGCGAGACGAAGGCCCTGGAGGTTGAAGTTGTCCCGGAGGGCCGGGATCTTTTCCGCGAGGCCCGGCGACACCGCGACCTTGAGATCGTAATCGAGGTCACCATGCAGCACGAACTGTCCGTCGCCCGTCACATGCAGGCCTTCGGAAATCAGTTCGAGGTGCGGCGTATGGATGACATCGCGGTCCATCTGCAAATCGCTCTTGAGCTGTTTGAACTTGAGCGAAGACGGAAGGCCCGAGATCTTGCTTTCGAGATTGCCCTGCAACTGCGACAGGATGAAGTCGGCGCTGAATTGCCCGTCGTTCACCTCGAACTTCCCTTCGCCCTTGAGCGTATTGGACGGATCGTCGCGGTCCATGGTGTAGCGGATCTCGCCGCTGCTCATGCCGTTAAGCACGTGCGCGTACTCCAACTGGTCGAGCAGCCAGACCGCGGGCGCCGAGGTCCAGCGGAGTTTCAGTTCGTACGTGTTGTCTTCCTTGTAACTGAGATACGTGCCCTCGACGTGCCCGCCGCCGGGAAGATCGGCCGCAAGCGTGTCCAGTCCGGAATCGCGCGGGCCGACATGCGCCGTGCCCTTGAAATTCGTTCCGTGCCACGGGAACGTCTCGACATCGTCGCCGGCCAAATCGAAGGTCCACATTGTGCCTTCGTCGCTGGGCTTCTTGTCGTCCGAATCCGACGACGCGAACCACTTGTCGCGGATGGCCGGCATGTCGCCCTTCTTTGCGTGGATGCTCAACGTGCCTTGGCCGTGAGGCCCGCCTTCAAGGCCCACCTCCATGCGCACGCCTTCGCATGCCATGGCCTTCTGCCCGCCCTCGGGGAACAGCGACAACGCGTCAAACGTCGTGGCCGCCTTCAACCTCCACGGGCGCGTTCCTTCGGCGATGCGCTGCCACTCGAAGGTGGTGTTCCGGCCCGACCCGCCCGTGACCTTGTACGGGATATGAAGGCATTTCCCGAGGCCGTCGACATCGAGCGGGTCCGCCGTGCCCGTGATTGAATCCAATTGCCACTTGCCACCGCTGGCGCTGGCCTTGGCCTCGACCGTGCAATGCGACCCCGCAACACTCGCCTCGGCCTGCGCGGTGAGCGCGCGATTCGGAACCGCCTCGATATGGATCTTCTTCAGGTCCGCGCCAACCCCCAGCGGCTTCACGAACATCGGCGGATAAGCGATCTCCGCCTGCGTCGCGTCTACATCCGCATCCACGATGTAGCGGCCCGCGTCGCGCACCGCGCTGCAATGCACCGCCGCCGAACCTTTCAGCGAAGCCTCCTTGAGCACGCCCGACACCGGCGCCTTTTCGAGGCCCGAAACCACGCCGCTGGCTTTGACCTCCATACGGTTCGTTTCCATGTCGTAATGCAGGCTTCCCACGAACGGGTTGCCCGTCAGCTCCGCGTTCAACGGGTCGATCGTGATGCGATTGTTCTCAACCGTGAGCGCGCCGGAGACCTTCTCGGCCTTCAATCCGGTCGCGGCATGCGTCAACGTCCCGTCGGACACCGTGAACGATCCGGCCGGGACCGGCGTATCCGAGGACCACGCCAGCGTGATGCCGCCGAGTTGGAGGCTGACTTGCGGCATCGAGGCGTCGTTGCCCTTGAACTCGAACTGGCCGCCTCCCGCGCTGCCGTGGAACGCGATCTCCGGCGCGTCCGCTTTGCCGCGCAACGTCGCGTAGATTTGGTACGGCTCCTGCGGCGTGAAATCGTACGTGCCGTACGCATCCGCACGTCCCTTCAACACGTAGCTCAGCGCCTCGGCCACAGGCAGGCGGGTCGCGTCGAGGCGCAGATCGAACACCGGGCCTTCCGCATCGAACGTGACCGAACCTTCGACGCGCCCCGCGAGCTGATCCGACTCGGCCTTGGCGGTGGTCAGCGTCAAGACGTGCCGCGCCGCGTCATAGCTGGCCATCCCCCGAACCATGCCCCGCAACGGTCGGATGAAGTCCGGCTGGCCGCGCACGGTGACTTCTTCGAAGGGCGCATCGAGCGCAACGACGAGTATGCCCTCAGGATACCCTGCCACACGCAGGTTCGGCGAGGCCGTGCCTGTCTTGATGAATTGCTGAGGCGCGGGAAGGAACACGTTGACTTCCTCGGCCGAGATGCTGCCGCTGCGCACGCTGAGGGTGAAGTCCTCCATCGACGCGTAGCGCAGGTCTACTTTGACGTCGTTGCCTGCGCTCGGACCGATCTTACCCGTGAGTCTCGCCGTGATGTCCGGCGAGCCGATCAGCCGCGACACGTCGAAACCGAAATCCGCGACCTCGATACGCGTGTCGCCGACGACGTTGAGGACTTCGAGCGAACACTCGTGGCCGACGATGCGAAACGCAGCCTCCGAGAGCAGCTTCGACTCGTGCGCTTGCGAATCCTTGGGCGCGGCGAACCAGGGACGGTCCGCGCGGCGGCCGACGCGGATCGTTGCATGATCGGTCTCGACGCGCTCGATCGAAATCTGGCCGTAAAGCAAGTCGGTGATGTTGATGTGGATGTAGATGGCCGGCGCGGCGCACTGAATGACCGGCCCGCCCTCAGGTTCGAACGTGAAGGCCGCATCGTCCACCCGCAAACCGCGCAGTCCGTTCACGACCACGGCGCCCACTTGCAGCTTCGCGCCCGTGCGCGACTCGACTTCTTGCTGCACGACCGCGCGCAGGCCCTCGAGTTTGTACTTCACCACCAGCGCGCCCGCCGCAAACAGCATCGTCACCGCCAGCAGGACCAGCAGCCCGATGCGGGTGCGCCGGCTGTAGTGGCTCGGGGCGGAATCTAAGGGGTTGGTCGTCAAGTTGCCATGCACCGCAACGCGGCCGCGGGATACCGAGGAGGAAACGGGGCATCGGCAACGAAAACGGCCCGGCTGTACCACGCGCCGAGCCGTCGACTATCGTCGATCGTTTCGTTCTCTATCGGGGTTGAAACAAACGGAGATCGCGAACTCAGGATTCTTCTTCCGCCGCGGCAGCCGCGTCGGGCATCTTGTTCCAGGCGACGCCCTTCGACGCCATAATCTGGCTGCGCAGACTCGCCATCACATCGGGGCTGTTCTTCAAATACTGGCGAGTCGCCTCGCGCCCCTGGCCCAAATTCTCTCCGTCCATCGAAAACCATGCGCCGCTCTTCTGGATGAGTTTCTCGGCCACCGCCAGGTCCAGCACGTCGCCTTCCCTGGAAATGCCTTCATTAAAGAGTATATCAAATTCCGCCTGCCGGAACGGCGGGCTCAGCTTGTTTTTGACTACCTTCGCACGGACCCGGTTCCCGACATCCTGCTCGTGTTCCTTGATGCTCGAGATGCGGCGGATATCGATACGCATGCTCGAGTAGAATTTCAGCGCCCGGCCGCCCGTCGTCGTTTCCGGATTCCCGAACATGACGCCGATCTTCTCGCGCAACTGGTTGATGAAGATCACGAGCGTCTTCGACCGGCTGATCGCCGCCGTCAGTTTCCGCAGCGCCTGCGACATCAGCCGCGCCTGAAGGCCCACGTGCGAATCGCCCATATCGCCCTCGATCTCCGCCTTCGGCACCAGCGCCGCCACCGAGTCCAGCACCACCACGTCCACCGCGTTACTCCGGACCAGCGCCTCGCAGATCTCGAGCGCCTGTTCCGCCGTATCCGGCTGCGAGACCAGCAGGTTATCGATGTCCACCCCGATCTTCGACGCGAATGTCGGGTCCAGGGCGTGCTCCGCGTCGATATAGCACGCGATGCCCCCGTCCTTCTGCGCGTTCGCGACCACATGCAGCGCGAGCGTCGTTTTGCCCGACGATTCCGGCCCGAAAATCTCGACCACGCGCCCCGCAGGAAGCCCGCCCACGCCTGTTGCCAAGTCCAGCGAAAGGCTCCCCGTCGAGATAGCCCGCGCCGGCTGAATGAAATAATCGTCCCCAAGACGTACCAGCGTGCCCCGGCCAAACTGCTTCTCCAACTGGGCTACCGCAATGGACAAAGCCTTATTCTTGACATCCCCTTTGGGCGTTTCCATGGTCGATCTCCTT
This sequence comes from uncultured Nitrospiraceae bacterium, assembly GCA_964402555.1. Taxonomy (GTDB): domain Bacteria; phylum Hydrogenedentota; class Hydrogenedentia; order Hydrogenedentales; family SLHB01; genus CAYOCT01. The sequence continues at coordinate 44,291 of CAYOCT010000038.1, read as the reverse complement.
CGTAAAGTATACTGAAAATATGTTCACTATGCCGTATCTTGACACATTCCTGAGCCGGTGTCAAGAGGAAGTTTACTACATTGACGTTCCACAAGGAGACGTGTAGTCTCTAGCGATGAATTGACCGAGGTCGAACGATGCTTGCCGTTTTCTTCTGCTGTCTTCTTTCCGCCATGCCGATGTTCGAGATGACGCCGGCGGACGTCGATGCGTATCTTCCCGCGCTGCGTTCGACGCATCCGGAGTTTGGCGCGCGGGTGATCGAGGTGGCGAAGCGATCGCTGGGCACGCCGTATTTCAACGGTCCGCTGGGCGAAGGCCCGGGCGCGAAGTATGACTCCGACCCGCTGATCGATCTCACGCGCGTGGATTGCGTGACGTTCGTCGAACAAACGATCGCGTTAGCCGCGTCGTCGTCGTACAAGCAAGCCTTCGACCTGCTTCAGAAGATTCGCTACAAGAACGGCGTCATCGACTTTGCCGCGCGCAATCACTTTATGGAAGCCGACTGGGTCGTGAACAACACGTTCTGCCGTAGCGTCACCGAACATCTAGGCGTCCCGACGGCGAAGGCGTCGAGGACCCTCGGACGGAAGAAGTTCTTTGAACTCAACAAGGCGCCGGAACTGGAGGCCAAAGCCGTCGACCAGCCCATGGACCTCGTGTACGTTCCCTGTTCGGAAGCCGCGGCGGCCTCCAAGGCGTTGCCCAGTCCGGCCATCGTGCTGCTTGTGGGCAAAGTCGACTGGCTGTTCGTGCTCCACTGCGGCCTGTTCATCCGCGACGAATCCGGCAAGGGCCTTTTCTACAACGCCAGCTCGACCGAGAAGAAAGTCGTAGCCGCGCCGTTCCCCGAGGTCTTCGAAAATACGACCCGCTATCTAGGCTTCATCGCCTACACCATCAACGATCCCCTAGCCCCTAACCCCTAGCCCCTAATCAGAAAGGGAGCCGTCATGGATTACGTAGCGTTTGGCAAGACCGGCATCCGGGTGTCGAAACTGTGCATGGGCACGATGACCTGCGGCAAGGAGGCCGATGAAAAGACCTCGTTCGCCTTGATGGACCGCGCGCTCGATGCCGGGATCAATTTCTTCGACACGGCGAACGTCTACAGCCGCGGCCTGTCCGAGGAGATCGTCGGACGCTGGCTGCAAGGTAAACGCGACGGCATCATCCTCGCCTCGAAAGTTCATGTCCCGATGGGCGACGGGCCGAACGATTGGGGCAGCTCGCGGCGCAACATCCTATTGTCGGTCGAACAATCGCTCAAACGCCTGAAAACGGATTGGCTCGACATCCTCTACCTGCACATGTGGGACGACCAGACCGACCTGGAGCAATCGCTCGCCGCCGTGACCACGCTTATCAACCAGGGCAAGGTGATGTATTGCGGCATCTCGAATTTCGCCGCGTGGCAGACCATGAAGGCGATCGGAATCGCGGACGCGAAGCTGCTCGCGCCCATCGCGTGCATCCAGCCGATGTACAACCTCGTGAAGCGCCAGGTCGAGGTCGAACTTTTACCGCTCGCCCGTTCCGAAGGTCTCGCCGTCTGCCCCTACAACCCCCTGGCGGCGGGCGTGCTTACGGGCAAGTACCTCCGCGGCGAGCATGGCCGTCTCCAAGAGAGCGACATGTATCGCGATCGCTACAAGAACCCCGAGTATTCGGAAGTGGCGGAACGTTTCGTGGCCTACGCGAAGGGGCAGGGCCAATCCCCCGCGGCGCTTGCTATCGCCTGGGTGGTCCGCCATCCGGACGTCACGTCGACGATTCTCGGCGCGCGCAATCTCGAACAGCTCGGCGACAATCTCGCCTGCCTCGACATCGATCTCAATCTGGAAGAACGGGCGAAGATCTCGGCGTTGTCGATCGCCCCCCCATTGGCTACAGACCGATGAATGAATAGCGAATAGCGAATAGCGAATTACGAATAGCGAAAGTCGGACAAACACTTCCCCAATTTCGCTATTCGCTATTCCTACAGAATGTCGCGGTATTCGGCGCAATGTTCTTTGCGCTGGCACTTGACGCAACGCGTGCCCATCCATAGCGCGTCAAACTGTTCCATGATCTGCTGGACCAGCGCGGGTTCGGTCGTGACGATCCCGTTCTCGAAATTGCGTTTGTGTTCGCCTTTGGCGCCCATGCCCGCGCCCGTCAGATTCGCGCTGCCCGTGTAGGCGAACCGGCCGTCGACGATGACCGACTTGAAATGCACGCGCGGGCACAGCATGCGTTCGAGGCCGTCGATCAGATTCGGGTACTTGTCGAAGTCCTCGCGAAACATCGGCCCCGGCTCCTTCGCATGAACGAGGCGAACGAGCACGCCCTTGGCGAGGAGATCGGACAGGATCTCGAGAAAGGGGACCATCCTCCGCCCCTTGCGTACATGGAGATCTTTGATGTCCGCAGTCGCGATCCAGACGAACTCCGTCGCGTTGGGAACTTCGGCCAGGATGACCCGTTCGTAGATCTGTTTGTCAGTGACAAATTCCATTGTTAGGGATTAGGGGCTAGGGGTTAGGGATTAGGGGAGATCTCCTGGAAGCACGACTCAAGGATGTCAAGAGCCGTGTCCATTTGTTCGATGGTAATCGTGAGCGGCGGGGTCAGCGTGAGGATGTTGCCCATGGTGATCTTGAAGCTGACCCCTTTGCTCAGCGCGCTATACATGACCTGCTCCGCCTCGTCAATGGCGCGTTCGCGCGTGGCGCGGTCCCGGATTAACTCGACGCCCATCAGCAGGCCAAGCCCGCGCACGTCGCCGATAATCGCGTAACGGTCCGGCATGGCGCGCAGGCGTTCGAGCGCGTGGCGGCCCACCCGTTGCGCGTTTTCGAGCAACCCTTCCTCGCGGATGCACGCGAGTGTGGCAAGCCCCGCGGCGCACGCGACGGGGTTCTTCTCGTGCGTGTAATGGCCGAGCGCGCGGTCCGGCATGATGTCGAGACCCTCGCGCGCAATCAGCGCCGCCAGCGGCATGATGCCGCCGCCGAGGCCTTTGCCGATGCACAGCATGTCCGGCACGATCCCGTAATGCTCGCACACGAACATCGCGCCCGTCCGGCCGAGGCACGTCGGGATTTCGTCCAGGATCAGCAGTGCCCCGTGCTTGTCGCATGCGGCGCGCACCCGCTGCCAGTACTCCTTCGGCGGAATGAACGGCGTGCTACGCACCGTCTCAGCGATCACCGCGGCGACGTCGCCTTCCTTCTCGAGGACATACTCGATGTAGTCCGCGCATTTCAGATTGCACGCGCCCTCGCCTTTGCAGAACGGACAATGGATCGGGTCCGGCGGCGGGACGTGTTCCGTGCCTGGGAGCAGCGGTCCGATGCCGTTGCGAAAGATCGCTTCGCCGCCGACCGAGATCGCGTCGAGCGACGCCCCGTGGAACGCGTCCCACATCGAGATCGTCTTAAACCGTCCCGTCGCCACGCGCGCGAGCTTCAACGCCATACCGACGACCGTCGCGCCGCCCGGCGCAAACAGCACCTTGTTCAGGTCGCCGGGCGCGAGCGCGGCAAGCGCCTCGGCAAGTTCGATCGCGGGCGCGTTTGTGTAGCGCCGCGTGCAGAACGGTAGGCGGTCCAACTGGTCCTTGATGGCCTGCACGACGCGCGGATGGCCGAAGCCCACCTGGTGCACGCTGTTGCCGTGGAAGTCCATGTACCGGCGTCCCTGCAGGTCTTCGAGATAGATGCCGTCGCATGCGCGAAGGACATCGAGACACGGCGTCGAAAGCGACTGGCGAATAAAGACCCGTTCGTCGCGGTCCAGCCACGCTCGCGTGTCCTTGTCGATATGAGAGCGGCTCCACGCAGCCCGCCGCGGCGAGACGTTCAAATCGCCTTCTGAACGCATGCCGGGATCGCCGCTGTTGTGCTCGCGCATGGCGCATCGTCTCCTCTTGGGATGCGACGCGTAGCATGGCACAACGATCCCGAAGAGACAACCCTTCTGCCTGGGATCGTTATGAACCGCGAATGGACGCGAATGAACACGAATATGAAGCGATGGAGGATGGGCACACGAATGACCGGAGCGTGAATTCCCGAGAAGTCAACTCAATCAAGTACTGTCGCTCGGGACGGAGGGACTCTCCTCATTGCCAAAGCCGAGAACCTATCCCAAGACTCCGACTACCTGCCATTCTGAAGGCTGTGAGAGAATCGCGAAAAGCCGGGGTTCAGCCTCTTGGCTATGTTCTGCCTGTCATTCTGAGCGACAGCGAAGAATCTTTTCCCGCAAGAATTCGAGAGTTACGATTCGACCGAGTAGCTTCCACAAATCCGCCGAGAAAGGCTCTGGGAAAGCTTCCACGCTTATACGGAGACGCGCCGCACTCGGAAGGACGTGCAGGGCACTCTCTCGCCTGGGCATTTCCTTCGCACACTCTCTGCGACACACAGAAGAGGAATCGTTTCTTCAATCATTCGTGTTAATTCGCGTCCATTCGCGGTTTCTAAGCGGAAGGTTTGCGGACGGCGTCGAACATGTGCTGCATCAATGCCGTGAAGAACGCTTCCTGGTGCGGCCCCGTCCACGACATCGCGCCGGTCTCGTATTCGCGCACGGAACCGGGTTCGTTGTAGTACTTGTCCGGCGAAATGTAGCCCGCGTATGCGGCGCAGAAACTCGATGTCCACAGGTCGATATTGCGATTCGAGGCCCATTGTTTCCACGCGACGCTGATCTCACAACTGAGATCGCCGGGAGCTCCGACGAAGACCACGTCGCCCACGCGCACCACGTGCATCCACGCTTCGTGCGGCACGTTGAGCATCTTGGCCAGCATCGGCGACACGCGGAGTTTGGGCGTGATGCGCATCTGGAACGGCGGCAGTTCGATCGGAACGCCCACCGCGGCGACATCCCCGTTCGTTACGAACTTGAGATCCTGCAATTGCGCCACAAGGATCTTGGCAAGGGCCTCGCCCATCGCCTGCGACCGTTCGATATCGGCGCCGCCTTCGGGCGCTTTCGGGCCCGAACTTCCGAGCGCCCCGCCGAGATACTCGACCGTCGTGTTTGGCAGCGCCTTCTCGGCCGCCGCCTGGAGGAAACCGGGGTATTCGGCCGTGAACTCGAGGAATTTCGATCCGACGATGGTCGGGTGCGCCGAGTAATTCACGAGGACGCAACGCTTCCCGTCGTCTTTCTCGACGACCAGATAGCTGAGACGCGGGTCGATGATCCCGTCCTTGTGCGCACGGTTGCGCACATATTCGGGAACGTCCACCCCGCCGTGCGCCATCTTGGCCGGGCCGAGATTGTGATAGGCCTCGACGATCGCGCTGGTGAACGCCGAGGTCAGCAATGCGGGCACTTTCGGATTGTACTTGCCGCCCACCATGAACGCCGCGAATCCGTCCGCAAAACCGCCCGGACCGTCATGCGTGTGGCTCGCTCCGAAATACAAGCTGTTCGCGGTCAGCGGGGTCTGCTTCGCGACTTCCGCGCGGACGGCATCGGCGATGTTCGGCGGGATAATCAGCATGTCCGCGCCGACAATTACGGCCACATTCTTGCCATCGCTAAACGCAAGCGCTTTGACGTGAAGGTCGTCGTGCACGCCCGTCGAGAGGCCTTTCGGTTTATCGCCGAACAGGTACTCCTTGACGTTCTGCCGCGCGCCATAGCCCGCCATCGGCGTGCCCGGATCCGGGTTCATCAGCGCGACACCCCAGCCGGCCTGGAGGCGGCCCTGGGTATCGGTAACCATGTTAGTCTGTGCGGCCTTGTCGATGGCGGCCAGATCGTGCTGATAGTACGGCGTCCCTTCAAATCCCGCGTTGCTGACCGGCCACGGCCCGATGACAATCACGAACGCGATTACCACGGTTACCAGTGCCGCCCCCGCCCCGATGGCTAGTTTCTTCCAAAGTCGCATGACCCTTCCTTTCTTGACCTACACGCGCCGACGTTTCCTGTATGACCACGCGAAAGCGGCCAGGGTTACAAGGAAGACCCATTCGCCCGGTCCGCAGCCTTCGGCGCAAGGTATTGTACCACCGGCGCACCCCCAGACGCCTTCTCCCGGAAAGAAGTTGTTCGCCACTTCCGCGTGCACGCCGCGCGCGATGTCGATGGTGTCGCGCTGTCCAAACGTGTTCGATGTGATCACCGCGCCCGCAGCGCCCTCCTCAACGCGAATACCCGGCCGGTCTCGGTCGAACCGGCACGCGTTGACGGTCAGCGAACCGCCATTGGCGACGATGCACGGTTCGGCCACGTTGCCCGCGTCCCAGTCTCTGAAATTACATTGCTCGAACCCGACGTACCCGTTTCCCGAGATGCGCGCGCAATTCCACGACGGACCCCAGAAGCTGCAATTGTTGAGCAGCACCGTGCCGATATTTGCCGCGTCCACGACGAGTTCCGTCGGGTGCACCCCCTCGAAAGAGACAAACTCGCCGTTTGTGATTTGCAGTCCGATCGGCGAACACTGGTCTACCTGCACCGCAACGTTGGTCGAATCGGCCCCGATACCCAGGAAGTTCCCGTTGCAGACCCCGCTTGGCGTTTCAACGAAGCGGTACCCGATGCGGTAGCCGAAGCAGAACGTGTTAAACACGTACTGCCAGTCCGTCCGTCCGAACACGAACGCCTCGCCGTTCTCCTGGACAAATCGCCTCACGGCGCCGCCGCTCGCTCCTTCCCAGAAAGGCCAGAAATGCACGTTTTCGATCCGGCCGATGTCGTAGCACTGGTCGACGGCGATCCCGCAACGCAGCGGATAACCGTACACCCGGCTGATGAAATGGCGGCCGCTGTTGTGCGTAGCCAGATCGATTCCCAGGTACGGATTGACCAGGAGGCAATCCATGACCGTGACGTTATCGCCGCCATTGCCCGCAATGCACCACGGATACGGGACGACCTCGTCCGCGCTCTGTTCGGGATAGAAAATCGTCACGCCTTGAAGCGTCGCGCACGTTCCCATGAGGATGAACGGCGGCCCCTCCTCGGAGCCGCGCCCCTCGAACGCATTCAAGGTTGTGCCTTCACCCTGGCTCCACGCCGTCGGCGAACGGAACACGCCCTGCAACGTCACAAAATCGGGAATGAATAGATGACCGCGCACGATGTAGTCGCCTGTCGGCAGGCTGACGATCCCGCCGCCGCGCGCGCCGCAATCGTCAAGACAGGCTTGTAGCGCTTCCGTAACGTCTGTCACGCCATCGCCGGTAATCGAGCAACGATTGGACACAAGCGCCGTGTTCACGTCGGCCCACGCCACAGCGCAAAGAACAACAACCCACACGGACAAGCCTAGCGTCCAAGTCCGTGTTCGTCCGTGCCCGTCCGTGTCTGCGAGCATCGACATGTCCCCATCCCTACGAGCCGGAGGCCGCGTGCGCCTTGTTCAGCAATGCGACCGCCTCACGATAGATCAGCGGCGCGATGTCCGGCCCGCACGAGTTCTCCTCGCCGTATTGGCCCTTCGGGTCGTAGGCGTGCGGCGGCTTCGCGTCCCATTGGCTCTTCGGGATCATGTAGCCAATTTCGTCGTTCGCCAATCCGAGGATCATCCGCATCTTGCCCTGCATGAGATCCCTGCGCAACGGCGGTGTCTCAACCGGCGCAAGCGGCGCAAAATCCGCGCCCTCGGGACTCTCGACGCCGCCGTCGCCGATCTCCGGGTACAACTCGCCGGGAACAGTCAGCATCTCGACATCGCCCAGGCGCACGACGTTGATTTCCGATCGCGCGTTGCACGGCCAGAAGATCCCGGGATGGATCAGGCCGAGCAGGATGGCCACGCCGTACACGCCTTGGACGGGGCCGTAGACCGATTTCGCGGCGACCGACAGCTTCGGGTTCTCGTTCTTCCAGACGTCGCCGCCGCGCAGCGCCTTGACCGTGACGATGGCCAAGTTCTGGCCGAGCGCTTCCGCCTTCTCGAACGAATCCGCCTTGAACTTATGCACGCCGTCGCGGTGCGGGACTTCCATGTCCAGCGGCGTCATCAATCCGCCCACCATGCCCTGGAAATACAGGCACATCCCGCCGAGGCCCGGCGCGCCGTTCGGATCCGGGACGCCTCTTTCGACCCCGTCGCGCCAGTAACCGCAGAAATCCGCCGTGATATACGGGTTCCGTCCGCCGAGCGTTTCCGGGTGATTGCCCCAATTCAACATCGTCGCGATCGTCTCGTCCGTGCCCGGCTTGACGAAACGGACGCAATTCAATTTCGTGTCATAGACGATCGGCTTCCGCGTGTCGTTAACGAACCCGTCCGGTTGCAACTCGTACGTCGTGCAAACCATCTCCGCCGGCTGCAAATTGCGCACCGCTTCCTCGATGGCCTCTTTGCAGGCCTCGACGACGCGCTCCATATGCGCGGTATCAAAGGCCCACGGCGTCGGGATTGGCCCGCTGTAGATCCCCATCGTGTCCGGCGTCTCGTGGTTGTGCACGCACGCCACGATGACGTGGTCTACTTTCAACGCCGGGTCGATCCGTTTTCGGATCTCGATCGCCTTGTCGTTGAACATGCCTATGGCGTCGAGCGTAGCCATCGCCACCGTGAGGCCGTTATTCCGAAACGCGATGGCGCGGACATCGATCGGATCGTGAACGCCTTTTGCGGGACGATCCGTGTTGAAGCCCGTCAGCCACACCGCGTCAAACCGCCCGTTATGGTTCCGGTCGATATACGAATCCGGTCCCGCGAACGTTTTGAAATGGCTGAAGAACCCAACCTTGGGCCGATACGTATTGTCGAAATCCGCATCGACAAACATGTCGTACAGGTCGAGATTCGGCGTGATGTCCCGTTTGCCGACGCCAACCTGCAGGACCCCTGGCGCCGAACCGTCCCCCGTCTTGACGAAGTCGAGATAATACGACCGGTCCGGCCCTTTCATCCGGTACGCCAGCAGCCCAACCAACGCCACCAGCACTACAGCCAATGCCACCAGCACCTTGTGCCGCCGTACGAACGAACGTTTTTCATCCATGGCCGCAACCCCAGTTTTGCCACAGCCTACCAGATGGCCTTCCCGACTTCACCGTAGCGGGTTAGGCACGAACGCGCCGCCTCGGCATTGCTTGAGGTAATTCAGTCCGGCCACCTGGCCCATCATTTCAAGGTCTTCGCGATACACGGGATCGTGCCAGCCTTCGATGTCGATGCTGCCCACGAAACCGCCCCGGCGCAATTCGGAAATGATATCGGTCCACTTGCTGTCGCCGAAGCCCGGCGTGCGATGGAACGCGAACGGCACGTTGCCGTGGACACCGTGTTCGCGGACCACGTCCCACAGCACCGTCGCGTCTTTGCCGTGAACATGAAAGATTTTCGATACCCACTTGCGCAACTGGGGCATCGGATCGATCAGCTTGACCATCTGATGGCACGGCTCCCATTCCAGCCCGACGTTCTCGGACGGCATTGCGTTGAACATCATCTCCCACGCCACGGGTCCGTGCGCGATGTTCCACGCGCCGCGCTGCCAATCGCCGCCCATCTCGCAGTTCTCGAACGCCAGCCGCACGCCCTGATCCGCCGCGCGTTTCGCGATCGGCCCGAATACCTCCGCATAGCGCGGGATGCTCTCGTCGATAGGCCGGTCCACGACGCGTCCTGCGAAACCCGAAACGATATCGCATCCGAACAACGGCGCCGCTTCGATCAGTTTCACCCACGCCTCGCGCGACTCGTCGTCGATGGGTTCGGTCCCGAGCGGATTGCCGAAAATACCCAGGCTGCTGACAACCGCCCCGCTGTCCCCAAGAACGTTCTTGACGTCTTGCGCGAGCCGGGCAAGGTCCGTGCCTTTCAAAGACTGCCAGAACGTGATCGAGAACGACTCGAAGCCGTGCGGCAAAATCTCGGCGATATACTTCGCCCCATGATCCGATCCCGAAACCAACGTGCCAATCCGAATCGCTTCTTTGTACATCGTCATCGCCCTTCCTCGATAGCTACGGTTAGAGCCGGCTAGAAACTCTACTCCCTGTCATTCTGAGCGCAGCGAAGAATCTCACTCGAGAATACCCTCTACGGCCGTTCCTTACGATCTTCCAGAACCAGCCTTATCGCCTCTTCAAGATTCTCGATGCATGCTTCTTTAGTCTTGCCTTGCCCATTTGCCTCGGGAACTTCGGGACACCACGCGATGAAGTAATCACCGTCCTTCTGAATGACCACCTTGTATTTCTTAACCATATCGACCAGCGTTCCCGTCGCGCAATCTCTACCGACGTCTCACAACGCCCGAGTCATCAGCTCCGACACCAATCGGCTGAACTTCGCAGGGTCGTTCAATTCCCCGCCCTCGGCGAGCAACGCCTGGCCGTAGATCAATTCGGCGTAATCGGCCAAACCCTCGGCATCCTTGTCCTTTTCGACTAACGCCTGTAATTTGGCGAGCAACGGATGCGCCGGGTTGAGTTCGAGGATGCGTTTCGAGGCCGGCATATCCTGGCCCATCGCGCGCATCATTTGTTCGAGTTGCGGCGTCATGCCGTACGCATCGCCGACCAAACATGCCACCGACGTCGTCAAACGATTCGAGAGGCGCACTTCTTTGACATGGGCGTCGAGGGCTTCCTTCAGCCACTCGAGCAGTGCCCCGAATTCCTGCTCTTTCTCCTTGCGCGTTTCCTCGGCTTGCTTCTTTTCTTCCTCGGTTCCCAGATCGATGGCGCCTTTGCCCACCGACTGCATGCGCTTGCCGTCGAATTCCATCACCGACTGCGTCCATACCTCGTCGACGGGGTCGGCGAAAATCAGGACCTCGTAGCCCTTTTCGCGGAACGCCTCGATATGCGGCGAGTGTTCGATCTCGGCGCGGTTGCGCCCGGTCATGTAGTAGATGCACTCCTGATCGGGCTTCATCCGCTGCACGTAATCCCGCAACGTCGTCAATTCCGTATCCGAATGCGTCGACATGGACAGCATCAGGCCGAGCAACGCGGCCTCATTGTCGCGGTCCTGGAACAGACCCTCCTTCAACACGCGCCCGAATTCCTTCCAAAAGACGAGATAATCGTCCTTCTCGTCGTCGCGCATGTCCTTGAGCGTGTCGAGGATCTTGCCGACGATCCCGTTGCGCATGCGCTGGATCTGGCGGTTTTGCTGCAACATCTCGCGCGAGACGTTCAACGACAAGTCCTCGGAGTCGACGACGCCGCGCACGAATCGTAGGTACATCGGCAGCAGGACTTCGCAGTCGTCCATAATGAACACGCGCCTGATGTAGAGATGCACGCCGTGCTTGCGGTCGTGCTGGAAAAGATCAAACCCCGCGTGGCGCGGAATGAACAGCAGCAGCCGGTAGTCCAGCGTGCCCTCGATGCGCGCCTGAATCCGTTTGAGCGGTTCGCCCCAATCGTGCGCGATGTGCTTGTAGAATTCCTTGTACTCGTCTTCGGTCACTTCATCTTTGCCGCGCAGCCAGATGGCTTTCATCGAGTTGAGCGTTTCGAGCTCGCGCACGACGCGTTCGACCGCGCCTTCTTTCGGCTTGCCGTCCTCGTCGCGCTCGATCTCGCGCCGCTCGACTTCCATCCGGATCGGATAGGCCACGAAGTCCGAATACTTCTTGACGATGTTCCTTATCGTCCACTCGCCCGTGTAATCGTGCAGGCCGTCCTCGGTGTCCGCGGGTTTCAGGTGCAGCGTCACCGTCGTCCCGTATTCGTCGCGTTCCGTTTCTTGCAGCGTGAACGTGCCTTCGCCCGACGATTCCCACTGCGTCGCGGAGTCCTCGCCCGCGCGGCGCGTCACGAGCGTAATGCGGTCGGCGACCATGAACGATGAATAGAATCCGATGCCGAACTGGCCGATCAGTTCCGGCAATCCCGCGGCGTCCTTCGCGGCCTTCAGGGTATCGAGGAACTCGCGTGTGCCCGACTTCGCGATCGTGCCGATGTTGTCGATGAGTTCCTGGCGGCTCATCCCGATACCGTTGTCCGATATCGACAACGTCCGCGCGCTCGCGTCCGCGTCGATCCGGATATGGAGTTCCGTGCCCTCCTCGAGCCACTCCGGATGTTTAATCGCTTCAAACCGGCGTTTGTCCAGCGCGTCCGATGCATTCGACACAAGTTCGCGCAGGAAGATGTCCTTGTTCGAGTAGACCGAATGGATCATCAGGTCCAGCAACTGCCTCGTTTCCGCCTGAAATCCCAAGGTTTCGACTGGTGTGCTCATGTGTGTCTCCGTTGCCTTTCGTTCGTTATAGGTCCTATAGGACCCATGGGGCCTATAGGGTTCTGTGGCCTCATGCCCCGTGAATGCCTATCGGCGTGTTGGTCTTCCACATACCGTGCGTGAAATCGGGAAACTCGACGGGGCGGCCTCCGGCCGCGACCGACGCGATCGTCAGGGGGAAGATCGCGGACCACGTCGCCGCGTCGTAGACATCCTGCGGCGGACACGCCTTCTCGCGCACGGCTTTGACGAAGGCGTACATCGTAATGTAATCGGCGCCCCCGTGCCCGGCGTTCTTCTTCGCTTCCTGTTCGAGCTCGACCCACAGCGGATGCGCATACTTCTCAAGATAAGGCTCGAACGGCTCCCAATGTTCGGGCTCCGGCGTCAGGCCCTCGATGCACGCCTTTTCGTGCGTGGCAAGGTAAATGCCCTTCGTGCCCTGCACGCGAAAGATGAGGTCATACGGACGGTACGTCATCATGTCGAAGTACAGTGTGACCGTCTGGCCGTTCGCCGTCTGGATGAGCGTCGTGTTGATATCGCCCAGCGCATACGCGCGCCGCGCGAGTTCGTGTTCCGGACCGAAGCGCTTCGCAAAGTACTGCCGCATTCCGATGGCGGCCGTGCTCACGCTCGTAAGTTGGACGAACCGGTTGCCCCGGTTGATGTTCATCCATTGCGCAATCGGCCCGACGGGATGCGTGGGATACAGGTTGCCGTTCTTCGATGCCACGTGCTGGCCGCGCCACGTCAGCGTGCCGTCGTCGTTCGCCATCAGATACCGGCAATCGTGCTGATAACCGGCTTCGCAATGCAGCAGGCCGCCAAACAGTTCCTCGCGCACCATGCGCAACACCGTGAGCGCGTTCTGAAAGTAGCAGACGTTCTCGAGCATCATGCATGGGCGGCCCGTCTCTTCCGAGACCCGCACCAACTCCCAGCATTCTTCGAGCGTGATCGCCGCCGGAACCTCGACGCCCGCGTACTTGCCCGCGCGCATCGCCGCAACCGCCATCCGCGTGTGCCATTCCCAGGGCGTCGCGATGATGACCGCATCCAAATCGTCGCGCGCTACGAGACGCTCGTAGTCCGTCTCGCCCTGCGTATACGCCTCAGGCCGCGCGCCCGATTTCTTCTCGACGACATCTTGCGCGCGCGCCGCGCGATCGGCTACGACATCGCCCACCGCGCGTATCTCGACCCCCGGTAGTTGGAGCAGGGTATTGAGGAGAGCCGTGCCGCGGTCGCCCACACCGACGATACCGATACGAACCGCCTCGGGCACGCCGTCCGCCCCGGCCATCCCGCTACTCAAGGCAAACACGGTCCCGGCAGCGGCCCCCGCTTGCACAAACTGGCGGCGTGTCATCGCTGAGGTGTGTTCCATCGCCCTCATTCCATAGCGTTCGTGCTACGGCCCTTCTAGTATGACTGCGCGGCAATCACGCGGCGCTCGGACGGCTTGCCGCAAACCATGCAGGCGCCGGGTTCGTCGGGCGCGTCGAATGGGATGCAGCGGATCGTCGAGCGGGTCTCTTCCTGGATCTGGGTCTCGCAGGCCTTGCCGCCGCACCAGTGGATGCGGAAGAACCCGCCCTGAGTGACGCCGGCCTTGTAGTCGTCGTAGCTGTCGCAGGTGAGAGTCCGGTCGTCCATGCGTTGCTTCGCCGTGTCGAACAGGTTGGCCTGAATCTCTTCGAGCAACGTGTCCATCTTCTCGCGCAGGCCGTCCATCGGCATAGGGATCTTCTCGCCTGTGTCGCGCCGGACGACGACCACCTGGTTGTTCTGACAGTCGCGCGGGCCAATCTCGATGCGGATGGGCACGCCGCGGACTTCCCATTCGTTAAACTTGTAGCCGGGCTTGTACTGGTCGCGCGCGTCGATCTTGAAGAAGAGCGGGTCCCAGTCGCGCGTGATTTCGCGCGCGCGCCCGAGCACCGTGGCCATCTCTTCATCGCTGCGCCAGATCGGCACAAACACAACCGGCAACGGCGCGAGCCGGGGCGGGATCACGAGGCCGTTGTCGTCGCTGTGCGACATGATCATCCCGCCGATGAGGCGCGTCGACACGCCCCAGCTTGACGCGTAGACGTATTCGAGTTCCTTGTTGGCGTTCTGGAATTGGACGTCGAAGGCCTTGGCGAAGTTCTGGCCAAGGTGGTGCGACGTGCCTGCCTGGAGCGCTTTGCCGTCCTGCATCATCGCCTCGATGCAGTAGGTGTGCAGCGCCCCGGCAAACTTCTCCTGGTCCGTCTTCTTGCCCGCGATCACGGGCATGGCCATGTACGTTTCGGCGAACGTCTTGTAGACGTTCACCATCTTGAACGTCTCTTCCTCGGCCTCCTCATGCGTAGCGTGCGCAGTGTGGCCTTCCTGCCACAAGAACTCCGTCGTGCGTAGGAACAGCCGTGTCCGCATTTCCCAGCGGCACACGTTGGCCCATTGATTGATGAGCAGCGGCAGGTCGCGGTACGAACTGATCCAGTTCTTATACGTGGACCAGATGATCGTTTCGGACGTCGGGCGGATGACGAGCGGTTCTTCGAGCAGTTTGCCGCCGGCATGCGTCACGACCGCGCACTCGGGCGCGAATCCCTCGACGTGTTCCGCCTCCTTCTTCAGAAAACTCTCCGGGATGAACATCGGGAAATACGCGTTGACATGGCCCGTTTCCTTGAACATCCGATCGAGGTTCTTCTGGATATTCTCCCACACCGCGTAGCCGTTGGGCTTGATGACCATGCAGCCCTTGACGGGCGAATAGTCCGCCATCTGCCCGTTCAACACCACGTCGATGTACCACTGCGAATAGTCGTCGTTCCGCTTCGTAATACCTTTAGCCATGCCGCCTCCGCTCGATGAGGTTGAGGATTCAAACTAGAACGAGGATAGTAGCATAAGCCGGGCCGAAGGCCCAAACCGGCCACTATTTCTCCTTACGGACCCCGAAAAATTGACATCCCCAATCGTACAGTGGTAGGATCGTAATAAGAATTCTAGTATTGAGAACGAATGCAACGGAGGCTGGAACGAGCATGAATCTGACCATTTCAGGCCGTCACATGGAAATGACGGATGCACTTAAGTCTTATGTGGAAGCGGGTTTAGGCAAGCTGAAGGTGCATTTTGACAAGGTGACGACGGCGGATGTGGTGATGGCGGTCGAGAAGCACCGGCATATTGCCGAGGTAACGCTTCACGCCAACGGCATCCAAATCCACGGCAAAGAGACCTCCTCGGACATGTATGCGTCCGTCGATGCCGTGCTGGCGAAAATCGAGAAGCAGGTCCGCAAGTATAAGGACCGGATCAACCGCCACCAGCCCCGAACCGCCAAGGAAGCGCGCGACTACCACCATCAGGTCATCGAGGTCGTCCCGGAATCGGAACAAGCGGCGGAAGATGACCTTCAGCATCGTGTTGTCCAGCGAGAGAAGCTGGCCATGAAGCCCATGTCGGTCGACGAAGCGGTCATGCAGTTGGACCTGATCCACGACAGTTTCCTCGTATTCTCGAACGCCGACACGCAGCAGGTCAATGTCATCTACGCGCGCGAGGACGGCACCTACGGGTTGATCGAGCCGCAGTTCTAAGGGCGGTTTTTGGTTTCTGGTTTTGGTTTCTGGTTCTGTGTAAGCTAGGAACGAGCGGCTAGAAACCGGAAGCGTACGCATGGACACTCGCAATCTTCCCGTTAACCGGAAGCAGAGCATCGCGGTGGCGCGCCTGTTCGATCAGTTGCAGGCGGCGCTCGAACTCGAAGTCCTTGCGGGATTCCAAGGCATGGGGCGTCCCGTGTGGATCTCGGACATCAACCGGCCCGGCCTTGCCCTCAGCGGCTACCTGGATTACTTCGCCAACGACCGCGTCCAGATCCTCGGCAACACCGAAACGCACTTTATCGAAAACCTGCCGGCCACGGTCCTGCAATCGCGCCTCGAGGGCATGTTCTCGTTCGAGGTGCCCGCGTTCGTCCTCTCGCGCAATCTGAAGCCGCACAACTTGTTCCTCGACATGTGCAATCGTCGCGGCATTCCCGTGCTGCAATCGAAACGCTCGACCGACGAGGTCATCACGCGGATCATCCTGTCGCTGGCGGACGAGTTCTCGCCCGAAACGATGGTGCACGGCACGGCGCTGGACTGCTACGGCGTCGGCTGCGTGATCGTGGGCGCCCCGGGCATCGGGAAGAGCGAGACCGCGCTCGAACTCGTCGAACGCGGCCACCGCCTCGTGGCGGACGACGTCGTCAGCCTGCGCCGAAGCCGGGACGCGTATCTCTACGCGGAGACGAACTCGGTGATCGAGCATCACATGGAAATCCGCGGGGTCGGCATCATCGATATCAAGAGCATTTACGGGGTCGGGCGCGTGCGCAACTCGAAACGCATCGGCCTGATCATCGAATTGGAAGAATGGAAACAGCAATCGGACTACGACCGCACGGGCTTGAAGGAAGAGTTTGTCGAGATCCTGGGCGTGCCGGTGCCGTACTTGCTGATCCCGGTGCGTCCCGGCCGGAACATCGCTATCATCATCGAGGTGGCCTCGCTGAATTTCCGCCTGAAAGAACTCGGCGTGCATCCCGCGGTCGAGTTCAACAAGCGCCTCATGTCGCTGATGGATGCCAACAACCGGTGACGCTAAACTCCTGAAAGGCGCTTCGCATGAAATCGATTCATTTGATCTTCGGATGCCATTCGCATCAGCCCGTGGGCAACTTCGACGAAGTATTCGAGCGCGCCTACGAGCAGGCGTACCTGCCGTTCCTCGAAGTGCTCGAACGGTATCCGGCCGTGCGCGTGACGCATCATTTTACGGGGCCGCTGTTCGATTGGTTCGCGGCGCGCCGCCCCGAATTTCTGGAACGGCTGGCGACCCTCGTGCGTTCGGGCCAGGTCGAGATCATGGGCGGCGGCTATTACGAGCCGCTGCTGTGCGCGATCCCCGAGCGCGACGCCATCGAGCAGATCCAGCGTATGGCGGCGTTCTGCAAGAACCGGTTCGGGGCCGCGCCCAACGGCATGTGGCTCGCCGAGCGCGTGTGGGAACCGCACATGCCGCGAATCTTGAAGAAAGCGGGCGTCGAATACACCGCCCTGGACGACACGCATTTCCTGTGTTCGGGCCTCACGCCGGAACAGATGTTCGGCTATTACCTGACCGAAGACGAAGGCCAGGCCATCAAGGTCTTCCCGATCCTCGAACGCCTGCGCTACCTCATTCCGTTCCATCAAGTGTCCGAGACCATCGAGTACCTCAAGGAGCACGCGACGGAAGACGGCATGCGGTGCGCGGTCATCCACGACGACGGCGAAAAGTTCGGCGAATGGCCGGAGACGAATCGAAGCGTGTACGGCGAAGGATGGCTCGAAGAATTCTTCGAGGCGCTTACGATCAACCAGCAATGGATCCGGTCGGTCACGTACGGACAGTATCTCGCGAAAGCGCCCGCGCTCGGACGCGTGTACCTGCCGACGGCGTCGTATCAAGAAATGATGGCGTGGGCGCTGCCAACGCCCATGCAGCGCCGGTTGCAGCGCATCGTCAAGGAGGTCGAGGCGGACGAAAAGCGCGCTCCGGAGTACAAGCTGTTCCTCAAAGGCAGTTTCTGGAGGAGCTTCCTGGCCAAGTACGCCGAATCGAACAACGTGCAGAAACGCATGCTCGGGATCAGCGAGCGGCTCGACGCGCTGTCGCGCAAGAAGGACCCGCGCGTGGAAGAGGCGCGCAGGCTGCTTCATCAGGGGCAGTGCAATTGCGCCTACTGGCACGGCGTGTTCGGCGGCCTGTACTTGAACCATTTGCGCACGGCGCTCTACGAGAAACTCGTCGCCGCCGATGCCGTGCTCGACGGGTTGAGCCACAGGAACGACAATTGGGTCGAGTGCGAGTCCGTCGATTTCGACGCCGACGGCCACGACGAAGTGATCGTGTCGAACAGCCGGCTTTGGCTTGGATGCAGCCCCACGGACGGCGGGACGATTTTCGAGTGGGACTACAAGGATCAGCCCTTCAATTTCGGCAACACGCTGACCCGGCGCGAAGAGGTGTATCACGACCTTCTGCGGCAGGGCCAGGTCCAGGTCGGCGAGGCCGGCAAGGGCGACCAGAGCATCCACGAACTCGTTCGCGCGAAAGAAGAGGGGCTCGACGCCTATCTCGTTTACGATCCCTACCGGCGCGTGTCGCTGCGCGACCATTTCCTGCCGGACTACGTGACTTCTGAAGAGTTATGGGCGGGGGAGCATCACGAACTGGGCGACTTCGCGACCGGGATCTATACGGCGGACGTGTCGCGCGGAAGCGTGACTTTGACGCGGGAAGGAACGGTCTGGACCGATGCCGCCGTGCCGGTCACGGTGAGCAAGACCCTTACCTTGGCGCCGCGTGAATCTTCGGTAGAGATCCGCTATGATGTCACACAGCATGGCCGCGCCCGCTGGCGTGTCCTGTTTGGCGTCGAGTTCGCGGTGAACCTGCTGAGCGGCTCGTCGTTCGATCGGTATTACCGCTCGGACGAGCGCGACCTTCAGTACGTCAAGCTCGGCACGATGGGATGCGACGAAGGCTTGTCGCACCTGGCGTTGCGCGACGACTGGCAGAGGTTGGAATGCGGATTCCGCTTCGACGCTCCGGCGCGTATCCACCGCTTCGGGATCGAAACCGTGAGCCAGTCGGAAAACGGACAGGAACGCGTGTACCAAGGGAGCATCGTAGTGCCGTGCTGGACGCTCGACGCCGAACCGGGCGAAACGGTCACGCGACGGATCGTCCTGGAAGTGAATCGCACGTAACGAAGACGGATCGATCGGAATCATGGAAGAGTTAGTCGAAGAAATGATGATCGTAAACCCGCTGGGGCTGCATGCGCGCCCCGCGGCGAAACTCGTTCAAACCGTGTTGCCGTTCGCCAGCGATGTCTACATCCAACTGAACAGCCATCGCGTAAACGCGAAGAGCATCATGGGGCTGTTGACGCTGGCCGCGGCCCAGGGCAGCCGCATTAAGGTAAGTTGCAGCGGGCCGGATGCGCCCGCCGCCATGGAAGCCGTCCGGACATTGCTGGCTTCGGGTTTTGGGGACGATTAGTACCAGGTAGAAGCGGGGTCCGGCAGGACACAATCCCGGATCGTCAAGCGGAGGTGAGCCGGTGGAAATAGCGCTACGCGGTATCGGCGTGTCGCCGGGTATTGCCATGGGGCCCGCCTTGACCTTCGACATGGGGCAGCTCGATATCCCCAAGTACGAAGTCAAGGATACCGCCGCCGAATGGCAGCGGTTTACCGATGCGCTCGAATCGGTCCGCAAGGACCTGAAGCGCGTCTATCATCAGACCGCCCAGACGCTCGGCGAGCGCCATGCCGAGATCTTCACGGCCCACCTCGCGCTGCTCGACGACGTGGGCATGCACGAGGACATCACGAGCCGCCTCGCGCGCGAAAGCCTCAACGTCGAATACCTCCTCGACGACCTGATCAAGCGTTACGCCAAGCTCATGAAGACGGTCGACGACCCCAGGTTCCGCGAGCGCACAAACGACCTGCTCGACGTGGGCAATCGCATCCTGGGCAAACTGCTCAACACGGAACGCGCCAACCTCGAACATATCGGCGCGCCAAGTGTCGTCGTCGCCCACGACCTCTCGCCCTCCGACACGGCCAATATCGACGTGCATCACGCGCTCGGGATCGCCACGGATGTCGGCGGCCCGACGTCGCACACGGCCATCCTGGCTCGCGCCCTCGAGATTCCCGCCGTCGTCGGTCTCAAGTACATTGGCACGCATGTAAAGTCCGGCGATATGCTGATCGTCGACGGTACGAACGGGTTTGTGTTCATCCGTCCCGACGCATCGACGATCCAGGAATTCGGCGCCGAGAAAGAGCGGACGGAGCGCCGGCGGCAGGCGTTGCTGCGCGCGGAAGAGAGCCGCCCCACGGCAACCCACGACGGGCATCCCGTGTCGCTGATGGCGAACATCGAATTGCCGATCGAGATTTCGTCGAGCATGAAGACCATGGCGCAAGGCGTGGGCTTGTATCGCACCGAGTACCTGTTCCTGAACCGCAACAACCTCCCCACCGAGGAGGAGCAGTTCAAGGCGTACGCCCACGTGGCCGCCGCGCTCAAACCGCGCCCCGTCACGTTGCGCACGCTCGACCTCGGCGGCGACAAGTTCGCCTCGCACCTCAACCTGGCCGAGGAATTGAACCCGCAACTGGGATGGCGCGCCATCCGGTTCTGTCTCGAACGCCCGGACATCTTCAAGGCGCAACTGCGCGCGATGTTCCGCGCCAGTGTGCACGGCCAAATCCAGATCATGTTTCCGCTCGTCAGCGGGACGGACGAGTTGCGCAGGCTCAAGGAAGTGGTTAACGAGGTCCGGGCCGATCTCGAGGCGCGCAGCATTCCGTTCGACCCAAACGTCAAGATCGGCTCGATGATCGAAGTCCCTTCGGCGGTCACCATCGCCGACCTGCTCGCGAAGGAATGCGACTTCTTCAGCATCGGAACCAACGATCTTATTCAGTATTCGCTTGCCGTGGACCGCGTGAACGAGAAGATCGCCCACCTGTACGAACCGGCGCATCCGGCGATCCTGCGGATGTTGCGCGACACCGTGCGCGCGGCGAAAGCGGCCCGCATTCCGTGCAGCATCTGCGGCGAGATGGCGGGCGACCCGCTGTTCACCGAACTGCTGGTCGGATTGGGCATCGATTCGTTGAGCATGTCCTCGGTGGCCATCCCGGCCATCCATGCCGTGGTTTCCGAAATCCGGTTGAAGGCCGCGAAACGGTTCGCACACCGAGCGCTCGCCGGCGGTACCGTCAGCGAAATCCGCGGCATGCTCGAACAGCGCTACAAAAAGAAAGGCGCTTTGGACCGATACCTGTCCCAATTCACGCCGGACACTGCGAAGTGAACGAAGGAGGCCCCAGGCAGTGCCCACTCGCGTTTCAATCTTAGGTTCTACGGGTTCCATCGGACGCAGTGCGCTCGAGGTCGTCCGCTGCTACCCCGGCCGTTTCGAGGTCGCCGCCCTTGCCGCGCACTCCAACGTCGACTTGCTTGCGGCGCAGATCGCCGAGTTCCGGCCCGCCTACGTCGCGGTCGCGGACGAGGGCGCCGCGACGAGACTCGAAGCGATGGGATGCGGGACGACGGTGTGGGGCGGCAAGAAATCGCTCGAACGCGTGGCCGAGATCCCCGTGGACGTGGCCCTGTGCGCCATCGTCGGCGCTGCGGGGTTGCGCCCGGTCCTGAGCGCTATCGACGCGGGCAACCGCATCGCCATGGCGAACAAGGAGCCGCTGGTCATGGCCGGGCCGTGGCTGATTCACCGCGCCCGCGAACGCGGCGTCAAGGTCATCCCGGTCGACAGCGAGCACAGCGCGATCTTCCAGTGCCTGCACGGTCATCGCATCACCGACGTATGCTGCATTCATCTTACGGCCTCGGGCGGCCCTTTCTACGGGCGCACGCGCGAGTCGTTGCGCGATGTCACGCCCGAACAGGCGACGCGGCATCCAACGTGGGACATGGGCGCGAAGATCAGCGTCGACTCGGCGACGTTAATGAATAAGGGCCTCGAAGTCATCGAGGCGATGGCCTTGTTCCGGCTGCCGCTCGACAAGATCGAGGTGGTCATCCATCCTCAGAGCATCATGCACAGCCTCGTCGAGTTCAACGACGGCAGCATCCTCGGCCATCTCGGCGTGACCGACATGCGCTTCCCCATCTTATTCGCACTCGCATGGCCGGAACGTGTACAATCTCCGATGGGCCGGTTGAATCTGACGACGATGCGCGAGCTGACGTTTGCCGCGCCGGATTTTGCCCAGTTTCCGTGTCTGGCGCACGCGTTGCGTGCCGCTGGCGCGGGCGGCACCGCCCCGGCGGCGCTCAATGCCGCCAACGAGGAAGCCGTCGAGGCGTTCTGCGCCCGGCGTATCGGCTTCCTTCAGATCGAGGAAGTCGTGCGGCACACGCTGGACGAGGCCCCGATCGACGCTGCGGTGGATCTCGAGGCCGTGGAGGCGGCGGACGCTTCCGCGCGCGAGATTGCCCGGCGAACGATAACGCGCTTGAGCGCGTAAACCAATGAGAGCGAAGCGATATGGTGATTGATCTGGTTATCTTCATTCTGGTCCTGGGCCTGCTGGTGTTCTTCCACGAGTTAGGCCATTTCCTCGCGGCCAAAGCCTGCGGGATTTACGTGGACCGGTTCAGCCTCGGCATGCCACCGCGCGTCTTCGGCGTTCGCTGGGGCGACACGGACTACTGCATCGGGGCGCTGCCCCTGGGCGGCTACGTCAAGATGGCCGGCCAGGAAGACACTCCGCTTTCCGAAGAAGAACGCGAGCAGACCTACGGCCACGTGCCCGAGGATCGGTGGTTCAACAACAAGCCCGTATGGCAGCGCTTTATCGTCATCGCCGCGGGGCCGCTGATGAACATGGTTCTCGCGGTCCTGCTGTACGGCATCGTAGCCGGTTTCGGGGCATACGTCCGCGAATCGGACGTGGACAACCGCATCGGGCAAGTCGCGCCCGATTCGCCCGCCTCGGCCGCGCCGCTGTTCGCCATGAGCGCCGACGGCGCGATGCCCAACACGAACCGCCCGCCCGATGCCACAGGATGGGAAACAGGCGACCGGATCGTTTCGATCGATGGTAGTCGCGTCCGCAATATCATGGATGTCGGCATGGACGCGCTGCTCGGCGGCGGCAAGGTTATGAATGTGGTCCTCGAACGGACCGCGCCCGATGGCAAGGTCACGCGCTACCTGTCGCCCGCCGCGCCGAAGCCCGTCGCGGAAATCAAACGCGTCCGGTTCGGCGTCAACCCGTTCGACACCGCGCTCGTCGACAGCGTCGTCTCGGGGTCGCCGGCCGAAGCGCAGGGCGTCCGCAAGGGCGACGTGATTGCGCGCGCGAACGGCAAGATCGTCGACAGCGCGACATTTATCGACCTCGTCGAGAAGGTTCCCGAAGGAGGCACGGTCGCTCTCGACATCCGCCGCGGCGAGGAAACGATCCCCGTTACGATTCAACCTTCGACGATCGGGCGCATGCTGGGACTAAGCATCTGGTCGTCCTGGGACTTGAACCAGGAACTCGACGAGAACGCCCAGCCCGTCGTGATCGGTGTCACGAAAGAAGTCCAGGATACGACCGGCATCGAGCGGCGCGACATCATCGAAACGATCGACGGCAAGCCGGCGACCATTGCCTTGCTGAACGATTTCGAGCGGACGCATCCGAGCGGGACGGTGTCCGTTGAAATCCGCCGCCCGGCCATCTTGTTCGGGGCGCTGCGCAAGGAATCGCACCTGACGCTGAATCTGCCCATCACGCCGGTGCGCGCCATCGGCGTGCAGCTTGGCGCGATGATGGTGTTCCACCGCGTGCCTCCGGCGGAGGTCATTCCGGAGGCGTTCAGCCTGAGCTATCAAGCCCTCGCCCGGACGTTGCGTACGCTGCAGATGCTTGTGACCGGCGGCGTCAGCCCGAAGGAATTGGGCGGGCCGGTGTTGATCTATCAGATTACGACAGCCGCGGCGCGCGCCGGATACTCATGGCTGCTGAGCACGACCGCGTTTATCAGCGCCAATCTCTGCGTGTTCAATCTGCTGCCGCTGCCGATCCTCGACGGAAGCCTGCTCGTGTATCTGATCATCGAAGGCATCCGGCGGAAACCGATCGACATGCGCATCCTCGAGAGAATCCAGCAAGTGGGCCTGGTTATGATCGTGTGCCTGCTGCTGTACGTGACGTTCAACGACGTGTCGAGATGGGTGACCAATCTGTTGCCCTGATCGGCGAACGGCATTCGAATCCATTGTGTTGGCAACGAACGTTGCGTTGGTTCGTGCTCGTAATCGTAATCGTAATCGAAGTTTGCGGGCGGTGCGAATCGACGGATCCTTGAGGACGCGTTCGTCTGCATTGAAAGAACGTCGTAGCCGTTGAGCAGCGCAAGCTCTCAATTCGATTACGAGCAAGCGCAAGAGCAAGAGCAAGAAAGGGCGGCTTAGGGCGTCCTAATTGTGAATCGCTACACTAACGTACCGAGTCATCTTAATGGTGTTTTGTTTCGCGCACGAAATGCCGCGAAAAGCGGGGACAGACACGCTTTTCAAACTGCCGAAAAGCGTGTCAGTCCCCGTTTTTCGCTCGGAATGAAAGGACAAGGCGGAAGGTATGAGCGACATTACGTGTAAGTTCGGCGGTACTTCGCTGGCGGACGCCGCGTGCGTCCAGGCGGTGGTCGAGATTATCAAAGCGGATGCCAAGCGCCGTTTCATCGTGCCCTCGGCCCCGGGCAAACGCAACGCCGAGGATAAGAAGATTACGGATCTGCTGCTGGCGTGGGACGACCTGGCGCGCAAGGGCCTGGATGTGTCGCAACCCGCCGCGATGATCCGCGACCGCTACACGGAACTCGCCCAAGCCCTCGGCCTTCAGTTCGATATCGCCACGCACCTCGACGAAATGGCCCGGCGCGCGGGCAAGGACCCCGGCCCGGACTACATGGCGTCGCGCGGCGAGTATCTGATGGGCCGCCTGCTGGCGGAACTGCTCGGCGCAACCTTTGTCGATCCTGCCGAGACGATCCGATTCAACGACGAAGGCCTGCTCGACGAAGCCTCTTACGATATCCTCGGCGAGCGGCTGCAAGGTCCCGGCCAGTTTGTCGTGCCGGGGTTCTATGGCACGACGCCGGACGGCCGCGTCAAGACCTTCTCGCGCGGTGGGAGCGACATATCCGGGTCCATCGTGGCGCGCGCCTCGGGGTCCGAGCTGTACGAGAACTGGACCGACGTGTCCGGGTTCCGCATGGCCGACCCGCGCATCGTGCCGAACGCGAAACATATGGCCGAGGTGACCTACGCCGAACTGCGCGAGCTTTCGTACATGGGCGCGTCGGTTCTGCACGACGAAGCGATCTTCCCCGTGAGCGAGCCAGGGATTCCGATCAACATTCGCAACACGAAGGCGCCGGCCGACGCGGGCACGATGATCGTGCGCACGCGCGAAGCCGCCGCGCCCGTGTGCGGCATCGCGGGCCGCAAAGGCTTCACGATGATCAACATCGAGAAGACGATGATGAACAAGGAGCGCGGGTTCGGCCGCCGCGTGCTCGGCGTGCTCGACGACCTGGGTGTCAGTTTTGAACACATGCCCACGGGCATCGACACGATCTCGCTGATCATCCGCGACGACGAATTGTCCAACCACGGCCCCGCGGTCCTGAAAAGCATCGAGCGGGTCTGCGAGCCGGACCGCGTCACCCTCGTGCCAGGTCTCGCGCTGATCGCGACCGTCGGCCAGGGTATGAACCACCACATCGGCGTCGCCGGACGGTTGTGCACGGCACTCGCCGACGCGGGCGTCAACCTGCGCGTGATCAACCAGGGATCGTCGGAGATCAACATCATCGTGGGCGTCGAGGACACCGATCTCGAAAAGGCGGTCCGCGCCATCTACAACGCCTTCGAATCCTGGACCTGATCCGCGGCGGGGCGCGCCGAAGGGTAGTGACTCGTAGGCCCTGGCTCTAAACGCATTTTCGTGCTCGTGCTCGTAATCGTCATCGTGCTCGGAGGAACACTGGATTTCCTGTCATTCTGAGCGAAGCGAAGAATCTTCTAGCAGACGAGGTTTCTATCGCGGCTGAGATTCTTCGCTTCGCTCAGAGCTTGTGAAGAAATTGTGAAACGCGGGCGCTTTGCCTCTTGACTACGAATTGCCTGTCATCCTGAGCGCAGCGAAGGATCTCATAAGCATAAGAGGCCTATACGCGTAGCGAGATCCTTCGCTGCGCTCAGGATGACAGAAAGGGCGAAGCCAACAAAGGAAAGCGCAAGACCTTGGTATTTCTTCACACGCTCTCAGAATGACAGGAGGCCGGGTTTCGATCTTCGAGGTAGCAGGAGCACGAGCGTAGGCCGCCAACAGGATGAATCACTACCGAAGGAGCCACCGCATGCGCCGGACGAAGATCGTGTGCACCATCGGCCCGCAATCGTGCAGCCCGGACGCGTTGCGCGGTCTGGTGGCCGCGGGCATGGATGTGGCGCGGCTCAACTTCTCGCACGGCATGCAGGAAGACCATCGCGCCGCGTTCGAGGCCATCCGCGAGATCGCGGGCGAGGCAGGACGGAACGTCGCGATCATGGCCGACTTGCAGGGCCCGAAGATCCGCACGGGGAAACTGCAAGACCCCGCAGGCGTCAACCTTATCGAGGGAGCGTCCTTCTGCATCACGACACGGGACGTGCCCGGGGACGCGGCTTGCGTCTCGACCACCTACGCGAATCTACCGCTGGACGTCAAGCCCGGCGACCGCATCCTGCTTGCGGACGGCGCCATGGCGTTGCGCGTCGAGCGCGTCGAACCGCCGGACGCGCATTGCCGCGTCGAACGCGGCGGCCGCCTGGGCGAACACAAAGGCATCAACCTGCCGGGCGTCGCGGTCAGCGCGCCATCGCTCACGGAAAAGGACCTGGCCGATCTCGCGTTCGCCGTGAAGCTCGGTGTGGATTACGTCGCGCTCTCGTTCGTCCGTTCGGAGAACGATGTCCTGATGGTGCGCGAGCACATGGGCGGGACTGGCAGTGCGCCGGGCGTGGTCGCGAAGATCGAGCGTCCCGAGGCGCTTGAACGGTTCGACGCGATCGCTGCCGTAGCGGACGCCGTGATGGTGGCACGCGGCGACCTCGGCATCGAGGTCGATCTCGATGACCTCCCGCAGATCCAAAAAGACCTCATCCGCAAGTGCAACGCGCAAGGCATCCCGGCGATCACGGCGACGCAGATGCTCGAATCGATGATGACGAATCCCGCGCCTACCCGCGCTGAAGTCAGCGACGTGGCCAACGCGATCTACGACGGCAGCGACGCCGTCATGCTTTCCGGCGAGACGGCCGCCGGGCGCTTCCCCCTCGAGGCGGCCCGCGCCATGGCAGACATCGCCGCCAAGGCCGACCGCGCCCTGGACGCATGGAGCGAGACGGCCGCATTCCCACGCGCGTCGGAGGCGTGGCGCGGCTCGCACAGCGGCGCGATCGCCGAAGCCGTCAGCCGGATGACGCGGACGCTGCCCATCGCCCGGATCGTCTGCTTCACGAAGAGCGGCCACACGGCCCGCGCCATTGCGCGTTGCCGTCCCACGGCCCCCATTACGGCCGTCACGCTCACGGAGGCCACGGCCCGCCGCTGCGCCCTCGTGTGGGGCGTCGACGTAGCCCGCTCGGCCGAGTTCCACAGCATCGACGACACGGTTCGCGCAGTCGACGCGCTCATGCTGGGGAACCGCCCCGCGGCGGAACGTGGCCTCGCCCAACCCGGCGAGACGATCCTGATTGTCGGCGGCGCTCCGATGGCCGTCGGCGGCATCACGAACTTCCTCAAACTCCACACCGTCGGCGAAAGCGCGTAGGGACATTTTACAGATCTCAGGGCGCAATGAGTACAATGGCAAAAGACCGGCTTGGCCCGGATTGTTCGCACTGTCTCTTGAAGAGAAGAAGCAGGCCGTTGACCTGAGTAGAACTTCCGTCCCAGAACGTGGCGTGAACTCAACAAGAACTTGTCTCGTGTCATTGCGAGGATGGGCTTCAGCCCGACGAAGCAATCTCCCAGCCTGTCGTGCGCGAAAGATCCGGGGATTGCTTCGTCGGGCTGAAGCCCATCCTCGCAATGACACCATGGGTTTGTGGACACTGCGGCTTGATTTCTTGAAAGGGAGGTTTTGTCCCATGAACGTAACGCTTCGCATCAGCGTACTTGGTGTAGCTCTTCTGGCCATGTGCGCCGCTTCCGCCCACGCGCAACGGGTGGCGATTCAAGCGGACGCGGATGCGGTAGGCATGGGCGGAAGCGTCACGGTAACTGCGACTGCCACGCGCGACGACGGATCGCCGCTGGCCGAGTGCATGTTGCTGCCTTACGTCAACGAGCGACGCTGGGGCTCGCACGAATCGACCGATGCCCAAGGCCGGGTGACGTTCCTGCTGCCGCTGCCGAATCCGGGGCCCGCGCGCATCCAGGTCCTTGCGCGCGTATCGAAGCTCGGCGCGTTCTCCTATTGGATCTGGGCCGGCGGCGCGCCCAGTGACGGGCAGACGGTTTACATGCAGAAGACGTTCACGCTGGATTCCGACGCGCGCGCGGCAACGCTACGCGCCGCCGTCGACGACCAGTGCGAGTTCTATCTCGATGGCGAACGCGTCGGCGATATGGCAGGCTGGACGGTTACGGGGGTGTTCGGCGGTCTCGAATCACGGCTGCGCGCCGGCACGCATATCCTTGCGCTCAAAGCGTTCAATGGCTCGGGACCAGCCGGCATCCTCGCGCGGCTCGACGTCACGACGGACGCGGGAGCCTTCACGTGCCAAACCGACGCGTCGTGGCGCGGATGGACGGAACCGCCGGCGGGATGGCCGGGCGCGGCGCACGATGCCGGTATGCCCGCGACGGTCATCGAACGGCTCGACCGCAGCCTCTGGGCGCCGACGATGAAGGATTGGCCGGAAGGCCACGGTTCGGGCGACCTCATGGCGGGCCGGTTGATGCCGGACGACGGTGCGAAATCGAACGCGGTCACGATCGAAGTTACGCGCCGGACGTTTCCCGCAAGCGAACCGTCCGGCACGCTCGTCTGCATGCAATGGGAGCCGTGGTTCACGCCGCACAACGCCTATTGGCAGACGGCGCAGGCCGTGCCCGTCATGGGCTTCTACAGCTCGTACAACCGCGACGCCATCCGCCAGCACGTACTGTGGTTCGTGGACCTCGGCGTCGATTTCATCATGCCCGACTGGTCAAATCACATCTGGGACAAGCAGCATTGGAACGAGCGGCCCGACGGCACGAACGAGATCATCCACGCGACGGAATTGCTGCTCGAAACGCTCGCGGATATGCGGGACGAAGGCATCCCCGTGCCCAAGGTGGTCCTCATGCCCGGCCTGAGCAACGGCCCGCCCACGACGATGAACGCGATGAACGAACAGCTCGATTGGGTGTACCACGCGTGGATACGCAACCCGCGTTTCGAAGGTCTCTGGCAGGACTACGACGGCAAACCGCTCGTCGTGATCCTCGATACGGGCCTCGTCGCGAAGCGCGAGACCGTGCCCGTCGACGATTCGCACTACACCGTGCGTTGGATGTCCACGCAGCTTCAGATCTTGCATCACGAGAAAGAAGGCTACTGGTCGTGGATGGATGGCAGCCTTCTTCCCGTCGTGACGTATTGCGACGGCAAAGCTGAAGCCGTCACCGTGACGCCTGCGTATTTCGCCGACGGCGGCTGGCTCGGCGCCGACGCGCGGGGACGCCGCGGCGGCACGACCTATATCGAGTCCTTCAAGGCCGCGCTCGATACACGCCCGCGCGTGATCCAGTTGCATCAATGGAATGAATTCACGGGACAGGCCGAGGGCCAGGGATACGGTCCGAATCACGACCGCTATGTCGACACGTACAGCGTCGAGCTTAGCGACGATCTCGAACCGGTGTCGCTCACCGCACCCGGTTATCGTGGCGACGAGGGCGGATGGGGATTCTATTACCTGAACCTGACGCGCGCGTTACTCGACCTCTATCGAGGCAAAGCCCCGCACGACACGATCATGGCGGTCGGCGCGCCTATCGCCAACGCCGTCGTGACGTGCACGACTCTCGATGTTGCGTGGTCGTTGGCGGGCGCCCCGCCTGCGGGATTCGCGATCGCCATCGACGGCAAGATCCTCGCGGACAAGGTCCAGGGCACGGCATGTTCCGTAGCGCTCGAAGGCTTCGCGCCCGGCGCACATGAATTGAGCGTGACGGCAGAAGGCGCAACGACGCGTTACCCGTTATCGTTGACACGCGAGGACGTGCCGCTCGACACGCCCGCCCCAGTAATCGTGCGAGTGCCGTTCGCCATCGGCAACGCTAAGTAGAACGGCCCGCAAGCTTCCCGTATAGTCATCGTCATGACGCCGCTGCCTGCATTGCGCCATCTGGACGCGACCCCCGTGGAACACGAGGGGCAGGAGGTGCTATGTCTGTCCGATCCCGAAGGCATCGTGACGGAGCAGGCCGTCCTTTCGCCGATGGCATTCTTCGTGGCGGCGTGTCTCGACGGGTCGCGGGACGTGGTGGGCATCCAGGAGGAATTCGCGCGGCAGTCCGGCGGCCAGATGTTGATGTCCGCGGACATCGAGCGTGTGGTGGATTTCCTGGACGAACACGGGTTCCTGCAAAACGAACGTTACCTCGCCATGAGGCGGGCGAAAGCGGAAGCGTTCGCGCGCAAACGGGTCCGGCCTGCATGCATCGCGGGGCGATCGTATCCGGCGGAGCGCGACGCGCTGAACGGGTATTTGGAGAAGCTTTTCGCGGGGGTGACGGGGGATTGCTTCGCTGCGCTCGCAATGACACAGGGGGGCGAGCGCGCAAGGATACGGGGCAGCGGGGATGGGCCGCTGGCGTGTCTGATCGTGCCGCACATCGATTTCGAGCGGGGCGGGGCGGTATATGCTCAGGGGTATGGACGGTTGCGCTGCCATGAAAAGCCGGACACGGTGCTGGTGTTTGGAGTGGCGCATCGGGGCGGGGCGACGCCGTTCATGCTGACGCGCAAGACATTCGCGACGCCGCTGGGTCCGGTCAGGAACGATACGGAGGTTACGGATGCGCTTGCGGCGGCGTGCCGCTGGGACGCGTATGAAGACGAACTGGTCCACGAGACGGAGCATTCGATCGAGTTTCAGGCGTTGATGGTGCGGTATCTGTTCGGGGCTCACGTGAAGATGGCGCCGGTGTTGTGCGGGAACTTGGGCGGCGAATTGGGTGATGCGCATCCCGCGGATTCGGCGGATATCCAGGCGTTCCTCGATGCGTGCCGTGCTGTGGTCTCCGCGCCGGGACGGCGCATTACGGTGATTGCGGGAGCGGACCTGGCGCATGTCGGTCCGTGTTTCGGCGATCCGTTCGAGATAACGCAGCCTGTGCTTGACGCGATGGAGCGGCGCGACGGCGAGGACCTCGCGTTGGCGGCGGCGCTGGACGCGGACGGGTTCTATCGTTCGGTGATGCGCGATGGGAACGCGCGGCACGTGTGCGGCCTCGGATGCATCTACGCGGCTCTGAAATCGGCGCAGGGCATCGCCGCGCCGGGCGAACGTCTGGCCTACGGCCACGCGCCGGACCCGACGGGCGGCGTAGTGTCGTTTGCGGGCATCGCGTTTCCTCGAAAGGACAACGGTTGACCATGCGGCCTTGTGTCATTGCGAGCATAGCGAAGCAATCTCTCGAAAGCAGACGCCCGAACTGAGTGAGATTGCTTCGCTATGCTCGCAATGACACAAGGTCTGTACACTAGCGAAAAACAGGGACTGACTCGCGTTTCGGCAGTTTGAAACGCGTGTCTGTCTCTGCGTTTCGCGCGCACCCTACTAATCGGGAGTTTGCATATCATGAGCGCCGACACAGAACGTCTTGCGATTGACGGCGGCAGCCCTGTCGCCACGGAACCCTTTCCGACGACATGGCTCGGGCCTGCGGCCATCGGCGAGGAGGAAGTCGAAGCCGTCGCGGCGGTTGTCCGTAGCGGCCGCCTGTTCCGCTTCCTCGATCACGAGCACTCGCACTGCTCGCGGCTCGAGTCGCTGTTCCGCGGCATGACGGGCTGCGAGTATGCGCTCGCGGTGGGCGGCGGCACGGCGTCGTTGATCTGCGCGCTGGTCGGGATCGGCGTGGGCGAGGGCGACGAAGTCATCCTGCCCGGCTACACGTACATCGCGTCGGCGTCGGCGGTGCTGATCTGCGGCGGCGTGCCGGTAATCGCGGAGATCGACGCGTCGTTGACGCTGGACCCGAACGACATCGAATCGAAGATCACGCCGCGCACGAAGGCGATCATGCCGGTCCACATGCGCGGCATCCCGTGCGACATGGATGCGATCATGGCCGTCGCGCGGCGTCACAACTTGCTCGTGATCGAAGACTGCGCGCAGGCCTGCGGCGGGAGTTACAAGGGGCGCCGGCTCGGCTCGATCGGCGACGTGGGCTGCTTCAGCCTACAGCAGTTCAAAGTCATGACGGCGGGCGAAGGCGGCATGGTCGTTACGCACCGGCGCGAAGTCTTCGAGCGCGCCGCGATCCGTCACGATTCGGCGATGTGTTTCTGGAATTCGTCCGACACGTCCGTCGGCCCGTTTCCCGGCGAGAACTTCCGCATGAACGAAATGGAAGGCGCGCTCGGCTGTGTGCAGTTCGGGCGCGTCGAGGGCATCCTCGCGCGCACGCGCGAACTGTGCCGCAGGATCCACGCGGGTATCGCGGATTGCCCGGGCATCCAGCCGCATTGCTCGCCCGACCCTAAGGGCGATTGCGGGATCACGGTCGCGCTGTTGCTCGACACGCCAGAGCGCGCGAAGTGGTTCGCGCAGGCCTTGCGCGCCGAAGGAATCCCTGCGGGCAGCATGTACGACCAAGGCATTCCCGACCGCCACATCTACTGCTACTGGGAGTACGTCATGGAGAAACGCTCGTCCGACGCGCATGGGCGTCCGTGGACCTCGCCGCTTCACGACACCGATCGCGTGTACACTCCGGACATGTGCCCGCGGACTCTGGATATCCTGGGCCGCACCGTGACCATCGCGCTGTCGCAGACCTTTGAAGATCGCCACGCGGATCTGATCGTTGCCGGGATCCGCAAGGTCGCCCATGCCTGAGGCGGCGATTTGAACGGAGTTCGCACAGGGGTTCCTTCATTGCAGTTATGCGCGCCAGCATGAACGCGGTACATGGAAAGACGCGGCTCTGCGCGAGAAGGGGAAGCGCGGAGGGCGAGGGCGTTCAGTCTTGCGCGAGGCGCGCGCGGATCTTCGCCAGCGAAGGCAGGATGTCCTCTGCATTCTCGCACGCGGCGCCGATCCATCCCATCACGGTCCAAATCACGTGCCGCCGCGACGCGGCCGCGGGCCGGGAACATTCGTCGCGCAGATACTGGACGTCGCGCAGCAGCGACTGGCGCGCTTCGCCGTCGAGCGGCGCGAAATCGGCCTCCTCGACAAGGCGCTCGATCAGCAGCGGCAGATCGGCGACGCCCTGTTCCATCTCGTCGGGAGAACCCGGAAAACGCAGGTTGAACTCGAATTGGTTCTCGACGAGGTCGATGCCGTTCGCCGTGATCCGCACCGCGGCAAACATGGGCGGACTATAACCGATCATTAATTCGACGAGTCCGCGATCGCTCAGGTAATGCGCGTTCGGCACGAGGTCTTCGCGCGCAACGGTACCGTCTTCGAGCAGATCCTCAGGCGTGAGCATGTCGAGCGGATCGTTCATGTAGCGCTCATACAGAATGGTCAAGATCCGCCGGCGCACGCTCTTGGGGTGTTGCGAACTCATCCGACCGGTCCCTTCGTGAATGCTCCTATCGTTCTCGATGGTACCTTCCCCCGGCGAGCCGTTCAACCGGAGCGTGCGGTCCCGTTGGGATTTCGAGCCGCGTTACGTTTAGGATACGTTGGCGTGGACACGGAGGAATTGCGTCATGATGACGATTGACTTGAGCGGGAAGACGTGCCTTGTCACGGGCGCCGCGGGCGATCTCGGACGCGCGATAGCGAGGACGCTTGCGGCATGCGGGGCCGATGTAGGAATTCATTACCACACAAACAAGGCCAAAGCCATCGAGTTGTGCGCGGAGCTGAGCGCGATGGGGCGAAGGGCCGTGGCGCTTCACGCCGATGTCACGCGGTTCGATTCCGTCTTGAAGATGCAGAAGAAGATGAAGGCGGAACTCGGCGACCCGGATATCGTCGTGACGAACGCGGTCGTCCAATATGAATGGCAGCGCGCGCTTGACCAGCCGGCCGAAGATTACGAAAGCCAGTTCCGCTCGTCCGTGCTGCAGAATGTGTTCATGACCAAGGCGTTCGTGCCGGCCATGATCGAGAAGCGGTGGGGGCGGGTGATCGGCATCAACACTGAATGTTCGACGCAGTGTTGGCCCATGCAATCCGCGTACGTCAGCGGCAAGCACGGGATGAACGGATTCCTGCAAACGCTCGCGAAAGAAGTCGGACCGCACGGCGTCACGGTCAACCAAGTCGCGCCCGGCTGGATGGTCAGCGATCGCTACCGCGGCCGCAAGCTCTCGAAGATGGAGCACCCCACTGGCAGCCCGTACGCGCGGATGCTCCCGCTCAAACATCGAGGCGACGACACGGATATCGCGAACGCGGTCGCGTTCTTCGCGTCAGACCTCGCGCGGTTCATCACCGGGGCCTTCCTCGAAGTCAACGGCGGGGGCGCCACGATCCCGCCCTGGATCGAATGAACTCAGGCGGAACGCGCCAAACGAAACGTGACAAACACCGCTACGATTGCGATCGCGCCGAGCAGCACACCCACGACGTTCGTGGCGGGCACGCCCTGCCCCACGAAGGGACCCACATAGGAATACGAGTCCGCCGCCTCGTAGAGCCCCGGGGCGATTCGCTGCTTGATGGTCAAGTGGACGTCCAAGCCGCTGATGTCTACGATGCAGTAGCCGTATTGCTTGAAATGTGTGAAGCCTTCCACAGTCCCGGGAACGATGGTATTGTCGTAGTAGGTGCCGTTCCAGTCGTACATGGGCGCGCCGCCGCTGCCAATCAGGAACTGATGAATCCACCCGTTGCTGCTCGTGCGTGCGCGCGCGTGGTCGAGGAAGTGGTCGTGGCCGCAGAAATAGATCTGCACTTTGGCCGCGGCCAGGCTGTCCCAGAACTCGTTGCGCGCGGCGGGATAGGTCCCCATGCAGTCGAGATGGCTGACGGAAAAGGCGGGATAGTGGCCAAACACGAAGACGTGCGGGCGCGTGTTCGCCGCAAGCTGGTCGTCGAGCCACGGCTGGTTCGCCTCGTACAGGTGCGTCACCAACGACTGATCGAGGCCGATGAAAAGGGCGTTCTTGCGAGTGATTGAATACGTCTGATTCACTTCTCCCGGAGGGCCATTGTCGGGCAAGGCGTGAGTGCCCGCAAACACGGTGTTCCACGCCGCGATATCCGCGTCATGATTGCCGCGAACCGGATACACGGGAATCCCCGCCGACAACAAGGGGTCCATGAATACTTCGACCCAGTGCTCGAATTCGGCTTGCGTGCCGCTGGAGACCAGGTCGCCGCTGACGAGCACAAGTTCCGGCGCTTCGGAAATCAGGACCGTCGCCAATTCGGACAGGATCGGCTCATTAACGCCGAGGTCGCCGCCGCGCGTATCGCCTATCACCGCGAACCGCATCGTTTCCGGCGCGGCAAACGCGCCAAGTGAAATCGCGACAAGTGACAGCAGTACACAGACCTGTTTCGTTCGCATGGGGTGACACCTCCCTCTCGCCTGCCGAGCGTTGGAGACTAGCTTACGCGCTTTCCCAAAATAACGCAACCACGCCAATGATTCCGCTACCGCCCCACTCAGTCTCCGATTGCACACACCCGCATGGCCTGTGCAAGGATTCGGACTGCCGCATTGAGACATTCGTTGCAGAGATCTTCGCTGGGAATGAAGCTGGGTAGCGCGCTCCCCAGAGGGTACTTGGAGGGCAGATAGATTGAATCGAAGAGATTACATTCTTCCTCAGTTATGTCTGCGGAAATTCCCAGAGTACTCAACAGAGTAACGAGTTCGAAGATACTGTGCGTTCTCCTAAGTGGCTGGCCACGCGCAATTAACATCGCTTTCAGCGCCTTCTCGACGGCCTGCTGGGCATTCTGCAGACACGGATTCAGAAGACCGTCCTCGAATAGGACGCGAGCGCTTCGTAGATTCTCTTCGGCGTATTCCAGCCATATCCGGACATCATCGTTCATAGACGACGATACCTTGATCCAATTCCAGCAGGAACGGGTCGCCAGATGCCTTGATTTTGACCGGAATGATGTCCATCGGAATGCGCCGCGCAATCGCTTGCGTCCTGCCTCGATACTTGAGTGCCAACGGCAGATACGCTTCATCGCTCTCTTGAAACACGGCTACGTCAAGATCGCGCGGCGTATCCGAGTGCACGAACGAACCGAAAATCACGATCTTGCGGATCTCCGTTTCGGAGCGCAAGCTACTGACCAACTCGTCGCGAATAGCGGCCTTTTCTTCGGGTGTGAGATTCATAGAACCATTCCACTTTCGCTCGTTACGCCGTCATTATAGCCCATGATCCGCATGCGCGACACTTCGGACTTACTCCCGTGTCGTGGCCTTCCGGACGTCACGCGACGCCTGCGCGTCGCGCAGGTTCTCGCGAGCTTCGGTATTGGCGGGATTCAGGCGGATGGCGCATTCGAAGTAGTGGCGGGCACGCTCGTGTTCGCCCATGTTCCACAGCACCGCGCCGAGGTCGTTGTAGTTGGTATCGAGCAAGGGAAAGGTCTCGATGGCTTTGCTGTAAAGCCGCACGGCTTGCTTGAGGTTGCCGGCCTCGAAGGCGCGTTTTGCGGTTGCGTTGAGTTGGCGCGAATCGGCCTCGGCGGAGGTCCGGTCGGGCGGCGCGGCGTTCCACTTCCGGCGAAAGAGGTCTTCGTTCGTGTCGATGAGATCGCGCCATGCGGCATCGGTAATGCCCATCCCCAGAAACGTCCGGCTTCCATAGTGAAAGACGAACGCGTCCTCGGCGATGCACAGCTTGTAACCCGCCGCACGTACGCGAACGCAGTAATCGTCGTCTTCGAAATTGCCGATTCCGAAGGCTTCGTCGAACAGCCCGACGTCGCGCACTACCGTATCGCGAATCATCAGACAGAATCCGACCAGGCGATCGGTTTCGGTAAGCGCGCCCTGGCGCCGTTCGGCAAGGTCGCGGGCATAGGCGTTGATCGCATCGAGCGAATCGAAGCTGAGCCCTTCGATGAGTTGCGGCCCGGAGACGCAGTTGCTCATCGGACCCACCATGCCGATATTGGAGGAACATTCGAGCGCGGCGGTA
Organism: uncultured Nitrospiraceae bacterium; assembly: GCA_964402555.1. Lineage (GTDB taxonomy): Bacteria > Hydrogenedentota > Hydrogenedentia > Hydrogenedentales > SLHB01 > CAYOCT01. The sequence goes on along the minus strand of CAYOCT010000038.1, from coordinate 7,138 downwards.
AGGCGTTCGAGCCATCCCTCGGGCACGAGCGTGTCGCTGTTCAACAGCACGACGTGGCCTTCCGCGTACGCCAAGCCAAGATTGACACCGCCCGAGAACCCCTTGTTCGACCCGGCGTGAATCACGCACGCGCCTGGAATCGCGTCGAAGAAGTCCCCTACGCCGTCGGTTGATCCGTTGTCGACGAGGATGAGGCGGTACTCGCCGCGCGTGTGGGCAAGGAGCGCGTTAAGGCATTGGCGGCAGTAGTCGAGTTCGTTGAACGCGGGAATGACGATGGAAACGGGCGCGGCCACTGGGTCACTCCAGCTTCTCGCCCGGTTTGGGCAGGCACCAGGGCGCGGGCCACAACCAAGGAATGGGCGCCGCGCCGTACGCAATTACGATGGTGACGGTTCCCAAGCCGGTGGCCACCTTCACATCGCGCCCGGACACCAGCACGGTTCCAGGTTCGGCATCGACGGGCGTCTCGTCGTACTTGATCATGGTCACGACGATCGCGTGGCCGCGATAGCGGAACCGCAGCATCGCGAAGGGTTTCAACGCGCGGAGCCTGCGCTCGATGTTGCGCGCGGAATCGTTCCAGTCGATGAAGCGGTCCTCGGGGCGTATCTTCTGGTCGTACGTCGCTAGGGCCGTGTTCTGCGGCACGCCGTGGAGGCCCTCGCGCGCGACGCGGTCGATCACGCCGGCAACGCGCTCGCTCGCGAGATCGCAGGCCCGGTTATGGACGGCCATGGCGTTGTCGTCCGGTTTGAGCGGATAGGAATACTGTTCGACGATATCGCCCGTGTCGATACCTTCGTCCACGATATGGAAGGTAACGCCGCTTTCGGTTTCGCCGTGCAGCAAGACCGCGCTAAACGGATTCGGCCCGCGGTGCTTGGGCAGCAGCGACGAATGCACGTTGAGGCATCCGATCTTGGGCAGGTCCAGGATGGGCCGTTTGAGGATGATGCCGAAGCCGCCGACGAGAATCAGGTCCGGGCCGATGGCGCGCAAGGGGGCAAGCTCGCGATCGTCCATGCGGTCAATCCAGACGATGGGGATCCGGTTGCGTACGGCCAGACCGATGACGTTGTTGGCCATCGCCGCCGAAAAGGTCCGCGACAGCCATCCCGCGACGCCGCGCGAAGTCCGGGCGTTCTGAATAAGGGCCACGATCTCGTGATCGGAATCGAGCAGGGCCTGCATCAGTCCGAGCGCAAGCCGTCCGCCGCCGGCCAGGGCGATGCGCATCGATCAGACCTCCATTATTTCGCGGTACCAGGCGAAGAACATCAACAGCGCCCAGAACTGGCGCCGCCGATACACGTTGTGGCTTGACGAACGCATGACTTGTTCGACGTACGGCCATTTGAACAGGCCCGTGGCTTCGACGCGTTCCTGGGTCACGATTTGTTGCGCCGCGTTCTCGATGACACGCAACGCCGGGCCGCTCTGCGGTACTTTGAAATCGCGGCGCGCGCGCAGCCGGATGCGTCCGGGAAGCAGCCCCTTCATGGCCTGGCGGAGAACGGGCTTGCTGCGGACGCCGAATTTCACCTGTGTCGGCAGCGAGATGGCGAAGTCGACTACCGCGTCGTCGAGATAGGGAAATTCGAGCGCCACGCCGTGGGCTGCCATGATGCGGTCGCACTTGGCGAGAAGGAGGTCCGGGATGCCAACGTTGAGCCCGAGAGCGAGAAGGTTCCGGGTCAGATCGCGGTCGCCGAAATGCGGCCGCATGACCGAGGCCGAACCGCCCTTCTCGTGCATGACGGATTTCATCGCGTCGGTGTACAACTGCTCGCGCTCGTCGTGACCAAACACGGCGAGCAGTGACAGGTACGCGTCGAGGTTGTCGCGGATCGAGGTCAGGTACTGGCCGCCGCGCCGAATCAATGCGTTCGGAGGCAGCGCCGGGGCCAGTTCGCTGATGAAGTTGACGGGCACAAGCTTGCGCGCGCCATGGGCCTTCTGCATGAAGTGGTACCGCGGATAGCCGCCGAGCATTTCGTCCGCGCCGTGGCCACTGATCGCGCTCGATGCGGTCCCGCCCAGTTGCTCCGCGATAAGCCACAGGGGCAGCACGGAAGGGTCGGCGATGGGCTCATCGAGCGCGTGCGCCGCTTTGCCGAATATCGATTCCTGGAACGTAGCGGCCTTGCACGCGTTCCACGGGCGCCCGAGCAGGCGCGCCGATTCGCGGGCTTTCCACGCCTCGGCCTGCCAGCCGGACTTGAGCGTCACGAACACGGGAAGCGCCTCGGGTTTCAGCACGCCCAACGCAGCGCAATCGATCCCAGCCGACCACAACAACGTCTCGCTTTCGACGCGTCCAGCGGCCTCGCCCAGCAGCGTGCGGAACGTTTGCGCGGCCTCGTCGCGCGAGCGACTCTCCATGTTAAGATCGTAGCCAGCGAACACGAAATCCTTCGCGGCGCCGCGCGCATATTCGACGACATGGCCCGGTAGCACCCGGCGCACGCCTTGCAGGATCGATTCCTCGCCAGGCACGCACCGCAGGGTAAGATAGCGGTCGACACTCGCGAGGTTGAGATGGCGTTTGATGTATCCGGAAGCGAGCAGGCCCTTCAACTCGGAGGCAAATACTAGGCAATCCGGCATTTCGGCATAGTACAACGGCTTGACCCCGAGACGGTCGCGCAACAACCACCAGCTTCCGTCCACGCGGACGGCGGCGGCGAACGCGCCGCGCACGCTCAATTGCGCGGGACCGGGCACGGCGGCGCAGGTGCGCTGGAGTTCGTGCGCGGGCATGGGGCTGCCGTCGTTGCGGCGCGGGATCCCGTCGATCAGGCACACGGGATCGGCGATGGCGGAAGCGGCCGCCACGGAGAACCCATCGCCTTCGTGGAGATGGACCGCATCCGCGCGGTGTTTCATCGCGCGGGCCATGGCGCGGACGGCGGAGGCGTCGCGCTTGCCGAGAATGCCACACATCGCGTTCATCAGAAGACCTTTTTCGTATCGATCAACAGGGTCACGGGGCCGTTATTGACGAGGCGCACGTCCATGTGCGCACCGAACACGCCGGCCCCGACGGGCACGCCGGTCGCGCGCACGCGCGCCATGACGCTCTCGTACAGGGGAATGGCCTGCTCAGGACGCGCCGCTTGTGTGAACGAAGGACGGCGGCCCTTCCTGCAGTCGCCGTGCAGCGTAAACTGCGAGATCACCAACATGCCGCCCTGCACGTCCTGCACTGAGCGATTGAACTTGCCTGCTTCGTCTTCGAAGCAACGGAGGCACACGAGCTTCTCGGCCATGGCTGCGGCATCGCTTTCGGTGTCCTCGAGATCCACGCCGAGCAAGACGAGCAACCCACGATCGATCGCGCCCGTCACGCGGCCATCGACGGACACGGAGGCTTCGTGGACACGTTGCACGACGGCGCGCACGGCGGCTCCTCCCTGGGTTCGTCCACAAGTCTAGCAACCCATGCGGACGGGATCAACGCGTCAGATTAAAGCCGAACAGGCGCACTGCGTTTTCGGTTGTGTGCTGCGCCACTTCCTCCTCTGGGCACTCCAGAAGCTCGGCAGCGGCGCGGAGGTTGTACACGATGTTGGCGGGAACGTTGGGACCGCCCGGCGCTTCAACGGGTGGAATGTCGGGACTATCGGTCTCGAGCAGGAATCGATCGGGATAGATGGCGCGGAGAAGATCTACCTTCTTACGGCTGTTGCGGTACGTCAGGACGCCGCCGAGCGAGAAACTGAAGCCCCAGCGGCTAAGCTGCCGCGCAAGCTCCGCGCTGCCGGGGAAGTTGTGGATGACGCCGCCTTGGCCCGGCATACCGACCTTCTTGATTGAGCGGGCCAGTTGCTCGAAGGCGCCGCGGCAGTGCACTACAACAGGCAAGTCGACCTCGCGCGCAATGCCAAGCTGGGTTTCGAAGAACTCGACTTGAAGGTCGAGAGCACACTGCGGCGAGATACTGTCGAGTCCGATTTCGCCAATGGCCACCGCGCCAGCCGCCTTGGCCTCGAGGAGACCGTCGAGAAGGGCGCGGTGCTCGTCTTGGATATACCAGGGATGGACACCCCATGCGCATTCGACCTCGGGAAACTGGCGCGCAATGGCGCTGGAACGCTCCCACTGGCCGGGAACGATCGCCGCGGTGATCATGGCCGCCACACCTGCGTTGCGCGCGTCGTCAACGACACGCTCCAGGCAGCCGTCGAAGCGGTGGCTCTCGAGATGGCAATGCGCGTCAATCAGGATCACTCAACGGCCTCCACGGCGCGTCTTCTAGATGCGAAGAGGGCCGCCGGTGTATTCACCGGCGGCCCTCGTGGGGTTGCTATAGGCTAAGCAAGCCTACGCTCGCTTAGTGTTTCTTCCTCCGGACAGCGACGACGCCGCCCACCGAGAAGGCGCCCGCAAGCAGGCCAAGGCCAATCAGGCCGACGACCGGCAGCAGGTTCGGGATCTGGGTGACGGTGACTTCCGCCGGGGGCGACGTCACGACGCCGGTGTTCTCGTCCGACACCGTAACGGTGTAGGAGCCGGCATCCGAAAGCGTCAGCGAAGCGATCGTGTACGACGGTTGCGTCGCGCCGCCGATCGTGCCGCCGTCCTTCTTCCAGACGTACGTCAGCGTGCCGACGCCGCCTTCCGTATTAACCGTGAAGGTATGCGAATCGCCCGGAGCGAAATCGCCACCCGCGGGATACGGCGGGACCAGCGTCAACGTGGTGCCGACGAACAACGTGGCCGTGTTGGAGTAGGCCCAAAGCGAGGGCGGACCCGCATCGGACACGCGGCAGAAGTACCCACCAGCATCGGCTTCAGCCACGCCTGTAAGCGACAGCGTGTTGGTAGTCTTGCCGAGAAGCGGTACCGTAGTGCCGTTGTTGAACATCCACTGGTACGCGAGCGCCGCGCTGTTCGGGAAGCCGCCCGACGCGGTGATCGACCAACTGGTCGACTCGCCGACATACAGGAACTTGTCCGCCAACGGCGGTGGCGCAATCACGATCGCCGAGCCGAGAACCGTCAGCGTCGCGGCTTGCGACGTGATGGACGCGTTAGGCGTATCGCTGTTCGTCACGACGCAGGTGTAGGACGAGCCGCTCAACGCGTAGGACGCGGAGGCGATCGTATACACCGAGTTCGTCGCGCCGGAGATGTTCACGCCATCCTTGCGCCACTGGTACTTGATGGGCGGATGCGCCGTGACCCCAACGCACGTGAACGAGGCTGGAGCTTCCGGATTGACCGTCAGACTGACCGGCTGCTGCGTGATGCCAGGATCGTTGGTCGTCAGCGCAGCGGTACGCGAAGTGACCGTGCTGGCGCCCGTGACTTCGCACGAATAGCCGCCCTGCTCGGAGATCTGGACATCCGTAATCTGCAACGTATCCGTCGCCGTTCCGCTGTACTTGCCGACGTCGGACAACGGGAGTCCGTCCTTGAACCACTGGTACGACAGCGAGCCGGAACCGACGGCAACCACCGAGAAGGTACCCGTGCCGCCCGGCACAACCACCGCATCGGCGGGCTGACCGGTGATAGCCGGATCGAGCACGGTCAAGGCCGCGCTGGTCGACGTTTCGGCACCTACGACATTGGAGACTTCGCAGCTATAGTTGTGGCCACCATCGGCAGCGGTCACCGCGCTCAGGACGAGCGCGCTCGTCTGGGCGGTCGTGTTGCCCAAGATGTCCGCGCCGTCAATCATCCACTTGTAGCTGAGCGGGCTGGTGCCCGTCGCGGCTACTGTGAAGGTGACATCGGCGCCGTAGTTGGCCGTCTGCGAGACGGGATTCGTCGTAATGATCACCGGGTCGTTCACGGTAAGCGACGCGTTGCTCGACTGCTGCGAATCCAATGCGCTAGTCACGACGCAGTTGTAGTCTGTAGCTTCGTCTGACTCCTGAGCGCTGGCAATCGCATAGGTGGCGTTTGTCTCGCCGGAGATGTTCGTGGTGCCCTTGCGCCACTGGTAAGTCAAGCTCGACCCCGTGGCCGTCACGGTGAATGCGGCACTGTCGCCAGGATTGACCGTCAGCGAAGTGGGTTGACCGGTAATCTGAGCGCCGACCCCAGCGACCACCGTGCTGCCCGCCGTGAGCGTCGTCGCCCATGCCTTGCCGGCAGGAAGTACGCCAAGGCTGTTGCCAAGGCTCGTATCGCCGTCGATTAGCTGCGGCAAGGCGCCATTCACACCCAGTTTCACGGCAGGGGCATCCGTAGCGCCCGTGTTCTTGATCACGACGATGTCGTAACCCTGGAAGACGCTGGCCGGGGTGCTCGTCTCTGTAAAGACCACGTACTCGACGTTGCCCGAATTCGGGATCGCCGCATCCACATCGTTCATGTTCCAGTAGCCGTCAAGGCACCAGCCATGCGCCGCAGGCCCGCCCTTTAACGTCGGAACGTTCGGATAATGCGCGCTCGGCGTAGATTGATACGGGGCGTTATCCGGCGACGTAAGAACCGCCTGGTTGCCCGAGGTACCGAGCACCGGAGTCTCGTGCGCCGCAGCAGCCATGGCCGGCTTGTTCGCCGTCACGGCAGCAGCCGTCATGTTCGAAACGATTGTGCAGGCGCCGTTCGAGTTCGCCGAGGTGTTAAACGCGTTCCCCGCTACAACGGAGCCCAGCGCCGCCTGGACGACCGAGCCTTGCAGCTTGATCATGCCGGGCGTGCCGTAGCCCGCCGTGCCGCCCGCGCCGCCGGAACCGCCGACGCCGCCTTGGCCACCCTGGCCGCCCGTGCCGCCAGCCTGGCCATTACCACCGTTACCGGCAACACTGGTCGGACTGTCGTCGTAACCCGCGCCACCATCGCCGCGCGCGCCGCCGGCGCCGCCAGCCGCGCCAGGAACCGCTGCGATCGTCGCACCGCCCGAACCGCCAGCCGAGGGAGCGCCCGCCGAGACATCCAGCGCTGCCGCATCCGTAATCTTCAAGAGACCCTTGGCCGCGAGGATGAACGAACCGCCGCCAGAAGCGCCGGTAGCGCCCGTGCCGCCGGAGCCGCCCGTGCCGCCGGAGCCGCCCGTGCCGCCCGCGCCGCCGCCGCCGCCGCAGCCGCCCAAACTGGCAGTCGGCCACGCAGCCGAATCCGTGGACGTAGCGCCGACGGCGCCCGTTCCGCCGCGCGCCGCGGGGGGGGGGCGGGGCGG
>CAYOCT010000037.1:0-70094 GCA_964402555.1 uncultured Nitrospiraceae bacterium | reverse complement strand
TCGGTCTCATGTCTACAGTATACAATCGTAGGCATAATAAAGTAAAGCGCTCTAAAGGGGATTGTCGATGGTGGGCGAGGAGGGAGTTGAACCCTCAATCCCTCACGGGCAGCGGATTTTAAGTTCTACACTATATCAGAATATGTATATCGCTATAACACTCAAAGATACTGATTTCATTGGGCTTTCTCGAAGTCGCGCATTATCGTGATATACTCTCTACCATGAGATTTCATGAGGAATTGTCCCACCAGTGTCCCATGAAGCAGAGAGAGAAAGAAAGAAAGTACTCAAAATCGCTTCTAAGGAAATCGCCACAAAATACACAAAAACATGAACGCGCTCTTGCCATTGTCAATGTTTCTGGCGGTTGTCGGCCTATACCATACGGCCCGGCGGAACCGCGCGGCCTATCTCTATGCCGCCGCCAGCGTCGGCGCCCTTGCCGTGGCGGCATTCCTGCGCTGGTAGCCTCGCCGTGTCCGCGTTCTCGCCGTGTAGGAAACCTTACGCAAAAACCACAAAAATGCCTGCATGGTTCCGAAAAACGGAATGCGCCGTGTGGTAGACTCAACGGAACACAACCGCGCGGTGGCGGTACTCGACGCATGCCGGGGCGGGCGTGAACGGAAGGGCGAAGGATAACACCCGCTAACGCGGCACAGTGGCAAGGAGGAAGCAATGAGTATTCTACAGCACGCCGAAAGCGCAATTCGCAAGGAGAGGAACAGCGACACGCGGCGGTGTCGGCACCCGCGGCGGAGAGTCACTAGCCAAGATAAGCCATTCAACAGATGCGTGAATGAGGAACGGCCCAATCCTGCGGCGCACGGGAACATTACGCGGGAGGAAATCTGCGGTTGTGGCGCTCACCGTTACCTTAATATCAACGGCGCGCACATTGAACGTGGACAGTGGCGTTAAAATCAGTGGTGAGGAGAGACGGAGTATAACAGTTAGGATGACAACCGGGGCGAGTAGCAAAATCTGTCCGGTACTGTCCGCGTGTGTGTGGGGCGCGGCTCGGTCGGGAAGGGCTATCGTCTAGAGATTTGATCCCCCTACCATCCTGGACGAATGCGGCCGAATCGGCGCGTCGGCGGGCGCGGCGATGGTCTACGCGATGATAGCGGCCATCTTGGCAGAGCGTGAACGTGTCGGCGCGTCGGCGGGCGCGGTTTCCGTCTATGCCCATGGTCAATCATACTGCCTGGCGATAGAAAACGCCGTGGCGGGCATCCTGGGCGGCCGGTTTTCGCGTTGTTCGGCCATAAAGCGAAAGCAGCCCGCGAGCAGGGCGGAGCGGTCCTACTCGCGGGCGCGGGCGGCGCGTGGACTTTCGCCGCGAATCAGGGTTCGACCATGCAGCCGAGAGTGCCGTCAACGTTCAAAATGATTTCAATTTTCTTGCCGCGTAATCGCCCGATGGCATCGCGGAAAGACGGGAGCGGTGGCTCCGGTGTCGGATGGCTGTGAATGATGAATTTCGCGTCGGCCGAAATTTCGGCGACGTTCGGGCGTACTTTTGTTGTGGTCCCAATGCCGAGGAGCCGAATGTTACCAGCCTTAGGCGGCGACTCCCTTGAATAGGTGGCCTCCCAGAGAAGTTCTTTTCCGTTAGCTTCCGCCAGCTGCGCTCGGATCGATGCCAGCGATTCGGCGTCGATCCAACTCGCGGGGTCCACTTCCAGAAATCGCACGGAGTCATAAACTCCTCGAAGCGTCTCTTGAGCATCGGCTTCGACTTGGCGCGCCCGGTCGCGTCGCTTTTCCTCGGCATCTTCGGCGATAATCTCCTCCGCGCGCTTCAAAGCGTCGACGGCGGCCGGCGAGAGCAGCGGCTCGCTGGATTCCGGCTCAGATGCCCGCTGGCCGCGGGAGCGGTATTCATCCAAGACAACGCTGCCAGCCCCTATACCGTGCGACCGGACCTCGCTGATGGCTTGGTTGCGGACGTGCGCAGGCAGATCGCGCGCGCCCTCAAGATGGGAAATGAACGACTCCTCGACAATGCGAGTCTTCGCTTCGGATGCCACGCCAAAGATTTCGATGTTGTTTCGAGACATTTCAAGTCCTTTCGTTTCCGCATAGCGCGGAATTACCTAGGGTTTTAGTCATGCGGACGCACGCGAAAAGGGGTGCCGCTCGGTCCCCCACGGCTCAACCTTTGGCGGCTTCATGCTTCGGCCTCAAGTTCGCGCAACGCGGCCATCGCGGCCCGGCCACGTCGCACAGCTTCTTCGCCCCGGCGCACGCTCTCAGACAACGCAGCGGCCTGCGTCAAGGCTTCGCGCAGATGTTCAGATGCCTCGTTAGTCGTAGATTCGATTGTAGCCAGCAAAGAGTTCGTACGGTTCAAAAGCGCAACGTTCATTTCATCAGTCCTTTCATCGGTTCGTGTTGGGGTTCACTTCGTATGCTTGCGACGGGCGGCCCTTGCCGGGTGACAGGGCTTGCGGGCGACGGCGAATATGTCCGCGCTCTTCGAGTGCAGCAAGCGGCGCATCGAGGTCGTTCGCCCGCGGGAATCGTGCGCGGTGGGCGGCGTGAGCATCTCGTCGCGTGAATTCAGTCAATCGCTCCCTGCGAACCCACGCGAGAATGGCGCGGGCATCGTCCAGTGCGGGATCGCTGCCCATCGCGTCAAAGGCGATCAACGCATGTTGTGCGAGGACTTCGCCAAGGCGGATCGCGGGTTCGATGCTTTCAGCGTCGACCGGATAGTTCCATGGTGTTTCATTGCAGTAGCGCGCGACGTGAAGCACGGCGGCGATACGCGCCACAGCCCCAGGGAGTTTACCGGCCCAGTCGGTGATGTGCGCGAACGTCCCGCCTTCGGCCATTCCCGCTTCGTTTGTATTGTTGAACGCGGCCCACGCGGAATAGGCTTCCGGCGATAGCTTCAAGATATGCGCGCGCGGGCGGCCTTTATCGTCTCGGCTCCATTCGCTTTCGAGAATCGCGCGCACGGTGTCGCGGTATGCGTCGCGGACGTAATCCGGCAACGGCGGGGCGTTCCCGGTTCGATGTCCGATGTTGGAGTGCGGCATCGCGTATAGGAAGCGGCCAAGCAACCCACGGCCACGAAAACCGGGCTTGTCAGCAAGGGCGCGGACAACATCGGGCTGTGGGCAAATCCCGATGGTTAAGCACGGGCGTTCCAAAAAGACAGGCGCGCGGCTTCCACGATTGACACGAACAGGACTTCCCGCGTGTCCCTGAAGATAAACATCTAAGTTCGGCACGCCGTTCGAGTACCGGCCCGCTAATATATCCAACATGCCGCCTTCGTCGGACAAAAGACTCATACATTCGTGGTTTTCACCCATGATGGTAGCAAGGTTTTCTGGCGTAACATCGGCGGCCCACAGTTGTGGCAGTACAGGCGTGTCCGGCATGCGCTCTTGCAGATCGCGGATGTCTTGCATTGCGATATCAACATCGTGAGGATCTTTCGATTTCGCCGCTCGGCGTTCGAGGGCATCAATTCGCGCTTGCAGCACCTTTGCTTCCAATTGCGCGCGTTTCACGAATGGTTCAAGTTCGGCCCGGCGTTCGGCTTCCCATCCCGCAACCGGGGCGGTGGCGGCTTGCCATACGGCCGTCTTGCGGCTTCCCGATTGAAGCGCGCAACAAGTCCAAAGGCTCGTCGGCTCAAAGTAGTCGGGCTTCACGCAAACGCGGTAGCGGCCTTGTGTGGCGGTTGCGAGCACGGCAAGCACCATCATGGCGGACAATTCGCGCGGTGTCTCAGTGGAAACGGACAAGGCGTCAACGAAGGCTTGCACATCGCGCGGGAACACATCCGCCGGCCACGGCGGGATCGTCGCGGCGTCCAACGGCACGGGGCTTTCCCATGCTTCGATTTCCGGCGCGGCGGCGGCCGTCCAATCGGCGGGCGGGGCTTCGGCGCACGCTTCGATGGCCTCGCGCAGTTCGGCGTCAAGTTCGTCGCCCGGCTCGCGTGGAATCGGCGCGAAACCGTCCCATCCGTCAATGCGTTCGCGAATCCAGTCCACTACGTCCCCGTGCGGCGGCAATTCGGGCAGTCTCGCTATTGTTACCTCGCGATGCCCCGGCAAGGCAGACAAGATGCCCACCACGGCGGCGGCGTAGCCTTCGCCGGCCTGATCTGCATCGGGCATGACGACAACGCGCTCGAAGGCCTGTAGGGGCGTCCAATCGCTCTTGTGAGGCGATTGCGCGCCCCCAAGGGATGTCACGGCCTGGAGTCCAAGCGAATGTAGCGCGGCGGCGCACTTCTCGCCTTCGACAGCAAAGAGGCACGCGTTCGGATCTTTAAGAGTGTCCAGCCCAAACAACGGACGCGGTTCAGGGGCGGCCCCGGACTTCCACGAACCGCTTTCTCGAAGAAAGAACGGGACAACGGCTTTCCCGGTTGCGTCGTCGAAGCGTGCCACATGCCCGATGGTCTGGCCGTTCACGTCGTTGTACTGCCACGTCCACGTCAACGATGCGCCTTGCCAGTGTTCAGGGATTCCGGGCGGCGGCGACGGAGCAGCCACTACGGGCGTACCGTCCCAGTCTCGAGCGTAGCCTTTATCACTCATGCCCAGACCTCGGCGAGGTGTACCAAGGCGTCTTGAAACGACATGGCATAACGGCGTTGAACGAAAGCGATAATGTCTTGCCCGCGTGCACCGCACGAGAAGCAAGCGAATCGCCCATCGCTCGTATTCACTCGGAATGAACCGGGGCGCGTGTCCGAATGGAATGGACAGAGCGGACCGGCGTTCCAGCTTCCCGCGCGTTTTGGCGTCCAGCCGGGAAATTCGGCGGCGTAGAAGACGGCGGGATCTATTGCGGCCTTGACGGCGGCGGCGTCAGGCGTTCGCATTGCCCGCGCCCTTGTTGTTGTTCGCTTCCAGCCACGAGAAGAACTTGCGCTCGTCAAGCAGGATCTTGCGTCCAGCCTGAACGACGGCGCGGTTCAACCCGTTCGTATCGCGGCGGAAGAGTGCGGCTCGAAGCCATGCGGCGGTTGCCCACGAGTGTTTCGCGAGGAATTGGTTGACACTCAAGAGTGTCGGGATTGAGGTAGGTTCTGCGCTCATGTTCTACAATGCTCCTTTCGGTTTTGGGCGATGACTTTGATCGTTTCTAACCTTGTCATGAGCACGCAGAATCAATAGCAGATGCTACGCAGACGTTTCTTTGTCTGCGCAGAAGTCCTTGCTCAATAGATCGTCTTTGACGGGCAACGCACGACTTCGATAATCGCCCTTCGCCATGAAGACTTCGCCCCCGACGATATTGCGGCACTTGATCGCGTAGCGCCGGGCAGGGTCGATCGACTTTTTGGATATTTCAGGAAACATATTCTCGGGAAGTTCGGCCTCGCGCGCTTTGCTTCGCAATGTGCCCATCAGTGCCCCGAGGCGTTTCAGGTTCGCTGGGTCTTTTGGCGCATCCGGCCACGCGGCGGAAAGCAGTTCTGCGATTGTCGCCCCTTTCGGATGCCGCGCGATCATCGTGCGAACAATTTGTACTTGACGCGATGGTTGTTTGTCTGCGATGCGAAACGAAATCCTCTTGCCTTCCGCCACGAGAGAAAGGTGTTCGGCGTCTTCTCGGACTTCGATTGTCAATTTCTCGGGTGCTTTGGCGATGGGCGCCGCTGGCGTCTCGAACGTATCAGTTGCTTTCGCGGCCGCGATTTCAAGGCGTGCGCTGATTGTATCGTATCGGGAGACTACTTGCCCCCATGGACCGCTACTAGCGCCTCGAAGCAGGGCGATGATTTCTACCTGCAACTCCCTATCTTCGAGACCAATGACGATCTCGCGAATACGATGTTCGAGGGCATGAAACCGTTCTGAATCATCGTTGCCGATTCCGGCGGGACTCCATCGGATGAGTTTCACGAGGCCCCAGTATTCTTTGAACACTCGGATAAGTTCATTAGCCAGCATTCGCATCGCCCTCCTTCGAGGTGAGGAACTTGTCTGCCATACGCGACAGAACGCCCGCGGAGTGCTCGGGCGAAAGGTGGCTGTATCTCAAGCTCATTTGCGGCGTCTTATGGCCCAAAACCGCACCGATCTCCGTCAAGCTTGCGCCGGACATTGCCAAGTACGATGCGCACGTGTGGCGCAAATCGTGAAAGCGGAAGTCGCGTATCTTGGCCGTTTCCAGGGCGTACAACCATGCGTTGCGAAAGTTCATCGCGTGTGGCTTTTCCCCACGGCGGGCGGGCGCGGCGAAAACAAGGCCCGTATCCAAGCGGCGCAACCTGCTACGTTCGCGCATGACGTCCAGGGCGGGATTGACAAGGGGAATCACGCGGCGCGTCTTGTTTTTTGTAGATTCCGGCGCAAGGGTGATCGTGCATCGGTGCAAGTCAACCTCACTCCATGTCAAGTTTTCGAGTTCGCCCAAACGCATACCGCTACAGAGCGCCACCACCACGAGATCAAAGAGGTTCGGATTCTTGCTTGCCTTACAGGCGGAGAGCAATCGCTCGCGTTCGTCATCGCTCAGATAACGAACGCGGCCGGCCGCGGGCGAAGGCTTGCGGACACGCTGCACGGGGTTCATGTCCAGCCATGCAAGCTCGCGGACGGCGAAGGAAAACACGTGAGACAACAACGCGAGGTATTTCAAGACGGTGGTGGGTGAACGGCGCTCGCTTTGGTGTGTCCGGCCCCCAGCCAGTTCATCGCGCAATTCACCGATGCGTTGCGGCGTACAATCCGCGAGCGGATACGGCCCCAGCTTGTCACGCCACCATTCAAGTTGCGGGACCATGCTTCGCTGACTGGATGCGCGCTTATGCGGCATCACGTCGCGCAGGTACTTGTCCGCGAGTTCGGAAAACGTCCGGCGCTTCGATTCATGCCCGGCGAAGTATTTCCCCTGCTTGATCGCGACTTCCGTTTCCTTCGCCCATTGCGCGGCATCGGACTTCCGTTCAAACGTCATCGTTTCAGACGGGCGGCCCTTGATTCTCACTCGCACGCGATAGTGCATCTTGCCGTCTTGAGTTCGCCTCGTTTCAATGGTTGCCATGTTCACCTCCGGCATTTTTGTGATTTCTGTGCACGGTTTCTGAATGTGTAAGCGGGACTACAGATTCAAGTGACTTGCATAGCCTATCACAAACCATAGCGGAATGCAAGCGGATATAATATCCGCTAACTGGCAATCACAAGTCACGTGACAAAAGGAGTTTATCTTGAGTGAATAATGCGGCGGGACACTTACGGGACACTTGCTCACGATTTTTGTGATTTTTGTGTAGGTTTTTCTTAGATAGAACCGGGGTGACAAAGGGCGGAGGTATTGTCCCATGGGACACTTGTTACCTGGAATTGTCCCAACAGTGTCCCATGAAGGGGTAATCGGGATAGGCGCTCGGGAAGGGGATCGCGGTTTCAGTCAATGTTTTCAATGGTGGGCGAGGAGGGAGTTGAACCCTCAATCCCTCACGGGCAGCGGATTTTAAGTCCGCCGTGTATGCCATTCCACCACTCGCCCGGCAAGATTGGTCTTCTCGGAAGAACTCGCACCGCAACACTATACCACGCGGCGCTCGCAGGTCAAGACACAGCTTGAAGATGCGGGCGCATCCGGAGCGCTCAAGAGCTTCGCGCGCTCGCTGCAAGGTAGCTCAAAGTCCAACGGCATGGCACTGGGCGGGCAAACCTAATCCGCCAGTGGCAGCCGGCGGTTCTTGTGGGTCACGAACGCATGGAATTGGTCCCTCGCCACGGCATGGGTTTCTACCGATGCATTACCCTAGGAAGACTCGGCTCCTCGCATCAGTGGTGTGCATGCAGTTTCCCGCATGCCTCATCCCATTTCGAGCACGCGGATATCGGGCAATGCGCGGCCCCGTTGCTCGTAGTCAAGACCGTAACCCACGACGAACACGTCATCGATCGTAAACCCCACGTAGGTAGCTTGGATTGGTTCGATGCGGCGCGAGGGTTTGTCGAGCAACACGCACAATTCGAGGCGGGCGGGATGCTCGGCCCGCAATCGTTCGAGCATCGCCGTAGAGGTCCGCCCTGTATCGAGGATGTCTTCGACGAGCAAGACGTGCTTCCCCGTCACGGGCGTTTCGGGCCACACGGTTATCTCGACCCCGCCGTTCGATTGCGTGCCCGCGTAGCTTCGCGCACGGATAAACTCGACTTCAAGCGGCACGGCTAAATCGCGCATCAAATCGGATGCAAAAACGATCCCTCCTTTGAGAACGACCAGCATCGTGAGATCATGGCCGGCGAAGTCCGCCGAGATTTGGCACCCAAGCTCGGAGACGCGGCGCCGGATTCGTTCGGAGGTCAGCAAGGGGGTGTCACGGAGCCGCATGGCGTACCTCGATCTCGATCAAGCGCGTCGTCCGCGGCGTCACGGCTACGCGCGCGTCAATCGCGTGGCCCACGACCCACGCAATGCCTCTCGGTCCGAACAGAATCCATTGCGCGTCGCGCTTCCACACGGCTACGCCCCGATCCACAAAATAGTCTTGCAGTTTTCTCGACCCCGCCATGCCCAGGGGCGTGAACCGATCGCCCGGGCGTCGGTGGCGAACGACGAGCGGAAGGCCAAGCGCGTCCGCGTCGAACACCTGGCGTCCGGCATGGCAATAACGCGCCAAGTCTTCGTTAGGAAGCGCATCGAGATACCGCGCAGCAAAGACTGCTTCCCCGATCTGGGTTTCGCCGGGAACTTCGAGCGGATATTCGGCAGGGTCTTCGCTCGGCGCGGCGCCCAGCAGTTCGGTGAAATCGCGCCCGTTGACGAGCGACATCCCCTCCCCCACTTCGCACGACATGCCAGCCCCGCCTTCGGCGACGTGGCGCGCGGCCTCTACGACGCGTTCATACGACGGCTCCACGCCGTGACGCCATGCGAGGCGCAGCACGATCCGCCGACGGATCGACTCGTGAAAACTCCGGAAGACATGCCGGTCAATGCCCGCGTCGTCGCGATAGCACGATTCCAGCATCGTCTCGGCCAAGTCGTCAAGGCAGGCGGAATCGCAACGCTCCGCCTCTGCAAGCCGCAGCAGGGCGTCGCGCACGTTGGGATTGAAATCGCAGGCCAGCAGCGGCAGGAGTTCGTGCCGGATGCGGTTGCGCGTGAACTGCGTGTCGGCGTTCGTGGCGTCCGTACGATACGCAAGGCCGCCTTGCTCAACATGCCGCACGATTTCGCCTCGCGTGCATTCGATGAGGGGACGGATAATGCGCACCCCTTCTTCCATGCGGACCGGCGGAATGCCCGCAAGTCCGTTCGGGGTCGTGCCTCGAAGCAGCCGCATCAGGATCGTCTCGGCCTGATCATCCGCATGATGCCCCGTGGCGATCGCGGCGCAACGCTGTTCGAAGGCCGTCCATACGAGAAAGGCGTAACGCACCGCGCGCGCATGGGTCTCGAACGACTGCCCGGCGTCACGCGCTTCCGACTCGACAGGACGGCTTTCGACATGACACGGCACACCATGCTCTTCAGCCAAACGCCGAACGAACGCGGCGTCTTCCGCACTGTCGCCTCCGCGCGTCTGGTGGTCGAGATGGGCGACCTCGACCTCGTATCCCAGCGTGCGCAGCACGTCCAGCAAACACACGGAGTCCGCGCCCCCGGAAACAGCTACAAGCACACGCTCGCCGGGATGCAGCATCGCATGGGAGGCTATAGCCGCTCGAACCTTGCCCACGCAGGGTGATTCGGCATCGTTTCCTGAAGACGCCATCGGACCGCTTTCCTGTTGTGAGACCGCTACGGAGATACAGTACGCCAAGGCCAATCCGCGGTGCACCTTTCTGGGCGAAATGGTACCCAATAAGTCTTGAATTGGGAATCTAGGGACACCACCTCTCGCCCTGCTAAGAAGAGGCCCAGAAAGTGTCTTCAGCGTCTATGACGATCTGTCGAAACAGCGAATTCGGCGCATTCTTCGCATCCTCGCACGGCGAGTCCATTTGCTTTTTTGCGGCTGATTGTGATAATCGTAAAGTAACGGCGGTGAGACCATTTCATTGACTGAATCCAGGGCGAATTGTATATGAGCATACATCCAACGGCCATTGTCGATCCGAAGGCTGAGCTGGCCGACAGCGTGGAAGTGCAGGCGTTCTCGATCATCGGTCCGCATGTAGTCATCGGCGCGAACACGATCATCGGCCCGCATTGCGTCATCGACGGAAGGACCGACATCGGCGAAGGAAACCGCCTCTTCAGCGGCGCGCAGATCGGCGTGCTGTCCCAGGACCTCAAGCACAAGCCGGAGCTCATCGGGCGCACGAAGGTCGGCAACCACAATGTCTTCCGCGAGCATGTAACCGTGAGCGCGTGCACGCTGACGAGCTACGACGAGGAACACCGGGTCACGTCGATCGGCGATCACTGCATGTTCATGGCCTACTCGCACGTGGCCCACGACTGCCATGTGGGCACGGGCGTGATCATGGCCAATTGCGCGTCGCTCGCGGGACACGTGGACGTCGAGGACCGCGCGATTCTCGGCGGCTTGTCGGGCGTACACCAGGAGTGCGTAGTGGGCACGATGTCGTTCGTGGGCGGGCTGTCCCGTGTCGCGCGCGACGTGCCGCCTTTCATGATTGTCGACGGCAACCCCGCGCGTTGCGCCGGGCCGAATACGGTAGGCTTGAAACGCAACGGGCTCGATACCATTCAGCGGTCGCGCATCAAGCAGATGTACAAGATCATGTTCTGCTCGGACCTGAACACGACCCAGGCGATCCACGAGATCGAAACGGTGGTCGACGACAGCGACGAGCGGACTAAGTTCCTCGAGTTCGTGCGCCGTTCGTTGCGCGGCGTGACCAAGTAATTACAGGGACGCGAGGGGAGGCAACGCGGCCATTCCCCAAGCGCGCGGCCGCGAGACTCGCGCGCATCGCTTCCGGAGGGGCTTCGCATGACGGATGTGCGGGTAGGCGTCGTGGGGGTGGGGCATCTCGGATATCATCACGCGCGCAACTATGCGGGACTGGATAACGCCGAACTGGTGGGCATCGTCGATCCCGATCCCACGCACGCCGCGAAAGCGTCGCAGGACTTGCAGGTCACGGCCTTCACATCCATCGAGGATCTCCTGGCTACAGGCGTCGATGCCGTCTCCGTGGCCGCGCCGACGACGCTACATCCCGAGCTCACCCTGCAACTGCTCGAAGCGGGCGTGGACGTACTGGTCGAAAAACCCATCGCGCCGAAGCTGGCCGAGGCGCGCGAGATGGTGCGCGTAGCGGCCGAACGCGGGCGCATCCTGCAAGTCGGCCACATCGAGCGGTTCAACGGCGCGGTCATGGCGCTCGAAGGCCATATCAAAGAACCGAAGTTCATCGAATGCCACCGGCTCAGCCCGTATACCAGCAGGGGCGACGACGTGAGTGTCGTGCTCGACTTGATGATCCACGATCTCGATATCGTCCTGGCCTTCGTAAAGGCCGAGGTGGTCTCGGTCGACGCCATCGGCGTGCCGGTGTTCTCGCCGTCGGAAGATATCGCCAACGCGCGCATCCGGTTTGCGTCCGGCTGTGTCGCCAACATCACATGCAGCCGCGTCGCGGTCGAACGCATGCGCAAGATCCGCGTGTTCGAACCCGACGCGTACTACTCGACCAACTACACCGAACAGGAAGTACTCGCGTACCGCAAGAAACCCGGCCCCGTGCCCGCGGGCGTGTCGCCCATGCACCACATCTGCATCGAAGCGCTGCCGGTCCGGCGCGAAGAACCGCTGAAACTCGAACTCGAATCCTTCGTCGCATGCGTTCGCGACCGGACCCAGCCGGTCGTCTCCGGCGAGGACGCCCTCCGAGCCCTCGAACTCGCGCAGAACGTCATCGACTTCATCCGAGAGCATTCGTGAGCCGTATCTTCCTATCCGCGGGTGAATCGTCGGGCGACCTGCACGGCGCCAACCTTGTCCGCGCGCTGTTGGAATGCGATCCGGCGATCGAATGCGAAGGACTGGGCGGCACGCGGATGGCCGAAGCGGGAATGGCCTTGCGCCACGACCTGGCGAGCCAGGCCATCATGGGCTTCGCCGAGGTCGTGAAATCGTTTCCCGCCATCCGGCGTTTGTTTCTGGACACCGAGGCGCATCTGAAACGATCGAAGCCGGACTGCCTGGTCCTGATCGACTACCCCGGATTCAACATCCGCCTCGCACGCCGCGCGAAAGCCGCGGGACTGCGCGTCGTCTACTACATCAGCCCGCAGGTCTGGGCCTGGAAGAAGAAACGCATCCACACGATCGCGCAATGCGTCGACAAGATGCTCGTCATCCTGCCGTTCGAAGAAGCGCTGTATCGCAACATCGGCGTGGATTGTCTGTACGTCGGCCACCCGTTGCTGGACCAGATCGGCAGGACCGAGATCGCGGGGACCTACCGAGGCTCGACGGTCATCGGCATCCTCCCCGGTAGCCGCGAGCAGGAAATCCGCCGCCTGCTGCCCACGATGATCGAAGTCGCGCGCGGGATTCGCGAACGCCATCGCGCCGCCCGGTTCGTAACGCCCTGCGTCGATGCCGCGCGTGAACGCCAGGTCCGCGCCCTCATCGGCGATTTCCCCCTCGAAACCGTCATCGGCAAGACCTACGAAGTCCTCGCGGCGGCCCGCTGCTGCCTCGTCGCCTCAGGCACGGCCACGCTCGAAACGGCCCTGTTCGGCGTGCCCATGGCGATCCTCTACAAGACCGCTCCGCTCAACTACTGGATCGCCAAACGGCTCGTGACGCTCGAACACATCGGCCTCGCGAACATCCTCGCCGGACGCGGCATCGTCCCCGAATTCATCCAACACGACGCCTGTTCCGAAAAAGTACTCCCCGCTGTCCTCGACCTAATCGACGACACGCCCCAACGCCGCCTGATGCTCGACGACCTCGCCGCATTGCGCGCCCAACTCGGCGGCCCCGGCGCCTCGATGCGCGCCGCCCAAGCCATTCTCGAAGTCACACACAGGGAAGGCTCCGCGAAGAACGGGGATTGACACGCGTTTCGGCAGTTTGAAACGCGTGTCTGTCCGCGCTTTTCGCGGGATGGAGCATATGAATTATAATAGTATCAATATAGTTATTGGCTTAAACTCCAGCTTTTGCAAAGAGCATCCAGGACCTTTTCCAACGCAGAGATGCAGAGGCCGCGAAGCAACGCAGAGCCTTTGCGATCCTCCGCGTTCTCCGCACCTCTGCGTTGAGATAGCTCCGCAATGATATGAACAGATCGGGCCTTCAAGCCCGCGGCGACGAGAAGTCATCCCGCGAATCCTGGTATCCTGTCGACAAGAAGGTTGATGGACTCCGAGTGCGATCACGATGAAGTCTCGCCTCACAGTTCGTTTTAGTCTCATTGCGGCGTTGCTTGCCTCGGCAGCAGCGTGGGCTTCGCCGGAAGTCCCGCGGCTCGATAACGGCGCGCTGCGTATCGCCTTCGAAGGGGAGCGCGGCGGCCTTGTCTCGTTCGAGGACTCGCATGCCCATCACGATTCTCTCACGGCGGAACCACGTGCGCCCCTCTGGCGCATCGAGCCGTCGCGGTCTGGCTATGGCAGCGCGCTCGTTCCGCAGGACGCGGCGGCGTTCAATGCGCACTTGATTGAGGGCGGCCGCCAAGTCGAGCTGGTCTGGCAAGGCTTTGGGAAAGCGCATGCGCCGGAACTGCGCGTCTCGGTCACGGTAACGCTCGACGAGCGCGCGCCGATGAGCGCGTGGCGTATCACGGTCGAGAACTTGCCGTGGACGCCGACGGCGATTCGGTTCCCCTGCGTGGGGCCTGTCGCGCCGCAGGAGGACGAGGTCCTTGCGGTACCCGTGTGGATGGGCGAACGGACGTCGCGGGCTCGCGAGTTGTTGGGGGACAACGGCGGGAGGATCGAGTGGGAGTATCCAGGGATACTCTCGATGCAGTGCCTCGCGTTGTATCGCCCGAACGGACCGGGGCTGTACGTGGCGAGCGACGATACCGGGACGCTCGCGAAACGGTTCGCGGTAACGGGCGGGAAGGACCGCTCGCTCGGCATCGAGATTTCGCAGCTTCCCGCGGAACGTGAGGTGGCTCTGTTCCGATACGCGTCGCCGTACAGCGTCCTGCTCGGCACATTCGAGGGGGATTGGTTTACGGCGGCCGAACGCTATCGCGCGTGGGCGCTGCGCCAGCCTTGGGCCGAGGCGAGCCGGTTGAAACGTGGCGAGGTGGAACCGTGGGCCGCGCAGACGGGGCTGTGGGTCTGGAACCGGGGACGGTCCGACGGCGTGCTGGGTCCGGCCGCCGCGCTGCAGGAACGCGCCCACGTACCGGTCAGCGTCTTCTGGCATTGGTGGCACGGGTGCGCCTACGACATGGGCTTCCCCGAATACCTGCCTCCGCGCGAGGGAGCGGACCCGTTTCGCGCGGCGCTCGAACACGCGCACGAGTCAGGCATCCACGCCATCGTATACATGAACCAGCGTCTCTGGGGCATGACCACGCGCAGTTGGAAGTACGAAAATGCGGAGCGGTTCGCGGTCAAAGGGCCGGACGGCAAGGTGCGCCCCGAAGTCTACAACACGTTCACGAAGGCCCCGTGCGCATCGATGTGCATGGGCACGGAGTTCTGGCGAAACCATTACGCGGGCCTTGCCGTGGAAGCGGTCGAGGGACTCGGCGTCGACGGCATCTACATGGACCAGGCGTGTTCGAGCCTGGCGTGTTACGACCCATCGCACGGGCATCCGCTGGGCGGAGGCGCGTATTGGATGGACGGGTTCAAGGCGCTCCAGGCCGATATCCGCGCGAAGTGCCGGCCCTCGCGCAACGTCGTGCTGGCGGGCGAGGGGTGCGGCGAGGCGTGGCTGCCGTACCTCGATCTGATGTTGAGCTTGCAGGTGAGCCTCGAACGGTATGCGCAACCCGGCGCCTGGGAACCCATCCCGTTCTTCCACGCCGTCTACCATGGCTACGCGATCTTCTACGGCAACTATTCGTCGCTGACCATGCCGCCTTACGACGACTTGTGGCCGCCGGAGTTCGCGCCGAAGGAACCGTTGCGGTTACTCGACCGGAAGTTTGCGGGGCAGTTCCGGCTCGAACAGGCGCGCGCGTTGGTCTGGGGCCAGCAGCCGACGATTGCCAACGTGCGCGCATCGCATTTCGAGGATCGCCCGGAAGAAATGGCCTGCGCGCTCGGCTATGCTGCGATCCGCAACCAGGCGCTCAAGTACCTGCTTCACGGAACGATGTTGCGTCCGCCCGAAATCCCCGTGCCGGAACGGACCATCGACATCTCGCGGCTGTCGATCTACGCCGGCCAGCAGGAACTGGTCAATCAATACACGAAGACTTGCCCGTCTGTACTTGCGAGCGCGTGGCGCGCGGAAGACGGAGACCTGGTCATAGTCCTCGCGAATATTACGGCCACCCAACAGGTGTTCGACGTGAGTCTAGACAGAGCAATCTATGGATTGAACGAACGAAGCGTCATTCGTTTGCGCGACCTTCGAGGCGTCAAGACGATTGGAAACGTCGAAGGAACGAGCGTCACGCTCCACGTAAATCTCAATCCAGCCGAAGCGTGTCTCTTCGAGATCGCATCCTTACGCGACGCATTGGGCTAGGATTCAAAAAGCTCACGCGGCAGGCCTGACTGCCGGATTATCGAACGCAAGGTGCCGAGGCAGAGTTCCGCATGATTGGGAACCGGGACTGTCGTTGTGCCCTGTTCGCCGAGCCCTTGCATGACGATATGGCTACCCCTTTGCCGCACTTGCTCGAAGCCATTCTGCTTGAGAATTCGGCAGACATCCGAGCCGGACAGGGGAGTCAGCTTAGGCAATGGTGCATTCCATGGGAACGATGTAGCATTCGCTCCCGGTGCGCTGGCGGACTTCTTCTTCGCTTGCACACTCGAGAAAGAGCTCGACCGCTTCCTTCAACATGGCACGAGCTTCTTCCACGGAATCGCCCTGGCTGGCTATGTCAAGTTCGGGGCACAGCGCGACGAATCGTTCGCCTTCTCTGGAAATCACCGCGGTGACATGGATGGTCTTCATGGATTTCGCCCTCTTGCTTCAGCATAAGCATAGCGCGTGGGACTTCTTCGAGCAACTTGCCATTTGACTTCCTTTTCCGCGGGGCGTAGTGTCTGCGTAGTTGTGAAAAGAATTACAGCGAGGAGCGAAAGCCATGGCGGACTGTTCGAACAAACAGAAGAATATGGATCGTTGCACCTGCACGTATATGGCCTGCGGGCGCCGGGGCGAATGCTGCGAATGCCTGCACAGCCACCTTGCGCAGCGCCAGCTTCCGGGGTGCTGTTTCCCGGCCGACGCCGAGAAGACGTTTGACCGGTCTTTCGAAGCCTTCATTCGTGCCTGGAGCTGATCTCGCCTGAGAAAAGCAGTCCGCCCTGCCGGATGACTCCGGCAGGGCGGATCAGAGAAGTCCGCTAGGCGTGCGTTCTATGGTTGCCGGTCTGTGCTCATCAAGGCCACGAAGGCGCGATTGACCGGGTGCTCGGATGGGTATCGCAAGAACTGCACGTGGCCGTCCATGTATAGCACGTTCGACCCGCCCGGAACGTGATTGAATTCAGCCGTATCTGTCGACACCACATCCCATTGCACCGCGAGTTCGCTTTGCGCTCGCGCCGAGGCGGCCGGGTTGTTGATGTCCGTGATAAAGAAACGCTCGATGCCTTCCCGCAAGCGGTATACCGTAATATCCATACCTTCAGGCTGCATGTCATTGTTCATGGATTCGGCAGTGACCGACTGGACTGCGCTCAAGAATGCTAGCAGAAACTGAGGCTTAAGAGAAGGCAACACGGTTTCCAGGGACACGAACTCCGAGTTGTTTTCATCTGCTCCCGGCAGCATGTAGATTTCCGCGTTGAGCGCCCAGCCCACGTAGCTGTAGGACACATCGCTGATCTTGCATGTGCAGATTACGCCGGGATTGCTCGGACAGGTCCAGTCGCCGTTCTTGATGGTATCCTGGCCCGTGGCGTCCGACGGGCATATCAAGACGTTCGGATCGTTCAGGTACTCGGGGTACATCGCTTCGCCTTGCCACATACCCATGAACGCAGTTGCGCCGCATCCGTCGCATTCGAGACAGCCTGGATCGCCTGCCGGAGCGTTTGGTGACTTGCCCTGCTTATGCTGATTCGGCGGGAACAACTGGCCCTTGGCCTCGTTGGCGTACATTTTCAACGTCAGGCCGACCTGCTTGAGGTTGTTAGCGCAGCTCGAGCGGCGCGCCGATTCCCGAGCACGAGCCAACGCAGGAAGCAGAATTGCCGCGAGAATACCGATAATTGCAATGACCACCAGTAATTCAATCAAAGTAAAGCCGCTGTTTTTCCTGATCATGGATCTCCTCCTCCAAGGCCACTAAACCATTATAAATACTGCTCAGGAACCTGCCGATGACCCAATTCTACCCACAAGAGTCTACCAAATTTGATTGATATTGTCACTACATTTCTTAGCGAAAAACCTAAGTGATTTCTGCAAAAACACTTACGCCGATCTAGGCCAAACGCCGTTCGCCACTCGCGAGCTCTTCAAGACTCTCCCGGTCAAGAATGCGGACTTGGCGGTTGTCGACCGATTCGATCAGTCCTTCACGAATCATGCGGGCAAGTATGCGCGATAGCGTTTCAGGAATCGTTCCGAGCAGGCTCGCCAACTGGGCCTTTGGGACTTCGAGCGTCAGGTCGTCGGAATCGCCTTGGCGTTCGCTGAGGTAGAGAAGGTAGGCGGCCATCCGCCCCGGGACTTCTTTGAGCGAGAGGTCTTCAACCATATTCGCGAAACGGCGCAGGCGAACCGACAGATCGGCGAGCATGGTCAGGGCAAGCGACGGATGCCTGGTCACCAGGTCGACGAAGGCGTCTGTAGGAAGGAACAAGGTGGTCGCCGCCTCGATCGCGTCGGCGTGAGCGGGAAACCGGTGGCCGGAGAACACGGCGGCCTCTCCAAAGCACTCACCGGGCCCGCAGATGTGCAGGATTTGCTCCTTGCCCTCGACCGACAGCTTGTAGACCTTCACGCGGCCCGTCGCGACGATGTGGAATCCGGAGGCCTCGGACCTTTCCATGAAGATGGTCTGGCCTTTCTCATAGGCTCGTGTCAACGCGATGCCCGCTAGGGCCTCCAACTGCGCCTTGGGCAGGCCGGCAAATAGCGGTACACTTGCTATTTGTTTGACAAGATCCACTGCCGCGATCCTTTTCCCTCGTATCCCTTTCCTGCCGCTTCCCGCCGCCCGAATCAATCTTTATCATCCGCGCTTGATTTAAGTCAAGGCAATTATCGTGCGCACAAGGTATATTTCGGACATAAAGTTGAAGCGAGCTACGTTGAATTGGACAGAGGGTGGGCGATACGGATTGCCTTCCGCAAACCTTAACCATAGGCTGAAAGGAGCAAGGACCATGTTTTGTTATCAGTGCGAGCAGACGGCAGGCGGCAAGGCCTGCGTCATGATGGGCGTATGCGGGAAGCAACCGGACGTTGCGGCGCTGCAGGACCTGCTGACCTATGTGCTCAAGGGGCTGGCCATGGTGGCCGTCGAAGGCCGCAAGGTGGGCGTGAACGATCCGGCCACGAATGCCTTCACATCGAATGCCCTGTTCGCGACCCTGACGAACGTCAATTTCGACGCCCAACGGTTCGTGGCGTTCATCACCAAGGCGGCGAGCCTTCGCGACACCCTCAAGAAGACCGTCAAGGCGGCGGGCGGCCATGTGGACCTGCCCGCGGGCCCGGCGGATCTCGTGCCCGCGGCGGGCGAAGCCGAACTCGTTGCCCAGGCCGAGCGCCACGGTATCGAGTCAGAAGGCAGCACGAATCCCGACATCAATTCCCTCCAGAACATCCTGCTGTACGGATTGCGCGGCGTTGCGGCCTATGCCGATCACGCTCGATTGCTGGGCAAGGAAGACGACGCCGTGTACGCGTTCATCGACGAAGGGCTCGCGGCCACGCACCGCAAGGACATCAGCCTTGACGAGGCGCTGCGTCTGGTGTTGAAGTGCGGCGAGATTAACCTGCGCGCGATGGAACTGCTGGACGCCGGCCACACCGAGACTTACGGCCATCCCGAACCCACGACGGTCGCGCTCGGCGCAAAGAAGGGCAAGGCGATCCTGATTTCCGGGCACGACCTGATGGATATGGAAGCGCTGCTCAAGCAGACCGAAGGCAAAGGGATCAACGTCTACACTCACGGCGAGATGCTTCCGGGCCACGGGTATCCGGGACTGAAGAAGTACAAGCACCTTGCCGGCCACTACGGCACCGCGTGGCAGAACCAGGCCATCGAGTTCGCCAAGTTCCCCGGCGCGATCCTCATGACGACCAACTGCATCCAGAAGCCGCGCGATTCCTACAAGGACAACATCTTCACGAGCGGCGCGGTGGGCTGGTCGGGCGTGACGCACCTCCAGGATCGCGATTTCAGCGCCGTCATCGCCAAGGCGCTCGAACTGCCCGGATTCGCCGAAGACGAGAACGCGGGCGTTGTGATGACCGGGTTCGCTCGGAACGCCGTGCTCGGCGTCGCGGGCCAGGTGGTCGAGGCGGTCAAGAACAAGAACATCCGCCACTTCTTCCTCGTGGGCGGGTGCGATGGCGCGAAGCCCGGCCGCGACTACTACACCGAGTTCGTCGAGAAGGTGCCGAGCGACTGCCTCGTCCTGACGCTGGCGTGCGGCAAGTTCCGCTTCTTCGACAAGAATCTCGGCGATATCGGCGGCATCCCGAGGCTGCTCGACGTGGGCCAGTGCAACGATGCGTATTCGGCAATTCAGATCGCGGTCGCGCTGGCGGACGCGTTCAACTGCGGCGTCAATGACCTGCCGCTCTCGATGATTTTGTCGTGGTACGAACAGAAGGCCGTTTCGATCCTGCTGACGCTGCTGCACCTGGGCATCAAGGGCATCCGCCTCGGACCGAGCCTTCCGGCGTTCATCACGCCGAACGTGCTTGACGTGCTCGTCAAGAACTTCGACATCAAGCCTATCAAGACCCCCGATGAGGACCTTGCGGCGATCCTCGGGTAATCATGGGACCAGAATACGAAGGGGGCGGTCTAACGAGGCCGCCCCCATCGTTAAGGAGCCAACATGAAGTCGAAACGGAAGATCATCGAGATCAACGAAGAGCTGTGCAACGGCTGCGGCCAATGCGTCGACGCCTGTGCCGAAGGCGCGATCCGCCTGATCAACGGTAAGGCGAAGCTCGTCTCCGAGGTGTATTGCGACGGACTCGGCGCGTGCATCGGCGATTGCCCCACGGGCGCGCTCAAGATCGTCGAGCGCGAGGCCGACGACTTTGACGAGGAAAAGGTGAAAGTGCATCTGGCGGCGCAACGCGCGCCCGCCCACGTGTGTCCCGGATCGCAGATGCGCCAGTTCAAGCCGGCTTCGGGGCCGCGCGAACGCTCGTCGAGCGCCCTGAGCCATTGGCCCGTGCAGATCCGGCTCGTGTCGCCCATGGCGCCGTTCCTGCAAGGGGCGGACCTGCTCGTGGCGGCCGACTGCGTGCCCTTCGCGTATCCGAACTTCCACCAGGATTTCCTTGCGGGCAAAGTCGTAATGGTGGGCTGTCCCAAGTTCGACGACGTCGATCTCTACATCGAACGCTTCGAGGATATCTTCAATACGGCATCCATCAAGAGCGTTACGGCCGTTGTGATGCAGGTGCCGTGCTGCCAAGGGCTTCCGACCGTGGTGCAAGAGGCGATGCAGCGGGCCAAGAAAGACATCCCTTTCAAGAAAGTCGTTGTCTCGCTCGAAGGCGAGATCCTTTCGAGATAACCGGCCTTCGGCGCGCGAATAAACGGGACTTCCGAATGGTTCCAATTGTCAGGCTGGTCACGTGGTGTTTGACTTGGACTGAGGCAGATGGCCCGTTTTCGCGAGATGCGCTATCGAGGTATACCTATTAGCGGCGGCGCCGCCGTCGGCCGAGTATGCCTCTTCAACGATTGGCGCCACACCAACCTGCCCCAATACAAAGTTGCCGGCGACGGGATCGCCCGCGAGCGGGCGCGCCTCGAAAACGCTATCCGCCGCGCGGCCGAACACCTCGCGGGCCTGGTCGATCAGGTCACCGATCGCGTGGGCGCCGCGCAGGCCTCGATCTTCGGCGCCCAGAAGATGATGATCGAGGACGAGATACTCCATGCGCAGATGTTCGAGCGCATCGAACAAGGCGGGATGAACGCCGAATCGGTCGTCGCCATGAGCTTCGACGCGTACGAGTTCATGCTGAACCAGATGGGCGCCGACTACCTCCGCGAGCGCGCGTCGGATATCAGCGAAGTCAAACGCCGGTTGCTAAACGTGCTGAACGAGATGGCCCCGTCGCTGCAATGCGGCGATCAGGCCCATTGCCAGCGAGGCCGCGACCGGATCATCGTCGCGGAGGAACTCACGCCGACGCTTACGATGTTGCTGGACGCCGACCGAACGCTGGGCTTTGTGACCGAGCACGGAGGCGTCGCGTCGCACGCGGCGATCCTTGCGCGCGCGCTGGGCATTCCCGCCGTGAGCGGGATCGCCAATATCCACAGCGAGTTGGCCTGTGGCGCGGAAGTGCTCGTCAATGGCGACACGGGCGAGGTCTTCCTCTGGCCGAGCGAAGACACGGTGGGCCTCCATCCCGCGGCTGGACACACCGAACCGGTGGAAATCGTGTCGCCGGTTCCCGGTCTGGCGATTCTGGCCAACATCAACCGCGCCGAAGAGACGAACGCCGCGCGAGCGTGTCACGCGGAAGGCGTGGGTCTCTACCGTACCGAGTTCGAGTGCCTCGCCGAAGGACGCATCCTCACCGAGGACGAACAGTTCGAACGTTACAGCGCCGTCATCAAGGCGATGGACGGCAAGCCTGTCACGTGCCGCCTGTTCGACATCGGCGGAGACAAGGCGGCGGCGTTCCTGGGCCTGCCTCCGGAAGACAATCCGCAACTTGGATTGCGTGGTGGGCGGCTACTGGCGGCGTATCCGGACCTGCTCGCTTCGCAGGCGCGCGCGCTGGCGCGGGCTTCATGCTCCGGGCCTGTGAACATTCTGTATCCGATGATCGCGGACACCGGCCAGTTCGTCGCGTTGCGAACGCAGTTTCTCAAGGCGATCGAGGGTGTCTCGCATGGCGCCATGGCCCACGGGGTCATGTTCGAGGTGCCGTCGCTGTGCTTGTCGGCGCGCGAGGTCTTCGAGGAAGCCGAATTCGGAAGCATCGGCACAAACGATTTGACTCAGTATCTGTTCGCGGTGGATCGCAACAACGAATTGGTGGCAGGCGATTATCCTCCGGATCATCCGGTGCTGTGGCGGCTCATAGAAAGCATGGCCCAGGCTGCGCTCGCGGCACGGCGGCCCCTTTCGGTATGCGGGGAAATTGCCGGAGAACCCGCTCATCTGCTGCGCCTGATCGAACTCGGTATCACGACCGTCAGCATGACGCCACGTCTCATTCCCGAAGCACGGCGCGGCATCCTGCATTCGCGTGCCGCTCCTGTCCACTAGTGTACTGATTCACAATCAATACAACGTAAGCATCGTCTTAGGACTGAGCGAAAAGCAGGGACTGACTCGCTTTTCGGCAGTTTGAAAAGCGTGTCTGTCCCTGCTTTTCGCGGCCATCGCACCCAATGATAAGATGCCATCAGGATGGCTCACTACACTAGCGGCGCCATTGTTTGAAGTATCCCCAACAAACGGCATAATGGCGGGACCATGATGACTTCGATGGCCTGTATCGCGATCGCTCTGATCGCGGGAACTGTCCCGGGGCCTCCGCCTCACGAGCGGTGTTGTATCTCGGAGCCTTTTCCGTATCTGCTGGAAAAGAACCCGGACGCGATCCGCAAGCGCTTCGACGCCTACAAACGCCTTGGCGTGGATATCGTGCGGATTCATGTGTTTCCCGATCCGGAGGATCCCGCCGCGGCCTACGCGCAGACCGTCAAGGAGTTCGACTTCCGCCTCAAGGTCATTCTGCTCAATCTACCTGGCGAAGCTGAGTTCCAGCTGACGGATCAGAACGGCGCGCTCTCGAAACTTGCCATCGATTACTGGAATCCGGACGCGCGCCGCGTGGTCGAGGAACGCACGGTATTCTTGCTCGAACGACTGAAGACAGAAGGCCTGATGGATCGAACGGATTATGTGATTCCGTTTCTGGGACCGGCCGGCGAAGCCATCTATCCGCATCCCTGGACGACCGGCCTTCCGGAACCGACGTTCTGGTGCTATGGCCGTTACGCCCAGGATGCGTTTCGCGAGGCGATGCGGCTGAAGTACGGCCAGGTGGATGCGGCCAACCACGCGTGGGATGCGCGGTTCGCCTCGTGGGACGAGGTCAAGGTCCTGCCGCCGGGAACGAAGCCGGGAGCGTACTGGGAAGACGTGCTCACGTGGTACCGCGACAGCAAACGCGCGTTCGTCCGGTGGAGCGTGGACATGATCAAGCGCCACGCGGACAAACCGGTCATGCTGTATCTTCCCGGGACTCACCTCGGAGAGGAAGCTTGGAAGGACGCGGTACGAACGGGCGACGGGAACGTGTGGGTCAAGATCATGACCGACACGGAATTCATCGTGGACCTGGCCGCCGAGCAGGACTGCTGGCTGCAATACACCGGGGTCGACAATCGGACGGAGGCGCAGTACATCGCGGACTACATCCGCCGGAAGGGATATCGCTATCTGCGGCTGTGGGGCGAGAATGCCGGCGACATCGGCTGCGCAAAGGATCCGGGCGCGCTCGCGGGCGCCGTGATCGACAACGGCTTGTTCGGGCTGGATTACACGCACGCGCATTTCGTGTTCGAGGCAGACGGGCTTACTCCGAACGCGCTCTTTCCCCAGTTAAAGGAAGGCTATGCGCGCATCAAGCGATTGTTGCCGCGAAACGCCATCGTGAACGGCGACTTCGCGATCTGGGATGGCCACAAAGGCGGTGTCACGACGACAACGCAGGGCGTGCCGCCCAACTCGATTCCGCTCTATTGGTATGGGGGGCCGGGCGTGGGCGCCACCGCGACCTACGATGTCGTGGACTTCCCGCCGGGACAGCGCGACGTGCCCGGGAATCCGCGGCGTCATCTGCGCGTCACGTGGAGCGTGCCGCCGCCAAACGCGTGGGGCGAGGACCAGCATCACGGTACGCCGCGGTACACGTTCCTCGAATACTTCGGGATTCAGGACGTGCGCGCGTTTGCGGGCGAGACCGTCACGTTCAGTTTCTATGCCCGAGTCAGCGCGGGAGAGCTTCGAGTCGTGCCCATACTCTGGCACAGTTATGACCCGTCCACCGAAGGTATCGCCGGTATCAAAGGCAAAGGTTACGAGTTGTTCGAGTCGTCGGGCACTCCGGGCGTCGTGGCGATCGCGCAAGGCGAGCCGAACCCGCGTGCGGTTTGCGTGCTTACACCCCGGTGGCAGCGGTTCGAGAAGACGGTGGCTCTCCCCAGCGTGGACGGCAAGTCGATCACGGCAGGACATTACACCGGCGCGGGATTCGACATCGTTCAGCCCATCGGTCCTATCGCCGTGGATATCGCCGACGTCCAGGTCGAACGCGGCACAGCCGCCACGCCGTTCACAACGGATTAGCGTCGGGAACGTGGCGACGACGCGGGAGCGGCTTCAAGGCTTCTCGCGCTCGACGCGGTACGTAGTTCCGGCGATCACCGGAAATCTGCATATCCCATTTGACTCTTCAACGCCAGTCGGCCGCCCTTCGGTATCGGTGACGCGCAAGGGACCGTCCCATGGATTGTAGAGCCTGCATTCGCCGCTGCGTTCGCTCAGGATTTCGATGTCCTTCACCATGCCTTTGACCTCGGAAGCCGAAACCAAGAATGCGCCTTCCGCGCGAAACCGGTCGAAGCGCGCATCGAGGTCCGCGGGCCACGGGGGAAGATGCGTAGCGCGCCGGATTCGTCGCTCAGGCCTTGGGCCGCCACCGCGCCCACATCGCGCCCCACCCCGGCTTCACGTGCGTGACGGCATGCGCCTCGCCCCCTTTGGCGGGCATCACGTAAAGCTGGCGCGTGCCGCTGCGCGTTGAGCCGAACGCAATCCACACTCCGTCGCTCGTAAGCGCCGGATGGTAATTCAACGCGCCCTCGGGCGAGTGGGTCAGTACTTCCGTGTGCCCTTCAAGGTCCGTGCGGCACAATTCCACGGCCTTGCCCGATTGCGCCGTGAAGTAGATCGACTTGCTGTCGGGCGACCACACGGGGATGTCGCTGCTGCCGTCGTGAAAATCGTACACGTCCAAGACCGACACCGCGCCCCGGTAGCCGCCACGGTCGCCAACTTTCCGCAGGCCTGTCCCATCGGGCCGGACAATGCAGGGGTGGCAGTTGTAGTGCTCGCCTGAGACGAACATGATCCACTGCCCGTCCGGCGACCACTGCGGAGAGAAATTGAACGGATTGCCCGTGTCGATCTTGCGCGCGTTCGCCCCGCCCGTGTCCGCGACGTAGACCTGATAGTCCTTGTGATAGGAAACGCGCTTGCCGTCCGGCGACGCGCTGAAGCCGTAGGCAAAGCCCTCGGCGCCTTCGCTGATGTCCTTCTTGTTACGCCCGTCGCGATCCATGACAAACGGATGCGAGTTCGCGCCCACCATCGCCTGAAACCCGAGCCGGCCCGTTCCGTCCTGCACAAAGAACAGCCCCGTGTTGTAGATGCTCACGCGCTCGATGGCCGTCATGTTCGTCAACGTGCCACGGTCCATGTCGAGCAAGTACATATCGTACAGCCACCCCTCGGTCATGCGGAAGGTCTTGTGCTCCTCTTCCCACGCCGCGTTCTTCGGGTCTTCCCAACCGTTGCCGATGATTGCAAGTTTCCCGTCCGGAGACCAGCCGGCGAACTGCGTCCAGAAGTCCGGCTTCTTGGCGAGTTCTTTCGCGAGCATGCGGCGCTTCTTCCCGTCTGCGCGAACGACGCACGCGCGCATGGTCGTGGTGTTCGGGAAGCGGCCTCCAGGAAGGTTGGTCCGATACTCCGTGTAACCAAGGAGGTAGTCCGTGGCGGCCGCCTGTTTCGACGCCCCGAGCGTCGCCAGCGCGGCCAGCGATACGGACGCCTCTTTCAAGAATTGTCGCCTCGAAGTGCAACTACTCTTATCCATATCCTGAACCTTACGTGTCATTGCGAGGAGGGCTTAAGCCCGACGAAGCAATCCCCCCGATCTTTCGGAATGAGATTGCTTCGCTATGCTCGCAATGACACTGTTTCTAGCCCTGATTGAATAGTTGGGCGAATCCCACACTACGATGACGCAAGTTCGCGCACGAGTCGATAGACGGTGTCATATGCAAAGGTAAGCTCCTCAATCGTGCAATGGTCCTGCACGAAATGCGTGGTGCAAAACAGTAGTCCGCCGTCCGCGAACAGACGCAAGACCCGCTCGATCTCCGCTCGCAGGACATCGTACTTGCCGAAGCCCAGCGTGGTCTGGATGTCGAGCCCGCCCATGACGACGAAGCGGTCGGAGTACTTCGCCTTCTGCTCGGCGAGGCTCATCCCCGCCGATTCCTGCCACGGGTGGACGACCTGGTAGCCGAGTTCCACGATCCCGTCGATGACCGCGTTGACGTTGCCGTCGCTGTGCAGGCTCAGAAACCCGCCGCGCGCGCGGACCGCGTCCGCGGTGATCTTGTGATTCGGGAAGATCAGCGACCACCAGATATCGGTGCTGAAAAGGAGGCCCGTCTGCGCGCCCCAATCGTCCGAGACATGGATCATGTCGATGCCGATATCGAGGCAATTCATCGCGAACGCGCGGTTCCATTCCGCCTGGCGGCGATAGACCTCGGCGAGTTCGTCCGGATACATCAGCAAGTACAGCAAGTGTTGTTCGATACCGAACAGCCCGTTCAGCGCTTCGAAGATCCCCGGCGTCTGCATGTAGACGAACCGGCCGCGCTGTTCCTTGTGATGCCGGATCTGCTCGACAACGCTATCGTACGCCGCGCGATCATTCGGATCCGTGAGAGGCAGATCCAGGGCCTTGTCCGGCGTGATATCGCCGCCGCACGCCGCGCGCAGCGCATCGACCGGTTCGGACGCAAAGGTCGGTGGGCCGCCGAACAGATGCGCGAAATCGTATTCGTATTTGTCCTCAAACGCCGCGACCGATCCAAATGCTTCCGTAATCTGCGGCGTAAGATTCGCGGATACCCAGCCGTAAATGGGAATCCGGTCCGGCCGGCCATGCCGGATGACTTCGATAACGCGCTCGCGAGATACCACAAGCCACCTCCTCTACACGCGCGCCATTCTACTCGATGCGCAAACAAAGAAGCACCCGCGTATTGGCAGGACGATGGCGGGCAGGACGATTTGAGGAAGAGTGCTTTCGAATTCGGAAGTGGCAGGCACAGCCGTGTTACTGATCAATTATCGTTCTGTCCACAATCGTTCTGTCTTGCTTTGAATTCATTGCTATCGTCCTGTCCCCAATCGTCCTGTTACATTGAGCGTCTTGAACGGATCGTCGCGCGCGATGAAGCTTATGTTTCAAGCGAGAAACAGGAAGTCGCGGAGTTCGGTATAGCCTCGTGGCGCGAACCACGCGCGGATTTCCTCGCGAGCTGTGGGCGCGCCGACGGCGATAACGGTGAAGGCATCGCCGGGAGCGGGAAGGTCTTCCGGGGCGATGACGCGGATGCCGTGAATCGAGCGTCCGATCTTGCGCGGGTTGATGTCGACCACGGCGAGCGGGCCGCGTCTCCCCCACTCTCGAAGCCATGGTTTGCCGACTTCGCCCGCGCCCCATTGGTAGAACGCGCCGCGGTCGTGGAGATAGGTATCGAAGAGATAGTGGCGTTTGATCGCGCGAAACTGCTCGGGCGAGTAGCGCGGGTCGCGCATGGAGAGGCGGTCCGGCGATTCGGTCCATTCGAGCAGCGGCCGCGCAACTTTGCCGAAACGCATGCCCGCCACGAATGCGCGCATGCAGAGATCGTAGTCCTCGGGCCAGCCGTGGTCTTCATATCCGCCCAAGCGTTCATATGCATCGCGCCGCATCATGAACGTCGGATGGGGAATCGGGCATTCGACGAAAAGCTCGCGGACGATGTCATCGTGCGAAACCAGGTTATCGATCCACGACCGATACCGAGCGCGGCCATAGCCAATCGCCGCGCCTTTCATCTCGACCTGTGTCCCGCACAGCGCCACGCCGGAGTCGCGTTCCATGAGTTCGACTTGAAGCGCGAGCCGGTCCGGATGCGATACGTCGTCCGCATCCATGCGCGCGAGATAGCGGCCCGATGCCGCGCCACACGCGCGGCGCAGCGCCTCGACAATGCCCACGTGCGGCGATGTCATCGCATGGATACGCGCATCCTTCGCCGCCAAACTCCGCGCGATGCCAGGCGAATCGTCCGTCGAGCCGTCGTCGAAGAGGATGATCTCCCAGTCCGCGAACCCCTGCATCACGATCGACTCGACGGCGCGCGCCAGTGTCGAGGCGGCATTGAAGCAAGGAAGGATGACGGAGACGAGCGGCGGATTCATGCGCGCTTCCGATCTACGCCAGCGTGATGTTCAGCGACGTGAACGAGTGCGCGGGGAACACGTGCACGACGCCATCGGAGACCGGGTCCAGCTTCAACCGTTTCGGAAAGACGGTCTTGGGTGACTCGAACGAATTCGTGGCGTGCGCCGTGGACGCGTTCAGAATGCGGCCGACAATCGAGCTTGCGCGCGCGTCGCGAAATTCGATGCGCGCTTCGATATCCTGGTCAATCGTCTGATTCGCAACCGTAACGAGCGCCTTGTTCGACGCAAGCGAGACGCTCACGCTGAGCGCGGGGACTGAGTGCTTGCGTTTCAGTCCGATAGGATGCGTCTCGAACTCCGGGCACTCGGTCTCGAACGTCAACGCCTGCGCGCCCATGTGGTAGCGCATCATGTCGTAGACGTGATACGTCGGCGTGAGCACCATGCGCGGCCCGTCGGTAATCGCGAGACATTGCAGCACGTTGATCGTTTGGGCGAGATTCGCCATGGTGACTCGGTGGGCGTAGCGATTGAAAAGGTTCAACGCGGCCCCGGCAAATACCGCGTCACGCAACGTGTTCTCCTGTTCGAGACCGTTGTCGACCACCGCGCTCGGATGCCACACGCCCCATTCGTCAATCGCAAGACCCACGAACTTGTCCGGATAGAAATACCCGAGCAAGCAGTCCGCGAGTTGAATGTCGCGCTCCATGGCCACGAGATCGCCGAACAAGGCGTGATACTCCGAGGCCGAGAAGGTTCCGCCATGGCCTCGTCCGAAGTAGCGATGAATGCTCAGATGATCGATCAGGTCCGCGTGCGGCATGTGCTCGCAGAACGTGTGATTCCATTCCACAAACGCCGGGTTCTGGTAGTCCACCGGGCTGCACCCGCACGCGATCAACTCGACCGAAGGATCCGCCGCGCGCAGAAACGTCGCGTAGCGAGCGAACGCCTTCGCGTAGTCGGGCGCCGTGTAGCGGCCGCCGCAACCCCAACTCTCGTTGCCGACGCCCCAGTACTTGACCGCGTAGGGGCGCGCGGAACCGTGCGCGCTTCGTTGCCGCGATAGCGACGATTCGCCGCCGAAGTTGCAGTATTCGAGCCAGGCCGCGGCCTCCTCCGGCGATCCAGTGCCCACATTCGCGCAAATGTACGGTTCGCAGCCCGCGCCACGGCAGAAGCGCATGAACTCGTCGGTTCCGAACGCGTTCGGATCGGTTTGTCGCCACCAGATGTTGACCGTGTGCGGGCGCTTGTTCGCGGGGCCGATGCCGTCGCGCCAATGGTAGTTGTCGGCGAAACAGCCGCCCGGCCAGCGCAGCACCGGCGCGCGAAGTTGCTTGAGCGCGGCGATCACGTCGAGCCGGATGCCCTGCTCGTGCGGCATCGCCGCGTCGGGACCGACCCAAATGCCCTCGTACACACACCGCCCAAGATGCTCGGCGAAATGGCCGTAGATGTTGGGGTGGATGCGCGCCTTGGGGAGGTCCGTCCAAATGCGGATGGACGACTCGCTCATGAGGCGTCTCCCTGAGGGACATCGTATTGGTTCAGATACGGGAAGATGTGATTCGAGATGAACGCGCGGACCTCGCGAATGTTGTCCGCGGCCTTGGGCATTGTTTCCTGATCGAACCGGCGATTGCCGAACATGCCCTTGACCTCGACGAAGACTTCCTTGTTGCTATGCCGGAACGATTCGACGATGGCGTGCAGCGCGAACGGATGCTCCGGCGTCTCGGGAAATACGAAGCGCAACCCGCCGACGGCGATAGGCCGGTCGAAGAACGGGTTGATACGCCCGGCCTGGTTGCAGGTGTGGTCAAGCAGAAAGATGCGCGCGTCCTCGAAGTGGGTCAACGCGAAGGTCGACCGCAGCGTCGCGGTCTGCGCAAGGAACATCGGGATGCCGAGGCAGGACAACACTTGCGAACCGGTCTCGCGCACCTTCTCGAGGAAGTCCGACAAGGCGAGGTCAGCCCACTCCTCGATCATGACGATGCGGTCCGGAAGCAGTAGGAGGACGGACTGGGCGTTTGCGGGACGTCGCGAATAGAATCGGTATTGCGGCGGCGCGCTGAAGTCGCTGCTGTCGTAACTGGCGCGCGTCTGCGAAAGCTGATAGTACAACTTCTGCAGCGCGGCCACCTTGTGTTGCACCGGCGCATGAATCAACTCGGTCGAGAAGTGAATGAGCCGATCTTCCGATTGCATGTAATCCTCCCGCGTTAGCAGACCCGTGCGAAAGTATAGGAGCTTAGAGGGCGCATTGCAACGGCAACCGGGGCGCGCGCAACTTCGGCGTAGGGTGGGTGCAGCGAAGCGGAACCCACCGATTCGCCCCTATTTCCGGTGGGTTTCGCTTCGCTGCATCCACTACGTGTCTGTCTTCGAGACAGCGCGAGTCTGCGAAAACGTCTACGGCCGCTGCCGTTCGTCCTTGAATTGCAGCGGTTTCATATCCCACATGCGCGCGTTGCGAACCGTGGCCGTTCCGCCTTGGGCACACGCCTTCACGAGCAACGAATCCTTGCGTTCCGGATAGATCACCTGGGTCACGCACTGCCGGTCGTTCGCGAAGACTTCGAGCATGGATTTATCGAGAAACACGCGCAGGCGCAGCGGCTCACCTGCCGGAAGATCGAGCGGCGCTTCGAATACGTTGACCCGGTTCTTGATGTCTTCCGGCTTCTTCGTGCCGTATCCCACAAACACCGTGTCGCCGTAGGCTACGTCGTCGCGCAACGTCGATTTCGTCACGTCCACTTTGATCGTCTTCGCCGCGGGATCGAACCAGACCGCAGTCTCCTCCGAACCGTCCGGCGAGCAACGCACTTTCAATCCCACTGCCTTCGCCTTTCCCGGCTCGATATCGAGCGCCATCTCGAAGCAATCGCCCTGCATGCCCTCAAGTACCGTGTCCGAGTCCGCACCGACGGAAATGTTTTCGAGTTGGCGTGGGTTTGCGCGCAACGCCTCAAGTTCCGGCGCGGGTACGATACGCAGCGTCTTGTCCTCGCCCATCGAGAGGATACGTGGCAGACTCTGGTATCCTGACCCCGTCTTGTCTTGCGAGGGCCGGATACGCGGGTCGGTCACCCATGCCCAGAACACGCGACGCCCTTTTCCGTCGAGCAGGCTCTCGGGCGCGAAGTACTGCCCGCCCGGCCAGTTCATGCGCACGTGTTTCTCGGGATAGAACGTCTCGTGCTCGTAGCGCCCGACGTAGCAACGCCCGCCGATCTTGTGGCTGATGCACAGCAGCACCCACGCGTCGCCCAGCTTGAAGAAGTCCGGACACGAACAATCTTCGCCTTCGACGGTCCACGAGAGGTCCGGGTGTTCGTAGAACGGGTGCAGCGGCTGCCAGTTCACAAGGTCGGGCGACTTGCACAGATACAGCGTGTCCTTCTTGTTGGGGAGCGTGTTGCCGCCAAGCAGGCAGTAGTACGTGTCGCCATCGAGCCACAGAAACGGGTCCCATACGCGATACACCTCGAAACCCGGTTCGCCCTTCTTAGGCATTGGAATGATGGGGTTCTTCGGGTGTTTCTTCCAATGAATGAGCGCATCGTCTTCCGCCGTCGCGACACATACGCCCGCGTCGATGCCGAACCAGCACAACATCGGCACGCCGTCTTTGTTGACGAACGCATTACCACTGAAGATCCCGGTATCGGGATCGCCGGGGTTCGGCGCCAGCGCCGTGGGATGGTAGGTCCAGTCGATCAGGTCCGCGCTCGAGAGATGTCCCCAGCAATGACCGCCGTTCTTCAACTTCGGGTCCTGGAAGATGTACATGAGGTGGTACCGCCCCTTCCAGTAAATGCAGCCGTTCGCGTCGTACGGCAGCCCCACGCCCTCGTCCGGCAACGCGGTCACGTGATACACGGGCCAGTCCGGACGCGGCGCATCCGCGCGCGCCGCGGCGGCGATTGCCATCGCGATCCCCAGCAAACAACACACCTTCACTATTTCCATGGCCTTGGCCCTCCGTATGCGCCCTATCCATCTTATACCAAGTTG
Organism: uncultured Nitrospiraceae bacterium; assembly: GCA_964402555.1. Taxonomy (GTDB): domain Bacteria; phylum Hydrogenedentota; class Hydrogenedentia; order Hydrogenedentales; family SLHB01; genus CAYOCT01. The sequence continues at coordinate 37,550 of CAYOCT010000037.1, read as the reverse complement.
CGGTCGGCAACGCACAAACTTGTGTCGGCCGGCGGACTTGAGCACACTACGAACGGACGCGGACCAACGCTACGCATGCGATGTGTGCTCCGCGACATGTGAATTGGGCAATTCGGCCCGGCATAGGAGGCGACCATGACGCTTATGCCACCGTTGCCGCTGCTGTACCTGTTGTCCCTGCTGATCTTCGTGGCGGTACTGTTCGTTATCTTCCGGCGGCCCATGTACGAGGTCATGGCGCTTGCCTTCGTCTTCATCGTGCTCGTCACACGGCGCTTCGACTTGTTCTGGCAAGCCCTGTTGTTCCCGTCGACAAGTCCCCTGTTCTCCGCCATCTTCGCGTTTCTCGTGGTCGCGGTCATCTTCGAAAAGACCGGCACGCTTGTCCGAATCAACAACTTGATCGTGGCGGTAGTCGGCGGCATGCGCGGGGGCGCGGGTTACGTCTCGCTCTTGGGAAGCACCTTCATGGCATCGCTGTCGGGCACTGGGCCCGGCAATGTAGCCGCGACCGGGGTCTTCACGATTCCGACGATGATACGGAGCGGGTTCCCCGCCCCGCTCGCCGCGACGACCGAGATGTCATCGAGCATGTTGGGCAACATCATCCCGCCCTCGGGAATCGTGGTCTTGACCTTCGGAATCCTTGAGGAAATCCAGCCCGGCCGAATCAGCCTCAGCAACTGGATGGTCGCCGCGTACGGGGTAGGGATCTGGTTCTTCCTGCAACGGTGGCTCATGTTGTGGGGACTTTGCCGCGTGTACGAAGTCAGGCCGATTCCGCGCGAGGAGCGCCCCAGACTAATACCAAGTCTGAAAGAGGGATGGTCCGCGCTATTTCTTCCGCTGGTCATCTTCCTGCCCTTGTTCCTCGATGCGCGTTTCCACGGGTTCGTCGCCGGGCGCTTGGGAGGCCAAGGCGCGAAAGCCTTCTCGTCGGCCGTGCTGACCTTCACGCCTGCGCTCGCCGCGCTCTACGCCGTGTGGATCGGCCGGTCAAGCGCGCCATCGGGCAAGATCGGACGCCGCGAGATGGAGGCCATATTGAGAGAGTCGCTCATGCACGTAGTTCCAATTGCCGCGACGATCTACATGGCCTATGCCACGGCGCGCATCTTTCAGGGACTCGAAATGGAGCAGGCCGTCCGCGACTGGTTTGTCTCGCTCGGGCTCTCCGTACCCGCGTTAGTCGTGCTTCTTCCCCTCTTCTTCCTGTTGCTGGGCATGGTGCTGCCCGGTTCGTCTCAGATTGCCATACTGGGCGGCGCGATGATCGGGGCCTTCGCCGCGATGGGCGGGAACGCGCTGCTCCTCGCGGCGCTATTACCGGCAATGACCGGCGCGCTCGAAGGCATGACCCCGCCCCTGGCCCTTGGCATGTACGTGGCCATGGGGATTGCCGGCTCGGGGTTTCGCGAGACGTCCTTGCTGATGTTGGTCTACGTGATCGGCCACGTGCTGATTAGCATGGTGTTGCTGGCCGGTCTGCTGCCCATTCCCGGGCTATGAGAAAGGAACGCATGCCATGATGCGCCAACGACTCGAACGAATATACGCCTTCCTCTGTCTGCTGTCGCTCGCGTCGAGCGTATTCGTATTTCTGTTCTTCCTCGCCGGGATCGTAATGAAGCGCGAATCGCTTGCCGCCGCGGGGGCAAGCCTGTCGGTCTGGGGAATTCGCTTGGCCGCAGCGGCGACCGTAGCGGGAATGGCCTATATCTACGCGAGCAAGAACCACACCCTGACGCTGGCTCGAACGAACTCTTCGGACAAGGATGCGCCGCGCGAGGACGACACACGCGAACCGCAATAACGAGGTCTATCCCGGATTGTTTGCAGCCCCGAAGTGTCATTGCGAGGAGGGCCTTCAGCCCGACGAAGCAATCCCCTGATTTCTAAGCACAACAAGCGGGGAGATTGCTTCGTAAGGCTGAAGGCCCTCCTCCTAAGAAACAAGCGTCGAGCTTCCATTCGGGATCCGCGAAACGGAGTGCCGGCCCTTTGGAGTGCGGCGATTCTTCGCCGCTTTGGCTGGAGCTGCAAGTCTGTCCCCTGGGTCTAAGCCAAAGCGGCGAAGAATCGCCGCACTCCAAAGAGCGCATCACGCACCTCCGGCGAAACCAAACGTATGTTTCCTCTGAGGGCAGCCCGGCGAAGCAGGGTCGTTGGCTCGCAATGACACGAGACACGGTGTTGGCGAGTCCACCCCAAGCTCTGAGACAGAAGCGCTGCTCTGATCACGTATCAGGGTGTTCGTCTCGATACGCAATGTGAACAATCCAGGCTAATCTTCCTTGGATGGCGCCACCCGCATGCCGTCCTTTAGCTCGTTCTTCGGCTCGGCCACGACGACATCGCCCGCTTGAATTCCATCGAGAATCTCCGCGTCGTCGTCGTTCCTAATCCCGACTTGGACAGGCGTAAGATGCGCCCGCCCGTCGCAAATGGCGAACACGGCCCATCCGTCCTGATGGCGAAACACCGCGCGTTCGGGCACGGCAAGCGCCCCGGGATGCGCATCGGTGATCACGCGAAGGTCCACGCTCGTACCGGGCCGCAGCCCGAGTTCGTTGTTGTCGAACTCGACCAGGATCTTGACGCGCTGCTGTTCGATTCCAAGCGCCGAAATCTTCTTGAAACCTGACGGATACACGCGCTTGACGTTGCCGGTCTGCGTCCGCCCCTGCAGGGCCTTTCCGAATATTTCGACGGGATCGCCCTGCTTGATGCGCACGACCTCTTCGGACAGGATATCCGCTTCGATCTCGATGCTGCTGAGGTCTCCGATCTGGGCAACGGGCGTGCCGGCAGGAAGAATGCGTTCGTCCTCGATGAACTTTTCGAGCAGGATGCCCTGCACGGGCGCGACGATATCGGTCTTCTTGAGGTCCTTCTTCAGAACGCCCAATTCCGTCTCAAGGCGGTCGATCTCGGATCGAAAGACCTGGCGCATGTATTCGTTGTCGTCCACCGATTCGTTGACACGCTTGGCGGCCAACTCGGCAAGTTCTTGTCCCTTCCCGGCAGCCCTCTCGGCAATCGCCAGGCGATCGACATTCTCCTGAAGCGTCTTGTATTCGCGCTCCGCCTTATCGTAATCGGCCTGGCTCACCGCGCCGCTCTCGCGCAGCGCGTGCATGCGATCGAAGGTCTTCTTCGCATCCGCCAGATTCGTCATGGCAATGCTGCGTTCGCGGCTCACCACGGCCGCGTTGTCCTGGCTCTCCTTCACGCGGACGGCCGCCGACTCGAGGTCTTCCGGTTTGGGTTTGGCGATGTCCACGCCCGAAATCCGCGCGCGGGCCTGCGCGATCAGCGCCTCGACGCCTTTGACCTGCTGCTCTTGACTGAAGGGATCGACGCGCGCGACGACGGCGCCCTGGGCAACCTCGTCCCCTACGTCCAGCGTCATGCGTTCGAGCGTGCCGGATATCGGCATGTCGAGGACGTACTCGTCATGGAGGCGCGTCTTGCCGTCTTCGGCGATGTAGGCGCGTACGTCGCGCACGCCGGCCACCGCCGTGTCCACGGACATGGCCGGTTCCCGCAATAGGATAGCCGCGATTCCGCATGCCACTGCGGCGACTATTCCAGCGGATATCAGTCGTTTACGTCTGTTCTTCACTCGACGGCTCCTTCTGCCTCCCGACACCGAGGGCGGCGCGCCCGTCCGGACGCCTTATTCACGGGCCTTGAGCACCTCCACGAGATCGAGCCGCTTGATCTTGCGCCACGCGGCCACGTTGGCCAGCGCAAGAAACACGACCGTCAATACGAAGGCGCGCACAAACGTGGGCGGCTCGATGTGAAACGGAAGCCGGTACAGGTCGGTATCGTAGGCCCGCACCAGCAGCTTGCTCAACATGACTCCGAACGGAAAGCCGAAAAGCAGGCCCACCGCCGAAAGTACCACGTTTTCCTTATAGACGATACTCCCCACCTCGCGGATCGTAAACCCCAGCACGCGCAGTGAGGCCAGCTCGCGCTGCCGTTCCATCAGGGAGACCATGGTCGTATTGTAAATAACCGCGAACGCGATGACGCCCGAGAAAATGGCCAGGAACATGTTCGAGATGGACATGGACTGGGCGAGGGTCTTCTTGATGTTGGCGATCGAGTCGGACTTGATCTCGACGGACGCGACCGCCGGGACATCCTTGAGCTTGGTTCCCAGCGCGCGTTCCCCGTGCTGCACCGTGCGAAATAGGGCCGCGTTCATGGCGATCGGTTCATCCAGAATCCGGCTCAGCGCATCGATATTCATGTAGGCGGCAACGCCGAGGTACTGGCGCACGATCTTCGAGACTGGAACAACGCGCTCTTTCGTAACGCGGCCCATCAGCGGTTTCAACCTGACCTGCGACCCCGCATGAACGCCAAGCTGTTCGGCCAGTTTGTCCGACAGGATCAGTCCCGGACCGGTCACGTCCACGGGCGCGCCTTGCTCGTTGTTGAGCCGGTGGAGCTGGCCATCCTCCGGGAGCCCGATCACGACAACGTCCTTCGTGCGCCATTCGGTCCTGATTTCAAACGGGTATTCCAGCATCGGCTCGACACGGCGCACACCGTCGAAACGGGCGAGATCGTACAACGCGCTTTTGCTCTGTTCGGTAATCAGACCCACGCGGACATCCTCGCGCTGGGTCTCCGAGAACTGGAAGCCAATCATGTAGTCCATCGAATCGCCGAGAAAGAACCCAACGATCATGATGCCCACGGACACCATGATCCCGAACGAGGTAATGGACGAACGCAGCCGGTATCGCGACACGTTCCGAACGATCATCTTCCACGAGAACGACAGCCTTCGCCAGACAGGCTGTACCCGCTCGAATACCGTGCGGTGGCCGTACTTCGGCGCGGGCGCCCGCATGGCCACGGCGGGGTCGATCGCCGCGGCACGGCGCGCGGCGGACACGGCCCCGGCCAATGCGAAAGCCACGCTGATACCCATCGAACGAACGAGCACGTCCGCGTAGACCTGGGCGCGAAGCAGCGGAAACTGGAAGAACTCGACGTACATGCGAATCATCGCGTACGCAAGCCACTGTCCCACGACGAATCCGCCCAGGCATCCCGCCACGCCGAGCACCAGCGCGAACTTCACGTAGTACGACGCGACCGCCCAGTTCGAGTAGCCGTACGCTTTCAGAAGACCGATTTCAGTGCGTTCGTTGCTGACCATGCGATTTAGCAGCACGAATAGAATCAACGCGGCGACTCCCAAAAAGATCGCCGGTGTAATCCAGGCCGAGACCTCGAGCCCCTTGATTTCGTCCGACAGGAAACGGTTCGAAATCTGGTCGTCGCGCTTGAGCTTCGCGTACACCCCGTACGGCTTCAGGATCTTCTCTGCCTTGTCCAGCACCGCATCGAGGTTTGCCGACACCTCCACCGTCCCGATGATCTCGTTACACGCGTCCTGCATGTTGAAGGCGTCCTCGACGAAGCTGCGCGGCGCCCACAAGATTCCGAACCGTTCCGGACTCGGAACCAGTTCGCTCGCGCTCCGGATCGGGTACACGTATTCCGGAGACAGCGCGGTGCCGACTATCTTCAACGTATGCTTCTTGTTTTCGATCGTGGCCCGCACGCGATCGCCGAGTTTGAGGCGATTCGCTTTCGCGAAGTCCGTACTGACAATCACTTCGTTGAGCGCGCCGCGATCGAAATAGCGCCCCGACATAAGGCAGATGTCGTCAAGCACTTCCACGGGAAGGTCCGGCATGCTGATTATCCGTCCGATACGCGGCTCGTCGGTCCCGGCAATATCGAGATTCACATCCTTGACGATGCGTCCGTGCACCCGCCGCACGCCAGGGATCGCTTCTATCTTAAAGGCCTCGGTAGTGGGCGCCTGCTTGAACATCAGGTTGAAGTCGGCAAAACGATAACGCGTGTAGTAGGCGTCGCGCGTGAGGAGCAAATCGCGATAGGCCGACGCGACCGTGATGAAGGTCGCCGTTCCACACAGGATCACGGCGACGATCGCCAGCGCCTGGCCCCACGACGAACGCAGGTGGCGAAGCAGCTTCTTGTCCAGCACTTTCATGCAGGCCTGCCTACCATTGAAGCTGGCTGGCCGCCAGCTTCTCGTTGTTCACTACCACTTCGCGGATGTGGCCGTCAGCCATACGGACCACCCGATCGCCCATGCCGCCGATCGCGGCATTGTGCGTGATCACGACGACCGTCGCGCCGGTCCGTTCGTTGACATGGTTGAGCGCATCGAGCACCACCTTGCCCGTAGCGAAATCGAGCGCGCCGGTCGGCTCGTCGCACAACAGGATCTCCGGCTGTTTCGCCACGGCGCGCGCGATGGCGACGCGTTGTTGCTCGCCTCCCGACAACTGCGAAGGAAAGTGATCGCGGCGGCCGCCGAGTTCCACCAGATCGAGCGCGTCGCGCGCGTTCAGAGGCGACTCGGAAATCTCGGTAGCCATCTCGACATTTTCCTGCGCCGTAAGATTAGGCATGAGATTGTAGAACTGAAACACAAACCCGATGTGTTGCCGGCGGAATTGGGTGAGTTGGTATTCCGAGTAGCGCGAGAGTTCCTCGCCGCGAAAGAAGACGCGCCCGGAAGTCGGCGTGTCGATACCGCCGACGATATTGAGCAGCGTGCTTTTGCCCGAACCGCTCGGCCCCAAGATCACGAGGAACTCGCCCTGGAACACTTCGAGGGAGACATCGCGTAGCGCGGACACCGTGACTTCGCCCATCACGTAGTCTTTCCGAAGCAACTCCAAGCGAAACACCGCTTCGGATTCCATCAAATGTACCTCCTCGGTCGCGCTCACCCGTTACGGTAAACTTACGCCGGTAGGCCAGGTCTGTCAAACCGCGGCCGTTGCGCGTGGAAGTATGTTCAAGCGGGACCCCATTTTGGTACACTCAGAGCGTGTGAAGACATTGTGAAACGCGGGTGTTTTAACTCTTGATTACGTATTGCCTGTCATCCTGAGCGTAGCGAAGGATCTCATAAGCATCAGAGACCTATGCACATAGCAAGATCCTTCGCTGCGCTCAGGATGACAGAAAGGACGGAGCCGACAAAGGAAAATGAAAGACTTTGACATTTCATCACAGGCTCTCAGCCACTGTAACGTCTCTGCAATCGGGAGGACATCGCAATGAAGCTGCGTGTGGCTTTTGTTGGGTTTCGGCACGCCCATGTATTAGGGCTCTATCGACTACTGCGGGATCGCGATGACGTGCAGATCGTAGCCGCGTGCGAGGAAGACGAAGCAACGCGCGCGGGACTTGCCGAGGCCGGCATCGAGGCGACTCACGATAATTACGCACGCATGCTCGACGAAGTGCCGTGCGAGATGGTGGCGTGCGGCGATTATTTCAGCATCCGGGGAACCAGGCTCATTCAGGCGCTGGAGCGCGGAATGCACGTATTGAGCGACAAACCCATCTGCACTTCGATGGACGAGTTGAATCGAATATGCGAACTCTCCGCGCGCGGACCGCGTGTCGGCTGCATGCTTGACCTCCGCGATCTCGGCCCATATATCGCGCTACACGCTATGATTCGCGACGGCGCGGTCGGCGACGTGCACACAGTAGCGTTTCTAGGCCAGCACCCGCTGCTCTACGGAAAGCGCCCGATGTGGTTCTTCGAGCCGGGAAAGCACGGTGGTTCGATCAACGATATCGCGATCCACGGTATCGACATCGTTCCGTGGCTGACCGGGCGCTCGATCGCCGCCATTACCGCGGCGCGCGCATGGAACGCGAAGCTGCCGCAACATCCCGAGTTTCAAGACGGCGCCGTGCTGTTGATGCGGCTCGACAATGACGGGGCCGTCTTCGGCGACGTTTCGTACCTGAGTTCCGACGCGCACGGCTATCGCATGGCGCCCTATTGGCGTTTCACGATCTCGGGCACGGACGGCGTCATCGAGACGAATTGCAGCGCGAGTACGGTCACCCTGTGGCGTCACGACCACGAAGAGATCGTGGAGCAACCCATCGCCCCCAACCGCGCCGGCGGTTACTTCGAGGATTTCCTGCGGGACATTGCGGGAACGCCTGTCGAGGACGGTTTGACTACCGCGCGCGTGCTCGAAAGCACCCGCATCGCCTTGCTCGCCCAGCATGCCGCCGATACAGAGACCTTTCCGATCGAAACCGTCATCTAGCGCTTTGGGTTCCGTCACCGTTCGCCGGTATAATTCGTGGCTTACAATCTGTGCCATTGCTTGGCAGAAAGGATCGTGGAATGAAGATGACCAGTCGTATCCAGCGTAGCGTGTTTGTCCTGAGCGCCGCCCTTGCCCTCCTGAGCGTTGCGGGTTATGCCGTCGCTCAGACGCAGAGCGCGATAACCCCCGTCCCGCGCGAAGACAAGGGATGGATGGCGCGCCATGAATCCATGAACCAGCGCGTGAAGGAAGGCCACGTTGACCTGATCTTTATCGGCGACTCGATCACACACGGTTGGGAAGGCGGCGGCAAAGAGGTCTGGGACAAGTTCTACGCCAAACGCAACGCGGTGAACCTGGGGATCTCCGGCGACCGGACGGAGCACGTGTTGTGGCGGCTGGATCACGGCAACATCGACGGCATTTCGCCCAAGCTGGCGGTAATCATGATCGGGACAAACAATTACAAACAGAATACGCCCGAGGAAATCGGCGAAGGCATCACGGCCATCGTCAAGAAACTTCGCGACAAACTGCCACAGACGAAGGTCCTCATCCTGGCCATCTTCCCGCGCGAGGAGAAACCGGGCGAAACACGCGAGCGCCTCGCGAAGGCCAGCGAGATCGCGTCGAAACTCGCCGATGACAAGATGGTGTTCTTCATGGACATCGGCCCGAAGTTCCTCGACAAGGACGGCACGCTGTCCAAGGAGATCATGCCCGACTTCCTGCACCCCAATACGAAGGGTTACGAGATCTGGGCTGACGCTATCGAACCGAAGGTCGCCGAGTTGATGGGCGAAACCAAGGCGAAGTAAGAATGCAAACCGTGCCGGGGTCGGCGTTCGCGCGGACCCCGGCACGGAATAGACTGCCAAGCCCCATTCGTTCCTATCTCAAGACGGACGAATATGTGGTACACTTGGATCGGAGGGCGGTACGATGCGATACGGAGTAGGGTTGTGCCTGTTAGGGGCGGCGTGGGCGGCCGCCGTGGCATCGGCCGACACGATCACCATTGACGGCACAAAGTATGAGGGGGTCGTCGTTACGCAAAGCGCCAACATGTACTACGTCCAGGTTCCTGTCGAAGGAACCACGATGAGCGCATTGAAGACCGACGTCAAACGCGAAGACGTGATCATCGAATCCGACAAAGAGAAGCGAGAAGCGCTCCTGGCCGAGTGGCGTGCCAACAACGCGTTGCGCTCCAAAGACGGAGACACCAAGAAGCCCGCCGCCATTAAGAAACCCAGAACCGCCCCGGCCCCGAGACCTCCGGCCGGGACCTCCCTGCCCCCTCCCTTGCCAGTGCTTGCGCCGGACAGACCCGGGTTTTATCCCAATGACGCGGCAGGCATGACCACCCGCGACTCGGCCAATGGCGTCAGAGAGAAGCGCGCGACCGTCGACGAAAAAGGGGTGCCTACGGTAGTGTTGAGGGGAAACCGCCAGAAAGACAGCGGCTTCGAGGCGCGGGTAGAAGAACAGCGGCGCCAAGCCGCCGAACGCGCCCAGGAACAGGCGCCGCCCCCCGACTACGACTATGGCGGCGAGGGTACGGACGGCGCCGTCGGGCAGTTCGTCGAAATGATCCCGGCGGGGCCGGTGGACTGAACCACGCGCGGCGCGTCGAGCGCGAGCGCACTCCTCTGCTGCACACTACACGGACGCGCACGGACCTTCACGGACGGTTCAAGCCGGCATGGGCATATTCCTGGCATCGACGGGATGTCGTGCGCAATAATGTCGGGGCATCTGCGCAAGCTGCACGGAAGCGGTACGAGCATGGACGACGTCACTCGCCACAACCAGACACGGTGGGAAGCCCTCGCAGAGGCGAGGGTGAGCTATAGCTGCCCTTGGATCGATCTCGATCCGGCTGTCGCGCGGGCGCGTCTGGACCCGGAAGACATGATGACCGAGGTCGCGGGAAAGGATGTCCTCTGCCTGGCGGCGTCGGGGGGGCAACAGTCGGCCGCGTTCGGTCTGCTTGGCGCGCGCGTGACGGTGCTGGATTTCTGCGCAACGCAACTCGCACGCGACCGCGAAACGGCGCGGCATTACGGAATCGAACTACGCACGATTCAGGGCGACATGCGGGATCTCTCGTGTTTCGGCGACGCCTCGTTCGATATCGTGTGGCAGGCCCACTCGTTCACCTTCATTCCCGATGCGACCCCCGTGTTTCGGGAAACAGCGCGCGTGCTGCGTCACGGCGGACTGTATCGCTTCGACTTTACGAACCCGTTTGTCCCGCCGCTGCTCAATGACTCGTGGAACGGGACTGGCTATGTCGCCACGCAGCCGTATGTGGACGGCGCGGATATCACTCCGGAAGATCCGCATTGGGAATTTCACGACGATGCCGGAACGGTTCGCCGGGTCGAAGGCCCCCGTGAGTTTCGCCATGCCCTCGGGGCGATGATCAACGGAGTCATTGCCCAAGGTTTCGTCATTCGTGGAATCTGGGAAGACCAAGAAGGCGACGCTGACGCTGACGCAAGACCCGGTTCCTGGCTCCATTTCAAATCCGTTCTGCCGCCATGGCTTACCGTTTGGACACAACGCCAATAAGGAGATACGTTTTGAACCCCTGGCACGCCGTTATTGCGATGGCCGCATTGGCCTGCATCCTTCCTTCCGCAGCGCGCGCGCAGCAACTCGATACGCGCGATCGAACCTGTTTTCAAGAAGGAGGCGGCTACATTCCCGAGGTCGACATCGCCTCGGATGTCGCCATCGTCTACGGTGTGGGCGGCGACTTTGCCGAACGCGCCGCGAAATGGCGGGACAAGGGGTATCACGTCAGCCTGATGACGGGGATTGCCTGGGGCGGCTACAACGCGTACTTCGGAACGGGTGACTCGTTCAAGAAAGACGAAGTCCAGACGCGCAAGAATGGCTCGCTGTTCATGCACGGCGGCGACATCGGCTACAACGTGCCGACCGACGGCTACATCGATTTCATGAAGAAGTACATCGAACCCGCCGTCGACGCCGGCGTGCAGGCGGTCTATCTCGAAGAACCGGAATACTGGGCGCAGACGGGCTGGAGCGAGGCCTTCAAACGCGAGTGGCAGCGCTTCTACGGCGAGCCGTGGCAGGAACCGGATTCGAGCGTCGACGCGCAGTACCGCACGAGCAAGCTCAAGTACGAGCTGTACTTCAAGGCCCTGCGCGAAGTCTTCACGCACGTCGACGAGCGCGCCGCGGCCAAAGGCATCTCGGTCGAGTGCCACGTGCCGACCCACAGTCTCATCAACTACGCGCAATGGCGCATCGTCAGCCCGGAGTCGCACCTGATCGATATCCCCGCGCTCGACGGATATATCGCGCAAGTCTGGACCGGCACGGCCCGGTGCGCGAACACGTACAACGGCAAGACGAAGGAGCGGACCTTCGAGGGCGCGTATCTCGAATACGGCCAGATGCTCGGTATGGTCCGGCCCACCGGCAAGAAAGTCTGGTTCCTGGCGGACCCGGTCGAGGACAATCCCAACCGCAGTTGGAACGACTACAAGGTCAACTACGAATGCACCGTGATCGCGTCGCTTATGTGGCCAGAGGTGTCGCGTTTCGAGGTCATGCCGTGGCCAAGCCGCATCTTCAACGGCACGTATCCGCAGGCGGATATGGACGCGAAATCGGGCAACCGCGTCGGGATCCCTCCCACGTACGCGACACAGATCTTGACGGTCATCAATGCGCTCAACGAAATGGATCAAACGGACATCGAGTACGATAGCGGCACGCGAGGGATCGGCGTGCTTGTCTCGGACACGCTGATGTTCCAGCGTGCCGCCCCTGAGGAAAGCGAACCGCACCTGGACAATTTCTACGGCCTGGCGCTGCCGCTCGTCAAGCACGGCGTGCCGGTCGAAATCGTGCAACTCGAAAACACGCCGCATCCCGAATGCCTCAAGCCGTACAAGGTCCTGTTCCTGACGTACGAAGGCCAGAAACCCCTCAAGCCGGATTACCACGAGGCGCTCGACCGCTGGGTGCGCCAGGGAGGCGGGCTGGTCTTCGTCGACGAATCGACCGATCCCTACAACACCGTGCGCGAATGGTGGAACGACCAGGGCAAAACGGCCGCGAAGCCTTGCGACGACCTGTTCAAACGGCTCGGCATCACCGACAAAGCGCGCCGCGAGCCCGAAGCCGTGGGCAAGGGCTTCGTTCGAATCTACCCCGTGAATCCCAGCGCCCTGCCCAACCGCGAAGACGGCGCGGACGCCGTCATGGGGCTTGCCTCGGAAATGCTCCGCGCGTTGAACCTCGATATCGCGACGAAGAACTACCTGCGCGTCCGGCGCGGGCCTTTCGTAATCGCTTCCGTTCTCGACGAATCGGTTTCGGACGAGCCGTTGCGGCTTCGCGGCGCGTTCGTCGATATGTTCGCCGCGTCGTTGCCCGTGATCAAGGAATGCGAACTCAAACCGGGGGAACGCACCTTGCTCGCGGACCTCGATTGGTTCAAACGCCAGGGCATCCAAGCGAAAGTGGTCGCGGCCGGCGCGCGGGTCAAGTCGGAATCGATAGAGAAGAACGGCTTCACCTTCACCGTCCGTGGTCCCAAGGCGACGCAAGGCATCGCGCGCGTGCTGCTGCCCAAGCGTCCCACGCGCGCCGTGGCGCTTCCCGATACGCCGCTCGACCCCGCCTGGGACGAGACGAGCGGCACCGCGCTGCTGTCCTTTGACAATGTGGCCGATGACGTGACAATTCGGGTAGAATGGTAGTGGCTAGGGCGCGGGCATTGCGGGATGGGCGGTTGCATTGTGAATGCGGCGCGGTTCTGCTAGACTTGCGCTTCGTTTTTTTCGAAGGATGAGAGGCTGCTGTGATTCGCGGGCTCGATAATACGCATGCGCAACATGGCTCACTTTTGTCCCGGTTCATGCAAGGAGCGGAGTCATCGGTCTCATGATTGAAGTGAAGTTTGTCGAACAAATAGCCGCGGAGATCTCGTCGGAAGGCGCCGTGGTATCGCCCGCGCATGTGGAAGCCGCATTGCACCTGCTCGAAAGCGGAGCGACGATTTCGTTCATCGCGCGCTACCGCAAAGATGCCGTGGGTGGGCTTGACGAGAGCCGCATCGAGAAGGTCTTCGAACGGGGCAACTACTTCATCGGCGTGACGAATCGCCAGAAAGCGATCGTCGAGGCCCTCGCCAAAGAAGACAAACTCACCGACGAACTCCGCGCGCGCATCGAGTCGTGCACCGACAAGGCCGTGCTCGAAGATCTCTACTTGCCTTTCAAGGCAAAGCGCCGCACGAAGGCCACCATGGCCGAAGAACAGGGCCTTGCGCCGCTCGCCGATTTCATCATGAAACAGCTTCCCGGCCTCCAGACCATCGAGGAGTTCGCGGAAGCCTTCATCAATTCCGAGAAGTCGATCAGTTCTGCTGAGGAGGCCCTCGAAGGAGTGCGCTACATCCTCACGGAACGGTTCAGCATGGACGCCGACCTCCGCGCCGCGATGCGCAATCATATGATGGAAGCCGGCGCGCTTTCGGTACGCGGCACGAAGAACGCCGAAGGCGGCAAGAGCCGCTACGAAGCGTTCCATAACGTGAATGAGCCGCTCGCCAAGGTCGCCGCGCCGCGCATCCTCGCGATTCTCCGCGGCGTCAAAGAAGGCTTCCTGCGCGCCGACATCGCCATCGATGACGTCCAGATGTTCAACGTACTGTTGAATATGCGCCTGACCGATCCCGCGTCGCCCTATGGGGCGCCCATTCGTCTCGCGCTGAGCGAAGCGTACGCGCGCCATTTGCGCCCCACCATCGAGAATGAGGTCTTCGAGATCGTGCGCAAACGCGCCGACGACGAAGTCATCCACGCCTGCCGCGAGGCCGTGGCAACGGCGCTGCTGTATCCGCCCGCGGGACGCGTCACCGTGATGGGCGCCGTGGCCCCCTCGAAAGAGGCGTGCACGATCGCCGTAGTCGACGGCAGCGGCCAACTGCTCGAACATCAGACGCTCGCCATGGCGGACGAGGCTTCGCCCGAAGCGCTGGGTTCGCTCGTGCTGAAACACGGCGTGGCCACAGTCGCCGTGGGTACCGGCGGACACGGGCGCGAGGCGTCGAAATGGATCAACGGCATCCTCGCGAAATGGCGCGTCAAATCCGGAACCGGCCTCTTGGTGCAGCCTGTAAACGCCGGGCCGGCTTCAGCGCATGCAGGTTCGCGCGCCGCCCGCGAAGAGTATCCCGACGCGGACGAAGCCGTGCGGGAGTCCATTGCGATTGCGCGCCGCATCCAGGACCCGCTCGCGGAACTCGTCAAAGAAGAACCGCGCAGTATCGGCCTTGGCCCGCACCAATATGACGTCAACCAGAAACAACTCCGCGAAGGCTTGGTCCGCACCGTCGTGTCCTGTGTCAACCAGGTCGGCGCCGATCTCAACGCCGTGCCGGTGTCCTTGCTGCGATATATCAGCGGCATCCAAATGGGCACCGCCCAGAACATCGTCGACATGCGCCAGAAACTCGACGGGTTCCGCAGCCGCGCGCAGCTCGCCGAAGTCGACGGGATCGGCCCGAAGGTTCTCGAGCAATGTGCCGGATTCCTCCGGATTGCGGGCGGCGACCAGCCGCTTGACGCGACCGCCATTCATCCCGAAGCCTACCCCATCGTCGAGCAAATAGCCCAGAGCGTGGGCCTTGCAGCGGGGGATCTGGTCGGCAATGCCGAAGCCCTGTCCAAGATCGATTTTGCGGCCTTCCAGAACGAGACCTACGGCCCCATGGCCATGGCCGATATCCGCAACGAGCTTGCCAAGCCCGGCGCCGATTCCCGCGGCCAATTCCGGTTTCCGAGATTCAATGACGACGTGGCGGCGGTCGAGGACCTCGCAGAAGGCACGGAGACGGCGGGCGTCGTCACCAATATCACCGACTTCGGCGCTTTTGTCGACGTCGGCGTGCTGCAGGACGGGCTTGTGCATCTCTCCGAACTCTCGACGCGATTCGTCAAGAATCCGCGCGAGGTCATCCACATCGGCGACATCGTTCGCGTCAAAGTCATCAAGGTCGACAAACAAGGGCCAAGGATTTCGCTTTCTGTCAAAGCCCTGCTCGCCCGCCCGAAGAGGCGTCCCGCCGCCCGGGCCAAGTCCGAGCACGCGGAGGCGGCCTCCGAAGACGCTCCCAAGGCCGACGGCCATCCCCGCCGTCCCAGCCACGGTCCTGCCGAAGCCGGCGACGGGCGTTCTCGTACGCGTCCGCCCGCGGCAAGGAAACGTTCCGAGGGTGGCGGCGAAGAAGCGCGCCAGCCGAGGGCGGCACGGCCAGAGCGGCGCGACCGGGACCGTGATCGCGATCGCGAACCCCGTCACGATCGCCGAGGCGCAAGGGCAGGCGCAGGCAAGCCCGGCGCGCGCGACAGAGAGCGTCTGCAAAGTTTTGGCGACACCGCAGCCCAGGTCAACACATTGCTCGCGGACCAACTGGCGGCATTACGAGAGAAATTCAAACCTTAGTTAGGCCAGTTTGCCGCCTACAGCCTGCCGTGTCTCGCGCGCATCCACAGCGTATCGCGCTCAAGCTTGGCGATCTGCTCTTGTTCGCGGTTTCGACCGTGAACCACTTAGGCTGTTCTTCCGCGCGACGATCGCCAGACGGTTGGCGCTGCCACGCTTGAATGGTACAATGCTTATGAACGGCTTGCGGTTTACAACCTTGTGGGCCGCACTTGGAGCGATGGCGGCCGACGGAAACGGCACGACTAGAGGTATGCCGATGCCAAAGTACTTGTGGTTATTCCTGTCGTGTGTATCGGTCTGTATGATGGGATGCGGAGAGATACCTCGACCTGGCAGCATCATGCGCCCGGCCGCGCCTCAAGCCCCGATACTTAAAGAGGGCAATGTAATCATTGTGCTGGCGGACGCCCTGCGCGCGGACCGCCTTGGGTGCTACGGATGCGAAACTCCCACCTCGCCCGTGATCGACGAACTGGCAAAGTCGGGCTTTCTTTTTGAGCGCAGCTACGCCCAGGCGCCTTGGACGAAGCCGTCCGTGGCGTCAATCTTCACAGGATATGTCCCTTCGGTTCATCAGGCGGTGGTGTCGTTGGAGGACGAAGAACCGCAGAATAAGACTCCGGACACTCAAGTGCTACGAGAGCAGTTTGTGACGCTGGCGGAAAGCTTCAAACAAAACAACTACGCAACAGGCCTGTTCATGGCCAATGGCAATTGCAAGAAGGAGTATGGTTTCGCGCAGGGCTTCGACCACTACTACGAATCGCATTTCGTCGATCCCAAGATTGAAATGGATCGCGTGCTGGAGTGGCTGGATCAGGCGCAGCAGGGGCCCTTCTTCGCCTTTGTCCATCTTCGCGACCCGCACGGCCCGTATGAACCCGATAGAGCATGGTATGACGCGCTGTACCCCAAGAGCCCGATGCCATCGGAAACCGACCTCAAGCTCATTTCGGAGTACAAGTTCTCATATGTCAATATGGTCCGGGACAAGCATTCGTCCGGGAATCTGAACCTTGGCGACGTCTCCGATGACGGCGTCGCCTATATGAAGCGCCTCTATGACGCGGAGATTCTTGGCATCGACATACAGGTCAAGCGGCTGCTCGACCGGCTGGCAGCCCTGAATATCCGCGACCGCACCACCGTGGTCATCCTGGCCGATCACGGTGAGGCGTTTCGAGAACACGGATGCATAGGACACGGTTCCACCCTGTATGACGAGGTCCTGCATGTCCCGCTGATCGTATGTCCCGCAGGTATGAGCGGCGCGACTCGAGTGCCCTGGAGCGTGCGGCTTTTCGATATCTATCCGAGTGTCCTGACGCTATGCGGCCTTCCCGTTCCCGAAGGGCTGCAGGCGGAAACGCTGTTTGACACCGAGGGACGGCTCGCCGTCCGAGGCCACCGCAACGTGTTCAGCGAAATGGACCTCAAGAATCCCGACGTGGGCCAGTGGACTTCCTGCATTATCGTGGGGCCGTACAAACTAATCCGCGACCGGGCTTCGGGAATGCAGCGCGTCTACAACCGCGATGACGACCCGTATGAATGGGCGGAAGGCGTCAATGTGCCGGCAACGGCCATTGCGGATCTCCGCAAGACTCTTTTCGCGCAAATCTGCGCGAACAGGGAAATGGCCGCGAAATTCGGACCACCCCAGTGGCGCGTCTACGACGAACAGACGACGGACGATCTAAAAGCTTTAGGCTACCTCTAGTCGCCGAGCGCGATCGAAAAGGCGCGATTTGCGCTCCAATGGCCTATACGGAGCGGATTGAGCGAGAGGTAGTCAGGCTAGCCGCACCTTGACGACGGCCTTTCGCACGGCGCTGGGTTTGTCGTGCGCGATGCACGGCGCATGTGCGTCTTGCGGGAAGAGAACGCAGAACTGGCCGGCCCTCAAGATGAGCTCCGTGGGCGATTCCGTCAATGCGTACAATTCGGCGTCCGGTTCGTAGGGTTTGACGACCGTCAACTCGGGCACGGGCGCCCACAGGATGGCTTCCACGCCCTGCACGATGTACTGAATGTCGGCGTAGTCGCGATGCGCCTCGAATTCCTGTCCTTCGCGCGGCTTCGTCTCGTGGCGGCCTATCATGCAGAAGACCGTATCGCCGTCAATTACGTGCTTGCCGTCGGCCATATCCGGCGTCATCGCTTCGAGAAACCGAAAAGCCGCCTCAAAGCGGTTGGAATTCCAGCCGTAATCCCGCCACCGGCTCAGCGTATCCAGGATCATTCCTCAGGCTCTCCTACTTCAAGGGCGCCGTCCATATCGCCCGCCTGGCACTCCCGCAGCAACTCGATGGCGCGCGCCGCGTCTTCCTCGGCCACGAGGATCCTGATTTCACCGAGCCCGTCGGCAATCACAGGGAAGACCGTGTGGTCCATACGCGAACTCGTAATCGTCTTGACCTCGTTCGCGGCCAAAAACGACATAATGACGTCGGCCTCGGTATCGCTCCAACACACATGCACCGGCACCAATTTGTTCGAGTCTAGTTCAGACATCCCGCGTACTCCTTTCGACGGCTGACCGCTGGCAAAAGTATATCAGGATTAACGGCTGATCAACAGCGCATCGGAGGCGAATGGTTCGCCCCCAAGTTCCGTGGCGAGCCATGCCTTCCAGTATAAGGAGTTGTCTTTCTGGACGCGAGTACCTAGAGAGCGTTCGGTGCCGCTTCTCGATGGCAACTAACCCAGGAACTTTTACCATGCAGTAGGGATAGTATGCGGTGTGAGAAAATGGCTCAAACTACACAATCCCTTGTGGTGAAAATGCCTGCACCGCATTGACTTGGGGCCGAAGGATGAGTAAGATGATCCAAACGTTAAAGGATGCGTCGTTTCGATGAATGGACGGCTGGATCACTATTGGCAGGACCTCGATTCGCGCGGCCGGTTGACGCGGGCCGTCGTGATATCGGTGGTCATCCATATCGTGGGCGTGTCCGTTGTATTCGCGAACTTCAGCCGGGCGTGGGTCATGCCGCCGACGTATCAGGTGCGATTCATCCCGTATCCGAAAGGCGAGCCGCAGAAGAACGCAAACACAAGCGAACCGGAGACGAAGAAGGCGGATACGCCCAAGAAAGCTGAGGCCCCGAAACAGGAAGCGAAGCCTGAACCCAAACCGGAACCGGAGAAGCCTAAGCCGGAGCCGGAGAAGCCAAAACCCGAGCCTAAACCTGAAAAGCCCAAGCCTGAGCCGGAGAAGCCCAAGCCCGAGAAGCCCAAACCGGAGAAACCGAAACCAGAGCCGAAACCGAAGACGGAGGCCAAACCCGATAGCAAGGCATCGGAGGGCTCGTCTATCAAGACCGCCTCGAAAGCGAATGACCGGCCATCGCCGAAGTCAGCGCGCGATGCCACGCCGGGATCGAAGGCGGGCAGCCGGACCGGCAATGACGCATTTATGAACGAAAACGCGCCCATGAAGGACGGGATCAACCTGCCGGAAGGGACGCCGTCGGTGCTGGACGGATGGGCGCGGCTGGTGCAAATGAAGGTCGAGAAGAATTGGATTATGCCCGAGGGACTTCGACTAGACGCATCGGGCAATCAAGCCGTGGTATCCTTCTGGGTGGATCGACAGGGAAACCTGCTGGAGCAGCCCAAAGTGGTCAAGCCTGCGAGCGATCCGGCGCTGGGCGAGTCGGGCGTTCAAGCTATCTTGAACGCCGTTCCGCTGCCGCCGTTGCCGGACGACTTCAAGGCCTTGGAGCAGGAAGTGCTATACGGCTTCACGTTGGCGGAGTGATGAAGTAGCCCCGGGCGGCGATTGCCCGGCGGCGGGAAGGAGAGGCGTGTGAAAGCGATGCGGTGGATCGGATTCGGAATCGTGTGCTGTCTGGTAAGTGGGACTGCCTGGCCGCAGGGCGCCGTCAACATTACGACCATTGGCAAGGGCGACATGCGGTTCGGCGTGGCCGTGCCCGATTTCGCATCGGCCCCGGGCCTCGAGGCCATCGCCAAGGAGATGAGCGAGGTCGTGGCCTACGACCTTGTGTTCACCGGCCTGTTCACGGTCCTCCCGAACAGCAGCTTTCCGCCCTCATTTCGCGGCTTCACCGCCGACGCGACGCAGATCGATTTCGCCGCGTGGCGCACGGTCAAGGTCAGCTACATTGTGTACGCGTACGTCACGCTCGAAGGCGACACGATCGTCGCCGAATGCCGCATGTTCGACATCGCAAGCGGGACGCAGGTCGTCGGCCAGCGCGTGACCTCGGCGCGGAGCTTGCCGAGGCTTGTCGCGCACCGGTTCTCGGACGAAATCGTGCGGCAGTTGGACGGCGTGCCCGGCATCGCGACGACCGAAATCTGCTTCAGCGGCGGCGTCTCGGGCAACAAGGAAATTTACGTCGCCGACTACGACGGCGCGAATCCAAAACAACTCACCCAGCACAAATCGATCTCGATCAAACCCAAGTTCTCGCCGGACGGCACCAAGATCGCCTACGTGTCGTACAAAGATCGCTACCCCTACCTCTACGTGCTCGACCGCGCCACCGGCAAATCGACGGTCTTGTCGAAGAGCGTCGGGTTGAACGCGGCCCCGGGCTGGGCGCCCGACGGCAAGACCGTGGCCATGGTGCTCAGTAAAGACGGCAACATGGAGATTTACACGAAGCATGTCGACGGGAGCGGCGAACACCGCCTCACGAATGATCGCGCCGCGGACACGTCGCCCTGTTTCGATCCGACCGGCAGCCAGATCGCGTTCGTCAGCGACCGCGGCGGCACGCCGCAGATCTACGTCATGGACAGCAGCGGCGGCAACGTGCACCGCGCGTCGTATCAGGGCGGCAAAGCCTACGATCCCGCGTGGTCGCCGGATGGCAAATCGATCGCGTACGTCGCGGAGAAACCCGGCGAAGGCCTCGAGATCTACGTGATGAACGCCGACGGGAGCGAGCCGCGGCGGATGACCGACACCGCGGGCAGCAACGAGTCGCCGTGCTGGTCGCCTGATTCGCGCCATTTGGTTTTCATGTCGTCCCGCGGAGGCGACGCGGCCATCTGGACGGTCAATGTCGCGCCGCCGTGTGAGCAACATCACGTTCCCATCGGCCGGATGTCATGCGAAGGCCCCTACTGGGGACCCAGGAGATAGGGAGTGGTTGCTGGTTTCTGGTTGCTGGTTGCTGGTTAACCAGAAACCAGAAACCAGAAACCAGAAACCATGGCTGAGAAACTGATCGCACAGAACCGCAAAGCGCGGCATGAGTATCACGTCCTCGAACATTTCGAGGCGGGGATCGAGTTGCGCGGCACCGAAGTGAAATCGCTTCGGGCCGGGCACGTCACGCTCAAGGACTGTTACGCCGAAGTGGAAGACGGCCAGATGTTCCTGCAGGGCGCGCACATCAATCCTTACGAACAAGGCAACATCTATAATCACGACCCCGAACGCCGGCGCAAGCTGCTTATGCACAAGCACGAGATCCTCAAGCTCGGCGCGCGCGTCGCCGAGAAGGGTCTGACGCTGATCCCCCTTCGCCTCTATTTCAAAGAGGGCCGCGCGAAGGTCGAAATTGGACTCTGCCAAGGCAAGCATACCGTCGACAAACGCGCGACAATCCGCGAGCGCGAAGTCAAACGCGAAGTCGACCGCGAAGTAAAGACCCTCCGCCGAGGCAAACCCTCAAGCCGCGCCGACGACTGACCCCCCAACCAGAAACCAGAAACCAGAAACCAGTTAACCTTATCCCCGCAGGTAGAAATCTTCGGCCATGCCGAAGCAGTGATCCACGCTGACCGGGGTATCGTTCGAATCGAGGATAGTCCCCGTGAAGACCCCGTACGGCCCGCGATAGCGGCTGCGCACCAAGAGGAGATTGAGGTTGATGTTGCGGGTTGCCTCGGGCTGGAACTCGATATCGACGCGGCCTTCTTCGTCCCGGATGCGCCACGGATGCTCGATGGTCCGCGAGTCCATCGCGAACCGCACCGGCGGCAACAGGTGCGCCTTGCCGTCCACCCAGAGACAGTTCTCGTTGTACGTCCGTTGATCCTTGACCTGGTTGTTCGTAAGGTTGAATCCGATCAGCCTGCCGAACCGGTCGCGCCCGCCGCCCGTCGCCCAGTGCCATCGCATGACGTACGGATAGTACCCCTTGTGGATATCCGGCATAGCGAAGCTGTCTTCCTTCGAGAAGATGAAGGTCTCCTTGCCAACGCGCAACTGGCCCAGGACGGGCAGCATGGCCTTGTGCGAGTACATCGCGCGGCGCTTGCCCAGCGGCAGGCACACGACCAGCGGCTCGATAACGCTTAAGTCTTCGTAACACTCGAAGACACCTTGAATGCTCGGGCGGCCTCGGGCCCGTTCGCCGAGAAACTCGATGCGGTGGACGCCTTCGTTCAGCACGTGGCGCATCTCGATCCGCAAGTTCGGAAGCACCGCGCGCGCCGTGCTGTCCCAAAGATCGGAAGGGATTTCCAGCGCTTTCGCGCGCACGCGTTTCTCGTGGATGACCTTGGTCCGGTTCTGCCAGTCGTAGACGACGACGTGCGCAAGGCCCAGACGCTTGGCATTGAACAGCGCCACACTCACGAAGAACCGCCGGTTGACCAGCGCGAAATGCTCCCACTCCTTCAGCATGGCGTTCTTGATGCCGCGCGAAAGCGGGATCAGGCCAATACGCGCGTCGAGGGGATTCACCGTCTTGAAGGGGTCGCGATACATGCCGAGGTTGAACCGCGCGTCCGTGACCAACGCGTCCTGCGCAAACTGGAACCGGGTCTGCTGGCTTCCCCCCGTGAACGGGGCGGCGTCGGTGGGCGGCATCATACTTCAGATCGGGCTCCATTGGATGCGGCGGACCCTTGTCCGATCGACCTTCCCCGCCGCGTCCGCGTATTATGATGTCCCAAGGGGTGGCCTGTCCAATTCGCACCGGACGTGTCTCACTACTTCCTCAGTTGCTATGCAGCCTTGTCCTTTCTTGCTCTTGCTCTTGCTCGCGCTCGTAATTGTACTTGCGATCGAGTTAATTATAATGTATCGTCAATGATGACTAGAATACTCAGACACGTAGGGTGGGTTCAGCGAAGCGAAACCCACCGATTCGCTATTTCCGGTGGGTTTCGCTTCGCTGAACCCACCCTTCGTGTCTCCGAAATAACCCTTGGCAAGCTCCGGGCATCCCGCTATAATGCATCCGTCACTCGAAGGAGACAGGACTATGAATCCGAGACGCATGGCCTGGTTTGTCGCGATTGCCGCTGGGGTTGCCTTTTCCACGGCGCATGCCATCGAGGCGCCGCTCAAGTTCGAGGAGACGAATGCCGAGGCATTTCACCTCGATCAGTACTTCGGTCTTCAAACAACCGCGCCCCCGGGCAATTGGAAGCTGCCGGTGTGGAAATCCAAGGAGCCTGTTTACTGCACTGTTCGATTGGGCTCGCCGCGGACCGAGTATCTGGTCGCGCTCGACCGGCAGAAGCCGGACGACGCCTTCTTCAGCCGACTCTATTTCGACGCCAACGGCAACCATGATCTGACGGACGACCCTCCGCTGGACGGCGAAATCAAGACGGACCGAAACTGGACGTCCACCAAATTCTCCGCGGTCTCCTTGAACGTAGACGTGAACGGCCATGCGCTGCCTTACCGGTTCGTTCCTGAGGTGAAGTCGTACAACGCAGGCATGGTTGTGCGCTTCCTGGAGTATGTGCTGGGAGACCGTGGCGACGGCCCGGTCCTTCGCGTGAAGACCGACTGCTTTTACTCCGCCGCTCTGAAGCTGGGGAACGACGAATATGAAGTGGCGCTGCTCGACTCGAACGGCAATGGGTGTTTCGGTGACCCTATGGTGCTGAGGCGGGCGAGAGGCACAGTCCGTGTGTTCTCAGATGGAGACGAGGCCTCGATCGTGCGCAAGGGGGCGCGACCTCCGGAGACGCTGTATCCGCTGGGACAATGGCTGGTGATTAAGGACACGCTTTACAAGGTGGCCCTCGATATCCCCGGGGGAAAACTCGATTTGATACCGCGCGCCGAACCCACGGGCCGGTTGAAACTGACGAGCGCATTCCAAGAGATGGGCTTCTCCGACACGATGGGCAGCCAGGGAGTCACCGTAATCGATCCCGCCGAAAGCATTCCCTTCCCCGTGGGCACGTACGCGCTCTGCGATTATCAGATGACGCGCAACGATGAGCAAGGCGACCAATGGATACTGAGTGGCGCCGGCAATGCCTCCACTCCGGGCATGAAGATCGAGGCCGACAAAGAGGCGTCCATGGCGTTCGGCGAGCCATTCACAACCGAAATCAAGGTGGTGGGGAACGCGATTCGGGGTGGTTTCCTCTTCTCGAGTGCTTACGCCATGCTGGAATTTGAAACGCTTGGCGCCGCACGCGAATCGGTGAGCGAGATCCGGCGCGTGTCCGGAGATAAGACCAAAATCCCGTTGTCGGACCGCGATCACAATCGGCCTCGCGAACCCGGCTTCAAGGTGCTGACGGCGGATGGCGAGGTCGTGGCCCAGGGCCAGTTCAGGTATGGCTGAGGAGGCACATGCTTGGCCACATGGAGTGGCCCCAAGAAAGGTATCGAGTACCAGATCGTTTCCGACTATCAGCCCGGTCCGTTCAAGGCCGACAAGACGCCTACGAAGGTTAAATTCTAGTTTCTGGTTTCTGGTTGCTGGTTGCTGGTTGCCGGTTACTTGGCGTAGCGGAGCCAGGCGGCGAAGGCTGCGGGGGCATGGGCCGTCTGCACCGACATCGGACGTAGCGTGAGTGGGTGTTCGCCCGGGAATCCGTCGTGCGTGTAGCTGCACGCTATCGATGCGAATGGCGCGACAAACAGAGTGGGCGCTTCGGATGCCTCGCTTACCGACGCAGGTATCGACACCTTGTTGCCCAGCCACGGCTCGCCAAAGAATGCGGGATTGTCCGTCTCGTCGGCGCCGAGAATCCACGGGCCGTGGAGGAGAATGCCCTCGACGGGCTTCTCCGTGAGCTTGTCGAGCGAGATGCGCGTGCCGTCGCGCAGCAAGATCTCCGTTCGCAGCACGAACGCCAATTCGATGCGGTCGCCTTGATGGAACGGGTGTTGCCACGTGAGGTAGCCGCCGTCCTCGACGGCATCGGCGGACTGCCCGTTGAGCGTGGCCGAGACGCTTTCCACCCATGCGGGACGCCGCACGCGGATCTTCACCCCATCGGCCGGGGCGTTGCGAACGTCGATGGCGAATCGTGGCGCTTGCGCGGACCACTGTTGCTCGATCACGGTCGCGCGGTCCGCGCTTTCGGCCTTCGCATCGAGAAGAAGGTCGATGCGCACGCCGTCGTCGATGACAGTAATTGCGTCGATCACGTCGCGGAACGCGCGCATGGCGTGCATCGTGCAGCACCACCAAGCGCGGCCCGCGCCCACGCATGGCGAGACGCCTTGCTTGATATACAGGTGATGGCCGAAGTCGCCGTTATCGAACTGATTCGCATAGAACTGATTGAACAGGCATCGCTCGGCATGTTCAAGATAGGCAGGTTTCCCCGTCGCGCGCCACAATTGCAGGCTCAGGCGCAACATGTCGGCCTCGGAACAGCCTTCGTCCCGGTCGCCCCGGCCGCCGAAGTATTCCATCACCCCGCCATAGGCCAGAGCGTCCGGCGATTCCATAAGCCCCTTGTAAAGGTCCTCTACCAGCGCGAGATACTTGGCATCGGACGTGGCGTCGTGCAGCAGCAGAATGCCGCGAAGCGTCGTCAGGTAGCCATGGCTGTGCTGTTTCCCGCGCTCCTGAGGGAACCAGTCGACGATTCGCGCCGCCGCGTCGAGATACTTCGGTTCCTTCGCGGCGGGACCGAGCAAGGCCAGGCCCTCGATCAACTGGCTGAAACAGATCTCGCCCGCCGCTCCGAGATCGCGAACGCGCTCCATGACCTCCTTGTTTGCGCACCCATCGTACACGCCCACCAGGAAATCGCCCAGCTTGCGCGCCGCTTGCAGGACCTCCGGTTCGGGGTGCGTCTCGCAGTACCGAAGCAGGGCCACGAGCATTCGCCCATTGCCCCAGAGCAGCGCCATGTGGTTCGTGCCGATTTGGTCCGGCGTATACACAAGCTTCGCATCGCCGAAACGGCCGTCGGGCTTCTGAAGGCGAAGCGTTTCGGCAACCAACTCGGACAGTTCGGGCGACCCGTTCGCATCGGGCAAACAGGCAAGCGCCTCAATGTAGCGCCCCGAAAGGTCGCCGCTGTACTCGGAAAAACGCCTAGGATAGTCTGGCCTCAACTCGATATCGGCCAGAATGAAGTCGCGCGTAAATCGCGGCACGTCGCCCTGCGCGAAGCGCTCGCGAATCATCTCGATACGCTTGGCGAGTTCGCCGGCCGGCGTGGTGGCGCCGTCCGCTTGCGAGGCCATCGCGCTCAACGTCGCTAACGGGACCAGACAACACAAGGATCGCATCATCGATAGCACTCCTCTCCTCGGGATAAGCGCCCGCCGCAACTCGAAATTCGCATCACGCGCTGCGGCCGTTGGTCGTGCCGGTTGCATGGACGAGATTGGCCAGCGTGCACGCGGTAGGCCCGCCGGGCCAATCGCGAATTCTGTCGAACATGAGGCGGAACGTCGGGTCAAGACGCAAGGCCGATGGCTCCTGTCCCGCTCTGCGCAGGCAGCCCATCACGTCGGCGACCGTAATCTTGTCGACGGATCGGGCGGGCTGATAGATCGGCGGTTTCGAAGCGGACCGTACGACGAGCCTCGCTTCTTCGAGCTGGCTGAGCGTTTCGTTCAATAGACGGGTCGGCACATTCCAGTGTTCCGCGGCGACGTCCGCGCTCATGCCTGGCAGGCCCGCGTCGAAGCGCCGGCTCATTTCGACCATCGCCCAAAGCCCCACCGCTTCCTTGTAGGCAAAGCTCGCGCCCTCGGCCAGGCGCTCCATCGCGAAGGTCTTTTCGTTTTGATACGCGAACGCGATTTCGGCGCCCACGAGGAGCACAAGCCAACTGCAATAGACCCACATCAGGAGGACCGGCACCTGCGCCAGCGTCGTATACAGCAGATTGTATCGCGGCAGGCCGAACTGGAACTTAACATAGCCCAGCGATAACAGGCACCACGCCGTGCCGGCGATAATCCCCGCGCCGAGCGCGTAGCGCAAACGGACGCGCGTATTGGGCACGACGAAGTACAGCGCCGTGAACACGAACCAGCTCAGCGCATACTGCACGCCGCGGATTCCCGCCGCGGCCGGCCCGAGCCTCTGGCTGAACGCGGCGCTCTCGAGCACGGCGGTTACGCTCAACACGCCGGCCGCGAGAAATGGCAGCAGCAACAGGATGATCACGTAGTCGCTGAACATGCGGTACCACGATCGGTTCCGCCGGACGCCCCAGATGCGGTTAAACGAACTCTCGATGTTCATCATGAGGCCGAACACGGTCGTAATGACAAACAACACGCCGGCCAAGGTTAGTGTGCGCGGGTTCGAACTGCGTTGGGCGCTGTCGATCATCCATTGCACAGGATTCGCATACGAACCCGATTCGTGCGCTTCGCTATTCTTCTCGAAGCCACGGAACATCAGCGCGAGGAAGTCGTTCCAGAAAGCGCGCTGGCGCTGTGCCTCGGTCAGTTCGGCCTGCGGGTCGGCGGCCGCGGCGGCCGGCGCAGGCGTGGGCGACAGGAAGTCACCCAAGGCTTCGGCCTCGCGCAGGCCAAAGGTCTGAATGATGAAGAACATAATGGCCAGGAACGGCACGATCGAAAGGATCGTTGCGAAGGTCAGCGAAGAGGCGCGCAACAACAGGTCGTCCTTGACGAGGCCCTGCACAAGCAAGATCGCGACGCGGACTTGTTTAATGATGAAGCCGTGCGGGATCTCATCGCCCGGACGGCCGATGCGCCACACATCGTGCGCCACGAAACGTTTGCCCCGGTGCAATGCGTCAACGCATTTTTGGAGATGCCGGTTCATGCCGCTATGCTACTCCGCCCGCACGGCCCTTGACAAGCCCCCGTCCGCGGCCCTTGCTCTTGCTCGTGCTCGTGCTCGTGCTCGTGCTCGTGGTCGTGATCGTGGTCGTGATCGTGATCGTGATCGTAATCGTAATCGTAATCGTAATCGAGTTAGTCTCAACCCCGCTTTGACAGTGGCTGGAATCTTCGGGGAAGACGGTCTTCAGTATTGGGCAGAGCCTATCAGTTCTCAGTCGATTAGGACTACGACTACGACCACGATCACGATCACGAACAGGAGCAGGAGCAAGAGCAAAAGCAAGAGAGGACAAGGCTGCCGTAAAGATCGAAGATTCCTGTGGCCTCGCAAATCGCCATTAGGATCGCCGCCCTCGCTTGGTATAGAATTCCCGGGCGCAGGCCGCGTGCGCCGCGCACGGAGCGACGACCGATCGAAGTGCCATGACCCAGACCATCGAAGACCCAGTTCCACCAGCCGCTCCGCCGCCACGTATCGACGAGATTCCGCTCGATGTGCATCGTTGGAACCTGTCGATCTGCGCAAGCGAAGCGGCAATCTTTATTGCGGGCGCGAACCTGATCGGGCCGATGACACTCATTCCCTTTCTGTTCAAGGAAATCGGCATCGACAGCAGTTGGCTGGGCTTCTTCACGATCGCGGGCATTGTGCCGGCGCTGGGCAGCCCCCTGGGCACGGCGATGGCCGGCGGCCGGCAATGGAAACTCCCCTTCTGCATCAAGGCTGGGGTCTTGCAGCGGCTGCCGTTCCTGCTCGTGCCGCTCGGCGTGATGTTTCTGTTCTCCTCGCCCGTGCCGCTGCTGGTCCTGCTGGTGCTGGCGTGGATGCTGAGCAACTTCCTGGGCGGGGTGTGCTGGCCCGTGTACAACGCAATGCTGACCACGGGCATCCGCGAACATTGGTGGGGGCGCATGATGAGCATGCGGAGCTTCCTTGCGGCGGCCGCGGGCCTCGGCGCCACGACCTTCGTTTGGTGGGTCAACCGGCACGTCGCCGTCCCTCACAATTACACGGTCCTGGGCTGGGCCGCCGTGATCATGCTGTTCTTGTCACTCTACGTATGCAGCCGGTTTCGCGAGGTACCGCTGCCCGAATGTCAAAGCCGCGGCGGCGCGACACTGTCGGCAACCTTTCGCGCGCTGTTCGAGATTGTGCGCGACGACCCCCGCGTGCGCTGGCTCGTGCTGACGCACGTGATCCGGTCGTGCGGTTTCCTGCTCGGCACGTACATGACCGCGGTTCTTGTCGAGCGGTGCGCGCTGACGGAGGCGCAAATGTGGATTCCTGTCGTGATGATCGCCCTGCCGGACATGGCCTCGCAGATCGTTTCAGGCTGGTTCATCGATCGCTACGGGGCGAAGGCGTCGCTTGTCCTGTCGGCGCTGCTCGTCGCCGCGAACTCCGTCGCCATCATGTTCTGCCAGACGCTGCCCCAGTTCGCAGTTCTTTTCGCGATGGGCATGCTTGGCGGCAGTCTGTTCACGAACGCATGGCCGACGCTGATTGTCAAGCTGGCTCCCGCAACCAGGCGTCCCGCATACATCAGCACATTGTCGCTCGCTTCGGCGCCAGGAGCGATTGCGACGTCGTTGCTCGGAGTCTATCTAGTGCACGTCGGCGGGTTCGACCATGTCTTCTACGTGAGCACGGTGGGAGGCGTGTTGGCGGCGCTGTTGTACATGTTCAAGGCGCCGGATGTCCGCCGAGCCCCCGCGGAATGACGGGGGAAGCGGGCTCTGCTCAAGGCCCGTAGTGCAGCGTGCCTTCGATTACGCCGGTGAGCGGCAGGCGCGTGGCATGATAGAAAAGATACGCAACGCCCAGGCAGACCAGCCCTAGCATGCGGTACCAGTTGTCGCTTCGCGCGAGACACCACTCAGCCAGAATGACGCTCAGCGTAGGAATGAAGAGCCGCACACCGCCGTCGATGAACATCAACACGCCCAGCGTTTTCACCAGCAACGGCAGCGCCGTGCCCGGCGCGCGGACGAACATCTCCGCGCCGATGATCATCAAGAACACCCCAAGAATACGGTTCGGGCGGTTCTGCGTGAACAGTCGCACGATGCTGCGGAGCCGCCCAGGGGCGACCACGCCGAGCGCTCCCAGCACCACATTCGCAGCCACCATCCCCCACATAATAGGCGCATAGATCGCAGCCAGCAGCCACGCTGCCTTTTCCGTCATATAACCTGCCCTCGTTCCTGAATGTAGAACTAGCTGACTTGTGTATACCGGTCCTTCTTGTCTCCAGAATCCGTGTCATTGCGAGCGAAGCGAAGCAATCTCGCCGGGTTCCAGCGCGCGCGATGATGTGGGATTGCTTCGCTTCGCTCGCAATGACACACCATCACGGCCATGATGTCACTCAGACGCGGATTCTAGACCAACTGCATCACCGTCGACAAGTGGCCGCTCGCAAGGCCGGGGCGATCAGACGCCAAGGCTCCACCCGTCGCGGTACGGCGGATTGATGAAGGCGTTGGCTTCGGGAACGTTGGTCACGGTCCGCGTCGCGCCGTCCCATAACAGCTTCTTGCCGGTGCGAATGGCGATGTTGCCGAGCAGCACCACTTCCGTCAGCGGCCCTGCGAAATCGAAATTCGACCCCGCCGGTTCGCCGCCCTTGCACGCGTTAATCCACTCGATATAATGCCCGGGCGAGCGCGGAAGTTTCTGCGGCGGCGGCCCGAGTTCCTTCATGCGCGCTTCGGGGATCACGCGGTGATTCAGGATCTTGCCCTTGTCGCCGACGTACAACATCCCGTCGCCGCCGCCCATCTGGCGTTCCGGTTCCAGTTCCTCGGGACGCCACGGCATCATGCCGCCGTCGTACCACGTCAGCGTTACCGCGGCCCGATCGCCCTCGGCCGGAAACTCGTAACGCACGATCGACGCGGTTGGCGCGCTTTCGTCGTTGACCTCCGGCGGGCATTGCGCCGCCGTCGACGTCGCCTCGACGCTCGTCGGATGGCCCAGCTTGAGCGCCTTGAAGATGGCCGAGAAGTTGTGGCATCCGATATCCCCCAACACGCCGGTGCCAAAGTCCCACCAGCCGCGCCAGACGAACGGAAGATACGCCCCGGCAACAAACGGGCGGAACGGCGCCGGACCAAGCCACAGGTCCCAATCCAGCGTGGACGGCACGGGCGTTTCGCCTTGCGGCCGCGCCATGCCGCGCGGCGAGATCGACGGATTGCGATTGCACCAGCCGTGGATTTCGCGCACCGTTCCGATGGCCCCGCTCCAGATCAACTCGGCCAGCACACGGGCTTCTTCCGAAGCCTGGCCCTGGTTGCCCATCTGCGTCGCGACCTTCGCGTTGCGCGCGGCCTCCGCCAGCGTGTGCGCCTCGTGGATCGAATGCGTCAGCGGCTTTTCGCAATACACGTGCTTGCCGTGTTGGATAGCCGCCATCGAGACGACCGCATGCAGATGATCCGGCGTACCGACGACAACCGCGTCGATATCTTTCTGCTTCTCGAGCATCACGCGGAAATCGCGATACACCTTCGCGTTCGGGTAACGCTTGTACACGCGGGCCGCGTGCTCGTCGTCCACGTCGCACAACGCCACGATGTTCTCGCTGTTGACGTTGTCGATGTCGTTGCCGCCCTGGCCTCCGACGCCGATGCCCGCGATGTTCAGCTTCTCGTTCGGCGAGACCTTGCGTATCTTGATCTTCTTTTTCTTCCCGGCCGCCTGCGCCCCCGCGGCCCAACCGCCGACCGCCGCCGCCGTGCCCATCAAGAAATACCGCCGTGACATGCCGCTCTCGCTCATGATGCGTCCTCCCGCTGCGACTCGTAAAGTGCTTTCGAGAGGCATTCTAGGCGGAATTCACAGTTCGGTCAACCGCCGTTACCTTGCGGCATTGAGCGAACAACGGTCTAGAGAACGGAGCGGTGATATCGGGTACGGATTTGTGGGCATCCGAACCGCTGGACAACGGAAGGAAATCCGTGGATAATCCCCGGCGTCGCAAGCCCTGCCGCGCGTCTCTCGAAGGCATGCGTGGCGGGATGAGGCGGGTTTTCGCGGCCAACACGGGAAGGCGGGACCTATGCAGGCACGATTCGGCGTACTCGATTGGATTATCCTGGTTGCGTACTTTGTGGCGGTCGCCTCGATTGGGCCGCTGTTCGCAAAGAGGAACAAATCCACGGAGAGCTATTTCGTCGGAAACCGCCAGTTTCCCGCGTGGCTACTCGGTCTGGCAATGTTCGCAACGTCCATCAGCTCGATCACGGTCGTGGCCTATCCGGGCGACGCATACAAAGCGGCCTACCTGCGCTGGATTCCGACGCTCATGCTGCCCTTCGGCATTCTGATCGGGTCGAAGATCTTCCTGCCGTTCTACCGCCGCAACAAGTGCACTTCCGCGTACGAGTATCTTGAAGGACGTTTCGGTAACGGCGTTCGCACCTATGTCTCCATCACGTTCGTGATTGGCCAGGTGATGCGCATCGCGACGATTCTCTATCTCGTGTCGCTCGTGTTTCAGCAGATGACCGGCGCGACGCCCTACGCGTGCATCCTGATGGGCGGATGCGTCATCGCGATCTACGCCGTGCTCGGCGGCGTGAGCGCGATCGTGTGGGCGCAGTTCCTGCAGGCGTTCCTGCTTTGGTTCGGCGCGCTATTGTGTTTTGGCACGCTGATTCACGGCATCGACGGCGGTCTCGGCGCGGTCTTCTCGACGGGCTGGGCGGACGGCAAGTTCATGCTCGGCGATCTGAACACCGCCACCGGGAAACTCGAACCCGCGAAGTGGTTTTCGATTTGGGACAAGTCGGTCATCATGATGTTGATCGGCGGGCTGGCGGGCTGGGTTTTCGAATACAGCGGCAACCAAAACGTGATCCAGAAATACGTTTCCGCAAAGAACCCCAAGGAAGCGTTCAAGTCCATCTGGATTTGCTGTGCGTGCAGCGTGCCGACGTGGGCCTTCTTCATGCTCGTGGGCACGTCGCTGTACGTTTTCTTCAAACAGCATCCCGATCCGCAGGCTGCGGCGATCCTGACAGGAGCAGGCGGCGCCAAGCCCGAATCCATCCTCCCGTTCTTCTGCATCAAGATGCTCCCGACGGGCCTTGCCGGAATCGTCATCGCGGGCATTCTCGCTGCCGCGATGTCCGCGTCTTCCGCCAGCATTAGCGGTATTTCCGCCGTGTTCATCACCGACATCTACCGCCGCCACATGGTCAAGAGCGCGGGCGAGCGGCACTACGTCCTCATTGCGCGATTGACCTCTGCAGTCGCGTGCCTGCTGATGATGGGCGGCGCGGTGTTGTTCTACCGGGCGAGCGACCTGACACTTCAAGATTTCGGAGCGCGGTTAGGATCGGTACTCGGCGGCGGCATTCTGGGCGTGTATATTCTCGGATTCCTGACTACGCGCGGCACGGGGCGTTCCGTGGCCATCGGGATCGGCGCGACGCTCGTCTTTTCGATCTATATGGCCGTCATCGAATTCATGAAAGTCACGCCCGAGCAGTTCATGAACGCCTTCGGATGTTCGCAGACCGTAGCGCTCTGGTTCCTGAAACCGGTCCACATCTACTACGTCGGCCTTGCCGGCCATCTGATTACCTTCGTCGTCGCCTACTTGATTTCGAGCCTCTTCGAACCCAAACGCGACTTGCCGGGCCTCACATTCTGGACGCAGATCCCCGGCGAAGAAACCGAGGCGTAGCGCACGCCCTGCACTCGTGTTCGTGATCGTGGTCGTAATCGTAATCGTCTCCTCCTGTCATTCTGAGAGCTTGTGAAGAAACGACAAGGTCCCGCGATCTTCTTTGTCGGCTCCGCCCTTTCTGTCATCCTGAGCGCAGCGAAGGATCTCATAAGCATTAGAGACCTATGCACATAGCGAGATCCTTCGCTGCGCTCAGGATGACAGGCAATACGTAGTCAAGAGGCAAAGCGCCCGCGTTTCGCAGTTTCTTCACAAGCTCTGAGCGCAGCGAAGAATCTCATTACAGTCGGCGCGTTTGCCCGCGGTGAGATTCTTCGCTGCGCTCAGAATGACAGGAGCATCGGTGCGCGTACAGAGACCTCTGGCTCTCTCACTCGTTCTGGTCGAAGCGAAGGTTCTCTTGCCGTGGAGTTGGACAGCCCACATCCCATCCAGATCATCTTCTTTGCCAAAGGCCGACAATCCCACCTAATCGTACTGCCCGTAATCGTCCTGCCTTGCTTTTAGCGACGGGTCATTGTTTAGGCCCACGCGAAATCGGT
Source organism: uncultured Nitrospiraceae bacterium (assembly GCA_964402555.1). GTDB lineage: Bacteria > Hydrogenedentota > Hydrogenedentia > Hydrogenedentales > SLHB01 > CAYOCT01. The sequence continues at coordinate 3,685 of CAYOCT010000037.1, read as the reverse complement.
GTATGCTAGCGCGTGACGGTGGCGGAACGCGCACACGGACCGAAGGGAGAGAAGACGCAATGCGATGGATTGCGAGTTGGACGATTGTGGTTGGCATGCTGACCCCGACATACGCGGCAAACGCTGGCGAACCGGCGCAGGGCGCGCCCTATGTCCGCGTCGTGAAGGACTTCGTCCGCGATTTTGCGGAAGCTACCGCAAGCAACACGTCGGCATCCTCGGCGAGCTTCGACGAACGGTCCGCGGGCGTGATTCGGCCCGGGATCTTTCTCCACCCGCAGAATCAAGACGATGCCGTTCTCGCGTTTCCAAACGTAACCGTGCCGGACGCAAAACCCGATTCGCGCTTGATGCTGGTGTTTTGGGTGGGTTTTCGTGACGATGTGCCATGGGACACCGACTTCGGCAAACCCAATGGCGTGCGTTTTCTCGTCGCCGTTGACGGGACGAAGGTCTTCTCGATAGACCACGCCGGCGTGGGATGGCAGCCGCGCGCGGTCGATATGACGCCGTGGGCCGGCAAGACCGTGGCGATCGATCTGCGGACGAACGCGATCGACGGCAACTCGTCGTACGACTGGGCCGTGTTCGGACAGCCGATGCTGGTACAAGTTCCCGCTGTGCCCGAACCGAATCTTGACGGCGATCTCGCCGGGCTTGCGCTGGCTACAATCGAATGTACCGAAGCCTCTGATCTCGTATTGAGCTTGGGAGAGGCGCGGCAGCCTCTGCATCTGGATGCCGGCGCGCACTGGATACCGATGTCCTTTGTGCATTACGTACCCATGCAGATTGAAGTAACGCATGGCGCGGCCCAACTTGCGGATGCGACTGCGGGCGCCTACGAATCGAAACTCGAGTTCTCCTCGCCGGAGTTGTCTAGTCCGTTGGTGACCGCCGGGCATCCGTTCAACGTGATCCTCGAAGTGAAGAACGTCGGGCTTGGGACGCACACGGCGGGAGGCAAGGTACGGCTTGTCTGCGAGAAGGAAAAGTCGCTGAAGGATCTTGGGGAAGCTGCCACGCGCGAGTACACAGTAGCACGGCTGGCGCCCGGCGCGACGCAGGTGTTTCGTTGGGACGGCCTCGGGGTACCCAGACCCGACCACTGGATCCTATGGACGGAACCGCGAGGCGGCGTTGGCGTCGCCGTGGTCTCTCCCGAACCGGAACTGCCGTCCGCGCGCCCGGAACATGCGACGGTATCGGCCTCGCCGGGACAACGCGTGGTCGGTGTGGTGGCGAATCCGTGGTCGCGACTGTCCTTCCTGGAGGATGGGCACTACGTGTATGGCATCGCTGAGACTTGGAACGGCGAACGCTGGCAGCGCGTGGCCACCCTCGCGCCACTCTTCCAGGCGACGGTCCGAAAGGGCAGCAGATGGACCGCGTATTGCGTGGACACCGCCGCACTGGAATCCGCCAATGCGGAAGGGAACAGTCTGGTCCTTACGTCGCAGTTCTCTCCCGTTCGTGAGCGGCCTTGGCATATGCGATTGAAGTTGACGCCCGCCGCCAACGCGCCGCGAATCGATGTGGAGGCAGAGATTTCATCGGAAGAAGGCGGGGAGTTGCTCAATTTCAGGCCGCTGACCGTCCTCGCCGGCGATCGCGCGTTCGGGGCGCGCAAGGACTTCGCCATCTTTCCGGGCCTCGAGTATCTCGAAGGCGACGAGCCGTCTTCGTCCGAACGCGATCTCGCGCCCCCGCTGAACGACCGGCGCGTGCCGGCCGCGTACAAGATAGCAACGCCGTTGATGGCGGTCCAGGGCGACAACGCGCTGGTTGCGCTGCTGTGGGACGAGAATCAGGAGTGGGCCGAGGGCGAGCGCCACCCCGCCGCGCGATTCCTCGCGCCGAAATTCGACAGCGGATTCGAGTGCATTCGCATGTCGCTGTTGGCGCCATCGGTCGGCAAGTACATTCCCGAAAATGAAGAAGAGGCCCGTCAGACGGCCTTCCCGATGAAGCCGGGCCAAACGGTTAAGCTTGCTTCGTGCCTCGTGCTCGACCATGCCTCGCGCTACGGCGATGACAGCATCGTGCACGGTCCGCACAAGGGCGGGCTGGTCTTGCAGGCGATGCAGCATTGGTTCGACGTGTACGGGTTCCCGGAACCGAGCCAACAGCCGCGCGAGTGGAACGCCGAACGCGCGCTGTGCCGCGATGCGTATCTGCACGCGGTCTGGGGCGAGGACCCGCCGGGTTGGGCGCATTGCGCAGGCTGGAAACCCGGCGCACACGTCGGGTACGCCGTGCCGCTCATGATCGATCTGCGCGACGGGGTCGACGAACCTGAGCGCTCGGAGGTCCAGCGCCGTATCGATCTCGTCGTGGGCGGCGCTGTGAAGAAGCTCGGGAAGCACTACCTCTGGTCGAATACGGGCTGCCACGTCATGATGGCCGAACTTCCGTTTTCCTACGGATATCTCGGCGAGTCGCTGAACGACTTCAAGCAGCATGCGCTCCGCATTCTTGAAAGCCGTGAGAACGGCCTCTGGGTCTGGCGTCCGCGCGACGATAAGACCGCGACGCTCGGGGTAGCAGGAGATCACACACTCGGCCAGGCGTCGCATCCATCGTACCTGGCGCTGCGTGCCGCCCGCATGACGGGCGACCCGGAATTGACGGCCAAGGCGCTGGAGGCCATGCGGCAGATGGAACGCTACGAAGTGCCGCGCGGCGCGCAGGTGTGGGAGTGCCCCCTGTATCAGCCCGACATTCTTGCCTCGGCACAAGCGGTGCGCGCGTATTGTGAGGCCTACCGCATTACCGGCGACCCGGCCAATCTTGCGCAAGCGCGTTATTGGGCGTGGACAGGCCTGCCCTTCCTGTACACGTGGGAACTCGACGGCTATCCCACGATGAAGTACAACGTCATTTCGGTGATCGGCTCGACGTTCTACCGCCATTCGTGGATCGGACTACCGGTCGTGTGGTGCGGCCTGGTCTACGCGTACGCGATCCAAGACCTCGCCGAATTCGACACCTCCTTCGATTGGAAACGTATCGCGCAGGGCATCACGAATTCGGCGATGTGGCAGCAATATACCGAAGGCTCTAGCAAAGGCACGTATCCCGACTCGTGGAGTATGGCCAAGAACACGCCCAACCCGGCCAATATTAATCCCGAGAACATTTTCGTCAACGAGTTCCGCTTGCGCGGCCAATCGCCCGAGATCCGCTGCGCTCGTTTCCAGGGCGAAGACAAGGTGGTCCTCCTGAATTCCGCCGCTGATATCTCCGGCGCGCGCCTGGACCCAAAGGACAGCTCGATCGCGTTTGCGCTTCGCTCCGAGTCCGACAGGACGGTCTATTCGATCCTGGCGACGGTTCCGGAACCTGCAAACGTCGAAGGGACCGGTGAACGGGTTGCCGACAGCGACGCGCTACAATCCGCGCAGGCGGGGTGGCTCTACGACGCGGAATTGCGAGGAATCATCTTGAAGACCGCGACGGGACCGTCCGGTTCGCAATGCGTGGTACGTTGGGCGAATTGAGAAAAGGCTTCCGTCGACGCAAGGCGCCAGCCCGGATCGTTCACGCCGTGCTTTGACGCGAAGAGGCTAAGAGTGGAACGGAGAAACCCCTGTGTCTGAGAACCTGACGTGAACGGTACGATAACCCGTCTCGTGTCATTGCGAGCCAACGACCCGGCTTCGCCGGGCTGCCCTCAGAGGAAACA
>CAYOCT010000036.1:0-72676 GCA_964402555.1 uncultured Nitrospiraceae bacterium | reverse complement strand
GCGTTAGCACATGCTTGTCCAACTACTCAGTGCACAGATTCTTGCGAGGAACCACAAAAGTAAGGGTTTAGTTCTCGCCACTCTGTTCGGATAATCGTGACATGACCATCGGCAACGTATGTTCTGTCTCCATTCGTGGAAAATACTGCGCAACGACCTAATGTGCCCGTGCCGGTACTATTCATCAGAACGTCACCGCTCTTGAGCATACTTTTCCAGGATGAAATATCCTGTTGTTTCTGAAACTTTACGTTCTCTAAACGAAGACCATCCCAATAGACACAGGCTTGGTTGATAACCTTGACATTACTTTCGTCAACATAATCTGGAGCATCACCACGCGACACACAGGCAGTGACTTGTTTGAGAGGCTTTATACACCAGCCTGAGGGGATTGCGCCAAGCCACTCGATGCCGGAATCCTTCATCGGAGCATCTGAATTCAGACCCTTGGTTACAGCATGAGAAATGAGAGCCTTTCGCTTCTCTTCCAGCAAGGTAATCAGGCGTTCCTTCTTCGCAATCATTGCATCAACCTTCGCCGTCTCGTGGTCGAGAAAGGCGACTATGGATTGCTGTTCCTCGAGGGATGGAACGATGAACGGAGTTGACCGGAGTTTTTCTCTGGACAACTCAATTTGGTTCGTAGAGCCTGACACCAGGGCAGCATAAACATACCCTTGATAAAGAGGAGTTTGGAGCAAGTAGAAACAGAATCTTGGATGCGCCTGAGGCCTCTTTGTTCGAATAATCGTTACGTGGCTATCGGCCATGTAAGTTCCGTCTTCATCAAATACGCTACAACGGCCTAACGTACCGGTTCCGGTACTATTCATCAGAAGGTCGCCGTTTTGCAGCAGACTTCTCCACGACGAGATATCCGCCTGTTTGTGAAACTTCACGTTCTCAAGTCGAATACCTCCCCAATAGACGCAGGCTTGATTGATGACTCTTATGTCGCTTTCGTCTGCGTAGTCTGGACCGTTTCCACGAGCAACATATGAAGTGATTTGTTTGAGAGGCCTAACCGACCAGGCAAGGGGAATATCTCCTAGCCATTCCACACTGGAATCCCGATATTTCGGATATGGCTTCCGCTTCATGTGTTCATCTCGCTCAGCATCTTGGCGATTACGGCCTCGAGGTGTTTGATTTCACTGTCAATCACGTCAAGTGAGCGTGGTGGCTCGTATCGATAGAAATAGCGGCTGAAATTGATTTCGTAGCCAACCTTGCCGACTTTGCCGTCTTTCTCGTCTCGAACGTCTTCGTTTATCCAGGCATCCGGTACATGCGGAATCACTTCCCGCTCGAAGAGCTCCTTGATATCCTCCTTCAGCGGTACACATTCCGTATCCCGGAGTTCCGTGTCCGGCTCGAACAGGCCGTCCGTGCCGATACAGGCATCCGCAGTTTCGTCACGTTCCGAAAGGGCCGTGAGGATTGCTTTGAACAGTGGAGCCGAAACGACTACCTCGTTAGCCTTGAATGCCTTCTTGAGAGCTTTAACGAAATCTTCCCGATTCTTCCAGACTTTCTTTGCGTCCAACGTGCTCAGGACATAGAGGATGTTTTCCTGAATCGCCAAACCTGTGGCGATGTCCACGTTAGCCGAAGCCCTGCTTTTCTTGCTGCTGGCTGCGAGACTGATAAACGCCGAACATGACTTGACCCGTTCAATTCGTTCCGGTGAGACTTGGAAGTTCAGGCACAAGGGCCGGTCAACGGTGATTTTCCGATAGCCGAAATCCCTCGTGTCGAAAATCTTGGCATGGGGGCCTTCTTTGAAGGCGGCAGCCATGTCAGCCAAGGCGGCGATATTCTCTTCGGATAACTCGTTCCGCTTGTCACCAAGGCTCTTCCGCATCTTTCGGGCAAAGACTTCGGCCTCATTACCATTAATCTTCTCCGTGGCCGAACCGTTGACAAGCAGTACCTTGCCTTTGCGTTTCTTCTCTTTCCGATTGCTGAGCACCCAAATGTAGGTGTGGATTCCCGTGTTGTAGAACAACTGGGAAGGCAGGGCGACAATCGTTTCAAGCCAATCGTTTTCAAGAATCCAACGCCGAATCTCGCTCTCGCCGCTGCCAGCATCGCCCGTGAACAGAGGCGAACCGTTCATAACGATGGCTACACGGCCACCGCCGTCTCCAACGGGACGCATTTTCGAGAGCATGTGTTGGAGGAAAAGCATCTGGCCGTCGCTCTTGCGTGGCAAACCAGCCGTGAACCGTCCTCCCGTGGCGCTTTCGCGTTCGCGGAATATGGCATCAGCGTCCTTGGACCAATCTTTTCCGTACGGCGGATTGGCAAGCTGGTAGTCAAAGGTCTTCTCAGTATGACCGTCATTGGAGAGCGTGGAGCCGAAACAGATGTTGTCGGCATCCCGGTCATCGCCCTTAATGAGCATGTCGGATTTGGCCACGGCATAGGTCTCTGGATTGACCTCTTGGCCAAAGAGCCGGATGTCCGCTTGGGGATTGATATGGTCAAGCACGTATTCCTTGGCGATGGACAACATGCCGCCAGTGCCGCATGTGGGGTCGTAAACGGTACGAAGCACGGCTTGCTGCTTCAAGATTCCGGCATCGCCGTTCAATACGAGCCGTACCATGAGCCGGATGACCTCGCGGGGCGTGAAGTGTTCGCCTGGATTCTCGTTAGATTGTTCGTTGAATCGGCGGAGAAGCTCCTCGAAGACATAGCCCATATCATGATTGCTGAGCGAATCGGGATGCAGGTCCATTTTCGGGTCTGCGAATTTCTGCACGAGCAAGAAGAGTAGGTCGTTTTCCTCAAGCGTATCAATCGTGTTCCGAATCTTGAACTTGTCGAGGATGTCGCGGACGTTTTCCGAAAACCCGTTGATGCAATCCCGCAGATTCTTGGCGATGTTCTTCGGGTCGTCAAGGAGCTTCTGAAAATCGTACTTGGACAGGTTGTAGAAGGCATAGCCCGAAGTCTTCCGAAGCTGTCCGTCCGGGTTGGCCACGCCCTTGGCCTTCAATTCAGCCTGCCGTTTTAGGACCTTTTCTTTCGTCGGGGCCAAAACACAATCCAGACGGCGCAACACGACAAATGGCAAAATCACATCGGGATACTTGCCCCGCTTGAAGTCGTCCCGAAGCACTTCATCCGCTATCGACCACAGAAAATTCGCGATTTCATGAATGTTCGCCACCAGTACAAGCTCCTGAGCATCAAACCCCTGACGTGCTGAAATCAGGAAATCAAAGCCGTGGTTTCAACAGCGAGCAGGCTATTAGACTCAGGAACCGGACCATGATGCAAGATTTGGGACGCGTTGACGAAAAAAGAACGGCCCCGCTGAAGCCGTTCCTCTCGCCGCTCGCATGTGAAGATGGTTTTGAAACGGGATTTGAGAACTGATTTACGGAAGCGAACTCTGTCATAATACGGCCCGGTTGTTGGGAACGTTCAGTGTCGATTTGACGGGCGATTTGTCCTTTGACTTTGCGGATGGGAATTCAGGGGAGGTTCATTATGAACATGCAAACGAAGGTTCGGCGGGGAATGACGTTGGTTTTCGCGGTTCTGGTCTTGGCCATTCCGGGCATCGCACATGCCACGTTCGACAGCGGCAGCAATGGGCACGATGGCGTCCTTAACCCGACTGCGAACTTGGTAATCGACATGGCCGACCACCCGGACGGAATTTACCAGTACGTTTCCGTGAACATCCCGACAGGCGTCACCGTTTCTTTCAAGCCGAACTCCGCAAACACGCCTGTGACGTGGTTAATCCAAGAATCATGTACTGTTGCCGGTGCCGTGGCAATCAGCGGAATGAATCTTGCGGACAGGAATGCAACAATCGGAGGACCGGGCGGGTACGGAGGCGGCAGGGGTCCTCTTGGAGCCGGTGCCGAAATGCCCGAAGCGGGCCAAGGACCCGGAGGAGGAAGAGTCTCCAGTGAACTATTGGGTGGCGGAAACGCGTCTTTCGGAACGGCTGGGGAGGCAATGGGAAGTCAATCTGCTGCTGGTGACACCTACGGAAATGACTTCCTGCTCCCGCTAATTGGTGGTTCAGGCGGTGCTGGAGGTAGATTTCTTTTCGAGGCCGGACATCCGTATGCCGCAGGCGGAGCCGGCGGAGGGGGCGCCATTCTTCTTGTGGCCTCCGGTGAAATAACGATATCTGGGAGCATTACCGCTACTGGTGGTAGCACTACTCAAAACTTCTCTGGCGGAGGGGCGGGTAGCGGCGGGGCAATTCGTTTGGTTGGCACCTCGCTAAGAGGCACAGGATATCTCAACACGAGCGGTGGCACTTGCTGGCCCCCATACCCCTACTGGCCGAACGATGCAGGTCAAGGACGTATAAGGATCGAAGCATTTTCAGACAATTTCACCGGCGGTTGTACCGGCGTCGTTACTCGCGGAATGCAGAATGTCCTCTTTCTTCCGTCCAATGTAACACCGCACCTTTCAATCACGCAAGTGGCTGGGATTTCAATCCCTGTGACTCCCTCAGGGTCGGTCACTTCGCCCGATGTGATTCTGCCTGGTGAATTGACCGGTCCGATGACGGTTGTCGTTCATGCTGAGAACATCCCAATCAACACGCCTATTACGGTCGACGTCAAGCCTTACAGTGGAGCATCAGTCAGTGGCACGGCGCAGAATATCGGGACCTTGGATTCAAGTACAGCAACTGTGTCTCTGGACATTCCACGAGGCGGCGGCTCGATAACTGCCAGGGCCGTTACGGCGGTGAATCCCGGCAAGAGCGGTGACGGCCAGCCCCAGAGTGTTTCCTACCGGGACACAGGTCTTACGACGGATGGTGAGCGCTTCAAGACCGCCGAGGTTAGCACGACACTTGGCGGACCCAATCAAGTTGTCTTTGTAACGGAATCCGGCAAACGAGTTTCTTTACGCTCGAAATAGGGGGAAAAATCCATGGTTTTCAGACGAGGAGTTCCGGTTGTTGTCGTCGCGCTTGCGTTTCTCGTGGCCCCCTCCGCCTTTGCGCAATTCAACAGTGGAAGCGACGGGCACGATGGTGCCTTCAATCCGACGGCGAACATCGAGATTGATATGGCCGACCACCCCGACGGCATTTATCAATATGCTTCTGTGAACATTCCGCAAGGAGTCACGGTTTCTTTCAAGCCGAACGTCGCGAATACGCCGGTTGTCTGGCTTGTGCAAGGAGACTGTACGATTGCTGGAACGGTCAGCGTCGACGGATCACTTCGAAATGGACTCCTAGGAGGAAAGGGAGGACCAGGCGGCTATCGTGGCGGAAACGGACCGGTCCAAGGAGCCTTGCCAGAAGCAGGACTGGGGCCTGGCGGTGGGACTGTGCTCGCAACCGAGCAAAGAATTGGTGGTCATGGGTCCTATGGTACTGCCGGCGCAACGGAGATTCCTTATGGTTCTCAGTATCCTCCGGGCTCAGTATATGGAAATGATTGGCTTCTGCCTCTCCTCGGAGGGTCAGGTGGAAGCGGCGGTTACGGCAATTATGGTCATGGTTATGACGGAGGAGGACACGGTGGAGGCGGCGCAATTCTGATAGCTGCGTCTGGATACCTACACCTCGGTGGTTCCGTTGCGGCAAACGGTGGAGGCGGCTCAGATTCTTGGTCGGGAGGTGGTGCAGGGGGAGGCAGCGGGGGTGCTATTCGTTTGGTAGCGAGTAGTATTGATGGAAACGGAACCCTATCGGCTCAGGGAGGGTGGGCAATCTCATATTGGGGAGGTGGAATATACGCTTCGCAGGCGGGAGCGGGGAGAATACGGATAGAGGGACTCGTGGACAACTTCGGCGGACGATGCTACGGCGTGCTAACTCGCGGCGCACAGATGGTGTTGATATTGCCAGTAGTAATACAACCACAACTAGAGGTCTCTACGATAGCGGGACTTTCTGTCCCAGCAGCTCCGACGGGTTTAGGCACGTCGCCTGACATAAAGCTGCCAGGCGAAACACAAAACCCGGTTGAGGTAGTCGTGGAGTGTAAGAATATGCCATTGAATACCATTATTACCGTTGAGGCGAAACCATATCATGGTGCTTCCGTTGCGGCCACAGCGCAAAATACTAACGGAACTGATGTCTCCAGTATGGCGACAGTATCTTTGGACATTCCACGTGGGGGCGGAACTATAACCGCCAAGGCCGTTACAGCGGTGAACCCTGGCAAGAGCGGCGATGGCCAACCGCAGAACCTCTCCTACCAGGATTCGGGGCTTACCTCGGATGGTGAACGCTTCAAGACCGCTGAGGTCAGTACGACATTGGGCGGCAAATCGGAACTTGTTTATGTGACGGAATCAGGAAAGCGTTTCCCGGTGAAATCCCAAGAGTAGATTCCGTTGTCGATTGGGGGTCATAGCATATGAAGAATCTCACTATACAAGTGGTCATTGGCGTGGTCTTGCTTATGCCGGTCTCCTTCGCAGAGCCCATAGAGGACTACACGGTTCTTTCACCGACCGTCAGCTACTATTACTACGCACCTTCCGATGGTCCGACACAGGACCTCTCCGTCGTCAGCCCGACCGTGAGCTATTGCTATTACGCTTCACCGGACGGCCCGATCAAGGACCTTTCCGTCGTAAGCCCGATTGTCAGCTACTGCTACTTCGACTGGCCGGAAGGCGTTGTAACGCCGGTTCCCGTAATCAGTCTTCCCGTCAGCTTCTACTTTGGCTGGACGCCGGGCTCGATGGTCGTCATGGCCAGCAAGGGAGTCTTCGCCGACAAGATTCGTGTGGCGTGGTTGCCCGTGCTGGACGCTACGGAATATGAAGTCTGGCGGGCACCGTTTGCCAGTCTACTGGACGCTGACCTGATTGGCACCACGTCAAACCTCTTGTACGACGACGCGTCTGCTGAACCTGGGGTCACTTACTATTACTGGATGCGTGCACACTATGTCTTCGGAACGAGCGAATTCAGTTGGCCCGATGACGGATACAGGGCAGAATCTGGTGAAGGTGAAGGCGAAGGTGAAGCCTTCTTATCCGTTACACCGCGAAACCGAACGATGGACTCGGACCCAGGCCACACTCGATTTCAGTTGCGCAATATCGGCAACACGGATATCAGTTGGACGGCTACGTCGAGGAGCTTGGACTGGCTTACCGTGCAGGCGAGCGACAGAGCAGGAATCCTGCCGCGCGGCAGTTGGCGTTTCGTAAATGTCACATTCAATCAGAATGACGGGACGACATCCAGGATTGGACACGTGAGGTTCACTGCGGTCGGTCTGGGTTCGATTGAGGGCACCGTCACTCAGTCAGGCGTTGCACAGGCGGCAACCCCGGTGGCCCAACTGCGGATATCTGCAGTCCCGACTCGCGTTGAAGTGGGCACCGGCTTTCCGGTGACCATAACGGCCCGTGATGCGGCAGGGGCAGTCGCCGCTGTCAACGCTTCCGTCTATTTGAGTTTGATGTCGTGTCCGAGCCCGGTGGACCCGTCCAGTGTGCGCTTGTACAACGGCAAGGCGATAGCGAATGTGAGAGTGACTAGCTCGTTCGAGGCGACCGCTCTGCTTGCCACGGGCACGTTTGACGAGAGCACTATTCAGGGTGTGAGCAATGAGTTTGAAGTGTATGCGCCCACAGGACAGCCCAAAGGTAATCTTGTAATCACGGTTGTCAACGCGAATGGAAACCCCTCTGTCGGGGCTATAGTGCGACTGCTGAATCCTTCGACTCATGAAGAGAGATACCGCCAAGAAGCCAATGCAAAAGGCGTTTGTACATTTCGAGGTATTTCGTGCGCCCGATACGAGCTACGGATTCAAGGTGGAGGAGCGGACTCAAATCAAGCGGCAGGACCTATTGAGGTCTCTGTTGAAGATGGCCTAACAAGAGCGACTACGCTGTATTTGGAGGTCGTTAGAACGCCTGTCTTGTTCGTTCCGGGAATCCTCGGAAGTACGATAGATCCCACAAAAGTAGCGCCTTTTCTCCGTGGGTCAGTGGGATCACTTTCTCCTGACGACCTGAAATTGACGTTGGGAATCTACGGCGCAAGAGTAGGATGGGGACAACTTAGGGAAACCCTCAAGAGCGATTATTACTGCAAAGATGCTCCATACGACTGGCGTGAATCGCCGTTTTCATCCGCATGTCTCAAGTATCTCGTCCATTGGATTGATGTGGCTAAGGAAGCGACGAACGCTGAAAAGGTGGATATAGTTGCGCACAGTATGGGCGGTTTACTCGTCCGGTGGTATATCGAGAGTGACGATTACCGTAACGACATCGACAAGTTCGTGATGGTTGGAACGCCCAACGAAGGCGCTACCATGGCCTATTATCTTTGGGAGGGGGGCGACCCCTATTTAGGAAGCGGTCCAAGCAGACTGTTGAACCTGTATTGGGACGTTCTCTCGTTAACGCACTTGTTAATGCCAGAACCAAAACCTGCCATAAATAAGCAGTGCAATGCCCTGGGTCCCACACTCTCATGCGTTGCTACTCCCGATTTCGCTGGCGTCCGGGCATTTGTCCGGCAGAGTGCCGTAAGCATAAAGGACTTGTTGCCCACTTACTCGTTCTTGAAGTACCCATCGGGCGAAACGAAGCCGCTGCGCTATTTTTCACAGCCAGCCAATATGGGTCTTACTCTCTTGAACGCGAGTTCTGACCGCCTTGAGGAGCGATATTCAACATCCCGTGCCAACCACGTGAATGGGAAGATATTCGCCGGTGAGAATACCGACACGCCGTGGATACTTCCCGTGACAGCGGAAGATATCAGCCGGTCACTCTATCCGTTTGGTGAACCTCGTTCGACCCCGTTGGAGACAAAGGGTGATGGGACCGTGCTTAAGACATCCGCTGCAAGTACCGTCCTGGCAAAAGACGGTCTCTTTGGAACGCAAACCAAGTGCACCAGCGAGTTTGAACATGCTTACTTGATAGGCGCAATTACAGGGCAGATTAAGACCTTCTTGGATAGTGGTAAGAGCTCCGTGCCTGCGGAGACTACCGAGCCACGGCCAGAGGCTGCTCTTGACCAGCATTCGACACTTCTTGTGATGGCGCAAGGCAAGGTGCAACCATGGGTGGTGAATCCGGATGCTCTTTCAAGCGGTATTGACACGAACGCCGGCGACGTGATGACCGACATTCCGGATTCCAGCGTCACATCTGAGAATCAAGCTAGTCACGTTTCAATCCAGGATGCAATTGATGGTCAATATGTAGTCCATGTTGCCGGGCAACCGCTCGCTCCGATACCCGTGAACATCGAGTGGACCGATGTTTCACACACGGAACAGTACATGCTCTGGTGGATTTGTCCTGCCACCGAGATTGTGCTGCCGTTCCAAGTGAATCGAACCGCTGCTGAGGTGCTGACGCTTCAGCCAGACGTTGCTCCCCCGGAGGGAATCGCCACGCATGGGGAAGACGGTATGACGGTTCTTGACTGGGTTCAATCACCAAGTCCAGAAGTGGCTGGCTATCGTGTCTATGGACGCAAGGCCACAGCCCCGCTGTTCTCTTTACTAGGAGAAACCGTGAGCACGCAACTGGTTACAGATGTGCCTTGGTTCGATGGCGAACCGGAGGATCTCTGGCTATTTGTCACAGTATCGGTCTTGTCCGATGGTACGGAAAGCTACTACCTCGAAGAGTTAAAGAACACAGCGCCGCTTCAGGCATTTTTCAGTGTAGACAAAACTGATGGAGAAGTACCCTTGACCGTCCAATTCCAAGATTCATCCACGGGGGGAATTACGTCCTGGGAATGGGATTTGGATGGCGACGGTGAACTCGACAGCGTGGACCAGAATCCGCAATTCACTTATACCGTGCCCGGCACGTACACGGTAACCTTGAACATTGAAGGTCCCAAGGGAAGGACTGCCCGGATTGAAGTCAACCTTATAACTGCCAAAGCGTCCAGTTCTATGGACCAGACGCCACCATCCCTAAGCATAACGACACCTGCGTCTCCTGAAGTTGTGCTTCCTGGACGGGCGTTTCTCGATATAGGGGGTACTGCGTCGGACAACACAGGGGTTGTGGAGATTGCTTGGGTTAACGATACAGGGGGAAGCGGCTCAATTCCAGGTGCTGAGAGTTGGATTGTGCCTCAGGTCCCGTTGCAGCCCGGAATCAATAACATCGGAATCACCGCCTATGACGCCGCCAGGAATGCCGATACAAAGACCTTGAAAGTTACCGTAAGCGGAGAGGGTGAAGGTGAAGGAGAGGGTGAAGGGGAAGGCGAGGGAGAAGGTGAAGGTGAAGGCGAAGGCGAAGGCGAAGGTGAGGGCGAAGGCGAAGGCGAAGGTGAGGGCGAAGGTGAAGGCGAAGGCGAAGGTGAAGGTGAAGGTGAGGGCGAAGGTGAAGGCGAGGGAGAAGGCGAGGGCGAGGGAGAAGGCGAGGGAGAAGGCGAGGGCGAAGGCGAGGGTGAACACGTCGGTTTGCTCATCGTTACCATCGAGCCAGAGAATGCTCGGAATGACGGTGCGCAATGGCGGGTTGACGGCGGGGGTTGGCAGAATAGCGGCGTGACCCTATCGGGCCTTACTGTCGGCCAACATCTTGTCGAGTTCAAAGACATTCCAGCAGAAGAGACTTCGGGTTGTTTTGGGTCTCAGAAGAAGCCCTGGACTACACCCGCTAGCCAGACCGTCAATGTAACTGCTGGTCAGACTACCGCATTCACTGGCACTTACGTTCTGTCTCAGAAGGCGTTGGCGGCGAGCATACCTGGAAGTGGTACCAGAGGCGACGTATTGCTGATTGCCTCTGTGGCGAGCGTGCTATTTGTTTCTCGTAGACGAAGAATTTCAGTCAGAACTTGAAGTGGCGTGGAATCGGCTTCGTCACAGAAACCTAAAGACGTTGATGAGGCATTTTTGTCCGAAAAAAAGAACGGCCCACCTCATGCCGTCCTTTTCCCTTGCCAGTCAACTCACCCGCTCGTCGCCGCCTCCTTCGCCCGGAATGCCACCTCCCGGATTCCTGACGATTCCAGGAAGTGTCGGACGAGGACTGGTGCACCGAGTACGGCACCAACCACAGCACCTACAGCGGCGGCTCCCATGATAATGACGAATTGCGGCAGGTCCACTTTCACGGGCGTCTGTGCCGGGTTGTCTACTTGTCCGATAATCTGTCGCGTGATTTCATCGTCTTCCTCCATGGTTCAATTCTCCTTTCGTTGATTCACACTTATTGCACGCCATGTTCGAGCCATTTCGTGAAGCGGCCACGTCAGCGGCAGCGTTACGATAGTGACCACACTTCCCACGACCGCCAGGGCCAAGTTGGCTACCGTTACCACCGCATGCACCGGGGCCGCAATTACCAGCAACGTTGCCAGCAAGGCTGTCTTCATCTTCTTTGTCACCTAAAACTCCTCCTTGCCATTTCAGTGGCGGGCTTGTCTCTACTGATGTATTCGCTCCGTTCATAGCCCCAATTTGGCGATGATGTTGTAGTCGAACGTGTCCGATTCGCGGAAGTATTCGGCCAGCGTCGATTCCGATTTGTGCCCGGTCACCCGCCGTATCGCTTGGGATTGAATCCCGTGCTTGATGGCATCCGTCACGAAACCGGCCCGTAGGCTGTGGCCGCTGAATTGTTCGGAGTCCATCTTCATGGCATTCATCACCCGCTTGACGATGAGGGCGATGCTCTGAGCAGTCAACCGTTGCGGCAACACCTGTCCATGCCGGTTGATTGGCCGGAACAACGGACCCGCTTCGATGCCAGCCTTCTCAATCCAGAGTCTCAGGGCCTTCACGGGGCAATTGGCGGAGTGCCCGGCGTAGTTGATGTCCTTTGTATGGCCGATGCCCTCCTGGTCCGTTTTGGACTTCCTCACCGTGATGCGTACGCCTTCCGGCTCGAATCGGACATCGTCCAAATCAAGACCCACAAGCTCGCTTCTTCGGAATGCACCCGCATAGCCAATCAGGAAGACCGCCTTGTCCCGTACTCCCTGAAGGTTCTTCGGCAGCACATCGGAGAGATGAATCAGATGAACGACGCGGACAGGCGCTTTCTTGTCCTTGGCCACACCCTTTACTCGCCGGATTCCCTGCATTGCCGTTCGTACCAACAGGGAATGAGTCGGACTCTTGAGGCCCTTCGCCTGGTGCGCTACGGATATTGAAGCCAAGTGCCGCTGGATAGTTGATGCTTTCAACCGTTCAGCCAAGTCCGCGATATAGACGGCGACAGTTTCGGGTGAAGCGGGCAATGGTTCGATTCGATGCGCCAGACACCAACCGCAAAAGTGCTCCCAATCCTCCCAGTAAGCGCCTCTGGTATTGGGTGCTTTGCTCTCGCGGACGTATTCCTCCGCTTTTTGAAGCACCGGCCCAAGTTCGTGGGCAGGCTCCGGTTTGACGATGATTTCGCCGTCCATTCGATACTCCTTCAGGGGCGGTCTAAGTAGTGATAACCCTCAATTATCAATAGTTAGAACGGCCCCGGTTCAGAACTCGGTTTCCGTCGCTTCATTCTCGCTTTTCACACTTGGTTGCGGGGTGGTGCCACCGGTGGCACGTCGCTCAAATGCTACATTATGTCGCTAAATCGGCGGCTTCTGTCTTCGCCTTCTCTGCGGTGTCCAGTATCAACGCGACACAACTACAGGCTCGGTCGAGAACGCCAATACAGGCCGATACAGGAGGTTTGCCGGCGGCTTCCGCATATCGCTGGATGTACGTATACGCACCACCGAGGTCCGCCTCATACGAGTGGCCAATACATTCGAGCAGAATCGCGGAACCCAGTTCGGCGACGATTTCGAGCAAGGGCCGGTCGCCGCCCAGCTTTGTGATACGCTCATCGGCAGCATGAACAAGCTCATGCGCCCAAGTGCTCAGGTTCTCCGTTCCGAGCATGATGGACTTGCCCCGTGGGCCAAACTGGAAGTAACCGAGTGCATGAGAACCTTCGCCGGAATATGTTCTGACACGAACGCCCCATGATTCGGCAACCTCCAACAGGGGCAGATTGCGAACCCACTCGTCATACCGCTCATTACCGGGAAGCGGCTTACCTTCCGTGTCCTCTACCGCAAAGACGGGAATGCCTTTGAAGCCATAGAGGATGTTCCGCTTGGATTCTTCGCCCTTGTCGTCCTTCTCGCGAATCGCTTTGATGCACGGGGCCAGAATCCATATTGCCCTGCATCCCTTCTTGACCTTCCGTTCGGCCGCTGACCATTGGCGCATACCTCTGGCATCCGTCGTTCCAGACAAGGCAACGAGAAGTTGGTTGTGCCACGACCATTTCCGGCAAGGAACATCGTCATTGCGCCGGATGAACACGGGGGCGAGAGCTTTCGGCAGGTTCTCCGGCCCTTTCCTGAACGCATCGATTATCTTCTCGGCAATTTGCGCCGCATGGCCGTACATCTTCACAACAATCACCTCCTTACGTGACGAAAGGCCCGACAAGGCATGGTTGTCCCTATCGGGCCTTTCTGGGGTTTGGTTTCAGTCCACGCAGGAATCCAAGTCCGCGCATTGATTGGAACTATGGCGGCGGCATAGACTCCGATTGGGTGGGAAATTGAAACAAGGTTCAAGCCCGCCAAGACTACAGGACGGTCACAATGACAGACTTGATTGGGTACTTGCAGAGCTTCAACAGGAAGGAACGCTTTTATCTGGTAGGTACAGCCCTTGGCAATCCAGGTTTCAGACTCGGAGATGACTTTCGAGAGATGCTGCACGCGGCAATAGGTCAAATTGTGCCGAAGGATGCCTTTGTTGCTATGGACTACCACTTGGACTGGATTTACGCCAGTCTATTCCTTGCGTCGCTAGCACCGGATCGAAATCAGAATGCCGTTTTTGAACGTAGAGCGTCCATCACCGCGAGCCAGCAAGACGTAGACCTTCTGGTCGCATTTCCTTCCCATGATTGCCCAGCACATTTCCACCTGGTCCTCGTGGAAGCCAAACTGGATACCGCATGGACCAATAGTCAGGTCGAATCGAAAGCCGAACGACTCGCTCAGATATTCGGCAGTGACGGCAAATCATGGGAAAACGTCACGCCTCACTTTGTCGTCTTCTCTCCGAAGAAACCGACCAAGATAAGCGCCAAACGCATCCCCGATTGGATGCTCTCCGACGGCTCCCTTGTCTGGACTAAACTCACAAAACCTGCAGGTCTTCGAAAAGTAACCCGCTGTGACATTGGCGGTAACCCAGACATACTAGGCACATACTGGATAGTTCAGGAGTGTATGAGTGCGAAAGAAGGCCCGATAGGGCATACTTCTCGCTAATCGAGGTCGCCATCCACATCTTTAGACATCGCCTCAAGGCCGCGAGCGATGACTTCGTGAAGGAGCTTAATCCTTCCGGCAATCAGTTCTCGTGACCTACCAGGCTTGCCATTTGCTTCAGAAAGCCGTCTTGACTGGACAAGCTTGCGGAACTTCTCGATATCCTTAGGCAGGAAGACTGGATTGTGCAGAAGCTCTTCGTGGCATTCACAACACAAAGTCACGGCTCCCGCAGCCTTCCAAGGACACTTCTCCTCGGTGAAAATCCCCGCGTATTCAGTATTGGGCCGATTCTTGGAGCGTCCAAAGAAACGTTCCGCAATGTAGTGGTGCCTTGTTGCGCTGGAACGACCCTCCAAAGTCCGAGCGGCGTACGTTCCTGCTTTTCGGCTTAACTTGCAGCCGCAGATGGCACATGCCTCACTCATGACGACCTCCTTCGAGCAGCGATTGATGTCGCATTTATTGAAACAGCATTATGGCAGTGAGAACCCCCTGAGAAAAGCCCGACAAGGCATGGTTGTCCCTATCGGGCCTTTCTGTGGTTTGATTTCAGAACGGACTACTGGCGGGGTTTACGATTGACCGGGAATGCGGTAGGCGACGATGTACAGGTAGCCGTAGCTGGAATTGGGATTGCCACGGATAATGAACCCGTCGCCGCTGTATTCCACGATGCGAGATTCATTCGGGGCGATGCCCAACTGCTTGCACATCGATTGAAGGCCCTTGATACCGGCCTTATTCAGCCATTCGCACAGGTCTTTCGCCTCTTGGCTCTGATTCTCGCCGTACATGCACTGTCTATCCGGCAGGATGTCGATATACGGCTCCGGCTTGACAGTGTAGATTGCGCGGGCAGACCACATTGCCGTCAATCCCGGCGGAATCTCGAACAGGTATTGAAATGACGGTACCGGCTCGGCCATCCCGACTACACCTCGCCGTCGCTCAGGAGTTCGCGGCTCTGTTCCTGCCGCTCGGCCCACAGTTTCGCGATTTCCGTTTGCGCCGTACGCAATTCCGCCTGGGCCTTACGAACCTTTGCGGCAAGCATCCCTTCCTTGCGGAGAAGCAATGCCAGCTTCTCACTCGGATTGACAACCTTGCCAGCGGGCTTCGGCTTCACTTCCGGCTTCACGGGTTTCTCCGTTGCGGGTTTCTCACGTTTGCCTTTCATCTGTGCTCGTTCCTTTCTTTCGTCTCCGGCGTCGCATTGGCCGGTAGACATGGGTTTGGTAGTAACGGTCTTGTTCTTCTCTCGCGACATCCGGGTCGCGCAGTAGCATCGTCAGACTCAATTCGCCCATGGACACCACCACCTGTTGCTTGTCATCCAGATGCAGCCGGATTCCAACCGTTTCCGCCTCGTTGGTGAATTCGACTTTCCTGATACGTCGTCCTTCCAGCATCGCCCTTATTCTTCCCAACTTGCCTTGCGTTGCCGGACAGGACATGACTCGTTCCATCGTTTGCGGGTCATTCGTCTTTTGGCCCGTTCGCATCATCGGGCTTCGCTCCTTTCTCCTTCCGTTCCTTGATGGATTGGATGGTTTCTCTTGCCTCTTCCGGGCTGTTCACGGGAATGCACATGCCTTCCCCCACGACATAAAGCCCGTCCGAGAGTGTCAGCACACGCAATTCGCCGCTGGTGTCGATGTTGACGCCGTCACTGAATCTCAGCATTCGCTTCCTCCTGCTGGTCGAATGTCACCGGAGGCCAGCACAATCGTTGCCGTAGACTCTGAACCCATTCGAGCCATTTGCACGGGTCCACTTGCAGTTGAATGTCCTTCAGCAGTTCAAGGTCTACCAGCGTGACGACTGCCGCAACCGGTTTTCCTTGATGGCTGACGACATAGCGGACTTGCTCCTCGTAAACACGATTGAGATGGCCACACAGGTCATTGTCCAAAGCGTCCGTCGAAACGGGACGTATCATCTCGGTTGGAGTGGTCACGTTATTCGGCACATTGGCGAAGAGGGGTGAGTTTCCCAATGGGTCAGCCAGGGTCATTCCCCGCCTTTTGGCCTTTCGGTGCGCCATCGTAGTCCAGTCCCAACATGTCGAGCGATACCTGTCGCCAGGTTCAGTCCACGTATGGATAATCCCGGCTTGTACGGCTTCATTGAACAGCGATTCCAGTTCGGTAATGGCTTGTTCCGTGGCCTGTTTCTCGCCTTCAAACCAGGAGGCATGCTCGTCGTATACGCCGATGTTGTGCCCGGCGGATATGGCGGCACTGAGGATTTGATTCAGACGAACGATTCTCTTCCTGTTCATCGTCAGTCATCTCCTTCGCCTATGGGATTGGTTAGCAGCAGGCCCCTTTTGAAAGCTCTGCGGTGGGCCGTCGTTGTCCAGTCCCAATGAGTGCAAGACCCATGACCGCTTTCGTCAACCCAGCGGTTGATTAGCCCGCATTCATAGGCCTCATCGAAGAACTCCCGGATTTCCTGGACCTTGGCTTTGACTTCCTCTTCCGGCCCGTCAAACCACGATGGAATCTCATCAAGGTCGTCTATCGGGCGGCCCGTTGCAGAGACATCACGCAGGATGAAGCACAACCGGACAATATCCTCGTCATCCATCGGTGGCCTCACTTTCTTCTTCTTCGGGTGTAACGGGCCGCTGCCTCTGAAGCGACACCAGTTCATCGAACTTGGCATGAGCGGCGGGGTCCTTCGCACAGAGTTCGGCCAAATCGGACACGAGAAACTCCATGTCCATGAGGGGCTTGTCGAAGTCCGTGTAGATAGCCTCCGCCAACTCACGTATCAGGACGTCCTCTCTGCTGCGTACTTCCGATGGTTCTTCCCCGTTTGCAGGTTCGTTATCCATCGGCATCCTCCTTCTCTTCCTTCTCGCGGCGCTTCTGCTCAATCTCGAAGGCCTCGACCATCTCCATGCCGCCTTCGCCAAGGCCATCGGGTTCAAGCTCGTACTCCTCGCCGCATTCGGGACATTCGACGAAAATCGTGTCTTCGTAGGCACCCATGCCCGTTATCTGGAGGGTGCCTTTCTTGCATTCACGACAAATGCGGCTCATTCGCCGCCTCCTTTCTGTTGTAGTTCTTCCAAATCGCTCATGGGCACAACTGCGCCGAGTTCCTTACCGTCAAGGGTCAGAATGAGGCGGGTTCCGCCGTGAGCGACATCGGACATGAAACCAATGGCGCCCTCGATGAAGGCCCATAGGTCCACTGTTTCGGATTGGGATTGGGTTCGTTGGGCCATGACTGTCTCCTACCAGCCATACCGGGCAAGCGGGAAGGCGTTGAGAAGCATGGCCTGTTTCTCTTCAAGACCCAGCTTCTTGAACTCCGCGATAGCTTCGGCGTCGTTGCCGTATTGTTCGATGTAGTCCATGACACATTCGGCCACCTCATCACGAGGCATCCAATCCGCCTCGGCGGTCCTGAGCACATCGCCACCAATGGCTTGCCATGTGGATTGGGCTGCATGAGAGATACGTTTCTGGAAATCGTCCACGGCCACTGCTCCTTACGTTCCGGCTTCGTCGGTGGCTTGGAAGCCTTGGAAGATGCCGTGGCTATATTCCGACTTATTGCTGGCGACCCACGCCGACGCTTCTTCAAATCCCATCGTGTCCAAAACTTCGATGACACGGGGCCTGTCCAGCATGTTCGTCACACCGCTGTCGCGAACGGCAAGGATACCGTCATAGACGGCCTTCGGTACGGTTATTGCCATGGATACACTTCTCCTTTCGTAAGTTGGATTTCTGTTGGAAACACTTCTCCCGTCAGGCAGTTGGCTTAACGGGCATTGCGGAGGGGCGGGCAGAAAGTGTCGTGACGTAACGACACCCGATATGGACCAAATCAGTACTCGTCCGGCAAGAGGAAAACGCTTGATTGACGATGATGCTCATCGTCAATCTCGGCATCGGTGATAATCCAGAGCTTCGTTCCATCCGGCAGGTGATATGCCGAGAGTAACCGGGCACCTGTCTGTATGGCGGCGTTGTTCGCAGCCTTATCCTCGTCGTCCAGGTCTCCCCAGTCTCCTTGGGCGTGACGAGCCAGTAGCTCCAGTCCCGTCATATTATTTCGTTTGAGGGCTTCCAGCGCTCCGGGCGTGGCCACTATCGGCCCAAGGTCAAATCGGATATTGCTCACAATCGTTCACCTCCTTTCGTCAGTGGTTGTGTTCAGATAAACGGCGCTCTTGGCCCACCGGGAAGCAGGGCCATAATCTCCCGGCACTTCAGCACCGTGAATTCGTTCCGCAAGTCGTAATGCTCGGTCTTCGCCCATTCCGCAATGCACGCCAACATGACTTCAAACATGCTCTGTTGAAGGGTGCGGTGTTCCTGCATGACGCCCTCAACGAATGCTTGATTGTTGTGGCCCATGCCGTTAACCCAATCGCTGAGGGCCTGAACCGCCACACGAGCCTTGTCATCGGACTCTTTCGTCCAATCACGCTCAGCCGCCATTGCGACCCTCCTTGTCCGACGGAGACTGACTGGAAACTCCTGTCACGCAGATTGTCGTGTTGGGATTGCCGTTCCAGTCGAATTCCAGGCCCGTTTTCCGTAGCGCCGCCGCGACTTGTTCGCCAATCTCCGTTTCGATACGAGTGGTCGAGTTGCCGTTCTCGATGTTCCGAGGCGGTAGATAGCAGAAGCGGATGTACAACGCTCCGCCCTTCCTGAAATGCTCCTCATCCTGCCGATGCCAATACACGGCCCGATTGCGCCGCCTCGTTTCGGCAATCTCCTGAAGCTCCGCAACGGCGCATGTCATGCAGCAACTGAAGTTCGTCTTCGTGAGAAAGCCCACACGGGCAAGCTCACGAAATGCGGCTTTGACACGATGCCGTATCGCGGCCACCTCGTCAGGACCCATTCGTCTCTCGCTCATCTTCGCTCCTTTCGTCTGGTTTGGGCCGTCTGTCCGGGTAGTCACGGAAATATTCTTCCTGGATTTCGGCACTGTACGTTTCCTTCAGTGCATCGAGCATGAGTTCCGGCATGAAACACTCGATGCTCTCGCCCGTGGCGAACGTAATCGTCACGAGCACGGCGTTCACGTCATTACTAAACTCGACGTTCGATACGGTCTTGCCCGTGAGCATGGCCCGTATCTCATCCTGTCGTTTCTTGCCGTTGTTGCATCTGAGCCAACGGTCGATGTCTGCCATATCGCTCAGGTCACCCATAATGCTTTGTCTCCTTTTGGGTTGGTTGTGCTTGCAGTTGATTCAATGCTGGGGATGTACCGTGCTAGGCGAATTCCACTTCGACGGGGCCACAGGCTCCGACAACGACCCGTAGAATCTTCACCATTCCAAGGGAAAGTGCCGCGACGAACGCACCTACCAGAGCGCCTACCGCTGCACCGATGAGAGCGCCAAGCGGACTACCGGGAGCACCGAGAATGGCTCCGACTGTGGCCCCGATAGCAGCAGCCCCCATGATGATGACCAGTTGCGGCACGTCGAGCTTCACTTCTGCTTGAGACGGGTTGTCCACATGTCCGATGAGTTGTCGTGTGATTTCGGCTTCCATGGGTCAACCCTCCTTTCCTTCATCCTTGCGTCCGGTGCGCCACGTCCGAATCATTTCCTGAATTGGCCACCTCAGCGGCAGAGTCAGGAGATTGACCGTGCCTCCCGCGAATACGAGGCTAAGGTCGATTACCATCGTCACGGCTTGAATCGGTCCCGCGATGAGCAGCAGCGGTGCCAGCAGTGCCGTCTTCAGTCTCTTTGTCACGTGAAGGTCCTCCTTTCTTGGGTTGTTGGAAAAAGAAAGAGACCAAGCTGAAAACTTGGCCTCCAAAACAAGTGTCACTGTTTAATATGTATAGACATCTGTAACGGGGATTTTCGTTTTTGCAAAAAAATCTGGTGAGTCTGTGGCGCAGGATTCGGACAGCTACAGCGAGACCGCCGCGAACCTGGACCTGGACCTCAAAAGGCCTGTGTGTTTATAACGGCCAAGGAACCGATTCGAGAAGTAAAACCAAAAAGATGCGCGGGGATGTCTTCGGGAGGGAGTGTAGGAAAGGGAAAGAACCTGAAGGATCTCATAGAAGCCAACTTGGGGAGCGGAAATGAACCGGGGAGTCGCAGCAAGAGGCAAGGGATGTGGGGACGGGCCTATCCTAGGTGATAGAAGCCTTCTTCTTCTGCGATAGGAGCGTTCCGCAGAGGGCCTCGTTCTCATAGAAGCGCGCCCGCACACAGAGAGGATCCACCGTTGTGGCAGGACTTTCCTGGGTGGTAACGGGCGGGGTGAGGCATGCTGGGGTGATGCTCGGGAAGAACTCTCGAAGGTTTCTATGAGGCCCCATAGAAGCTATGTTGCGGGAACCGAGGCATTTCCGCCATACCCACGGCCCCGAGCCATTGGGAGCAAATCCCCATAGGAGCGTCGATTGCCGGCACCTTCTGACGTTTATAGTCTTCGCCGTCTCAGGTACAGCAATCCAAACTCGGTCGCCAGCACCTGAGAAATCGCATGCAAGCATTCACCGAGTGCGTCATCAAGCGTCATGTTTCCGGCCCGTACCTTCGCCGCATACTTCGGACTCAACTGCTCCTTCACTTCTGCAAACCGTTCGGCAAACTGTTTCTGCTTTGCCTCGTCCAGTTGATGGACCGGCGGCTTGAAGATGTATTCGTCATTGCTTCCCACGGGCGTAACCAAGGGGGCCTCACCATGAAAGGCGAGACCCCATCTGCTCCGATTTCTGAACCTGCAAAAGTGCAGGACTCACGATGCTTTCTACCATACGACTACTTGCACCGCAGCCGGTGTTGGCCCTTTGACCAGGGCCTTGACGTAAATGACTGGAAATCCGTGCTCGTTGTTCTTGACGGTCACTTTGATGTACTGACCCACAATCTGATGCTTCTGGGCCTCCATGTCCGCACTGGTCTTAATCGTGAACCCAAGTACGTCGAATTCCCTAGTTAGGAAATCAATGGCTTTCTGAGTCATCAAATAATGTTTCTTTGAAAGAACGTACTGGTCGTATGTGCCGCCAATGATGCGCAGCTTCCACTCGACAACGTTTCGGCCCTTGGCGTCCACGTAACTCTCAAGGGAGACCACCTCTGTCGTATACTCACCATCTGGAACGGTTTGAATCTTATTACTCATAGTGAATTTCCTTTCAATTCGTCTGTACTGGAACTCTGTCCCAGGCAATCTTCGGATAGCCACGCCTCGACTTCTTCTGGCAGGTATCTGATGAGACGGCCAATCTTTCGGTATGGCAAACCCTTTTTTCGCCGGGAATACAAGGTACTTCTTGACACACTGAGTTTCTTGCCTAGCTCAAGTTCAGTAAGATATTCGTTCATCGTCTTCATTCCTCATCTTTGACCTCTTACTACTGTGGTTTACAAAGGTTTGTCCTCAACAGGAAGCCTCAGATTTGTGTAGGCGAGTAAGGCGAGGATAAGGCCGGTGACACGGGGAGTGTGGCGGGATGCAGGATAGGCGAATCAGTTCAACGCAGTGCGGCGTATCCGGGTGAAAAATAAACGGCTGGGAATGAAAGCCGGGCTTCGCCTATGAGGCCGAGACCTTATCGAGGAATGCTTTCACGGCCCGTCCGTTGAGCGTTCTCACAGCAAGCAACAATGCCGCAAGCTCTTCGACCAGATGGGAATTGCTGCGGATGATATGCATCGCAAGCTGCTTGCAGTATAGAAAGTGTGCGGCAACGCAATCGGGATTGGGGTCAAGAATCTTGAGGACATGCATGGCCCACTTGCAGTCATCCTCTAACGTTGGCGCATCATAGCGGTCCTGAATCAGACATGCCCCCTCAGCACCGGCCAGAAGAACGACAACCATAGCCTCAGCCCTTGCCTTCGTCTTCAGGTCTTTGAAAACCTCCGGCATGAACGAGGGTCTTTCGTGAGTAGTTCTACGGCCCATGCTTTCGCCAATCGGCTCAATCGACAGTCTCTTCGTCTTCGGTGCATACGGAAGCAGGTAGGCGGCCACGGCATGGGCCGCTTCATGCATGGCTATGGCCATCTCTTCGAGGTCCGTTTCTCTTATGTCGATTTCTTCTTGCATCTATCGGGCTTTCCTGGTTCTCAATGCCGGAGCAATCCTATCAGAACGTTGCCGCGATGAGAAAACCCGAAACCGAGTCCTGCAATCGCCTACACGGAGCCGCTGGCAGGGCAAAGCGTTTGTTACTCATGGCTGGAGAACGTGGCCTGTAGGCCGATTGTATTGGCGACTAAGCCCTCTGTTCTCACTTCATTACCTTGAATCCGCCCTTGACATCCAGTTCATGGTGGCTCAACAGCAACTCCGGGTCATTCCGCATGAGGTAGATACTGCCGAGCCACACGGCCTCTTCGTCAGGCCGAATCGAAGCAGAGCGAATCGGACCCGCATGCAAGCATGGAATCATTGTGTTGGTCATCAACTGTGAATCCGTCTCATCCCATGCGATGGCAACAAGATGCTTCTTATCTTCACTCACGCGGGCAATCAGGTTCCGGTCAGCAGTCTGGTCGACAACCCACCATCCGTCAGGCCACTCACGAAGCCCTTTGTATTGGGCAGCGAAGCCATTGGTCAAAAGCAGAATCCAGGGCTTGCGACCCTTTTCCTGCGGCGTCGGAGTGGTTTCGGCAAGGCTCGTGAACTTCCCTTTCAGCCACGTATAGCAGGGAGCAAGGTCCAGCGTCTTGGCGAACACTGGAGCTTTGTTAAGGACGAGGCACATTTGAGAAGACACCTTGCTCATGGGCTTTCCGGTTCCGTTCTTTACGCGAAACTCCATGCGCACCGTTTCTCCGTCCGGTAAAGCCACCCCGCTGAATTCCACGCCTTCTTTCGTTTTGGCGGCATATGACACGGCACCTGTTTGAGGGTTCTGATGCCACACTGGATATGGGTCAAGCAGGGAAAGCGGAGGCATATCGGGCCGGCTGTGGTCGATGAAGTGAAGCCCTTGGGAACTGTTGAGGGTTTCCGGGAAACGCATTTCGATGCACCCGTCCATCCAGGGAACTCGGATTTCAAAACCAAGGAGGCCAGTCTGGCCCGTAGGCGGTGGAGGCAATCCACGCAAGCTGACGGACGAATCCGTTGAATCTGCGGCAGCCATGGCGGCAAGCATGACAAAACATATTTGAGAAAGCATCGTCATCGGTCTCCTGGAATCTGGGTAAGCGTATCAGAATCTGTCATCCATTCGTACGTCAGGGAAACGTTCTACAGGCTTCTCAAGGGCGACCCCGATAGCATCAAGCCTTTGTTGCCATGAAGCGGAGAACATGGCCTGCAGGCCGGTTGTGCTGGCGGCGGAAGTGTTCATCCGCGAGTTAGCAACAAGCAAACAAATCAGTTCAACAAGGCGCTTCCTGAGACTGGAATCTTCGCGAAGACGTGCACTTCGCAATCATGATTGACGAGGCGGGCACGTCCGACAGCTTGGGCAAGCTCTGATGCAACGAGCCATATCTGCAATCGCTGAATCCTTGAATCCGCCGAGTAGGTTGGAATGTTCATCTCGAACTCGTTCCATGCAATGGCCCTTTCGCCAAACTCATAGGCATCCTCATCCAGACGAATTCCCAAAACATGCGCCCAAAGCTTCACAACGAACTCCGGTGGATAAGGCGTTCCGTACACGGCGATATTCTTGCCGCCGAAAGAGTCCAGTCCCTGTAGTCCGCCGAATGTCGCAAACACTGGAATCTGCCCTTCACTCTCTTTCAGACATGTCTTGTCCCCAATGGTTCCGGCGCAGAACTTGTGCGTGATAATGCCGTCAAACCCGAACTTCTTCTTGTCGTTCATGACATTCTTGGCGAAGCTTTTCACATCGAGGTAAATGGCCTGCTTCGAGTAGCTCTGTTTCGTGTGGCTAAATAGTTTCCCTTGCAGGGCTGTTCCGGTTAGGTCTATGAACACGAGCCTGTCCCCGAACAGCATCCTATAGACCATTTCATCGGCAGTAGCGGAAAGCACGATGAACTTCCTGTCCTCACGGAGTCGTTGCCTCACGATACAAAAGACGCTTTCAGCCGTGCCTGGTTCACTGGAGTCTTTTCGATACGCTTCGCAAGTGAACAGGGCTTCGAGCGGCGACACAAATCCACGAGGAACACGACGTAGCAGGGAATGTAGGGTAGTGGCCGAATAGTCCGTGGCGCTGTTCTCATGCGTGATGCGTGATGCTGCGTGAAGTACCTCTTTCAGCTTCTCGTCAATGGCCGCATAGCCCTCACCGTCCATTTCACGAATGAGCTTACGGGCCGTCTGGATGTCTTCAATCCTGACTTCCGTAATGGTGATGAGGGTCTTGGTGAAATCCTCGTCAAAAATAAATGTTCGGAGCTGCGGATTGGCCTGAAGCTGGTATGCTTTCTCATGGGTCGCGAACACTCGTGATTCCTTATGAACGTCCGACAATGCCTGTAGGTACCTCTGTATCGCGGAAGACCATTCGGCGTCTACAAACACTTCCGGCTCCTCCAATGCCTGTCTGTAAACCTCTGACGTGCCTCCTGAACCGACTGCGTAGCAATGCTCAAGCTTATTATTGAGGGCAACCGGTAATCGTGGCGGGTCTGGCCAAAGATACGCATTCTTGCCCTTCTGGCGGAATCGAACAATGGCCTCATTCTTCAGTCGGTGCGTATCGGCGGCATAGCAGGTATTGTCCAGGTCTTGGCCCAAAACGATTTCCGTTTTGCCCACGCCGGTATCGGACTTGATAACGAATATCTTGTTCTCTTCCGAGCGAAGGCAATTCATGATTGCGTTACGGAGTCTGGCCCTGGTCTCTTCTACTGGCTCTCTGACAGGCATTTTCAGAACCTGACGGCATTCTCGTTTCCTTGGGGGAATCTGCTGAAGTAAATTTGTTTTGTGCGGGCATTCAGCATCGTAAGGGCAATTCAGGCATCCTTCCGGTTGCCAGTGGTAACGGGCCGAATCTTCCAGCATCGAATCGGAGCGGTAATCATCTCGTGCCGCAAGGCCCTCTTGAAACCATTTTACGCCGCCCTCGATGTGGCGGAGATTCGAGAGGAGAATCCTGCGTCCGTGATGGCCGATATGTTCCTCGCCACGGATGAAGGCTTTCAGCAATTTGCATTTCTCAACCACGATGGCCCGTTCCGCAACCGTGATTCTTCGTACCGGTACGAAATCCGTTTTCTTCTCGGCTTTCGCCCTCCTGTGTTCTTGGGGTGTTTTGTTTTGATGATTTACCTTTTCCCAACTGATTGAATAGACTTCATCATTCAGCACCACTACGGTGTCGTCAACGGAATCTGGTGAAACAGACGTTGGAGCATTGTTTATATATACTCCAACGGTGGTCTCACCAACTTGGCCGACATGAGAAGGTGATGGTAACCATTCAATCAAACTTACCCCAAGCTCACGGTTGCGCAAGGCGACGTGAAAATCGGTTGCGATTTTCTTGACCCAACCGGAGTAGTGCGCGGGGTTGGTTAGCTTTTTGTTCGCGAGAAAGGTCTTCAGGAGGGCAATCGGATTGATGCGAGACGAGAATGACTCCGAGATGAGCGGCTTGTTTGTACCGAGAAAGAAACGGGCCGCATCTTTGCATTGCTGGTCAACACCCCTGCCTTGCCAAGGTTCGCTAAACATGAGCATGAGTTGCCCTTGCACGAGGTTGCGAAGGCGGATGTCCGTTATGACGTGGTCACAGACGAAGACGGCACGGAAACGATGGTCGTTTTCGGAGTGGTTGAAGGTCGGATACGCGAAGGCGGGCTGGACTCTCCACTTGAGACAATCCTCTTGGAACTGTTCAATCGTGTATCCGCCGTCGAAATCGAGGCCGAATACCTGCTGCTGAACCCAACTGTCATTGCTTCTCTTTCCACCGGAGAAGACGCCGGGACAGAAGGAGCAGCCTGAAGTGAGCAAGGCTGCCAACTCCTCGATGGACACGCATTCGCGATTGTTGGCAAGGGCATTGCTGATTGACACCCATGAAGGTTGCTTCTTGGGTGGTTTCGATTGGTATTGCGTCCTGTCCAGCATTACTTCGGCGCGGACAGCGAGGCGTGGTTGGGACAAAGTATTAAACGTGGAACATGATAGTGCATTCATAATGACGTTTCCTTTCAAGAAAGTAAGGGCCTAAGGACGCTGAATCCTTAGGCCCGGTTATTCACGTAACGGCGGTAATTGATGTTTGCTTTCTGCTCTTCTCAACTACCTGCCTGGACTCGCATTCTTCCGCCTACTCATCGCGCCACATGTTGAGGAGAATCTCGCAGGAGCAAAAGGCTCCGTGAGGCCCGAAATCGCTTTCATCGAAGAATTCACCCATGTCCTCTTCAGCTACTCGTCTCGCAGTTGCAAGCGTGCGGTCGCAACACCATGAAGTCTTTCCTGGTTCCTCTTGACACACTTTCACCTCAAGCGCTAGACAAAGCCTGTATAGGAATTCAATCCAGCGGGGATGTTCGGGTCTCATGTAATCCCGTTTCGTGGGATTACCGTTCTTGCGCTTACATCCTTCTATCCAAAACTTGAGATTGTTCTTTAGACAGGAGTCGGCAAAGAAACCCAAATCACATAGATTCTCGAAGAAGAGATTCTCCGCGGGAATGTCATTTACCTTAATCTGTTTCTTCGCGATTACGCTTGCGTCGATGACGAGCTCAAGTTGGCACGGGCCGTTCGCGTGAGACTGCGTATGCTCGCCTATGTTAAGTGTGATGGTGTCGCTGCTCTTAGAACTACTCTCATTCTCAACGCATGTTGTGTTGTTCGATTCCGCGTTCATCGTCTTGTTTCCCTTTCCTCGCCAGTCTTCTTCGCAGCCTCAATCGCCTTGACGACGAAGGCCGAGATGTTTCGCTGTGTCTCTTTCAGCCAAGCGAACAGGCTTAGCGGGCAGGACACGGTCATGGTGACCTTGCGGTCTACTACGTCTTTTTCACTCATATGAATTCCTCCAATTTGGCGTTCTAGTCGCCAATGTTTGTTTAACTATTTGTCCTTGGCCGTCCTTGGCAATTCTTGAACATGCCAGCATCAAGGCCCTCAGACAGCGAGAGATAGCTCTTTCCAACGCCTCTTCCTTTTTCTCTCAAAGAAGAAGGGCCTGAGAAAAGCCAGATTTCTCAGGCCCGACATGTGCACCCAATCACGACTTGCGGGTCTAGTCGCCCGACAATGAGGTGCGGTGCTTGACGCCCATGGCATTGAACAACGTCATGCATTCCTCAGCCGTCCTGACAAGCAAATCCAGGCGTAGTTCGCCCTGCTGGTCACGCTTGAGAATATGCGTGCAATCAAAGATGCCGGGGTCCTTGATTTCGATACGTTTCAGTTCCGCCGCCTCTGGAGGCAGTTCGGGCAGTAGTTCTTCCGCCACGGCCACTATCATCGGAACTTCGTTCTCCGTGGCATCAGCGGGCACTTCCAACAGAATGACGTTCTCCGTTGACAAGATTGCCTTCAAACTTGGCGGTTGCGACGACGCGACTATTTCGAGCGGCAACGTCCTGCTTTTTGATTGCGACTTCTTACTTGTGTTTTTCATCAGTATGTTTCTCCTCCAAAGTTTGTGCCTGCTCCCTTTGAGCTACACTTACGTTCGTCCGCTCTTCCCTGCGTCTTCTCCAGCCAAACAGACAGGCTTGGCGGACAGGACATGCTTACAGGGACCTTGCGGTCAGGAATGGTGTTTTGAATCATTGAATCACCTCCCATGTTGAACTACTTATTTGTTTTATAATTTATCCTTGGCTGAGTCTGGCAGCCGTGGTTGGCATTCCATGAACCAGCGAATACTCAAAGAAAGGAATGTTGCTTGTGACGACTTGCGGTATGCCGCCATCATGGAAGAACTTGATGAGTGGAAAATCGAGGTTGGCCATCAAGCGATTCTCAGTCCACCCGTCAAGTTTCTGCATCATCGCCCGTTTCTGCTGATACGGAAGCGAGCTGTTCTTTAGGAGGTCATACTCGGGCGTATTACGATATCCAGGAAGGAGCATCGACTTGGCTGCGGCAAAGTCATCCGAGAGGTGCACAGGGAAGTAGCCGAGCCTGTAGTAATAAGTCTTGCCCGGCTCATGCGTTCCAAGAACTTGCCTCACATACTGCCAACTCCTGAAGCCGGGTTCATTGCATGAGTCAAAGAGCGTGAAAGCAGGCTGGCCGTCCGGCAGAACGACAGGCTCATAGTGGATGCAATCACGAATAATCCCGTGGTAATCGCCCAAGCAAAGGTAAGTGTCTCGATTGTCGAATTTCCGTTCACCCATCCGTTGAATGGCGTGGCCATGGAAAGACGGCACAACAGGACGACCATCAATTACTAGCGTCGGCTTCCGGGGCGAAAAGTAGGCCGTACCATTAGATGTCTTTGTCGACCCGAGAACCGAAAGCCAGACCAGAAAATGTGTGCCGTTGTTGCCGGGAAAGACCTGAAAGCTGTGTTGAGGAAACAGGCGTCGGCGCTCTTCCTGTGAAATGAGACGATATACAGCATTGCCAATCGCAGCTACGTATTCGAGAACGTAGAATTGGTCAAACGTATTTGCCTGGAATCTGCCACTTATCAGTTCTTCAACATAGACTGGCTTCAGAGCCTCGATAGCGGCATCTTCTCCGAGATGCGCATGAATCGTCGCCACTCTCGCAAACCATCCTGGGAAAAGTTCCGGGTCTGAGAGGTCCAGTTGTTGAACCGCAGAGACGACAAGTTCGGCAAAACGGTTCGGGGCATAGTTCTTGTTTACTCCGATTACTAGCGGCTGAACTCTGAGGTTAAGCCTTTTCTTCCGTGCTACATTCATTTTGCACGCATTGCGCGCACGTGCTTTCTTCTTGTCTTTTGCTGATTTCTTGGCCATAAGGCTTGTTCCCCGTATTGTTAAGTGTTTATTTGTTTGTTCAATGTTGAGCCTGGCATTGCCACGTCCACGCGACATAGCCGATATGGCTCTTTCCGTTTATTTGTTTATTTGTCCTCCGCGACTTTGAAAAAGTCAGGAAAGATAAGAGCCAAATCTCGGTGCCGGGAAATGGTTCACTGGCTGGATGAGGCGTTCCGGCGGTAAGGCTTTGGCAAAATGGGCTGGAGTTTCGTACTGGTACGAAACTTTTTGTCGTTTTCTGGAAATTGTGTCGTCCGGGAATGACTTTTCGGCCTCAATGCCGTTTCGCAAAGTGCCCCAAAAAGAGCCCCGAAACCCACATGTGCGGGCAACGGGGTTCAAGACGCCGTAGGAATGGACTCGCCAGCGACCTCAGAAGGTCATGAAGCCGAGGTCATCGATTTGGAATGCCTTTTCCTCTGGCATCCGTCCAACGAGTTTCTCAACCAAATCGAGGTCGAGCTGTTCAAGTATTCGCAGCGATTCCACGAGACGATGTGCATACGGAGGAATGTTCTTTGACGTGAACCCTGAGTGTAAACGGGAGAGGCTGACCGCGACCCGGCGCTCAAAGTCCTTCACTTCACCCGCCGCATAGATTGGGTACAGGCGTTCGGCCTCCTGCTTGCAATGGCGTTCCACGTCCTGAAACATGGCCAATTGGGCAAGGAAGGCATAGGTATACGCCAAAGGAGTCAGACTTCCGCCCACGTAGAGCGGGTCGGTATCTTTCGACAGAGGCCGCATACCGTGGGGCACCACCGCGTTGTTGACCGTCTCGTAAAACAAATGCTCGCCCGTACCCTTTCCAGGATATTCCTTGTGCAAGCTGTCTGACCGAAGCGATATCCGCTCCACCTCCTCGTCAAAGGCAAATGTATAGCGGCCCAAGGCCACAGTTTTGAAAAGGTTGGAGCTGTCATATGTCAGGGTCACGTTCAAACCTTGAGCCGCTTGGATATGCTTCTCGAGAATGGCATGCACCAGGAGGGCCTTCCAGTCGCTGTCACCCAAGATATGAAACCGGAACTCAGACAAACCCCGCTCCAGTTTCGCGTAGTGGAGAATATCCACGAGCGGAATCACGTATGCGATGCAGGGCAACTGAGTCATCTCCGGGGATGTTGCCAGGCCGCCCGTGGAGAAGTTGGTAAACTGGTCGGCAAGCCGCTCCTGGAACAACATCCTCCGCCATACCCGAAGAATCGCGGGTGTGCGGAAATGATGGATGTAAATCATGCGACTGCGGACGTTCGGCGGAAGCTGTTCACTTGCGGCGTACGACGTGTAGTTGAAATTGCTCATCTCAGTCTCGTCTCGGAACGGGCAATGCGAGTACCCGGGAGCAAGGTCGAGGTGAAATGCCCAAGTGAACAGGTTCGGATATCCAGCCAAAAACTCGTGATAGAACTTGATGTAGTCGAGGAACAGGCGGGACGGAAGTCTCCCCTGTTGAATCATGTCGAACCCGCCGCTGTCGATGGCCACTTCGCAACTTTCCAGCGGCAGCCTTTCATGGATATGCTCCAGTATCTCAACAAACTTCCGAAGATGCTTCCGGCTGACGCTTCGGGCCTTATCGAAGCAGACATCCTCCATGACAGTGCCGATACTAAGCAGGTGCTTGTTGACGGTATTGCGGAGGAACAGGTTTAGGCCTTCGATGGTCAAGTAGCCGGAATGTTGCTTCATGACTGTGTTCACGTGTGACGAAAATCCGGGAAGGCAGGCTGCGAAAAAGTTGGCGGGACGATGCTGATTGATTTGCGTATTCATTTCTGTCTCCTGATGATGAACGGCCCGTAGTGAGCCGTTACGTGCACCCACTACAGGCCGGTTCGGTTGAGGTTAAGCCGTTGCCGTTTGACTGGATTGCCGCATGGTCTGACGACGGGCTTTGGCCGCATTCGCGGCTGCGGCTGCGGCCGCTTTTCGCTCCACGCCAGCACGACGTTCAACGTCGCCAGAAGCAGCTTGGTCCTCGTTCTCGTGAAGCAGTTCGTGCCACCAAGCAGCATCACGTTTTTCCACTTGGAGTGTCAGCAACTCTTGCTCACGGTCCTTGAGGGACTCTTTCGCGGTATCGAGAGCCTTCTGTTTTCTTTCAATCTGCTTGTCCAGGTCCTCCAACCATGTGTCGACAAGGGGTTGAAGAACGTCCCTGATAGGGGCCACTTGCTGTTCGATTTCGGGCCGCATCCGGTTTTCACCGATGGCAGCCAAACGTTTCTTCAGCCTGGCGATAGGCTTGCCGCCCGCCTCTTCCTCTTTGGCCTCTTGGAGCCGTGTGCGCAACTCGTCGTTGCTCAAGTCCGCCAGGAGTTCTTCCCCGTTGCTGCCGGACACAAATACCTGATGTCCATCCACACGCCAGCTCTTTTCAGGGAATCGTGAAAGCGTGACGAGGCGTTGAACACCCCAATCGGCAGCCAGGTCCGGTCGGACCTTGTGTGTCCGTACCAGCACCACGAACATCTTGCCTGCCGACCGCAGGTAGTAGGCCTTCTTATCCTCAATTTCGAGGATTTTGGCTACCCATGTCCGAAACGACTTCTCGCCAATCTTGTCACCAACTTCGTATAGGTCGATGCCGACTTGAAGTTGCGACTTGTTCTCCCTCTGGAGGGCCTCGAGAATTCGCGGGGTACGCTCCATGACGATTGGAACGGCCAGGATCTTCTGCAGTTCCACCTCATCCGAGGAGCCTGAGTCCCCGGCGGATGTCAACTGCTCATCGGCCTCGTCAAATTCTTCTGGCTCAATGGGGTCCGTATTGGCTTCAAACTCGATGGGACCGTGCGTTTGGCCCGTGACCGGGTCTATGCCAGACTCGTTTGCGACCTCCGCTGTCCCGGATGCGCTGACGACCTCGGCAGAAGTGGACTCGGTGGCCACGTCCGTTTCGGCAGGAACGTCCGCGACCGGCACGGCCTCTTCGTCAGCTACGGCCATCTCGGAAGCGTTTTCCGGGGCAGCCTGTTCTTCGGAAGCGGATTCGGACGGGACTTCTGCCTCTTCCGCCGTTTGCACGGTTTCCGTCGGAGCCGCTTCGGTCGTTCCCTGCGAGGCCAACTCGGTCAGGTCTTCGGATAGGGCCGGGCGTTGTCCGCCGCCATTAGCGACGGTCGCTTCTGTTGCCGCGTCTGCACTTTCGGACACGGTGGTCCCGGAGGCTTCGACCTCGTGGACCGGGATTGGTGGGGCAGTGTTAGGAGGTGCCGCCCCCGTTACGATGTTGTGTTGCTTCTTCATAAAGCTTCACTTTCTAAGGCCGCCATGTAATCGCGTTGACCCGGAAGCTCTGGCCGACGGCCTCGCTTGGCCCTGCTTCCTAGGTTCGGGCTCCATCGCCCTCGCTTAGATAGGGCAACACGGCCAGTGTGGGGCCCACGGCACCCCACAGGAGTTGTGGGATACATGTTTTCGTAAAGACCCAATAGCAGGGAGTCAGGGAGAAGAAGACGGTTTCCAATGACGGGCTGGCAAAGAAGAAGTATTTGGAAATCGGGTCTTACAGCATGAGAAAATGCCGTTCTTACGCATGAAAAGAGAGGAAGAGTGATGAAACTCCACGAGTTGAGAACCCTTGGTACTTATAGGATTTGGGACAGCTTGAGCATAGTTGACAATCTGTTATTGCCCAGATATATGTGGAGACATCTAATGGGGTTTCATTTCGACTTCGTTCGCGAATTCCTCGTCAAGACCGAGGCCGATGCCGAATGGGGGCCAGGCGGTATTGACTCTGGTGGCTCACCACTTGGATTACATGCCTCTTATATCAACAGGCATGAACGAAACGAATTACAGCGATATCGCAATGAAGATCGATATCTGGCGAGGTGGTCTCTTATAAGAGCAAAGCAGCGGCTGGACCAACGCCATGGCAGCGGAAAAGGCGCGGAGCAATTGAGCATGTCTCCTGCGCAGTCGTCTTCTTCTTCGGAACTTGATATGTTTCTATTTGACACCGGCAAGCTATTTGAAAGAGTTATGTTCCTGCTGGGCGTCGAAGGTTCTCCGCCATCGAGCGCAATAGGCCCAAAGACCTGGATGTTTGAAAAATGCACGTCTTTTCAGCGGACCAGATTTCACTTCCTCTTTTCGTTGCTCACAGGTGATGAAGATCGTCCCGATAACGCTGTCGGCTATGCTCCAGTTCATAAGAAGATTCTCGCCTCCGCAATAGGCAAGAAGACCACTACTGTACCAAGTTTTGTTATAGTATCACCAGAACCAGAACACTGGGACATGGCCTTCTTGGAGTTGTGCGAAGAGAAACCCGAGATTGAAACCGTTTGGCGTAGTTCGCTTCAGTTGCAGATCGCTCAAGTATTTCTATTGGATTTGGAGAATCGCCGCCTGATGTGTCCTAAGACTTTGGCCTGCATACTTGACGAAGCATGGCCAAGTCGAAAGCGGAAGGAGGCACCTATCAATACATCAACGTCGGACAAGAAGAAATCAGTCACGGCGTTCTATCGAGAGCGGGGACACGGCCAGTGGTATATCGCGATGGGGAGGAAATCCGTATATCTCGATCATTCCGTCGAGTTGCCTTACGTCCAAGCCTTACTGAGGTTACGACCCGGTGAGCGGCTGACAGCTATGGCGCTCTGCGAAAGGGTGAGGTTCCTGCCCCGCAGCGAGCATCTCAGAGAAGTCCTGGATTTCGCTCAGCGAGTTCTGGGTAGACCTCTTCGGTCCAAGGATGGAATTCCATGGACCCAAGTGATGGATGACAGGTATTTCCGCCAGCTCCGGGAGAAGTATGAAGAGGCCAAGGAAGACCTGAATGAGATTGGTACATCCGTAACTGAAAAAGACCTCGTAGAGTTGGAAGATATGATGAAACAGCTTCATAACCAGTTCCGTGATATCCGCACTTCTCTCGCAAATCGCGCAACGACGGCGATTCGTAGAGCCATTCTGAAGATCGGCGCAAAGGAACTGGAGAGTGTTGGTTGCTCGCGTGAGGCAAGGCAGCTAACACGTGTAAGGCTTACACCGGAGAAGACACCGATAGCCTATCATCTGGACAAAGCCATCACGACTGATGATGACTATTTCTATGCCACCAAGCAGCCCCTTGTCTGGGAGACTGAAGACAACTAGGGCCTTCCCACCGCCATACTTTGGCATGCTACCGCACGAGTAACTCAAGCATCTCCGCGTCTTGACTCTAAAGCCATCTCTACGCTCATACCCCACAACGTTTGTGGTTTCTTGTGGGTTGTAAACAGGCTATGTGGTGCTTTCTCTTCAGAAAGAGCTGAGGGACCCCTCAAACGGCGTGGGGAATCTCAAGAGCTAAACGAGAAAAGGAGAAAAGATATGAAAAAGCATCATGCGGAAGGCATACGGATAACCAGTGGGGCGAACAGCGGAGAGGCAGAGGAAAGGGAAACATCGTTGTCTCTCTACGAAAGACATGCGGAGGCTCAACGGGATTTGGTCGAGACAGGCGAAGCCTTTCGCCGGGCAGTTATGCGGCATGGGTCGGGTACGTCAGACTTGGCCTATGCGGCGTGGCAACAGGCGAAGGCAAGGACAACCGCCATCTATGCCGAAATCAAGGCTCACCGCGAGCGCCTTGTGGCCCAAGGCATCGCCGAAGTCAGTACCCGGCTATAGGGATTGACTGCCCTTCGTGTCGGCGCATGGGCGGTCTGGTAGCCGGGAACACGGGGCCGCTGGCGTGGTGCTGGCGGCCCTCAACACAACAATACGGCCCAGAGAGTAGTCCCAAATGGGTTTGGACGAACTACGAGGCCAAGCGATGAAAGGAGACTGAGGTGAATACGGAGGACCTTCGTAAGGAACTTCACGAATTGGCGGAACGGAATCGTGATGCGGCGCAGGCGCTAAGCGTGCTGCACAGCCTGGGACTTCAAGGGCTGTGCTTTCTGATTCCATCAGAATACTACCGCCAAATCCATGAATGGCATCACAAGCAATTCACACTGGCCCGCAAGCTGGACGACATCGCTGATAACGGCTCAGACAGGCAGGTGCTGCTTTCAGTCAGGATTGAGCGGAAACGCCTGGGCGAGGGTAAGGCCCTCACGGTTGCTCAACGAGAGTCAATGATGAGACTTCGTGTTGGCGCAAGTGCGGCTTAACTGCCGGGAACACGGGGCCGCTGGCATGGTGCTGGCGGCCACTTAATGAACAGAAAGAAAGAAGGAGGAAAACATGCAAAGCGTTATCGGAAGTGTAACGAATGGAAAAGGCGGTCGCTATGAAGTCACGTGGCCGGGTGTAACGCACCTCAACAAGAATCGAATCGAATTTGAGGGCAAGGAGTATCACCTCCTCGACGACGATTCGTTTCCTGGCTTGGCAAAACTTATCGACGAGCAATGCACGCTCCCCAGCGGTGAGGTGCTGGTTTTAACGGCAGAAGGTCCTGGCGTCTCTGTCTACGAGGTGTACGGAGCCAGTACCCAATTCACGACGACCGATGAAAAGACGGGCAAGACGAAGATGAACCGTGAATACCTCTACGGTTTCCGAAACGCCCTTCATTTCGTGAGAGAGGCCCTTGAGGACCTCGAGGTCAGTTCCAGTGAACCTGTAGCGGATTTCGTCGGGGGCAACTTCGGTAATTGACATGCGACTGGGGCCGTCGGCGCGGCGCTGGCGGCCCATAAACACACCTCAGCAAACCAACCGGAAGGGAGTAAGTATCATGAAAGTTGTGCTCTATGCGCGCACATCAACAACGGGGTCCGAGAAGGATCTCAGCATCACGGACCAGGCTAGGCAGTTGGAAGAGTATTGCCAACAACACGACCATGAGATTACTGCCCGGTACGAGGACGAAGGCTGTTCGGGGGCAGACGATAATCGACCCGGATTGCGGGAAATGTTGGACAGCGTCGAAAGCGGACAGGTTTCCGCTGATGCCGTCCTCGTCACGACTGCGTCCAGATTCTTCCGCAACGCGATTGACGCCGGAGTCTGGAAGCGGCAACTCGGGAAGCATGGCGTCCGCGTCATCGCCATTACCCAAGAGACGGAGGACCCGAACTCGCCGACAGCCCAGCTTCTCGACACCATCTTCGCGGCAATCGACGAGCATGAGAGGGTGATGATTGGCTGCCATGATGGCGGCGTGGACGACGACTGATGTATTGAGTAGCAATCCCCTGGGGCCGTTAGTTGGCGCTGGCGGCCCTCCCTCTAAACCGCAGGAAGCGAAACTCGACAATTTCCCCATGAACAACTGGCACGCAACTATCAAATCGCCAAATCCGCGCCCAATCCGAAAAGAGGAAATCTACCTCTTGTGCCAGGTGCTCCCTTCGTATATAATGTCACTTATACAGACAGGTAATTCAGATGGAACACACGAAGAGAGCAGCCCTGTACGTCAGGGTGAGCACAGTCAGGCAAGCTGAGAAGGACTTGTCCATACCGGACCAACTCCGGCAGCTTTACGCCTACTGCAAGCTCAACGGTTACGAAATCGCCCAAGAATACAAGGAAGAAGGGGCTTCCGCAACAGACGACAACCGTCCTGTCTTTCAGAACATGGTGGCCGACATTGAGAGCGGCGTCATCGACGTGGACACCATCCTTGTCCTGACGACTTCCCGGTTCTTCCGCAACGCCATTGACGCAGGGGTTTGGAAACGACGGCTGCAACGGCGCGGCATCCGGGTCATTGCCATCCATCAGGAAACTGGAGACCCGGACACGCCGACGGCCAATCTACTCGACACTATCTTCGCGGCAATCGATGAGCATGAATCCCGGATGATTGGGTTTCATGTGGGACGGGGAATGAGGGAAAATGCGCGGCGTGGCTACTTCAACGGCTCAAATGCGCCGTTCGGGTATAAGGTCGTCAAGTCGACCGATGAGAAAGGCAACGTGAAGGGGGTGCTCGACGTTGACGAGGAGGAGGCCAAAATCGTCAAACGAATTTTCGAGATGCACGTTGTGGACGGTCTGGGAGCCGTCGAGGTCGCCAAAGTGCTCAATGACGCAGGTGGTTCACGTCGGTACAAGACGGGCTGGAGCAAGAACTACGTGCTTCGGGTCCTCGAGAATCCCGTTTGTATCGGGAGATACTTCTTTAACCAGCACGACACCCATAATAAGCGTATGCGGCCGGAGTCCGAGTGGATTGAGATTGCCGTCAAGCCGATTATCGACAAAGAAACCTTTGAGGCGGCAGCGACCCTGAGAAAGACCCGAACACAAGTTCTGAACAACGGGCGGGGTCTGTCCAGCGAAGTTCTCCTGACGGGTTTACTGAAGTGCGGTAAGTGTGGTTCGGCAATGACCCTGTCAACCGGCAAAGGCGGCAAGTACAGGTACTATGGGTGTTCGAGGACCATTCGGGAAGGTGTTTCGGCTTGTCCAGGCCAGCGGGTTCGGATTGCGGAGTTCGAGCAGTTCGTCCTGAACCTGGTTGTCGATTGGGCCTTCAGCGTGGACAAGATAAGGGACCTGGTCAAGGAAATCCGGCGGAGTCTGGCCCAAGGGGAGAAGCCGATTCGGAAGTTGAGGGCCAAGTTGGATGAGGTCGCCGCCAAGCTGAAGAAGTATTACGACACGTTTGAGAACAGCAACTACGAAAAGGAGCTGTTCGCGGACCGGATTGCCGAGTTAAAGGCCGAGAAGGTGGCGTTGCAGCTTGAGATTGAACGACGGACTATGCCGACTGAGTTGCCCCCGCACTTGTCCACGGAGGCGAACATCCGCAAGATTCAACAGGCCCTCCGGGATGTCTTTCTCACCGGCACTCCGGGTCTCGTCAAGCGGTATCTCAACATCCTGCTCAAGGAAATCGTTGTGGACGGTGAGGAAGTGACGATTACGGCTCAAACAGCAGGGGTAATGGCGTTGCTGGAAAGGGGCGAAAACAAGAAAAGCACTCCCGACATCACAGGAGTACTTACATCAAGTCATAAATGGCGTACCCGGAGGGACTCGAACCCCCAACTTCTTGGTCCGTAGCCAAGTGCTCTATCCAATTGAACTACGGGTACGCAACCTTTTGTGAGGCAACTTTACTCTAGCATATACGGGGCGTTTTTTCAAGTTGACTGGTTGTGCAGGTCAATCGCATCAAAAAGCTACATGGCTATGAAGAGATCGCGTAGGTAGCGCCGGGATCGCGCAGTGGGTACGGGGAGTCTTGAGGGAGTGGGGGCGATGGCGGGGACGCTGACGTAGGCGTTTCCTATGAATCTTGGGCAGGGAATGGGGTGTGGTCCGGCGTCGGGTAACTCTCAATCGCAAGGCCGCAGTCCGGCTGATTATTATATTACAACGCTATAATCACATAGTATTACTACATAGTGTTGGCATTTTCGCGCTTCCTCCGCTCTGCTTGGGCCTGGAAATTTTATACTTGACAATCATTATAAACTCGGTTATAATAATGATGATTAATGCGACGAGTGGTCTAGAAGGAGACACGCTATGAGGGTGTTTGAAGACGCTAGTTACAGCATTGGCAATACCCCGTTGGTCCGTCTTGGCAGGATTGGACAAGGACTGAAGGCGACGATTATCGGCAAGGTGGAAGGTCGCAATCCGGCGTATTCGGTCAAGTGCCGTATTGGCGCGGCCATGGTCTGGGATGCGGAGAAGCGCGGGGTGCTCAAGCCCGGCGGGACGATCATCGAGCCGACTTCCGGAAACACCGGCATCGCGCTGGCTTACGTCTGCGCGGCGCGGGGCTATAAGCTCATCCTGACCATGCCGGAGACGATGAGTTTGGAACGGAGGAACATGCTTCGGGCGTTCGGAGCGCAGTTGATTCTGACGCCTGGCAAGGGCGGTATGCCGGAGGCGATCCGTGAAGCCGAACGGATCGCCGCCGAGAACCCCGGGTATTTCCTTCCGCAGCAGTTCAAGAATCCCGCGAACCCGGCGATCCATTTCGAGACCACCGGGCCGGAGATCTGGAACGACACGGACGGGCAGATCGATGTCCTCGTGGCCGGCGTCGGCACTGGCGGGACGATCACGGGGATTTCAAGGTACATCAAGCAATTCAAGCCCATCGAGAGCGTTGCCGTCGAACCTTCGGCATCTGCCGTGCTTTCGGGCGGCGCTCCCGGCCCGCACAAGATCCAGGGCATCGGCGCGGGGTTCAAACCTGACGTGCTCGACCTGGACGTTGTCGACAAGGTCGCACAGGTTTCTAATGAGGAGGCCTTCGAATACGCCACGCGTTTGGCGCGCGAGGAGGGCCTCATCAGCGGCATCAGTTGCGGCGCGGCGGTCGCCGTGGCGGCTCGTCTCGCGGCGCAGGATCAATACGAAGGCAAGACCATCGTGGCCATTCTCCCGGACTCGGGGGAGCGTTACCTCTCGACACCCCTTTTTGAAAGTTGACAAGGCATAAACCCGTGTAAGGAGAATTGCAGATGAGCAACCCCGTGAATTACGAGACCCTTTCGCTGCATGCCGGCCAGGTCGCCGATCCCGCGACCAATGCCCGTGCCGTCCCGATATACCAGACCACGTCGTACGTGTTCCGTTCCGTGGAGCACGCGGCCAATCTGTTCGGCCTGAAAGAATTCGGCAACATCTACACTCGCATCATGAACCCGACCAACGACGTCCTCGAGAAGCGCCTCGCCGCGCTCGATGGGGGCACGGGGGCCTTGTCGGTCGCCTCGGGCCAGGCCGCCATCACCATGGCGATCCTGAACATCACCCAGGCCGGACAGAACATCGTGTCCACGAGTTACCTTTATGGCGGCACGTATAACCTGTTCCACTACACGTTGCGCAAGCTCGGCATCGAGGTGCGCTTCGTGGATTCGTCCGATCCGGCGAATTTCGAGAAGGCCATCGACAAGAACACGCGCTTGCTCTACACGGAATCGATTGGCAATCCCAAGAACAATGTGGACGATTTCCCAGG
Organism: uncultured Nitrospiraceae bacterium; assembly: GCA_964402555.1. GTDB lineage: Bacteria > Hydrogenedentota > Hydrogenedentia > Hydrogenedentales > SLHB01 > CAYOCT01. Next base: position 32,638 of record CAYOCT010000036.1, on the reverse strand, counting down.
AATTTCGGCCGTAGCGCACAAGCATGGCATCCCGTTTGTCGTTGACAACACGGTATCGCCGCCGCCGTTGCTTCGTCCGTTTGAACTGGGCGCGGACATCATCGTCTACTCGCTGACGAAATTCATCGGCGGCCACGGCACCAGCATCGGCGGCGCGATCGTCGAGTCCGGCAAGTTCGATTGGAACAACGGCAAGTTCCCCGAAATCGTCGATCCCGATCCGTCGTATCACGGTGTGAGTTACTGGCAGGCTTTTGGCAACCATGACAAGGCCGTGGCGCCGGGGCTCGCGTACATCCTGAAAGCCCGCGTCCAGCTTCTCCGCGACATCGGACCGACGCTCGCGCCGCAAAACGCCTTCCTGTTCCTGCAAGGGATTGAGACGCTCCCGTTGCGCATCCGGCAGCATGCGAAGAACGCGCTTGCCGTGGCGCAATGGCTCGAAAAGCATCCGGCCGTGAGTTGGGTCAACTATCCCGGCCTGCCGAGCCACCCCGATTACGAACGCGCCAAGAAGTTCTTGCCCGAAGGCTGTGGCGCCATCATCGGGTTCGGCATCAAAGGCGGCCGCGCGGCGGGGATCAAACTGATCGACAACGTCAAGCTGTTCTCGCATCTTGCCAACATCGGCGATGCGAAGAGCTTGGTCATTCATCCCGCCTCGACGACACACCAGCAGTTGTCGCCTGAGGAGCAATTGAGCACGGGCGTGACCGACGATTTCGTCCGGCTTTCCGTGGGCATTGAGAGCATCGACGACATTCTCGCCGACCTCGACCAGGCCCTGAAAGCGGCTAGCTGCTAATCTACCTACCGTGCGCGGCGCGGGCCCTCCGGGTCCGCGCCGCGTTGCTTACCGAAGGATGCAACGTATGATGACGATCTCCTCTCGTTGCGAATATGCATGCCGGGCCGTTCTCGAATTAGCGGGAAGGGATCCAGCGCAGAGCCCTCTGACCATCGAGACCGTTGCCGGCCGCCGGCACATTCCCGAGAAGTTCCTGGTCCACATCCTGCTCCAGCTCAAACGCGCGGGTATCGTGCGGAGCGTCCGTGGCGCCAAAGGGGGCTATCTACTCGCCCGGCCCCCGGAAGGGATCTCGCTGCTGGACATCATCCTCGCGGTTGACGGTCCGATCCTTCAGGTTACGTCCAGTGAAAGCTCCGGCTCTCCCGATTTTGCTCATATCTGGCGCGAAGTCGGCGAGACCATCACTCAATCCCTCGCGGGCACAACCATCGCTCAGGCCCTCGAAGGGACTAAGGCCGGCTCGATGTATCACATCTGATCGAGGCGCGCGGCGATAGGGGAATCTCCCACGTGTGATGACTTTCAAGTGCTTTGAATACTTCCCCAGTTCTGCGTGTAAGGAAAGGGGATACGGGGATGAAGGAGATGATGGCGATAGGAATTGCGAGAGCGTGTGAAGAAAAACCAAGGTCTTGCACTTTCCTTTGCGGGCTTCGCCCTTTCTGTCATCCTGAGCGCAGCGAAGGATCTCGCTATGGGCATAGGCCTCTGATGCTTATGAGATCCTTCGCTGCGCTCAGGATGACAGCTAGAACGTAGTCAAGAAGCAATGCACCGGCGTTTCGCGATTCATTCACAAGCTTTCAGGATGACAGGCAATACGTAGGCAAGAGGCAAAGCGCCCGCGTTTCACAATCTCTTCACAAGCTCTGAGTCCCAACTATTAATGTCAGATCCACAACAATCTGTCTGGTCTGCCCACCATCTCCAATGACTCCCGAATCTCCCTATTTCCTTTCCTTACACGGGCACTTGGTTCATGAAACCGATTGCTCGGCCAGGACACCGGGCTCCGAGTAAAACGGCGCGGCGCGCATTGCGATCTTCACCTATTTCCGTTCGTGGCGATTTGTGCTAGGATGGATGCCATGGAGAGGATCGAGGGGATTCATAACGTCTCTCCTTGATAATCCTGTCTCTGCTATCGAAGGAGATCTCAGAGCCATGGCGGCGCTACTGACTTTACTCGCCTTGACGATTCTTGCCGGGTCGATATGTGGCATCGTCGCGGTTATCCGCATCCACGGTCTTCGCCGCGATATTGAGCGACTTCGGAAGACCGTGGTCCGGCTCGAGTCAGGCGCGGTGCAATCCGCCTTCAGGGAAGAACCCCGCGTGGCAGAACCTCCTCGGTACGCCGAGAGAGCGGAACCGCCCAAGCCGCCGCAGCAGCCGGTTAAGGCCGTTTCCCCAGAGTACATTCCGTCCGAACCCATCATCGAGACCGCGCGTGCCAAGGCCTTGCCGTCGCTGCCCTCGATCGAAATGATGCTGGGGACAAAAGCGATCTGGTGGGTCGGCATCGTGATGTCGCTTGTCGGGCTGGCGTTTCTGCTCAAGTATGCTTACGACAACAATTGGATTGGCCCGCAAGGGCGCCTTGTCATCGGCGTCATCGCGGGGTGCGCCTCGCTGGTCGCGGGCGAGAGGTTCCGCCGCAAGGGGTGGCGAATCCCCTTCGAGGTCATGACGGGCGGCGGTATCGCGGCGTTCTATCTATGCGTCTATTTTGCGTTTCAGGTCTACCATGTCACCGGCGCCAGCACGTCCATGGCGGCGGCCGTGGTTGTGACACTGTTCGCTATCGCCATGGCCGTCGGGCACGACGCCATCTCGATCGCCATTCTTGGAGTCGCGGGCGGATTTCTGAGTCCTTTGCTGCTGTCCACCGGCGAGAACCGGCCCTACGGGTTGTTCACGTACATTGCCGTCCTTAATTGCGTCGCGCTCGGCTCGGCGTACTTCCGGCGCTGGCGCCTGCTCAACCTGCTCTGCTACGCGGGCACGGTCCTCATCTACACCGCGTGGCACGCGAAGTTCTATCGGCCCGACCAGCTTGCGCCGGCGCTCGTCTTCACCAGCCTGTTCTATCTCATGTTTCTCCTGATTCCACTCGTGCACAGCCTTGTGCGCCGTGTTCCCGAGACCTATGAGGGCCTCGCGCTGATCGCCGCAAACGCCGCGTTTTCGCTGCACAGTTACTACTCGGTGCTGTTTCCGGGCCATCGCCAAGTCCTGGGCTTTGTCGTTATCGCCCAAGCCCTGCTCGTCTTCCTTCTGTTCAAGACCTATAGTGCGCGGCTCAGCCGAGACGTTTACACCGCGCAATGCCTGCTATTCATTGCGCTCGCGCTGGCGCTGCTGGCCGTTCCCATTCAGCTCAGACTCTACGGCCTGCCGATCGTGTGGGCAGTCGAAGGGACTGCCTTCATCGGGTTGGGCATTTGGATGCGGCAGCCGCTCGGACGCGCCGCGGGTGTCGCCGGACTTCTGCTTGCCGCCGCGGGATTGCTCTACCGCTTGCCGTTGCATCACGCTCGTTATGTTCCGGTGTTCAATGTGCCCTTCCTGTCTTGGGCCTTGGTCATCGCCCTCACGACGATCGGCGCGTTGATCTTCCTCAAGTCCCGCGAACGTTTCATTCCCGAAGAAGCGTACGCCGCGCACGGCCTGGCGCTGCTGGCGCTTGCGCTATTCGGTCTGTTAACGTCCTGCGAGGCGTGGCAGTTCTTCCAGTTCCGCGACGTCGCCGGCCGCGCAACGCACCAATTCAACACGCTCCTTCTCCTTTGGACGCTGATTTCGGTCATCGTCGCGAAAGTTGCCGGCCGGTGGGGAGGGCGGCGCGCCGCGCCCGTCGCCTGGATCTGTTTCACGATTGCTGGCGTCGTTTGCCTCAAGGGCCTTCAAGCGTTCAGCTTCCCGTCGCCGTGGCTGGCCTTCAATGCCGGCATGCTGCCGAAGCTCGTCTTTGTCGCCGCGCTGTGGTGGGCCTCGCGCCCCTGGCATCTCGACCAGCGCCGCGATGCCTCGCTCGTGTTCGAAATGGCGGGGCACGCCTTGTTGGTCGTGCTGGTCGGCATGGAACTGAACCGCTGGAGCTTCCATACCGCCTGGCTCTCCCATCGCATGGGCCTCACGCTCATCAGCGCCGCGTGGGCGTTACAGGCGTTCGCGCTCATCTGGTTTGGCCTGGCCAGCCGCGTCCGCGCAAGGCGCATTGCCGGCTTCGCGCTGTTCGGGCTGACCATCGCCAAAGTGCTCTTCTTCGACACCAGCGGACTTGATCGCGTGTATCAGATCGTCTCCTGGCTGGGCAGCGGCATCGCCCTGCTGACCGCCGCATTCTTCTACCAGCGTTACCTTCACGTATTGTTGGGCGAGCAAGCCCCGAAGAAAGGATCCTCGGCATGAGAACCTTGATCTCGGCATTCGCGCTGATTCTGCTTCCCTGCGCGGCGTGGTCCGCGTTCGATACGAGCGAATTCGCATGGCGCTGTCCCGTCGCCCCGGCGCCGGACGATGGGTACGTGGCGCTCTCGCTTTCCGACGAGATCCTCGGCGGGGCGCAGCCCTCGCTTGCCGACCTGCGCCTGCTCGATGCGCGCGGGGAGTTGACGCCGTTCCTGATTCGCCGCGAGCGCGTGGACGATTTCGATCGCGTGGTATGGCGCGAGGTCAAACTGATCGACGCGACGTTCTTGCCGGAACAACACGCGCGTGTGACCCTCGATTTCGATGGTCCCGTGTTTAAGAACGAAATCAAGGTGGTCCTTTCGGAGACGAACTATCGACGGCGGGTGCTTATCGAAGGGAGTGCCGACGGCCAGGCTTGGGAGATCGTGGCCGAGGACGAATGGCTGATCGATGTTTCGTTTCCCGGGCACTGCTTCGACCGCGACATCCTGGAGTTTCCAAAGAACGATTTCCGCTATCTCCGCCTGACTGTGTTCAACATGGCCGACGACCCGCGAAAGATCGAGGTGCGATCCGTGCGCGCGTGCCTGCACGAGGTAGTGTCCGCGCCCGGACTGGTCCCCGTTTCCGTCAAGAAGCTTACCGGTCCCATCCAGGACAAAGATCACGCCTATGCCGCCCTGGATATTGACCTTGGTTACTGGAATCTCCCTGTCAGCAAGGTCGCGCTCGGCATCCCGGATGGCTATTTCTACCGCGGTTTCGAACTCTACGGACGCAACGAGTTGACCCGGACAAGCTCGCGCCGCATCGAGGGGGGCGAGGAGAAGGTCGAAGTCGAGGCCCCGTGGCAGCAGATCACTTCCGGCGTGCTCTATCGCCTTCAAGAAGACGGCAAGCTGCGCGAACGCGTGGCCATCGAGAACCTCTACGCGCCTTATCGTTATCTCCAGCTCCGCCTCTTCAATGCGGACAATCCCCCTTTGATTGTTCAGACGACCGGCGTCGCGCGACGCCAGATCAACTTGATCTATCGGAACGTTCCGGGAGCGGCCTATGAACTCGTCGGCGGCAACTCGAAAGCGCAGGCGCCCAATTTCGACCTTGCGCGGACGCAGCCAGGCTTGCTCGATGCCGCGTGTCCCACGGTCCAGCCTGGCGCGCTGGCCATGCTCGACCATCCGAAGGATCTCGCGCCGTGGACTGAACGCCATACCGCGCTGATCTGGTGCGCGCTGATTATCGCCGTCCTCCTTATGGGCGTTCTGATCGTGAAGAATCTCATTCCGCGGTCCCGGACTCCGGCGCCCAGTCCCTGAAGCCCTGTTCGCAATCGCCCCCTGCCTCGGAGTACCATAGGCCCGCCGCCGCATGCCGGCCGCCGGGAAGGAACAACGTGCCGACCGCGATTACCTATTGTTCATACGCGAAGCTCAATCTCTATCTGGATGTCCTTGGACGCCGGAGAGACGGTTATCACAATATCGAGACCGTCTTTCAGACGGTGAGCCTTGCCGATGCGCTTGCCTTCACGGACGAACCGTCCCGCGTGTCACTCAAATGTTCATCTCCAGAACTGGCTAATACCGAATCCAACCTGGTCTACCGGGCCGCGATGCTGCTCAAGGAACGCACCGGATGCACGCTGGGCGCGCGCATCCAGCTCGACAAGAACATTCCCATCGCGGCGGGGCTTGCGGGCGGGTCGGGCAACGCCGCCGCGACTCTTGTGGCGCTCAATACGCTTTGGGATCTGCGCCTGGGGCGCGGCCAGATTCACGAGCTGGCGCTCGAGATCGGTTCCGACGTGCCTTACTGCGTGACAGGGGGAACCGTCGCGGCCACGCGCCGCGGCGAGGAGATGGAATCGTTGCCGCCCATACCGGACACGTGGTTCGTCCTTGTGCATCCCGCCCTGGCGGTAAGCGCCAGCCGCGTGTACAACAGCCCCCGGCTTGCCTATTCCGCCGAAAGGCCGTTTGCGGGGCGCACGCCGCGTTTTCGCGCAGCCATACGCGCCTCCCAGGCCGGCGATTTTGCCGCGGCCGTGTTCAACCGGATGGAAGATCCTGTGTTTGCAGGGCACCCTCAGCTTGCCGAGGTCAAACGCCAATTGCTCGATCTCGGTTGCGTTGCCGCGGCCATGAGCGGAAGCGGTCCGACGCTGTTCGGCGTGTGCAAAGGGAAGAACGCGGCCACACGCGTGGCCGACGCCATCAAGGACTACCGCACGTCGGTCGTGCGCACGGTGCAGGCGGGAGTCGAACGCGTGCAGTAACCCTCGGGGACGGCAAGCCGCCGTCGTATCACGGAGTTTCAAATTGAAAGCGACGTTGGACTGTTTGGAATGTATCGCCGCCCAGGCCTTGCGGGCCGCGCGGATCGCCACCGAAGACCCGCTCGTGCAACGCCGCGTGCTCAACGAGGTCGTGGCTACGATTCCCGGCCTGGATATCGAGAAATCGCCGGGCGAGCTTTCGCTTGTTGCCTATGAAACCGCCGCCCGGCTTTCCGGTAATCCAGACCCCTATCGAGAGCTTCGATGCCGGCAGAACGAGGCTGCCCTCGCTCTCGAGCCCGAGTTGCGTGCCATGGTGCGGCAGAGCGAGGACCCGATCGTGACCGCACTCCATCTGGCAGCAGCGGGCAACGTCATCGACCTTGGTATCCCGCACATGGACGACATCGACGTTGCAGCCGCCATCCGCCAGGTGATGGGCGAGCGGTTTGCTATCGATCATACCGAGGATTTTCGCGAATCGCTTGCCGCCTCGCGCGACCTCTTGTACTTGTTGGATAACGCTGGCGAAATCGTTTTCGACAAGATCCTCATCGAGGAACTGCTTCGCCACACCTCCGTGACCGCAGTGGTCAAGGCGGGGGCCATCATCAACGATGTACTCATGGGCGATGCCGAACAGGTCGGATTAACCTCGTTATGCAAGGTTATCGATAATGGAGGCGCGTTTGTGGGTTCGCCGCTGAATTTGGTTCCCGCGCGTTTCCTTGATCGAATGAAACGAGCCGACATGATCGTTGGCAAAGGCCAAGGGAACTATGAGACCATCGACACCTTTCCAGGAGACGTCTTCTTGATTCTCAAGGCAAAGTGCGCGGTCGTTGCCCAGCACATGGGGGTTGCGTATGGGCAAGTCGGTCTAATCTCGACCCGGCGTCGGCAAGCTGAATCCGCCTGAAGGTAAGGCAGCCCACACTTGCCATCCACCGCGTTTGGGGTCCTTTCTTGGGAATATGCCCGCCGCGTAAAGTGTTTTAATGGATTGGCTAAGGCAGAGGAGGCCATCCATTTTTCGGCCTAAGAGGCTTGACAATTCGCAGGGTCTGCGGTATTCTTGAATTTGACGAGGAGTGGAGATGGCAGGATGCCCTTGCGGTAGGCGCCCGTAGTAATGGCTGCGGGATGCTGGGGTGTTGAAGGGCGTGGCGTGGCCGCGAGAGAATCAGTCTTCAAGCACTTGAGGCAGTGAGGCAGATATTTGGGCTGTAATCTAACGTAATGGGAGGATTATAAGAATGGTCAAGCAAGTCATGGTTTTGGTTTGCGCGGGTGTATTTCTCTGCGCGAGTGTAGCGGCATTTGCCGACGCGCCTGGCACGTTCACTTGGCCGGCCGCGCCTGGCGGTTCGTACACGGCCTCCACAGTGGACTTTTCCGGGTGGATGCAGAAGATCTCCCAGTTTACCTTTGGCGGCGAGCGCGTGTTTGCGCTTGTGGACCCAGCGACCGCGGACAATAATGTCAATTACATCCTCGATGCCACTGAGTTCGCGATCATTACCGCCATATGCAACAACACAAGCCATCCGTTGCATTTGACGGTTCACGACAATGGTTTTACACCGAATGTCAACCAGGCGTTTACCGATATTGGGGCCTTTGGCAACAATACCGTGCCGCCGCTCAAACTCGTGTTGGCTGCGTACGCAACCCTCGGCGACGGTTCCTACGTACCAGTACTTCCTCGCACTACCGGTAAAGTCGAGAGTAGCGAGGGATCCTGGGGTGTGTTCGCAGAAATCATAGCAGCCCTGTCGTCATACGGATCTCGTTGGTCGGCAGGCGCCCCTGAAGACGCCGCGTACCATCGTCTACAGAGCCTGCTTGCCGCTTGCGGCGACGCGGATTCCGATGGCGTCAACAACGCCCATGAGTTCTTTGGGCAGAGCATGAATACCGCAAACTACATTTCAGCCGCGCTGAATTCGGGCGTAGCGGTCTGTGGCGCTGGACCGGGCATCTGTGCCGGCGACAGCAACTGCCTTGTGCCGAACGTCAGCTACACCTATGACGCGGGCAATCAGAAGGTCTATCTCCTGACCCCGACTGCCATGACGTGGGCGGATGCCGAAACCTATGCTCAGAATCTGACCGTCGGCGGCGTGCCGACGCCCTCGCACTTGGTGCACATCAACTCGGCTGCGGAGAATACTTTCTGCACGACGCTCGCCGTCGGCAATGGCGACGACGTCTACATCGGCGCAAGCGATGCGGCGACGGAAGGCACGTGGATCTGGGTTGACAACGGCACCACGTTCTGGATTGGAGAATCTACGGGCAGCGCGCAAGGCGGCAATTACGCCAACTGGAATAGCGGTGAGCCCAATTCTGGTACGGGCGAAAACTACTGTGAACTCCGGACCGATGGCAAGTGGAACAACATCAACGGCACCGGCCTTCAGAAGGGCCTTATCGAGGTCGCCGGCACCTATCCCGACGGCAACGGCAACACCATTCCGGATGCCTTCGAGTCGCTGCTGTGCGGGCCTTACGGCTGCACCGGCGAAGGCGAAGGTGAAGGCGAGGGCGAGGGCGAGGGCGAGGGCGAAGGCGAAGTGCCCTGCGCGTACGATGGCCTGTTTAACGACCCCCTGACCGGCCAAGGGCCGTTCCTTGCCGCAAATATCGGCGCCATATCGACCCAACTGGAAACCTTGCTGAACGCGCTGGGCATGTCCGCGTGGACCAATTGGGATATCGAGTATCTGGAAGAGGTCATCGCCATGGTTCGTCCCCTTCCGGGTGACGGATTGCCCGATGCCGATGAGTTGGCGCTTCTTGAGTACTGCTTGTGCAATACGTGGTACTGGGCAAACGCCAGCCTGGCACGTGACTTCCAGACGAACAAAGATCTGTTTGTCGCGGATGTCGCCACCCTGAGCGGAATAGACCCGAGCTTCGCTGCCCTCTATGCGGTGGCCGATCTCCTTCCGGCTATGATGGGCACGAGCGCCGCGATGAAGAACACGATCAACCAGATCGTGCTTGCGGGTACGGGCGGTCTCTCGGGCCTGCCAAGCATAAGCCAGTATGTCGTGTTCAAGGGCTGGAGCAAATCTGCGGAAGAGATCTTGTCCGCCGATGGCGACCTTGACGGCGACGGTCTGACGAACGTCCAGGAGTACAACCAAGTCCAGGCCGCAGGCGGCAGTATGGCCGATTTCGTGATCGCAGCGACAGACCCCAACAACCTCTGGCAGGGCAACGCCACGCTGCCGGCCGGCGGGCTGCTTGGACTGGGCTGCCTGTTAGGCGCGTTTGCGCTTGGCGCCCGCAAGGCATTCCGTAAGTAACTGAGATACGAGCCACTTACAGTTCGTTCAGCGCGAGCTGCCGGGTCAAACCGGCAGCTCGCGTTTTTTCTTGCTCTAGTGCCTTGCCTTCTCCATTTCTCCCATGGTCGTTTCACATTGAAACACATAGGGTTCGCCGTGAAACACGCACCGTCTGTGTTCCTGCGTAACTCCTTTGAAATAGCGCGCGACGAAACGGCACGAACCTTGTTTCAATTCAACTAAAGTCTTGAAAGGAACAAGGAGGTACGGAACATGCGGTTGGACAAACTGACGATTAAGGCGCAAGAGGCGCTGTCCGAAGCCATGGATTTGGCCTCGCAACACGGGCATGCCGAGATCACGTCGTTGCATGTGCTCGACGCGCTCGTGGGCCAGGAGAAGGGCGCGGTCGCCTCTATCTTGCAGCGTCTCGGCGTTTCGATCGAACAGGCGCGCGGTGAGATACGCCGGCGGATGGAGTCCATGCCGCGCGTGTCCGGCGCCGCGCAACCCGGACTCGGACGCGAGGCGCAGCAGGCCCTGGAAGCGGGCTGGAAAGCGGCTCAAGCGATGAAGGACGAGTACCTCAGCACGGAGCATATCCTGTACGGCATGCTCGAAAGCCGATCGGATTCGGCTGGCCGCCTGTTGACGGATCTCGGCGTGACGAAAGACGCGGTCCTCGCCGCATTGAAGGATATCCGAGGCACGCAGCGCGTCACCGATCCGAACGCCGAGGAAACCTACGAGGCGCTTTCCAAATTCAGCCGCGACTTGACGCAACTTGCCCAAGCCGGGAAACTCGATCCGGTCATTGGACGAGACGAAGAGATCCGACGGGTGATCCAGGTCCTCTCGCGACGCACGAAGAACAACCCTGTGCTGATCGGCGAACCCGGCGTAGGGAAGACCGCCATCGCCGAAGGACTCGCGCAACGCATCGTCGCAGGCGACGTACCCGAAAGCATCAAGAATAAGCGGATCGCCGCACTGGACATGGGCGCTCTAATCGCCGGCGCGAAGTTCCGAGGCGAATTCGAGGAGCGCCTTAAAGCGGTTCTGCGTTCCGTGCAGGAAGCGGCCGGCTCGGTCATTCTGTTTATCGACGAACTGCACACGCTCGTAGGCGCGGGCGCGGCCGAAGGCGCGATGGACGCGTCGAACATGCTCAAGCCCGCCCTGGCGCGCGGTGAGCTGCACTGCATCGGCGCGACGACGCTGAACGAGTACAAGAAGCACATCGAGAAGGACGCCGCCCTCGAACGCCGGTTCCAGCCCGTGATCATTGGCGAACCGAACGTCGAGGACACCATCGCCATTCTCCGCGGACTGAAAGAGAAGTACGAGGTCCACCATGGCGTGAGGATTCAAGACACGGCCCTCGTCGCGGCCGCGGTGCTGAGCAACCGATACATCTCGGACCGTTTCCTGCCAGACAAAGCCATTGACCTGATTGACGAAGCGGCTTCGCGGCTGCGCATCGAGATTGACAGCATGCCCTACGATATTGACGTGCTCGACCGGCGCATCCGCCAGTTGGAAATCGAACACCTTGCCGTCAAGAAGGAACGGGGAAAGGCCTCGCGCGAGACCTGCGAAGGCATCGAGCGGGAGATCGCGGAACTGCGCGAAGACCTGGCTGCGAAGAAGGCCCAGTGGCAGGCCGAGAAGGATGTCATCGAGGCCATCCGCAAGCTCAATGCGCAGATCGACGAGGCCAAACGCGAGGAAGAACGCGCGGAACGCGAAGGCGACCTCGCCAAAGTGGCCCAGATCCGCTACGGTACCATCGGAGAACTTCATCGCAAGATCGAAGAAGAGAACGGCAAACTCGCCGAGGTTCAGAAGCATGGCAGTTTCCTGAGTGAGGAAGTGACCGAGGAACGCGTTGCCAATATCGTATCGAACTGGACGCATATTCCCGTCGACAAGATGATGGAAGGCGAGATGGCGCGCCTCGTGACGATGGAACAACGGCTCGGTGAGCGGGTTATCGGCCAGCAGGACGGTATCCGCGTCGTGTCCGACGCAGTGCGCCGTGCCCGTGCCGGACTGAAAGAACCCGAGCGTCCCATCGGGTCGTTTATCTTCCTTGGACCGACCGGTGTCGGCAAGACTGAACTGGCGCGCGCGCTGGCGGAGCTATTGTTCGACGACGAAAGCGCGATGGTCCGCCTCGACATGTCCGAGTACATGGAGAAGCATGCCGTGGCACGGTTGATCGGAGCGCCTCCCGGCTACGTCGGGTACGAAGAGGGCGGCCAGCTTACTGAAGTCATCCGCAGGCGCCCCTACAGCGTTGTTCTATTGGATGAAGTTGAAAAGGCGCACCCGGACGTGTTCAACGTCCTGCTGCAAATCCTCGACGACGGCAGGCTGACCGACGGCCAGGGACGCACGGTGAACTTCAAGAACACCGTCGTCATCATGACGTCGAACCTGGGTAGCGAGGCGTTTGCGCAGGGCGGCGTGTCCGGAGCGGAAGCCGCCGAAACGGTAATGCGCGTGCTGCGGCATCATTTCCGGCCCGAGTTTCTGAACCGGGTGGATGATATTGTCGTCTTCCATTCGCTGGGCCGCGAACACATCCGCCGCATCGTGGACGTGCAGATGAAACGGCTCGCCAAACGCTTGGACGAGAAACGCATCGCCGTCGAGCTTACCGCCGCGGCGCGCGACTTTCTGGCCGAGCAAGGCTACGACCCGGCCTACGGCGCGCGGCCGTTGAAGCGCGCGATCCAGCGGCTCGTGCTTGATCCGATGGCCATGGAGATACTGCAAGGGCATATCTCGGAAGGGTCGGTTGTTACGGTAGACGTAAAGGACAATCAGTTGAGTTTTCATAGCCACCTAGCCCAAGCGGCATAACGAACCACGGCCTCATGGTGGCTGTTGACCAGGGGCTTGCACCTGTTCCCCAACAGGATGCAGCCCTTTCCCTCCTCCGGCCGGGCGCACTCCCCAACGCCCGGCCCTCTTTCTTCTTTGGGAATGTCTGACCAGTCTGACCCGTCCGACAAGTCGGACAGGTCCGACAGGTCCGACAGGTCGGACTCAACGCAAACTACGTCTATTGCGCCGCGCTGCCCGCACAAACACGCCGCAACAATGCCATCCCAACGCCGGCCACACCCAACGCAAGGAGCGCCATCCCAGGTGCATGCTGCGCCGGCACCGCGTTGCCTGCGGTGACGAACCATGTCTTCGTCACGTAGGCGCTGCCAACGTCGTTGGTGGCTGTGAGCGTCACCTTGAATACCCCGTCGTCTTCGTAGGTGTGCGAGGGGTTCTGTTCCGTGCTCGACTCGCCATCGCCAAAATCCCAGAGCCATCCCGTGATCGGATGCCCCACCGACAGCGACTCGTCCGTGAATTCGACGGCCAGAGGCACGCTGCCTTGCGTGGGCGAAGCCGAGAATGCTACTAACGGCGGTCCGTCTTCGGCAACCACATACAAGTCAGTGCCTTTCCCGGTGTAATTTGTCGTAAAGAACACATGGCCACTCGACGATATGAAATGAGAAGGATTGGAACTTCCCACCCCCGGATTGATGTCCGCCAGGATTCGGGTGCCCTCTGCGGTTCCATCGCTTACCCATGGCTCGGTGCCGGTTTCCGGCTGAACAATGGATAAGAACATATCCCCACCGCTCGAGGGCAGGTCCATTGAACGGCAGCCCGTGTAGGCCCCAAGATCCGCAACCATCGATGTACCGGCGGCCGTGCCATCGCTCCGCCAAAGTCCAGTGTGATGACTTGCCGGATCGGCCATCAGGAAGAACAACTTATCGTTGTTGACAAGCATGAAACTTGGACTGCTTTCGGAACTGTCGCTCAACACCATAACCTTGGTGCAACCCTCTTGGGTTGTGTCAGTTTTCCAGAGTTCCCACTGCGTCACGCTGTCGTAGACAAGGAAGTAGACCGAGTTTCCCAAAGCGACCGCCTGCTGCCCGTCAAAGCCGTCCGCCCGTGACGAGTGGAACATGGCCTTAACTACCGTGGTACCCGAATCTGTGCCGTCAGAGTGCCAAAGTCCGAAGTTTTCGTTGTCGACTGGCGCCAAGAAATAGGCCAGCCCACTTGACTCGATAATGTAGCAAGCCCGGATGTCTGCCAAATTCAGGCTGGGAAGAGTCTTCACTTGGGTTGTGCCCGGTATCGTTCCGTCAGTCTTCCAGAGCGCCAAGCTATGATCCCAAGGCACCCCGGTGACGAAGAAGTAACCCGTGCCACCCACCGCCTTCATACCGGCATATTTGATATAGCCGACATATGCGGTGCCTTCCACAAGCAGTCTTGTCGGCGAAGTTATCCCATCGGTCACAAGGAACTCCCTGTTTACAGGATAGGGCCCGTCGGGGGGCACTGCCGTGACTGTAAAGAACAGCTTACCGTTGGCAACGGCCGGATCTTCCCACGTGTAGGAGTCAAAGGCGGTTTGCCCAAGTTCGCAGAAAAGACGCGCATTCCCCGGCGCACCATCGGTCGTCCAAAGGCTCGCGAAGCTGACTCCCGTCTTTGCCCCGAGCAACAGAGAGCCGTTCAAGGCGACAGGACCGTCTGTCAATCGATACCCGCTTGCGCCAAAGTTCGTCACCTGGATGGCTTCATGAAACGTCTTTGTCGTTCGCCAGAGTTCGAAGTCCGTGCCTCCCGTGTTCGCCAAGAAATACACATAGTCGCCCGATGCGTAGGGCAGGCTGGCGCTTGAAGCCCACGGTTCTGGTACGAGGTCGCTGAATCGCTGGACGACGAGGGCGCCTTCGGCTCTCCAGGCGATTCCCATCATTACAAACAGCGTCACGATAGAAGCGATAAGAGAACGGTAATTGGCGCGCACAGACTCTCCCTCCCCACTGCGTACTAAAACGCAATTGACTGGCCTGCCTTGCCACAATCGCCCACAGTCTCTCCCCGATCGTTTATACCCTGAACGCTTTGATTTGTCAATGGGGTTTTGTCAAACAGTGGTACAGAGGTCGATTCTTGGCGGCAGGAACTGGGAAAAGGGACAAAAGCTCGCTCCGTCTGTTACAGGTTCCCGGACATCGAAAAGGAATGCGCAGGTAATGAATAAAAGCCGGGCGAGTATAGTCAATATAAACGAATTGATTGGACCAATGAGGCAGACAAGACAAGGAGGCGACACCATGAAACATGTAGCGACTATTAGTTCCGGCCGGGGCGGACTTCCCGGCAAGGCGATCGATTCGTCCGGCACGGTCTTCCTGGCAATCTGGGCGGCTGTGTTGGGCGCAATGCTCACGGCTGCTTTTACCAAAGCGTGAAGTACGGCAACGCGCATGCAACGAAGAGTCTGATGACGAGCCGGCGAAACCAGGTTTCGTCCGGCGTTGAGGAGAACGGCAATGGAGATGAAATCGAGTGTTTGGAAAGCGGTCGTCGTACTGGCGGTCGTGACGATGGCGGCTGCGCCAGCCTTTGCCCAACCCCATGGGATGCGAGGCCGGGCAGCGGGAAGCGCGCGCGGCGCCGGTATCGGCATGCGCGCCGCACATGCGGGCCATGCGGCGCAAGGCGTTCGGGCGCAGTCGGGCGCGGGCTTGCTGAGCCAGCTCGGGCGGCAGGGCGTGGGCAACGGGCGCGTGCTGGAAGCGGTGCGCGGTCTGGCCCAGAGCTACGGTTCGGGTAGCGGCTATCGCGGCCACGGAACGTTCCAAGGCCACCGAACGGGCAATGGCTATCATGGGCGCGGGTGGGATCAACGCTACCGAACGGGTAGCGGCTATCAAGGGTATGGATACGCGAGTCGTGGCGCGCGGAAGGGGTACATCCCTGGATACGGGCTCACGAATCGTGGGTATTACGGCGGGTACGGCACGGGCTACGCAACGCCATACGCGCCTTGCGCCGTTCCGGCTCCTTGCTATGACGACGGATACTCGAGGGCCATTCGCGACGTCGGGCTTGCGAATGCCGCGGTGAACTTGATCGGGATCGCGGCCACGGCGGGCGCATATGCCTATCCCGCGCCGGTAGCCGTTCAGCCGGTCGTTGTGCAGCCTTCGCACTATGAGACGTATCAGGTCTGGGTGCCCGAAGTCTATGACCCGGCTACGGGCGCTCGTATCGGCGGCGGATATTACGAGACGCGCACGCGGCTCGTCCCGGGCACACGCCCCTATGGGGCGCTTCAGTACGTGCCCGTAGACTGAGTTTCCAACCTGCTTCATGTTCTGCGCTCCGCGAGAGTGACACTCTTGCGGAGCGATGTCATGCTGAGAGCGTGTGAAGAAATACCAAGGTCTTGCGCTCTCCTTTGTTGGCTTCGCCCTTTCTGTCATTCTGAGAGCGTGTGAAGAAATACCAAGGTCTTGCGCTTTCCTTTGTTGGCTTCGCCCTTTCTGTCATCCTGAGCGCAGCGAAGGATCTCATAAGCATTAGAGGCCTATGCACATAGCGAGATCCTTCGCTGCGCTCAGGATGACAGGTAATACGTAGTCAAGAGGCAAAGCGCCCGCGTTTCGCAATTTCTTCACAAGCTCTGAGCGCAGCGAAGGATCTCATAAGCATTAGAGGCCTATGCACATAGCGAGATCCTTCGCTGCGATCAGGATGACAGGCAATACGTAGTCAAGAGGCAAAGCGTCCGCGTTTCACAATTTCTTCACAAGCTCTGAGCATTTCGTCGAAGAGACCTTGTTCCGTCCACGGCACAAGGTTGCCCGTGCCTCCCGCCTTCGGGTAGCATATCGCGACAATGATGGACGTTCCCCGTGGTTTCTTGACAGGTAAGAGCATGTCGAATTTCAGATTGTTGCGACCGATATCCATAGGCGTTGCCTTGCTTGCAGTATTGACGATCGCGGGACTCGCGGCCGCTCAGGACCCGAATCCGCCGTCTATCCGTTCCGACGGCGGCGCGTGGCCGATCCGCCGGCAGTGGACGCCCGCCGAGACTAGGCATTACGCCGAATGGGTCGAGAACGTTTTCAATCTGAAGACCAAGGGCAACGTCGATCAACGAACGGCTAAGATCGAACGCATCCTTACCGATCCCGAGATGAACCTGCTGTTGCAGCCCGCGTTTCTCGGCGAAGGGTCGAATCCGCAATTGCCGCTGGGGATCATTCGCTCGATCAACAGTTCGCTGGATTGCGGCAAATTCACGGCGTTCATGCCGGCTTACTACGCGTATCGCCGCGCGCTGCCGTGGATGGTCAGCTTTGTGGCTTCGGGCGACCGGCAGGATATCCGCATCTCGGCGTTCAACATTCCCTCGGGATCGATGAGCAACTTCAATACGCCATCGTTGACGGCGTTCTTCCTCGATGGCGTGAATCACTTCTCCTCCGGAAATTACCGCGTGAATCTGAACGCACGCAACGCGCAGCAGTCCGACACGCTGCCGGTCGCGCTGAACCGGCAGTTCTTGATGCCCGGATGTCCGAACTATTTGGACGGGCATTGCCTCCTGCTTGCGAAGGTCACCGAATACGGGGAACTCTGTTTTCTGAACTGCAGCACGACCGACACGCGCGACATCTTTACGTACAACGGCATGAACGCGGTCGGCGGGATCACGCCGCGCGGCAGCGACACGCAGGACGAATGGATGGGGTGCTATCAAGGCCTGCGCGTGCTGCGCTTTCCCATCGCGGTGACCGATGCGCGAGGCCATGTGACGCAAGTCCGCCGCAGGACCGACGAGGAGATGCGCGAGTTCGGGTTCTCGCCTGAGGAATACGAAGTTGTCGCCGAGATGTCCGACAAGCATTTCATTGCCGAGGGCGAACTCAAGGCGCAGAGTTTCCACGACCTCATCCGGTTGCGCATGAAGACAGTCGACAGCATCGCCCCGTTCAAGTTCATGGAGGCGTACTGCGACGAGCTTCTCGATGCGTACAAGTTCCGCGAGGATTTCGTGCAGGACGCATGGCACGACGTACTGGCGAACGGCCCCATCGTGTTCCCCGAAGGGCTTGACGATCAGAACATCTTCCAGGGCAAGGGGCGCTGGGAGACATGGAGTTCGCCGTCGTCGGACGTCGACCGCCGCGCGAAGTACTTCTACTTGGCGGACTGGCTCGAATACGCGATCCGCTGGTTTGGGATGTTGCCGCACAAGGTCGATCTGACCGGACTCGAGAAGTACACCATCCGCAGCCAGGCGGACCTTGCCGCCGCGCTGGTCGCGGAGAAGAACCGCATCTTTGCGGAGAAGTCGATGGTGTACACGACCTCGAAGGGCGAGAAGATCACGCTCACGCTGCTCGATATCGAGAAGCGCTTGTACGATTTGTCTTTCGATCCGAATCATCCGCCGGAGTTGCGGTGGGGCGCGCCGCTGGGTAGCGCCGAACGCGCTTCCGCGCCCGAGATGTATACGCCCGTGCCGAGCGGCGCGCGCGTGCCCATGGAGGAGGCGTACAAGCTCGAAGGATTCTATCGCTCGCTCGGACAGCGCGAGACGACGAACAGCTATCTGCGCACCATGTTCACGGCCGGATATCCGATTCGCGACAAGCTGGACCTTCAAGTCGGCAAATGGTCGTATGCGACCGAGCCGTTGCTTGAGGCTAAGGCCGAGGAGAAGAAGCCTGAACCCGCGGCGCAGCCTGCGCCTGCCGCGGCGCCCGATCCGGAAATCACGAAGCCGGCTCCCGCGAAGGGCCGCCGCCGGAACCTGCCGCGTCCGATGTCGCAGGAGCGGCTTTGAGGTGGGAACGATGAACACGTATGGTCTCGCGACACGCCGCGCTGTCATTCTGAGAGCGTGTGAAGGAATACCAAGGTCTTGCGCTTTCCTTGGTTGGCTTTGCCCTTTCTGTCATCCTGAGCACAGCGAAGGATCTCATAGGCATCAGAGGCCTATGCACATAGCGAGATCCTTCGCTGCGCTCAGGATGACAGGCATACGTAGTCAAGAGGCAAAGCGCCCGCGTTTCACAGTTTCTTCACAAGCTCTGAGCGGAGCGAAGAATCTCAATCCGGGATATTGCATGGAATCGAAGGATATCGTGGCATGAGATTCTTCGCTTCGCTCAGAATGACACGGGGGTTGAGATTAGGAAAGGCTATCGAACGCCCATTTCGCTTCGCTTCGCTCAGAACGATATGGAGACTCAATTCGAGTATGAGTATACGACGCCTCTTCCGTGTTGCGTGCATGGCGGCTCTTGGAGTCGTCGCGCTCTGGGCGTGCAACGCGATGGGAGAAGACCCGAACCCGGAGTCGATCCATGGCGACCGCGGCGCGTGGCCGCTGTACCGACAATGGACCGTCGCCGAGACGCACCATTTCGCCGACTGGCTCGAACATATCTATCTCGTCAAGTCGCATGGTTCGCAAGTGCAGCGTCTGGCCAAGTTGGAAGGCGTGTTGACCGACCCCGAAACGAATCTCCTGCTCGATCCCGCGTTTGCGGGAGACCCATGCAATCCGCAGCTCGATATTGCCACCATCCGCTCGCTGCATTGCGTTGTGGACTGCGCGAAGCTCACGGTCTCGCTGAGCATGTATTACGCATACCGCCGCGGCTTGCCTTGGATGATCAGCTACGTCCGCGCGTGTGACGGTTCCGACGTGCGCACCGCGGCGTATACGGTGCCCGGCGGCAGCGCTTCCTGTCTCGATTACAAGTCGCCGCACGACTTCTTTCTCGACGCCGTACGAGGGACGTGCACGGGGAACTTCCGCGTCGAACTCAACCGGGCTAACTCGGACCGTTCCGACACGCTTCCCGTCGCGATCGACCGCGCGCATCTTCTTCCGGGCTGCATGTACTATCTCGACGGACACGTGCTGATTCTGGCGACCATCGACCGGTACGGCGAGCCGCGGTTTCTCGATGCGACCACCGCGGCATCGCGTGACATCTACACGCACAACGGTTTCAATGCAGTTACCGGCATCACGACCGGCGCGCCTTCTAATCCCGGCGATTACTCGGGGTGCTATCGCGGCTTCCGCGTGCATCGTTTCCCGATTGCGGAGACGGACAAGGACGGCGAGGTCAAGAAAATTCGCTGGCGTACCGATGACGAGATGCGCGAGTTCGGTTTCTCGACGGAAGAATACGACAAGCTGCGCGAGTTGCTGGCCAACGGAAAGATCGTCGAGAACGGCGTTTCGCTGGACAGCTTCCACGCGTTCATTCGCCTGCGGCTGCGTACGGCCGAACGCATCGCGCTGGCGGACGACATCCAAGCGTGCGCCGATAGGCTGATCGAGATGCTCCGTATGCGCGAGGATCGTGTCCAACAGGCATGGCGCGGTGTGCGCGAGAACGGGCCGATCCCGTTTCCGGAAGGCTGCGATTCGGAGAATGTGTTCAACGCGGGCGGGCGATGGGGGGCGGACAGCACCGCTACGTTCGACCTCGATATACGCAATGAGTATTTCGCGCTGCTCAATTGCATCGACGAAGCTATCCCGTGGTACGACCTCACGCCGAATTATCTCGATCTCGATGCGCTCAACAAGCATGCGATCTGGACCAAGGCGGATTACGCGGACGCCGCTCTGCGCGCGAAGCAGCGGATCTTCGGAGATACGGTATTCGAGTACACGAATTCCGCGGGCAATCAGACACGCCTGACGTTGCTGGACCTCGAACAGCGGCTTTACGACCTCTCGTTCGATCCGAACCAGCCGCCCGAATTGCGTTGGGGCGCCGCGCCGGGCAGCGTCGAAGCGCAGACCGCGCCCGAGATGCCCACGCCGCTTCCCAACGGCAAGACCGTCGCGATGGCGGATGCGTATCAACGAGAGGCCTACTACCGTTCGCTTATGCAGCGCGAGACGGACCAGAGTTATCTGAGCAAGATGTTTACAGGGGGCTTCCCGGTCCGTCAGAAGCTCGACGATACCATCCGCGGCAAGTGGTTTGGGGCGCCATCGCCCCCTTTGGTCCCGCACAACGGCCGCTTCGCGTGGCTCCAACAACAGGGGCAGGACGTCGCGCGGCCCACTTCTTAGTCGGATGGTGAGGGTCAAGGGCTATTCAACGCAGAGACCGCAGAGGGAGGCGGAGCATTGCCATTTCCGCAAGACGCTTCCCACTTGGAAGAGTCCTTCGTCAATCTCTTCGTTTCACGACCGCGCGCCAGTGTGAGTAGAACTGAGCCTCGCCCTTGTTGTCCCAGAAGCCTTCGTCTTTGTCGATGGACTGAATGGCGAATCGTTCGAGGAGCCGTTCGAGATCGGGCCGGTCGCAGAAGTAATGGATGTCGCCGGGGATGATTGACTTGGAGGCTGCGTAGGTGTGCAGGGCGACGCACTCGCCATGCCCGTACTTGCCGTCTTCGCGCGTCGGACAGGTGAGGAAGAACAGGCCGCCCGGGCGCAGCAGATCGTGTACAAGTGCAATCGCCTGCGCGAAACGCTCGCGTGTGCCGTGATAGAGCACGTTATAGCTGACGACGATATCGAACGCGCCTGGCGGAAAAGGTTGATCGAGCATGTCGCAAACGTTGGTTGCGATATCGAGTCCAAGCCGCTCAGCCCAATCCTGAAGATAATCGATGCCGCTATCGGAGGCGTCGGTTGCCGTGACTTTGTATCCCGCGAGCGCAAAGGCAATCGCGTGACGGCCAAGTCCGCATCCGAGATCGAGGACGCGCGGATGCGTTCTTGGGGAAAGCGCCTTCATCCATGCAAGAATCTCGGGAGCGGGGCGTTTCCACCAGTCGCGATTGTCCTCCTGGCGCCAGAATGTCTCCCACGGGCGGTCGTTCATTGAGGGGCCTCCGTTAACACGGACGAACACGGACCTACACGGCGCGGCGGAGCCGCAATCAAAGAGATGGAAAGAGATGAAAGTCTAAACGATAAATGATGAATGATGAACTGGGAAAGGATGAAGGATGAGGGATGAAGGGCGCGCTCGCCCGCAGTCCGACGTTAACGCGTGTGGCCAGTGAATTTGTGCACCGTTTCCTCGCAAAGTCGATAGAAGCTGACGGATAGCGGAACAGACCCACACGGACGTTATCTGAAATGGTGCCATTCATTGTTGAGCGAGGCGGTAGATTTCCCATGTGATCGCTCCGTTGACGATACCCGACGCGGGCAGGATTGGAATGTCGTAGCCATCGACCGGAACACACGCGTCGGCCCAGTCCCACATGGGATCGATCCAGATTACGCCCGCGTCGTGGACGTAATCGCGCGCGTTGCGCACGGACACGTAGGCGACTCGTGCGCCCGCGGGCCGCGCGGCCTTCAACAACTCCTCGGGCGGGTGCTGATAGCCGATGAGCACGGCGAAATCTCCGGACGCGTACGTGTCGTGCGGGGCGTCTTTACGGAACCCGGCGTCCCAAACCACGGTTCGAAATGCCTTGGCGATGTCTGACGTGCTCACTTCGCCGGGAATGAAGTGGCCCATGCTGTATAGGAAACGCTGCCGGCCCTGGGCTTTCGTTTCGCGGGCCCATGCGCCCACTTGATCAAGCTGGCTTCGTTCTTCATGCTCGATGCGCCGGAGTATGGCCGCGACCGTGTCGGCAAACCGGTTTCCAATAACCCCTGCCGCAACAGGCGGGACCGTCAGGTCGTCGTGAAACGCGACCTCGCCGCTCTTGTATTTCTGCATCCGGCCATAGCCGCCGTACGCGCCGATGGTCTCGTACATGACCGGCATCTTGCCGCGCCGTGTCAGCGCCGCTACGAGTTCGCCCGTGAAGATCCATGCGGGGATGACTTGGGCCAGCGTGGGGGAGATGTTCGTCTCCTGGGCATGGCCGCTGAAACGGGCTTGAGCCGATGCTGTTCCGTCTCCAAACGCTACGACGTACGCCTTGACGTCGTTTAAGGATTCGGGAACGCGGCCATCGGCTTCGGGCGCGAACAGGACCACGTCGCTGTCCGCCGGCCGCTGCGTACCGAGCGCGCGGATCATCATGATCCCGCCAGCGCGTCCTGTCATTTCGCTAACCCAGGGCGCGGGTCCGGCCGCCCACAGCTTGCCTCCCGCCGCAAGCTTGTCCGCGCACGCCTCGGCCGCGGGAGCCATCGTTGCGACGTCGTCGCGGCACAACTCGACGGACTTCGCTACGCACTGAAGGTACGACTCGGGCAGACTATCGGCGTGCGCCAACGTTGCGACTAGGGCAAACGGGAATAGAATTGAGAGATTGAGAGATTGAGTCATTGAGCGATTTCGTCCGGCAAAGGTTTGGCATCTTCTGAATGTCATGCTCTGTCTCTAACCCCTAGTCCCTAACCCCTAGCCCCTGCTTTAGCGTTCAAACGTGATCCGTTCGGCGCAGGGGAAGGCGGTTTGGAGGGTTTCGGCGAGATTGTCGATTTCGGGTCCGGCGGAGGCGCTTAGGTCAAATGTGATATCCGTGTGCTTTTCGTCGCTGTTGATCTTGATACGCGAGGCCGCGACGTTGAACCCCGCTTTCTGGATGGTCCGCTCGATGTCGTGAAACTTCTCCAGGCCGCGCGGCATGCGCATGGTCAATGCGTAGTGTTCGTACGGAGGGAGGATGTGCTCTTCGAGGTATTCGAGGCAGACGACGGTGAAGAGGCCGAATGCGGTGGCCAGGACTGCCATCAGTTGGTAGCCGAGTCCGATCGAAATCCCGAGGGTGGCCACGAGCCAGATCGTCGCGGCGGTCGTGAGTCCTTTGTGGACGTTGCCGACGTTAATAATGGCGCCCGCGCCGAGGAACCCAATGCCGGTGATAATACCCGCTGCAATGCGACCGCGGTCGAGCCAGATATTGGCCCCGGTCTGATTCCATTCGCGCGCCAAGTCGTTGGAGACGATCATCGCCAAGGTGGAGCCGAGGCACACGAGAATGTGCGTGCGGAGTCCAGCGGCGCGTCCTTTCAATTGGCGTTCGAGACCGATCGCGCCGGCGAGGATAACCGCCAGACCGAACTTCCCGCATACGTCGAAGAATTCCATCCACGTGTTCATAAGCAGACGGCTCCGGTTCTCGATGCTATTGGATCATCGTCCGGACAGGCGGTCCCGGCGCTACGGGCTGTCCCAGACGCTCCTTGCGTTTGGTCACTTCGGCGGCATCCGCGCCACGGCTCTCGGCCTCGGCGAGGTACTTGCCCGCGGCGTCCGCGTCTTTGCCCGCGATGGCCACGTCGCACAGACGCAACCACGGGACAGGATTCTTGGGGTAGGCCTCAGTGGCCTTGCGGAGGTAATCGACGCCTCGCCGGCCCTGGCGGAGTTGGAACGCGATGTCGGCCAGCGTGAGCAGCGGCGCCGAGTCCGTTTGCATCATGGTCACCTGGCTTTCGAGATACTTCTGGGCGGCGTCCCACATGCCGGTGGCGGCGCAGGCGGCTGCGAGTTCCGCCCAGGGCGACTTGACCTCGGCGGGCGCGGGTGGCGGCATAGGCCACTCGCGCAGGAAGCCGTCCGGGTCCTGCATTTTCGCGCGGACGCATCCCATCATCAGCCACTCGCCGAAGTCCTGCGTGCCGCTACGGAGCAATCGATCCAGCACATAGGCGGCCTGCAACGAATGGCCGCGCAGCACGAGCGCCTGCGCTTGCATTTTGAGGCCCGTCGGATCCGTCGGGTTCTTGGCAAGAAGCGTTGCCGCCTGTTGTTCGATGGTCTTGATGCGTTTCAGCGTTTCTTGGACGTTTTTCAGCGCCGTTGCCACGGGCGATTCGTCATTGCCGCCGACGGCGCACTGGAGCAACGGTTCGGCGGTCTCGAAATCGCCAATCGTAGCGAGCGCCATGCCGTATTGCGCCAGCGGATCGCCCTCGAGCGGCGCGATTGCGTGCGCACGCTGGAAGTAGCCGATCGCTTCGACGAGCGCGTCGTGGTTCGCGCCGCCTTCGGCTTTCTGATTGAACAACAGCGCGAGGTACAGCGCGGTGTCGCGGCTGGTCGAATCGAGCCACAACGACGTCCGCAGCGCTGCGAGCGCGTCATCGACACGGCCTTCGCGTACCAGCGCCGCGCCGAGGAAGCGCGCCGCTTCGGCGGATTCGGGATCGAGTTGCGTGGCGTTCCGCAACGACGCCTCCGCCGCCTTGAGCGCCTCCGCGGCGGCCGGGTTTTGTCCGAGCGCTTCACCCACGGCTAGATAGGCTTTGCCAAGGTTCAACGCGGCGGCCGGCGATTCGGGGGATTTCTGCGCCGTGTCCGACCAAAGGAGAATCGGGTCCTGCCAAAGCAGGTTGCGCGAATACGTGGCGGTACCCGCGGCGATGAGGAGCACCGCGACGGCGATGCCCGCGACAGCCCGCACTGCGGGCCATCGCAGCAGGGTGAAGACCCACGGCAGAAGCAACACGACGCCTACAAGCGGGAAGTAGGCGAGGCGTTCAGAGTACGCCGCGTTTGAGAAGAGCGTCATGATGAATGCAAGGACAACCCAGGCCAGACCGAACGCGGCGGGCTTCCTGAAGATCAGAAACACCGCAACGCAGGCCGGCACGACCCCGGCTAGGAGCACGAGACCGGGAAAGTATGCGTGCGGCGCGAGTGTCGTGCAGAGGTTCAAGCTCGCCGGGAAGCTCGCCTGATGGAGAAAAGGAACGAAGGCGGCGGGTGTCAACGCCGTTATCCGCGGTCCAGTGGCAGCCATATGAGCGGCCACCAACGCGATGCCGACGGCCCAGTAGAGCGCGTGGACTCGGTATCGACTTGCCGCTGCCGCCTTGCCGTGTGCGACGGCGTCCAGCACGAACAGCAGGGGCGGGATGGCCAGCGCCGCGTGGTCCGCGCCGCATGCCAGGATGAAGCACAGTACGGAGAACATCAGCGCGCGCGCGTTGAGGGACGGCGGTTCTTCAGCCGAATCGTTACCGACCGCGCGCAAGAACAGCAGCGAAGAACTTAGGACGAAGAAGGTCCCGAGAATGCCGGAACGTCCAACCGCGTAGTTGACGCTCTCGGTGCAGAGCGGATGCAGCACGAACAGCATGCCGGCGAGCATGGCGATCACGGGATTGACCGAAGCGCCCAGGAGTCTGCGGCACAACAGAAAGATCAGGACGCCGTTGGCGAGATGCAGGATCAGGTTCAACGCATGGAACGGGACGGGGTTGTTCGGCGCGATCCGCCACGTGAGCGCGAGTGTCAGCATGGACAGCGGCTGGCCGGGGGCTTGGGCGAGCGTGTCAGGAAACGTGACGAGTGAATGAAGCGCGGTGTTGTCGCATAGGACGCGCTGGTCTTCGACTTGGAATGGCACGCGCCAGATGCCCGAGTACGCGATCACGCCCGCGATGACTATCAGGAACCCGCTCATCCAGACTTGCGCGGTGTCGGTGCCCTTCTCAAACTTGAAGACGGGCTGCGGCGGGCGCTCGGCTGGCGCAACGGTTTCGGCTTCCGCTTCCGCGGGCGATTCCGCGAACTCCCTATCGTCCTGTTTCTCCGGTTCGTCAGCCAAGAATGGTCTCCCGTCGCGATGATGGGATTATAGGAGAAGCGCCGTGGGACATCAATCGGGGGCGAGTTGGTACGATTACGATTACGATCACGATCACGATCACGACACAACGGCGATCTGCAATCCTGGGGCGGCAACCGGTATAATCCTCCGCCATGGGCCAGAACTGGAAGAAACTCAGCGATGTTTCGGAGGCGCGTCTTACGCCAATGCTGCGGCAGTACTTGCAGGCCAAGGCGGAATGCGGCGATTCGTTGCTGTTCTTTCGGATGGGCGACTTTTTCGAGATGTTCTACGACGATGCGCTTGAAGCGTCGCAGTTGCTCGGCCTGACGCTGACCTCGCGCGACGGCGCCGACAAGGGCGACCGCGTCCCGATGTGCGGGGTCCCGTTCCGAACCGTCGACACGTATGTCGCGAAGGCGATCAAGGCCGGGCGCACGGTTACGATCTGCGATCAGATCGAGGACCCGAAAGACGCGAAGGGCATCGTCAAACGCGCGGTGATCCGGACGATCACGCCGGGCACGGTCATGGAGCCGAACCTCCTCGAAGAGACCGCGAACAATTACCTCGGGGCGCTCGTCGTACGCGGGGGAAAGGCAGGCCTGGCATTCGTCGACGTGACGACCGGCGAGTTCCTGGCCGCGCAGATCGACCGCGATGTCGAGCGTACGCTGACCGACGAGCTGACTCGGATGGCGCCGGCCGAGGTGCTGATACCGGAGTCGTGCTCCGTTCCGGCGCAGACTGCGAACGCCAAGGGAAGCGGCGTTACCCTGCAAACGCCCGAAGCCATCGTTGCGAGGTTGCGGAAACGGTTTGAGACGATCGCGTTCACCTCGCAACCGGATGACGCGTTCGACACGCACACCGCGCGCGACGAGTTGCTCGACCGGTTCGGCTTGAGCACGTTGAAGGGCGTCGGCTTGGAAGAGTCCGACGAGGCCGCGTCCTGCGCCGGCGCCGTGCTGGCGTATGTGAAAGACACGCAACGCGACACGATGCCGCATCTGCGGCTGCCCCGGCATTACAGTCCGTCGAATTTCGTCGTGCTCGACGGGAACACGCAGCGCAACCTTGAATTGGTTGAATCGCTTGCGGACAAACGCCGACACGGCACGTTGCTGCACGTGCTCGACCGCACGCTGACCAGCATGGGCGGGCGCAAACTTCGCCATTGGATCCTGCATCCGCTGGTCGAAGTCACCGGCATCCGCTGGCGGCTCGACGCGGTCGAAGACCTGTTCGATCATGCGGAATTGCGGATGCAGTTGCGCGAGATTCTGCGGGGCGTCCAAGACCTCGAACGCCTGCTCGGACGCCTGACGTCGAAATCGGGCAACGCGCGCGACCTCAAGGCGCTGGGCCGTTCGCTCGAACAGATTCCTCCGTTATGCGCGGCGTTACAGACCGCGACGGCAACGCTCTTAGGCGAACTTCGCGACGGCATTGACATGCTTGACGACGTCGCGTCGTGGATCGAAGCGGCCATCCTCGACGAACCTCCCGCGCCGATCACCGAGGGCGGACTGTTCAAAGACGGGTACAGCGAGGAACTCGACCATCTTCGAACGCTGGTGCGAGGCGGGCGCGATTGGATTGCGACGCTGCAACGCGAAGAGAGCGCCAAGACCGGCATCCCGAATCTGAAAGTCGGCTACAACAAGGTGTTCGGGTATTACATCGAGATCTCGCGCGCGAACGTGCATCTCGTGCCGCCTGATTACGAACGCAAACAAACGCTCGTTAATGCGGAGCGCTACGTCACGCCGACGTTGAAGCAGCGCGAAGAGGAAATCGTCACCGCGCAGGAGCGGATGCAAAAGCTCGAATACGATCTCTTCACGGCCTTGCGGGACCGCGTCTCGAATGAGGCGCGGCGCATCCAGGAAACGGCCGATGCCGTGGCGACGGTGGACGTGCTGTTGTCGCTCGCGGAAACGGCTTCCGTGAAGGGATACGCGAAGCCGGACGTGAACGACGGCAACGAACTGCGCATTCGCGACGGACGCCATCCCGTCGTCGAGGATTTGATGGCGCGCGGCGATTTCGTGCCCAACGACACCGTGCTCGATCCGTCGGTGGCGTTTCTTCAAATCGTCACGGGACCCAACATGGCCGGCAAATCGACGTATCTGCGCCAGGTCGCGCTCATCGCGCTGATGGGACAGATCGGGAGTTTCGTGCCCGCGGCGGGCGCGCAAATCGGCGTCGTGGACCGCATCTTCACGCGCGTGGGCGCGTCGGACAATCTCGTGCGCGGCGAGAGCACCTTCATGGTCGAGATGATCGAGACCGCCAACATCTTGAATTGCGCGACGGAACGCAGCCTGATCGTGCTCGACGAGATCGGGCGCGGGACAAGCACCTTCGACGGCATCAGCATCGCGTGGTCCGTCGCCGAACATATCCACGACCACCTTCGCGCGAAGACGCTCTTCGCGACGCACTATCACGAGCTGACAGAACTCGCCTCGAAACTCGAACGCGCAAAGAATGTCAACGTCGCGGTGCGCGAATGGAACGGCAAGGTCGTCTTTCTCTATCGCATCGTCGACGGCGGCGCCGATCACAGCTACGGCATCCAGGTGGCCAAGCTGGCGGGCCTACCTCCGAAGGTCCTCGAACGGGCACGGATCATCCTGGAGAGCCTCGAAGCGGGCAATCAGGCTTCAGTCGGGCTTCCGCAGCAGATGTATCTGTTCGGACCGGATGTGCCGAAGGGCCCGAGCCCGATCGAGAAGGAACTCGCGTCCGTCGATCCTGACACGCTCGCTCCGCGCGAGGCGCTCGAGTTCATCTATCACTTGAAACACCTCGCGAACAAGCCGCGCCAGGATCACGGCTGACCAGAAGCGCTTGGGCCGATCTCGTGCGTGCTTCTCGTCTTGACACTCCCCGAAATAGCCTCGTAGACTGGCCCAGACGGAAAGCGATGTGGGTGGATGGGCCAGTTCTCTTTCAAGCATATTTCGATTCTCGGGCGGATTGCGGCGGCGGTGTTGCTGGTTGCGAGCACAGGCGCCGTGGCCCAACGCCTCGTTGTCGAGACGACGACCTTGTCGGCTGCGCGCGAGGCGGCGCGGATCTACCTACAAAGCGTCGAGGTCTCTCTGGGCGCGCCGTTGCCCGGTCCCGTGCCCGTTCCAGGCACGACTCCCATCGGCCCCGTAGTCTGCGTTCCCGAGACCGGCGATCTGTTTGTGGCAAGTGCCGAGCCGGGGGCGAGTAGCGGCGAGAACGGCCGCAAGGTATGGATGTCGAGATTGGGCGCAGCGCCGTTCCGGATGCGGTCTACCTGGGACCTTCGACGCCCCAATCAAGACCTTGCGTATATGGGCATTTTGAGGCCGGACGACCGCGGGCCTTGTTTGATCACGTTTGGCGCCCAGGCCGGCGACATCGCGAACGCTTATCTTGCTGTCTATCCGATCGCGATGAAAAAAGGTGGCGCCGGGGAGGAGCCTCTCGCGAGTTGGACCCTTCGCGGTACGCCCGTCATGATGGCCGCAGCTCCAACCGGCGACGCGATCGCGGCGATCTGTGTCGAGGGTAGCGACAGCCCGCCGTCCTTGACGGTCGTGCGAAGCGGTGTCCAGCGGACCGTGGCCGCGGCGTCGCCAATTGTGGATGCGGAGAGCCTCCTCGCCACTTCCGCTACCGGCATGGCGTGGACGGCGAACGGCGAGCACTTACTGGTGCTCACGTCGGGCTATGCGATTGGCAAGCCGTCCGGCGAGGCGTGTTCCTGGCTGCACGTGTTCGACGCGCGCGACTTTCGCGAAGTCCATGAGCCCGCGACGATCCCGGGAGTCGCGGACCCAGCGACCAATCCCGTTTGCCCCGTCGATGCGGCCTCGTGCTGGATTGCGACACGCGCCCAGGTTTCGGATTTCGCGTACGTCACGCGCGTCCGCATCGATGCCGAGAAGGGCGTGGTCCTCGAATCGCAAGCCCCGCTCACGGGCGTTGCCGCGCCGGTGCTGCTTGCGCCGGAGCCTGTTGGCGCGCGCCTTGCCGTTGCCATGGGAAACCGCTTCGAGCTGTGGCCCGAAGGCCGTCGCGCGCCGGACTTGTGCGAGACGTACGCGTCGTCCATCGGCGCGATGATCTGGACGAGCGAGGGCCTGTTCGTGGGCGAAGCCGGGAACGTGCACCGTATCGATCTCACGCGTTGCGCCACGAAGGACGTGATCGCGCTGCAAAGCGGATGGATTACGGGACTGAGCGCCGTTGCCGAGGCGAGCCTGCCCAAGCCGGATACCGATGCCGACGGCCTCTCAGAGGATGACGAGGTGCGCTTGGGGACCGACCCGAAGGACCCCGACACCGATCACGACGGCATCCCCGACGGTTCCGATCCTGAACCGACCACGCCGTCGCCTCGCCTGGCGATTCCGACGGAAATCAGTTTTCGCGAGGCGGCCATGGGCCAAGAGATCAAGGCGTTTCGGATTGCGTCATCCTTCGGCGATACCAGTCCTTGGCGCATCAGTTACGACCGCGTCCGCATGCCGTGGCTTGTGCTTCATCCGCTCGCCGGAACCGGCCCCGGTGTGGTGTACATGGGCGTCGACCCGGGGCGTCTCCTCCCGGGGATCGCCGGGGACGGCGCGCTCACGGTGCGGTTGGGCGGCACGCAGCCCAAGGCCCACGCCGCCGACAGTCCCGCGACGATACGACTAGCCATCCAGCGCGAGGAGCGCTCGCAGGTGCGGCGTATCCTTTGGGTTTGGGACGCCCTGACGCCGGGCGAAACGTTGCGTTCCGAATCGGACCCGCGCGGCGTGAAAGCGCTCGCCGACGCGCTGGCGGGACCGCCGCTGCGGTTTGTGCATCGCGAGGCGGCGGCTCCGTTCCTCGACAGCCTCGACCCGTACGCCGTGGTGGTGCTCAACGCCGAGTCGGCGGTGCGCGGCGCGGTGACCCGGCAGGCTTTGCTCGATTACGTCAAGGTCGGCGGCGCGCTGTTGTTTGTTGGCGGCTATCTCGGCGTCGAAGAGAACGTCGATCTGCTGCAATGGCTCCGGCCCATCGGCGTCCAGATCGATACCTCGAAACGCGTCACGGGCGTCTTTCGAGGCACGATTCCGGAATGGCTGTCCGGCAATCCTGAAGCCTCTATCCGAATCGAAGACGGCTGCCTTATCCGATCCGAGGAGCCATCGCACGTCCTCGTAGCATCCGACGCGGAACGTAAAGACGCCGTACTTCTCGCCATGGAATACGGCCAGGGCCGGATTGCCGTGCTCGCGGGATCGACGCCGCTGCAAAGTCCGTCCATGCAGTCGCCCGCGAATGCGACGCTCATGTTGGATCTGTTTCGATGGCTTTCCGAAGCCGCGACGGATGCCGACAAACAGGACATGGACAGCGATGGCCTGCCGGACGCCATCGAGGATAAGAACGGCGATGGCGAAGTGGAGCCTGGCGAGACGGACTATTTGAACCCCGACACGGATAACGATGGAATCCCCGACGGCATGGAAGACTCCAATCTGAACGGGAGAATGGATGACGGCGAGACGAGTCCTCTGAAGTCCGACTCGAATGGCAACGGAATACTCGACGGGGCCGACCCGATGCCGCTGCCGCCGGTCGGCGCGCCGGTGTTGGCCAGCCTGAGCCTCGCCGAATGTCCTGCGGAAGGCGGAGCGCTGGCGGTGCTCACCGGGCGCAATTTCGCATCGGATGCCACCGTGTGGTTCGGGAATCGCGCGGCCGTGTCGGTGCGGATTCTGGCCGGAACCACGGCCTTGGTGGAGACGCCTCCCTTCGACGATCCTGCGGGGGGCGACGCGACGGTCCGAGTGCGCAACGAGTCCACCGGGCTTGAAGGTTCGCTGTCGTATGCGTTTCACTATTCGGCGCGGACGAAGGTCGTGCTTGCCCTGCGTTCCGCTCACGCGGCGCGCAACACGGACGGGACTTCGGAAGGGGAGATTGGGGTCCAAGTCGATGCGCCGGATCCCTCGGCTCCCGACCAGGTGCTCTTCCTTCTGAAACTGGCGCCGAATGTGGGTATTCACTGGGGCGAACCGCGGGCCAAAGAGGGCGCCGCATGGCAATTGCTGTCCCGGCCGACCAGTTCCGGCGAGCGGCTCATTGTGATCTTGAGTGTGCGGCACCAACGGCCCATCCGCGGCGAGATCGGCGTCTTACCGTGGACGCTCGACGCGTCCGATCCTCCCGTGCTTTCGCTAGAAGCCACGGTGGCCGACCCGCATGTGCTCGTGCGCAATGGGCAAGCCCTCGACGTAACTGGCAAGGACCTTGAGATCGCGCTGCCCGATGTGAAATAGTCCGAAGGGGAATCGCGAATGCTTGATCCGAATTGTTCACACGATGTCTCAATAGAAAAGGTTAACACTTGATCAGAGAAGTTCCTCTGTGTCAGGTTTCGGCGTGCGCTCAACAACATCCTATTTCGTGTCATTGCGAGCCAACGACCCGGCTTCGCCGGGCTGCCCTCAGAAGAAA
>CAYOCT010000035.1:0-72758 GCA_964402555.1 uncultured Nitrospiraceae bacterium | reverse complement strand
GTCACGCGCGTCAAGCCGCGCTTATCCAAAGCGGCGTCGAGCCGCCGCACTCCATGCGGATTCGCGAGTGCCTGCGTGTCATTGCGAGTGAAACGAAGCAATCCCCCAGACTCCCGTACGGACAGGGGATTGCCACGTCGGGCTGGCGCCCTCCTCGCAATGACACTCGAGTTGCTCGATCGCCCCTACCGATTCCGAATGCGATCGATGGTCTTGTCCAAGAGGTCGATCGCCTTTTCGCCTACCTTCTTCGGAATCCCCGCGGCGCGGCGCAACGGCTGGACGCGCACCGTGGGACGGTAGGGCGACCCCTCGACGTGCAGTTCGACTCCCGTTACGCTCGCCGCCGCGGACAGGGCGCCGCCTACCAGGGGAATGCGTTCGGTGGCGTTCGCGGCGGTCTCGAGCAAGCTGACGTTGACGAGGACATTGGTGTTCCTTCGAGGAAAGTCGACCGTGCCCTGCGCGGCCATGGTAAACGGCGGACTCGCCAGCGTGGTCTGGTTCAGCGTCAGGAACCCTTGCCGGATCGTGAACGACCCCTGGCACGTCGTGAAGGTCAGGCCCTCGTCTCGGAAGGTCGGCATGCGCAGCCGCACGAAATCGGCGGACTTGAACGCGGACAGAATATGAGTGGCAAACCCCATCTTGCCGAACGAACCGTCGCGCGCGGCGAAACTCACTTCGCCATCCGCGCCGGCATACGCCTCCTCCCCCGTCTGGTTCGGCGCTTGAAGCCTCACGTTCGCGGTAAAGGTTCCCGTGACACCTCGCGCTTCGGGGAGCAATCCGTCGATGAAACGACCGTCGATGCTGTCTAAACGCACGTCAACCGCGATCGTCCCCGGCGCGGCGCTTCGAGCCGGGACGATATCGACACTCCCATTCAACGCCCCGCTGTACGGCCGCCCGGAGAGGTTTCGCACGTGGATCGCCTCGGGCGTCATCTCGACATTCGCGCGCACATTATCCAGGCGAGCGCGCCTGAAATACGCCGATTCGAGATCGACCGCGAACGTCCCCGAGATGCCTTGTCCGTGTTTCGAGGGCGCGCCCTCATCCTGCGATGCGCCGAACGCCTTCATTGCGCCCGCCATCGCCAACACGGCATTCAAGTCGAACTTCTTCCCCGTAATCTTCCCCTGCCATACGCTGTCCTTCTGCCCCGCGGTGATGGTGCAATCGGAGTTCGCGCCGCGGACGGTCAGATCGCGGCAGGTCACGTGGCCGGCCGCATAGGCAATATCGCCTGAAATCGAATCGACGCTGACTTGCGCACCCAACGTGAACGCCACGTTCTCGCAGGTGAGATTGACGTCGACCGGCGGCGAAGCAAACGTGCCCTTCAGACGCCCGCCCATTGTGCAACCGTCCGGCAGTAACGGCGTGAGCGGCGCCAAGTCGACATCCAAGTCGCGCGCGACGACCCGATCGTCCTCGAATCGCAACGGTACGGCAACGCCCAGGCAGGAAACGACGGCGCTTTGAGGTTTCCACGCCGCGCCCGTGACGTCGACCACGAACGCGCCACCTTTGCGCTTGGTCAAATAGTCGCCCGCGGAAAGGACGCAATCCGTGAGATCGGCCTGAGCGGCAAACGTCGTGTCGGCGGCGCTGTGCCGAAGGTTCACACGGGCTTCGCCGCTTGCGGAGACGGACGGCGGCAACGCGGGCGTCATCGTTTCGAGCGGGACGGTGGCCGACACGTCAATGGTCGAGACCGCCCATGCATCCTTCTGTCGCGACAGGGCGAGCTTGCCGCTCAACGCGGAACCGCCCGTTCGTGTGGCCTGGATGGAAAGGGCATCATCTCCCATCTCGACCGACACGTCGAAGGAGGACGCGCCGAAGGACGCGAGCGCCCCGGCTACGAGCGGAGTGGATGCGCGTTCCCCGAGCAAGGACGAGGCGGCGCGGCCGGGGTCGCACGCGATCGTACCGCGCCACTCCTTCTTTGCGAACGAGTACGCGCCTTTCGTGTTGAACGCTCCGAACGTTTCCGATTCCCCCTGTACGTCATGGCCAACCTGGCCGGGCTGAATCGTGAACGCGCCCGAAACGTTCGAGAGGCGATCCTTGATCCCCGCGGTTAGAGTGGCCCGCGCATCGCGCAACTCGCCCTCGACCCGGAGGTCCGCCGGGATGCCCTCCCCGGCGCGCAATGTGGCTTTGGCGTGTTTTACGTTGACGCTGCCTGCGACACCGGTCAGATCCGAAACCGGTATAAACGCGGCCACACGCTTGTCGTCGAGCGATACGTTTCCGGAGACGTCGATGGCCACGGTGCGTTGTTGCCAGTCCGGCTTGAGAGACCCCGAAATCGAGAGACCGTCGCCATTCAGGTCCGCCAAAGAAAGGACGCCTTTCGCGACGCGCAGCGATCCCGCGACCCGGTCAAACACCGCTGGAGCCGCGTGTTCCTGCCACGCCGCCGCCACGCGGCCCTTTTCGAACTGGCATTCGATCACGAGGTCCTCGGGCAGCGAGTGCTTTCCAGGATCGAAGGTCCCCGCAATCCGAGTGAAGTTGAGCGTGCCTTGCAGTTCCTTAATCGAGGTCGCAGGCACGGCTACGAGCAGGCGCGGCAGGCTGAGCGCCATGGTCCCCGCAAGCTCAAACTCCGTCTTGCCGGTATCGAGGTCCGGAACCGCTTTGCCCGAGATCGCGACGCCGTCCGCGGCAATCTCCTTGACGCGCAGGACCCCTTCCTCGACGCCCACCTGTCCGTGAATCCCGGTTAACGCCTCGGTTCCGTCGGCGAGCAGAAGGTCGAAACCTTGAAACGTCGCCGCGCCGCGCACAAACCTGGGACGCTCCGAGTGAGCCGTGCCGAGCAGCGCATCGCTGACGCGCACTTCGGCGTCCGGCTGGACGCGAATCGTCGCGCCGGGCAGCGGCCAGAGCGCGTAAAGTGCTGTGATGAGTTCGCCGTTGGCCGTGGCTTCGGCG
Source organism: uncultured Nitrospiraceae bacterium (assembly GCA_964402555.1). Taxonomy (GTDB): domain Bacteria; phylum Hydrogenedentota; class Hydrogenedentia; order Hydrogenedentales; family SLHB01; genus CAYOCT01. Next base: position 69,809 of record CAYOCT010000035.1, on the reverse strand, counting down.
AGATGACATGCAATGGTGCTGTCTGCATTGCGCGTAACGTCGCCGTGCGCGTGCAAGCCTGGCGCGGTCCAATCGAAGTCGTTCACGAGAATCGTCCCGGCATCCCACCAGGCCTTGGCCGTGAAGGTCCCGGTCATGGCCGGCATGGAGGCGTAGGTCACGGAGCCGGACACGCCTGCGGCGATCTGGCTCAGCGACGTACCGTCCAGCGCTACACGCATGTCGACGAGGAGGTCGGGCAGCCACGAACGCCCGAGCGCCTGGCTCATGTCGATCTTGGACAGGTCGAGTTCGCCCTGAATGGAGGGACCCGAACGAGGATTGACGGTTGCGTTCGCCTCGATGCGAGCCTCCGGTCCCCACGCCGGCACGAGGGCCTGGAGTCGAACCGGCATGCTCTCGGTCAGCACGGCATCGGCACTGAAATCGAACTGAAGGACCTGGGTGTCGGCGCCGCCCAAATAGAGGGCCGCGCGCTTGCTGCGAACGTGATCGATATTCACGGCAAATCCGAGCGGCGCGCCCTTTCCGGTCGCAGACTGCTTGCGCGCCTCGACGGCCTCTTTGATGCGCGACACCAGCGCGTCGACATTCGAGGGCGCATGGACGGCCAGCCCCGACACGACAACCGACGTCACGTCCAGCTTGCGCCGAAACAAGGCCGAGGCGCGCAGCCGCGCTTGGACGCGCGGCGCTGTAACCTTGACGGTATCGTCGCCGACGGCCACGTCGTACGCCACGACATTCGGCGCGGGCAGCAAGCTGAAGCTCAACCGTCCGACGCGCGCGTCGAACCCGGTCGCGCTTCGGAGCGCCCCCTCGAGCATCGGCCGGTATCGGTCCGCCGACACGAAATACGCCGTGCCGAGCCAGATGGCAATCAGCGCCAGGAACAGACACCCGGTCGCCACGGCCCATGCGCGCAATCGATGGTCGAGCCACAAGGAACGCATAACACAATGACTATACCACGCCGTCGAACGGGAGGCATCGGCCTCAATGCCCACCAAATTCCCATGTCGCACCGCTATTTCGTGCGCGTGCTCGTGCGCGTAATCGTAATCGGGTTAGCCTGGGTTGGGAACAATGCAGGTTAGCCGTTACCGATTGCTGACAATGGCTGGAGCCTACGGGAAAACGGCTGTCTTGTTTGGAGTATGATCTTTCGATCTTCGTTCGATTACGAGCACGATTACGAGCACGAGCAGGAACGTGAACTTGAACCCAGATACACGTGGCGCTTGGCGAAACTGGGGAGCACTGAGGCATCGGCCAAGACAGGTTGGAATCACCCGAATTCTATGGTATCCTTTGAGTGGTGAATGCAGTTGGGGTGTTCTGAGGCCGTGGCAAAGATCCTGATATTGGAAGACGACACGCGTACTGCGGAGTACGTGGCGCGTTCGCTTCAATCGGTGGGCCATCAGTGCCGCGTCGTCAATCGGGGCCAGGATGCCATCGACGCGGCCAAGAGCGAGACGATTGATCTGCTCGTGCTCGATGTCATGCTGCCGGGGGGCACGTCGGGGTTCGAGGTCTGCCGCCGCGTGCGAGCGGACAGCAATCTCTACACGCTTCCCATCCTTATCCTGTCCGCGATGACCGGCGAAGAGGAAATCGCGCACGGCCTTGCCCAGGGCGCGGACGATTATGTGCTCAAACCGTTCGATATGCAGAACCTCCTGCAACGGATCGAGGCGCTCATCCGCAGCAATGCCGAAATCAAGAGCGTGGACGACATGACTGCGCTCCCGTGCGCCCGCGTGACCAAGCGGGAAGTCCAGCGCCGGCTGAGCTGCCAGGAATCGTTCGTGCTCGCGTGCGCGGAACTGGTCCATCTGCGCGAGTTCGGCGTCTTGTGCGGATCGGAAGGGCGGACGCGAGCCATCCGGCACCTGGCCCGGGCCTTGAATCTCTGTGCCCAGCGGTTCTCGAAGGACAACCTGGTGGGCCATATGGGCGGCGGGTATTTCGTGTGCATCCTGCACCCGGACGAAGCCGAGTCCTTCGCGAACTACGTGGTAACCACGTGGCGCTCCCACTTGCCGTCGTTCTACGAATCGTTCGATCTAAAGAAGGCCTACCTCGATACAGTAGGCGGCGGCGCGGGACCCAAGACGGTGCCGATCATGGATGTCTTGATTTGCCTCACCTCGCAGCACGTCAAGAGCGGCGCGACTCCCCAGGAACTGTTCGATACGCTAACGCAACTGCGCAACAACGCATTGGGCATGAAGTCGACTGGCGTCCACATGGATCGCCGCGGTTAGCGCCTTTCCTCGTCGAGGTTCTGTCCCTTCAAGCGCGCCAGCATATGCTTGATGTCGAACGCGCCCTTGAAAGCCACGTACCCCGTGACCACGGCGTACCACGCGACACAGCCCATGGTCAGCGCCCACCAGAACGCGTGTCCGTACGTGTTCATGCCGAGACTCCTTCACGCCGCGCTGGTTTGAGAAGCGACCCGATCACCATGGCCAGCGCGGCCCCCAGATACGACGCCATGCCGGTGTAGTAGGGCGCTTTGACCGCGCCGAATACCGGCTTCGTTGCCGGCAACTTCTCCAGCACAAGGAACACCACAGGGAACACCGCCCCAACGACGATCGCGCTGGTCGCGCCCCAACTGTTTGCCCGCTTCCAATAGCAACAGGCGATGAGCAGCACCGACATGCTCGAAAGGTAGATCGTGCCCGTCACGCCGAGGTACGTCCACAGGTCGCCTTCGAGCTTGTAGAACAGGCCATAGAAGAAGAGGAAGACCCCTATCGATGCGACAATCATCCGGTTCCAGAGCAGGCCGCGCCGTTCGGACCATCGCGTCTTGCGGAACGGCCCGAGGATATCGTTGTAGATCACGCTGCCCCAGGTGAGCATGTACGACGAGTCCGTCGACATGTCCGCCGCGAGCATCGCCGCCACGAGGATACCCATCAGCCCTATCGGCACAAACGTGCTCAAGAATTTCGGCATCGCCAGCAGCGTGTTGTCGCCAACGACACTTGGCGCGAGCGTGGCCAGCGCCGCAATGCCCCAAATCCCCGGGATCAGGAACCGGCACACGAAGAAGAAACTCGTGCGCGTGTAGACCTGCCGGCCGGTACGCGTGTCTTTCGCGGCGAGCAGGCGCTGGATCGTCGTCTGCCACGTAAGCACCGCCGCGAGGTTCAGCATCCCGTTGAACACGACGAACTGCCAGCCCATCTCGGGATGCACGAACGGATTGAAACCGCCCGCCCCGTAGTGGTCCGAGACTGCGGTCACCAGCGCGCCCCATCCCACCCGCATCAGGATCAGGACCGTGACGCATAGCAACCCCAGGCTCATCACGATGAACTGAAGATAGTCCGTGACCAGCACCGAGAGCATCCCGCCCAGGATCGTATACACCGCCACGGCCACAAGCAGCGCCGTCATCATGTAGACGAGATAGGCCGCGTTGAACCCGCACACGGTGACCAGGAAATCGCCGCCCATGCGCAGGAAGACGCCCATATTCAGCAACCCGCCCAGCACGATCACCACGCCGCTCAGCCAACGCACACGGCTGCCGAACCGTTTGTCGAATAGTTCGGGGATGGTCATCACGCCGGCGTCGCGCAACGGTTTCACGCAAAATCCCGTGAGACCAACGAGGAACATCGCGAGCGCTTGCAGGATCCCCGGCGTGGCCCCGGCGAAGCCCTTGTCGTAGCCATTCTGCGCCGTGTACATGCAGGTGACGATGCCGAACTCCGTCGCGGCGAGCGACGCGATGCCGAGATAGAGATTCATCTCGCGCCCGGCGATCAGGAAGTGCTCGACCTTGCCCACGTACTTCCGGACCATGATGCCCGCGGCCATCGTCGCGACGAGATACAGGCCAACGATACCTCCGTCCAACATCGAAAAATGGGTCATGTGCGGCTACCCTTTGTACTGCTAACTGTTGTTCTCCATCGACTTCTCGAAGATAAGCTGTGCAAGTTCCCTGGCCACAGGCATCAGTATCGGACAGCGGACGAGTGGAAGCTTCATCCTTCAGCCCTCATCCTTCATCCTTTTTCCGCTTATCATTTATCGTTCAGACTTCAGACTTTCCTCTCTCTCCGTCACGATGATTGCGGCTACCCTTTATATGCGTCCACCCGGCGTCACTAGGCCGTAAGTATTCGAGCGCGCCTTGAACAATGTCAAGCGGCGGTCGCGACGGGCCAATGGCGAGAGTCCGCCACACCGCCCGCCGCGCTTGCCCCTATAAAGAAGCCGGGGCTCCGTACGCCACGGAGCCCCAGGCTGATCCAATATCACGTTGCGTTTGCTACTCGGCCAGGTGCGCCGGAATCCGCATCGTGTAGAACGAACGCCACACGAAGACGAGCGAAAGCGCGAAGAAGACAACCGCCGCGCTGAGGCTCATGTAGTGCGGAAGTTCGATGGCGAGTTCGACGGCCAGCAGCCCGAACAGGGTCGTGAACTTGATGACCGGGTTCATGGCCACCGAGGACGTGTCCTTGAAGGGATCGCCCACCGTGTCGCCCACGACGCACGCGTCATGGAGTTCGGTGCCTTTCGCCTTGAGTTCGGTCTCCACGATCTTCTTGGCATTATCCCACGCGCCGCCGGCATTGGCCATGAAGATGGCCTGATACAAACCGAAGATCGCGATCGAGATGAGGTAGCCGATGAAGAAGTAGTGGTTCAAACAGGCGAAGGCGAGGGTCGAGAAGAAGACTCCCAGGAAGATATTGAGCATGCCTTTCTGGGCGTACTGCGTGCAGATCTCGACGACCTTCTTCGAGTCCGAAACCGAGGCGCGTTCGCCGCCGCCTTCGAGCTTGATGTTGCGCTTGATGAACTCGACGGCCTTGTAGGCGCCCGTGGCCACGGCCTGAATCGCCGCGCCGGAGAACCAGAAGATGACCGCGCCGCCGGTGATGAGACCCAGCAGGAACAGCGGATTGAGAATCGACAGGCCGGCGGACACGTCGGCGGCGCCGAACCGGTGCGTAAGCACCTGGATGATCGAGAAGATCAACGTGGTGGCGCCAACCACAGCCGTACCGATGAGCACAGGCTTGGCCGTCGCCTTGAAGGTGTTGCCCGCGCCGTCGTTCTCTTCGAGGTAATCCTTGGCGGTATCGAAATTCGGCTTGAACCCAAACTCTTTCTCGATGTCCTTCGAAATATTCGGCAAGGTCTCAATGGCGGACAGTTCATATACCGACTGGGCATTGTCCGTCACCGGACCGTACGAGTCGACCGCGATCGTGACCGGCCCCATACCAAGGAAGCCGAACGCAACCAGGCCGAACGCGAAGATCGCGGGAGCCGCCATGATGGCGCCTACCCCCGTCGTGCTGACAGCCCACGCAACGCCCATCAAGAAGATGATGGCCATGCCCATCCAGTACGCGCTGAAATTGCCGGCGACCAAGCCGCCGATGATGTTGAGGCTGGCGCCGCCTTCGCGCGACGCCGACACGATCTCTTTGACGTGGCCGGAATTCGTGGAGGTGAACACCTTTACGAGTTCGGGAATCAGCGCGCCCGCAATCGTGCCGCAACTGATGATCGTGGACAGTTTCCACCACAGGGTGCCGTCACCCAGGCTGCTGATGAGCAGAGCCGAGAGGACGTACGTCATCCCAATGGAGATGAAGGAGGTGAGCCACACGAGGGTGGTCAACGGGATCTCGAAGTTGAACTTCGGGGAGTTGCTGAACTTGGACTTGGCATACGCGCCATTGAGCCAGTAGGATAAAGCGCTCGTTACAATCATGCCAACGCGCATCACAAAGATCCACACCAACAATTGGACCTGGTGGACGGCATCCGGAACCGCAAGCAAGATGAAGGTGATGAGGGCAACGCCCGTCACGCCATACGTTTCAAAGCCATCCGCCGTCGGCCCAACCGAGTCGCCCGCGTTGTCGCCGGTGCAGTCCGCGATCACGCCCGGGTTGCGAATGTCGTCTTCTTTAATCTTGAAGACGATCTTCATCAGGTCCGAACCGATGTCGGCAATCTTCGTGAAGATGCCGCCCGCGATACGAAGCACCGCGGCGCCCAGCGATTCGCCGATGGCGAAACCGATGAAGCACGGGCCCGCCCAGTCACCCGGCACGAAGAGCAGAATGCCGAGCATGATGACCAGCTCGACCGAGATGAGCAGCATGCCGATGCTCATGCCGGACTGCAAGGGGATCGCCATGGTCGGGAACGGCTTGCCGCCCAAGCTGGCGAAGGCCGTCCTCGAGTTGGCCAGCGTGTTGATCCGGATGCCGAACCAGGCCACGCCGTAGCTGCCCAAGATGCCGATGATACTGAACGCCACGATGGTGGCGACCTTGACCACGGTGAAGTGCAGCAGCACACCGAAGTACACCACAATAATGACCGCCAGGATCGCCCACAGGAACCCGATGAACTTGCCCTGGGTAATCAGGTAGGTCTTGCACGTTTCGTAGATAAGTTCCGATACTTCGAGCATCGACCGATGCACCGGCAGGCTTCTGATCCGTTTGAATTGGACCAAGCCGAACAAAGCGCCGCCCACGCAAATGATCAAGCCAAAGAAGAGCAGGTTGTGGCCGTTGATACCCTTGAAGGATACCGATGACAGATCGGGTACCTTCAGGTCAGCTTCGCTGGCGCAGGCTGTGCCCGCGGCCAGAACGACCGCAAGCGCCAGCGCAGCCAGAAGCGCCTTTCTGGCGGCTGGTCGGGTTAACATTCCTCGGGATGGGTCACATGACATCGTCTCGTCCTCCTCTTCCTGCAAACTACTTCCACTGCATCTACACGCCGCAAGCCAGCCTCGCGCGACCCTCCCGTGCGCGTGCCCGCGTCATGCAGATCCCCAGCGCCATCGAGGAAGATCGGAAAGCCCGGAGGAACACCACCCGGTTCCTTCCGCGAACCGGCATACAAACCGTATCGGGCCTGCCCGGTAAACTCCGACAAACGTATCCGATAAGGAACGGGGAAGTCAAATCAGGAGAGGAAATCCGTGGCCGCGCGAGCCATCTCTACATATAGTTATTTAGTGTACTTGCGATAGTAATTGCGAAACTGATCGTACGTCAGCCCGAGCAAGGCCGCGGCCTTGCGTTGATTGAACTGCGTCCGCCGCAACGCGCGTTCGATGAGCGATCGTTCGAGCGCCTCGACCGCTTCCTTGAATGGACGCGTTTCGGCATCCGGGCCGGGCGGAACATCGGGCGCCGCGGACGCGCCGGGGCATGTTCCGTAGGGCGATGCAAAGGGGTCGAACTCGATCGAGGCAATCTCCGGCGAGTCCGAACGATAGACCGCGCGCTCGACCACGTTCTTGAGCTGGCGGACATTGCCTTCCCATGGATACGCTTCGAGCGCGGCAGCCGCTTCGTCGCTGAACTCGGGAAGTTCGGACCGGCCCAGTTCGTTCGCCATGCGCGCGGCAAAATGATTCGCCAGCAGCAGGATGTCTTCGCGGCGTTCGCGCAACGGCGGCAGAAACAGGACCTCAAACGAAAGGCGGTCCAGCAGGTCGCGCTTGAACGTGCCTTGCAAGGCCATGGCGGGCAAATCGGCGTTCGTCGCGCCCACAATGCGCACATCGACGCCGACAGGCTGCGACCCGCCGACGCGCTCGAAGGTTCCGTACTCGACTGCGCGAAGGATCTTTTCCTGGACTTCGATCGGCACCGCGCCCAACTCGTCCAGAAACAACGTCCCTCCGTCGGCCGTTTCAAAACGTCCGCGGCGGCGTTCGCGCGCCCCCGTGAACGCACCCGATTCATGGCCGAACAATTCGGATTCGATCAGGGTCGGCGCGAGCGTCGCGCAGTTGAGCGTGACGAACGGTTCTTTCCATCGAGGGGAGAGATAGTGAATGCGCGACGCGGCCAGTTCCTTGCCCGTCCCGCGCTCCCCAACCAACAGCACCGGCCGGTCGACCTTCGCCGCGCGCGAAAGACGCTCCTGGAACGCCAGAAACGCCTCGGATTGCCCCAGCGCTTCCGGGAGGCGTTCGTGCGCGTCGTCGTTGTCCGCATCTCGTTTGACGTACATGAGCCGTAATCCCCGATGCCTATCGCATTATGGCATGGGCAGGACGAAGACTGCGAGTTTGCCGGTCGGTGGACGAGGTGGACAAGGCTCCGACCTGCCGTTCCGGCAATGTCCACATCGTCCACTCAGTCCACTTCGTCCACAACGCACGGCGCACGCGCGATGGCGATGCGCTCGATTCCGGCCAGATCACGCCGAGACGCGATGGCTTCGTAACCCGCCTCCCGCAGCAGATCCGCGACGGCTGCCGCCTGCGATTCGCCGATCTCGAACGCGAGCAACCCGCCAGGCACAAGATAGTCTCGCGCGCGTTGGACGATGCGCCGAACCACATCCAATCCGTCTTGGCCTGCGACCAAAGCGCGCGGGTCTTCATGGAGGCGGATCACGGGCGGCAACGCGTCCCACGCGCCTTCTTCGACGTAAGGCGGATTGGCGCACGCGATATCGAACGACGGATCGTGTTCGTCAAGCGCATCGAACAAGTCGCCACGTCTGAATGTGACGCGGTCCGCCACTCGATGGCGAACGGCGTTTTCTGACGCGATCTCGATCGCGACAGGATGGATATCGACGGCGGTTACGGTAGCGCTGGGAAGCGAATGAGCCAGAGCGACGGCCACGCATCCGGTTCCCGTACAGAGGTCGAGGATGCGCACGCGGCGCGTGCCCGCAAATTCGAGGACGGCCTCGACGAGGTGCTCGGTCTCGGGGCGCGGCACAAGCAGCGGGGGCACGACGTTGAATGCGAGCGAGAAGAACTCCCACTCGCCAAGGATGTATGCGATCGGTTCGTGGTTCAATCGCCGCGCCATCAGCGCGTCAAACGCCGGGGCTTCGGCACACTCCGCCAGGCGCGCCAGAAGTTGCGTCCGCGAAAGCCCGAGCGCGTGGGCCAGGAGGATTTCGGCGTCGAGCCGAGGCGTTTCGGTGACGGGTTCAAGCTGGCGCGTGGCGATCCGCAGGCGTTCGGCGTTCGAGGTTCCCGCCGCCGGCGCGTTCATGTCACGCTTCACTCAACTGCCGCGCGCGGTCGGCGGCGATGAGCGCGTCAATGACGTCCTGCAACTCGCCCTCCATGACCTGCGCGAGGCGATACAGCGTCAAATTGATGCGGTGGTCGGTGAGCCGGTTCTGCGGGAAGTTGTACGTGCGCACGCGTTCGCTGCGGTCGCCGCTGCCCACCTGGCTCCGGCGCTCGGCGGAGCGTTGCGCGTTTTCCTCGTCGGTCTTCGCGGCAAGCAGGCGCGCACGCAGGATCGAGATGGCTTTGGCTTTGTTCTTATGTTGCGATTTCTCGTCCTGGCACGTCACGACCAATCCCGATGGCTTATGCGTGACGCGCACCGCCGAGTCGGTCGTGTTGACGCTCTGGCCGCCAGGCCCGGAGGAACGATAAACGTCGACTTGAAGCTCGTTCGGGTCGATAGCGATCTCGACCTCCTCGGCTTCCGGAAGGACCGCGACGGTCACGGCGGAAGTGTGGATACGCCCCTGGGCCTCGGTCTCGGGTACACGCTGGACGCGATGCGTGCCGGCCTCGAACTTGAGCTGGCTGAAGACGTTCTCGCCGTCGACTTTGAAGATGATTTCCTTGAAGCCGCCCAGCCCCGTTGGATTCGAGCTGAGCATCTCCAGACGCCAGCCTTTGACCTCCGAGAAGCGCGAATACATCCGGAACAAGTCCGCTGCGAACAACGCCGCTTCCTCGCCCCCGGTGCCCGCGCGAATTTCCATGATGGTGTTCTTCGCGTCGTTGGGATCTTTGGGCAGCAGCAGCGTCTTGAGTTGCAGTTCGAGGTCGTCCAGCACTGCCGCCAGTTCACGCTTCTCCTCGTCGGCCATCTGGCGCAACTCGGAATCGGTCTCCTCGCGCAGGAGTTGCTCCGCGTCGCCCAAGCGCTGCTCGGTGAGCTGGTAGTGCTTGAAACACAGGACGAGATCTTCGATATCTCGCTGGGCTTTGGCGTGGCGCAGATAGACTTCGGAATTGGAGGCGACTTCCTGCGTGGCCATTTCACGCGAAAGCCGGTCATACTCCTCGGCAACGGCGAGGAGCTTGTCATGCATGACACGCTCCATGCAGGGCTAGTTCTTCTTGCCGTACTTCCGATGGAAGCGTTCGACACGCCCTTCGCTGTCGACAAACTTCTGCTTGCCGGTAAAGAACGGGTGGCAGGACGAACAGATTTCGACGTTGATGGCCGGCTTCGTAGAACGCGTCTCGAACGAATTCCCGCAGGCGCACGTCACGCGCGCGACGACGTATTCGGGGTGGATGCCCTTTTTCACGCAATGTCTCCTTTTCGATCCAAAACAAAACCGCGCAAACGGATGCATGCGCGATCGGTAAGAGGCCCGTGTAGATCCCTCAAGACGCGTAACCTATCACAAAAAAGGCATTTGACGCAAATTCGCCGCGCGCGGTGCCAGTGTTACAGTAAACGCTCTTCCCGTGTTCCAGGGCAGAAGACCTTCCCTCGCGGCGTGTCTTTGGACTGCGCCGATCTTTCGGCGCTTTGGCTGAGGTCGGCACTGTGGATTTGATGAACTACCCAAAGCGCCGAAAGATCGGCGCAGTCCAAAGAGACCTCAGTTCGTTGTCTGTAAGACGCCTACCGGCCTTGCAGAGCGAGGCACTTATTCATGGCGTTCACGTAAGCCTGGACCGCGGCCTCGATGATATCCGTGCTGGCGCCTGCGCCGGTGAAAGCGCGCTTGTCGAACTGGACCACCACGTGGGCCTCGCCCAAGGCATCCTTGCCGGGGGTCGCCGCGCGAATCGAGAATTCCTTCAACGCGCCGTTCACGCCCGTGATGCGGTCGACCGCCATGAACGCGGCGTCGACGGGACCGTCGCCCGTCGAGGTCTCGGTGAGCATGACATCGCCCTTGCGCAGTTTGACGAAGGCCATCGCCGGATCGCCACCGCTGGTCCGGACCTGATCGAGGTGGTAGACCTCGAAGGTCTTGTCTTGCAGCGCGACGATAAGCACGCGCAGGTCGTCTTCGAACACTTCCTTCTTGCGGTCAGCCAAGACGATGAAACTCTCATAAAGCTGCGCGATTTCGTCCTCGCCGAGATGGTAGCCCAATTCCTCGCACCGCTTGGAGAGTCCCGCGCGCCCGGAGTGCTTGCCGAGCACCAGTTCGCTCCGCGGCCGCCCGACGGATTCGGGGGTCATGATCTCGTAGGTCTTCTGATGGGCGATCATCCCATGCTGGTGAATGCCGGATTCGTGCGCAAAGGCGTTGCGTCCCACGATCGGCTTATTGAACGAAATGGAAAGGCCGGTGAGGTTGCCAAGCAACCGGCTGGAGTTGTACAGCTCCGTCGTAACGATGCCCGTCTGGTAATCGAACATGTCATGCCGGGTCCGCATCGCCATGACCACTTCTTCAAGCGACGAGTTGCCGGCGCGCTCGCCGATGCCATTGATCGTGCACTCGATCTGGCGTGCGCCGCCCGCGACGGCCGCCAGCGCGTTGGCCACGGCGAGGCCGAGGTCGTTGTGGTTGTGGCAGGAGAACATGACCTTGTCGGAGCCCGGCGCGTTGGCGATCACATACCGGAACATCTCCTGAATCTCGCCGGGGGTCGTGTAACCGACCGTGTCGGGGAGATTGATGACGTCCGCCCCGGCCTCGATGGCGATCTTCGTGATCTGGACCAGGTAATCGAGATCCGATCGCGTCGCGTCCTCCGCCGAGAACTCGACCCGCTCGGTCAGGCTCTTGGCCAGGCGCACGGCCTTTCCCGCGCGTTCGAGGACTTCCTCGCGCGTCGACTTGAGCTTGTGCTCGATATGGATGTCCGACGTGGCGATGAACGTATGCAGCACGGGATGGGCGGCGGACTCTACCGCTTTCGCGGCCCGTTCGATGTCGCCGGTAACGGCGCGCGCGAGTCCCGCGACGCGGCAATTGCGAATTACGCTCGCAACCTTGCGCACGCCATCGAACTCCTGCTGCGACGCGATTGGGAAGCCGGCTTCGATGGTGTCGACCCCGAGGCGTTCCAACTGTTGCGCCATCTGTACCTTTTCATGCTCGTCCATACTCGCGCCGGGCGACTGTTCGCCATCGCGCAATGTCGTGTCGAAGATCTCGATTCGTTCTGCCATGGAAGCTCCTTCTTGGCCATCTCGGCCCGAACGCCAAACACTACCAAAGGCGCATGACCTTGTCAATCCGTGTAACCTCTTAACCATAGCGAGTCCATGCGCATTCCGCGCCCGCCGCCCTTCTTGACAGCGCCGGGTATCGCTATGGTATAGATGCGCTTACAGTGCCAATCGTTCGGCCAAAGGAGGATCCAGGTCATGAAACACGTCCATTGCGTATCGCGCCTGCCACTGTCTGCCGCATCCAGCCCGGATACCAGCGGCGTTGACATTGGAGGCATCATCAAGGGAGTAGGCGGGGCGGTCGCCTCGATCATCGTGGCCGTAGGCATTGTCACAGTGGGCAAGTCCCTCCTCGGGGAGATTCAACCGCTCACTGCGAGAGCCGGGGAATAGCGCCGCGAGCGGTGGGCGCGGGTCCGATCGTGCACGCGTAACGCCTGGCGTGCCGGGGATGAGGGGAATGCGATAGCAGCTTCTCTATTCCCAAGGGTGGGGTGTCGTTTCTGAGCGAATCGCCATAACCGTGCGCGATTCTGGGGGTTGTGTGCCTTCACGAAAAAGGATTGAACCCTGCCCCGGAAATATGCTAGACTATCCAGCGTCGATTTTGGACTTTTCGCACGAGTGGGTCTTGGCCCGAAACGGCCAGGGTGACACCCACTCGTTTTGTTGTGGTGTCTCTGGGAGCAGCATGGTACGGAACGAAGTAATCCGGCGGACGTGGCAGGATCTCGAACCGGAGTTGCGGCAGCAGGGCTACGAACTGGTCGAGGTCGAGTATGTCCAGGAGCATGGCGCCTGGATTCTGCGCCTGTATATAGATAAGGAAGGCGGCATAACGTTGGACGATTGCCAATCGGTATCGCAACTCGTGAGCGTCCTTTTGGATAAGGAGGATTACATCGACAACGCGTACATGCTTGAAGTCTCGTCGCCCGGGTTTGACCGGCCCGTGCGCAAGCCCGCCGATTTCGAGCGGTTTGCCGGCGAACGGGTCAAGGCGGCCTCGTATGCGCCCGTATCGGGACGCAAGCATTTCAGAGGTGAGTTGAAAGGCTTTCGAGACGGCTTGGTGCTCGTCGAGTGCGACGGGACGACCTTCGAGATACATCTTGAGAATCTTAAGAAAGCCCATTTGGATCGGTGAGAGGAGCCTTCGGTGGACACGAATCTTCGGGTGATATTGCAACAACTCGAGGCGGAGAAGAGCATCGACCGGGCGACTTTGCTCGAGGCTATTCGCAGCGCGATCGAGACGGCGGCGCGGAAGGGGTATATGCATGCCGCCAATATAACCGTGGAAGTCGATCCGGACACATTGGCCTTCAAGGTCTTCGAGATTCGCGAAGTTGTCGAAGGCCCAACGGACGATCTCACGCAGATGCCGCTCGACGAAGCGCTCGGACTGAATCCGGACGTGGTCGTAGGCAACCGCTTGAAAGTACCCTCCGAGCCCAAGGATTTCGGGCGTATCGCCGCGCAGACGGCCAAGCAAGTCATTATCCAAAAGATTAAAGACGCGGAACGCGAGAATGTCTTCGAGGAGTTCAAGCAGCGCCGAGGCGAGTTGATTACCGGCGCGGTCAAGCGCGTCAGCCACGGCAACGTCTTCGTCAGTATCGGCAAAGCCGAAGCGATTCTACCCTATCGCGAGCAGTCGCCGCGAGAGAATTTCAAGCCGGGCGACCGCATCCGCGCTTATGTGCAGGAAGTCGAGAAGGGCGCGCGAGGCGCGCAAGTGGTCCTTTCGAGGACCTCGCCCGAGTTGGTGCGCTCGTTATTCGAATTGGAAGTTCCGGAAATCTATGACGGCACCATCGAGATCAAGGGCATCGCGCGCGAACCCGGCAGCCGCACCAAAGTCGCCGTGCTTTCGCGCGACTCGAATGTCGACGCCGTCGGCGCGTGCGTGGGCATGAAAGGCTCGCGCGTGCGCGCGGTTGTCGAGGAATTGTCCGGAGAGAAGATCGATATCGTTCGATGGAGCGAGAATCCCGTCGAGCTTTGCACCAACGCCTTGAACCCGGCGGACATCCTCAGCATGACCGTGGACGCCGACACCCGAAGCATCCTGGTTATCGTGCCGCACGACCAGCTTTCGCTGGCCATCGGCAAGCGCGGCCAGAATGCGCGGCTTGCGTCGCGCCTGATCGGATGGAACATCGATATCCGTAGCGACCAGGATCTGAGCGGCCAGGCGGCGGATCAGGACGACGACGAACCCGCGGAAACCGAGGAGCCTTCCCCGGAATCCCCGGCGCAGGAAGACGACACCCAACCAGCGGGAGACGTGCCATGAAGTGATCGTGCGCGGCTCATTCATGCAACACCAGGTGGAGTGGAGGTAGAACTAGATGCAAACCATTGCCAGTTTGGCAAAGCGTCTTGACATGGGCGCCGAAAAGGCGGTCGAGATGCTCCGCTACATGCTCTTCGAGGTCGACGGAGTCGAATCGGAGATCACGGACGAGGAGTGCGACCTCCTTATCGACGTCGACGAAGACGACTCCGTAGCGGAGACGATTCGCAATGCCAAGCTGAAAGAGCGCAAGAAGGCCGAAGACGCCGCGCAGCGAGCCGAAACGAGACGCAAGGCCGCCGAGAAGAAGAAGGCCGCCGCCGAAGCCTCCGCGAGGAAGAAGGCCGAGGAAGAACGTCTGCGCGCCGAACAGGAAGCCGCCGAGGCCGCCAAGGCCCAGCAGGAAGCCGAACAGGCCGAGGAACCTCCCGCCGAAGAAGTGCCTGAAACGCCGCCGCCCGCCAAACCCGCGGGCAAAGTGGTCGCCGAAATCATGCCCGAGGAAAAGGCGAAGAGCCCGGCCATCGTCATCGGAAGCGCTATTGACCATGAAGCGCGCACGGTCGAGATCCTGCGCGCCGATGGCACCCGCCTGGAAGGCACGGAAGTCGAGATCGCCGAGCCGGAGCCGGTCGTCGAAGAAGAAGAAGAGTTCGGGCTGCTCGCCGAGGCGCAGCGCCGCCAGGAAGAAGAAGAACGGCGGCGGGCAAAAACCGCGGCACGCCCCCTGGCGCAACCCGATCCGGCGGTGGTCGCCGAAGTCATTCGCAAGGCCGCCGAGCGCAGCCAGAAAGCCAAGGCCGAACCCAAGGCCGTCAAGCAACAGAAGATCATCAAGCAGCAGAAGACCGAGAAGCTCCAGCGCACGGTTACGGCCGCCACGACCGAAGAGACGCCCGAGCGGCGCACGGGGTCGACCGGCAAGACCGCGCGCAAACGCCAGCGCAGAGCCGAGAAGGCGCGCGGCGAGGAAGCGATGCGGCGCGAAGCAGCCGTGGCGTTACGCGAGTACCAAGCCAGCGGAACGCTGGGCGCATTGAAAAAACGGAGGCGCAAACGCGTGCAGGAAGGGGAAGCGGTGTCCGACGTAGAGACCGAAGCGCCTGAGATTATTGAAGTGACCGACAGAATGACGGTCGAGGAACTTGCCACGGAGATGGATGTCCCCGTGAACGAAGTCATCCTGGACCTGATGGACCTCGATATTCTTGCCAACAAGAACCAAGTGCTCGAGGTCGAAGTCATGCGCACGCTGGCCGAGCGCCGCGGCTTCGAGATCAACACGGTTATCCCCGAGGAAGTCGATCTGCTGGCCGAAGAGCCGGACGATCCCGCCGACCTGGTGCCGCGCGCGCCCGTGGTTACCGTCATGGGCCACGTGGACCACGGCAAGACCACCCTCTTGGACAAGGTCCGTTCCGCGAACGTCGCCGAGGGCGAAGCCGGCGGCATTACGCAGCATATTGCCGCGTACGATGTGCCCATCAAGAACGGCCGCGTCGTGTTCCTGGATACCCCGGGCCACGAGGCGTTCACCCAGATGCGCGCGCGCGGCGCGAAAGTCACGGACGTCGTCGTGCTTGTGGTCGCGGCGGACGACGGCGTGATGCCGCAGACGATCGAAGCCATCGACCACGCGAAAGCAGCCGAAGTGCCGATCGTGGTGGCGATCAACAAGTGCGACAAGCCCGACGCGCAGCCGGAGCGTATCCGCCAGGAACTCACTACCTACGGCCTGCTGGACGAGGCCTGGGGCGGCAAGACCATCATGAAGAACATCTCGGCCAAGGCCGGGGAAGGTGTCGACGAACTGATGGAATTGCTGTTGCTCGAAGCGGAACTGCTCGAACTGAAGGCCAATCCGAAGAAGCACGCGCGCGGCGCAATCATCGAATCCGAAATCACCAAGGGCATGGGGCCTGTGGCGTGGGTGCTCGTGCAGAGCGGCACGTTGCGCGTGGGCGATGTGTTCCTTGCGGGCGAGAGTTATGGCCATGTGCGCACCTTGCAGAATTCGCGCGGCGAGCATGTTTCCGAGGCGGGTCCGGCCACGCCGGTGGTTGTAACCGGGTTCAACGTGCCGCCTGAGGCGGGCACCTCGTTCATCGTCGTAAACGACGAACGTGTCGCCCGCGCCGTCGCCGAGAAGCGCGCCGAACTCAACCGCCAGAAACAAGGGCCGGTGGTGCGCCACATTACGCTCGAAGATTTCCACGATCGCATGCTGGCGGGCGAAAAGAAACAGCTCAACATTCTGGTCAAAGCCGACGTGCAAGGGTCAGTCGACGTGCTGCGCAGCAGCCTCGCCAAGATCGGGAACGAGGACGTGCAGGTCAGCCTCGTGCATTCGGGCGTGGGTGGCATCAACGAATCCGACGTGCTCCTTGCGAGCGCGACGGACGCCGTCATCATCGGGTTCCACGTGTCGGCCGCCGGCAAAATCAAGAAGCTTGCCGAACAGGAAGGCGTGGACGTCCGAAGCTATCGCGTCATTTACGAAGCTATCAGCGACGTGCGGGCGGCGCTCGAAGGCATGCTGACTCCGGATTCGAAAGAAGTCGTCGTCGGCCACGCGGAGATCCGCCAGGTCTTCCGTTCGTCGGCCATCGGCAATATCGCCGGGTGTTACATGCTGGACGGCGAGGCCACGCGTGGTTCGCTGGCGCGCCTGGTGCGCGACAGCGTCGTGATGCACCAGAGCAAGATTCAGACGTTGCGCCGCTTGAAAGACGACGTGCGCTCCGTAACCGCGGGCATGGAATGCGGTATCAAGCTGGAGAACTTTGACGACATCAAGGTGGGCGACGTTATCGAGATATACCGCGTCGAATCCGTGGCTCGCGTGCTGGAGTAAACCGCGCCCCCGGCCGGTAAAGGTGCAGCGCAAGTGACTATCGGCGTACTCCAGATGGACTTTCTTATTCCCGGCTCCCGATCGCTCAAGGACAAGCGCCGGGTCATGAAAAGCCTCAAACAAGTGTTACATAATCGTTTCAATTGCTCGGTGGCCGAGACGGAATTCAAAGAGCTGTGGGGCCGGGCGCGGTTGGCCGCGTGCGTCGTGTCGGACGACAGCCGGCACGCGAACGAGCAGTTGAATGAAATTGCCAAGTTCGCGGCGAACAAAGGCGGCGCGGAACTGCTGGATTATCGGATCGAAATGCTATGACGGGTAAAGGAAGACCGCAGCGCGTGGGCGAATTGGTGCGCGAGGAAATCGCGCGCTTGCTGATGAAGGGTATCAAGGACCCCCGGATCGGGTTTGTGTCCGTGATGTCCGTCCGCATGTCGCCCGACCTGCGTTACGCGAACGTCTACGTCAGCCTGTACGGCTCCGAGTCCGAACGCAAAGGTTCGCTCGCGGGCCTGCAGCGGTCCGCCGGATGGCTCCGAGGACAGGTCACGCGCAACCTCGGCCTGCGGTTCGCGCCCGAAATCCGCTTCTTCCCCGACGACACCCTCGACCGCGTGTTCCACCTCGAAGAGGTGTTCCGCGAACTCCATGCGCAGGAGGACAAGCCGAGTGACGCCGAATCATGACCTCGCCGAGATGGCCGCGGCCTTGCGTGCCGCGGACCGGATCGCGGTCACCTCGCACACCAACCCCGACGGCGATGCCGTAGGCAGCATGCTTGCGGTCTATCATCTGCTTCGCGCGATGGGCAAGAGCACGATTACGTTGGTCAACGAACATCCTGTCCCGCGTATCTACCAATGGCTCCCGGGCGCGGAACTGGTGCGCACGAGCGCTTCGATGCAAGGCGATCTCGATGCGGATCTGGTCGTCATCGTAGACGCCGCCACGACGGTACGCATTGGTACGGTTGCGGATCGTATCCCGCAGGGCGCGAAGCTGATGGTATTCGATCATCACATCGAGGAGCGTTCGAGCGGCCATTGGACGTTCCTGGATTCGGGACGCAGTTCCGTGGGCGAGATTCTGTTCGATCTGTTCGCCGCGGCGTCGGTACCGATATCCGCGGACGCCGCGGTCTGTTTGTACGTGTCGATCGCGACGGACACCGGCGGGTTCCGCTACAGCAACACCTCGCCGCGTTCGCATCGCATGGCCGCGGCGCTGATCGAATGCGGTATCGACATAGGCGATGTCTCGGCGCGCGTGTTCGAGACGATGTCGCCGGCGAAGTCGGAACTCCTCAAACGCGTGCTTGAACGCATGCGGCGCGAGGCGGACGGGCGTCTAGCCTATACGATGCTAACGTTGAAGGACATGCGCGAGGCCTCGGCACGCGGCGAAGACGTCGACGGACTGATCAATTTTGCGCGCAATATCGAGGGAGTCGAAGTCGGCATCCTCTTCCGTGAATCCGATCCGCAGACCACCAAAGTCAGCTTCCGTTCGCGGCCGCCGTTCAACTGCGCCGAGTTCCTCGAACCGTTGGGCGGTGGAGGCCATGCGGCTGCCGCGGGCGTGACGCTACCGATGCCGCTGGCCGCCGTGCGCAAGCTTGTGTTGGATCGCGTGCATGAAGTATTGAGGAGTGAGTCATGAATGGATTGCTGCTCGTAGACAAACCCTCGGGTCTGACCTCGCACGACGTGGTCGACCGCATCCGCCGGGCGGCGGGCATGCGGCGCATCGGCCATACCGGCACCCTCGACCCCGCGGCCACAGGGCTGCTCGTGCTGTGCCTGGGCGCGGCGACGCGGCTATCGGAGCACCTGACGGGGCTGGACAAGGTCTACGAGGGTTCGATGCGCTTCGGCGTCGTAACCGACTCCTACGATCTGGACGGCACAGTGCTCGCTACGAACGAAGTGCCGGCGTTGACTCTCGATGCCATTCAGGAGACTTGCAATCGATTCATCGGCGACATCCGCCAAGTACCACCGATGGTCAGCGCGGTCAAAGTGGGCGGGGAACGCCTGTACAAACGCGCGCGCCACGGCGAGACCGTCGAGCGCGAAGCGCGACCCGTCACGGTGCGCGAATTCGAGGTATTGGAGTACACGCCGCCGGACGCTTCGATCCGGGTCCGCTGCACGCGCGGCACGTACGTGCGCAGTCTGTGCCACGATGTCGGCGAGGCGATCGGATGCGGCGCGGTGCTCGCTTCGCTACGACGGACGTTTGTGGGTAATTTCGCGCTCGAACATGCGCTGCCCGTAGACGCATTCACGAACCGTGAAGAAGTGTCCAATCGCCTCCTCTCGATCGACACCGCGCTCGACTTACCGGAAGTCGTCGTTGCCCCGTCAAGCCGCCGAACCGTCGCCAGCGGAGGCAGTCTCGGCTTGGCCGACCTTACAAAGAAATGCGATATCGAATCGGGCTGGGTGCAGATCAAGCTGCCGTCAGGCAAGCTCCTCGCGCTCGGCCAGGTACAAGTGGGCCCCGCAGGCCCGCGCATCCATGCGAAGCGCGTGCTGACGGACTGACAGGCGGTTCGCCGCCGGAATGCACGGCCGTGAAGATTATCGAAGACGTCAGGAACACCGCTGAGAGTTTCCCACACGTGGTGCTCACGGTGGGAAGTTTCGACGGTGTGCACCTCGGCCATCAACGTGTCGTCTCGGAAGTCGTTCGCCGCGCGCGCGCCGCGAACGGCACGGCCGCCGTCATGACTATGCGCCCGCACCCACGCGAGTTCTTCGCCCCGGATCGCGCGCCGAACCTTCTGACGAGCGAAGCAAAGAAACTGGCGCTGTTCGAAACTGCGGACATCGACGTGGTGTACTTGCTGCCGTTCGACGCGAGCGTGGCCTACCTCGACCGGCGGGACTATGTGGAGCAGATCGTAGACGCGCGCTGTCATGCCAAGGAATTGGTCATCGGCCACGACTTTCGGTTCGGCAGAAACGCCGAGGGCGACTACAAGTTCCTCAAGGCGATGGGCCTGGTCCTCGGGTTCTCTGTGTATGAAGTGCCCGCGCTGTTCGTGGACGGCGAGCGGGTCAGCAGCACAGCGATCCGCGAGTGCATTATCGAGGGCGATCTCGACCAGGCCGAGCGATTCCTCGGACGCAAGTACTCGGTCGTGGGCGAGGTCGGCTCCGGACGCGGCATCGGGCTCACACTCGGGTTTCCGACCGCCAACATCAAGCCGCATCATACAGCCGTCCCGGCCCAGGGCGTCTACGCGGCGCAGGCGTGTATCGACGGCGCCGCGTATCCCGCCGCGGTCAATATCGGCATCGCCCCCACCATCCGCCACGACGAAACGGTCATCGAGGCATTTCTACTAGGGTTCGAAGGCAATATTCGCGGCCACGAAATCGAAATCGTGTTCCATCGCCGTCTGCGCCCCGAGAAGAAATTCGGTTCCCACGAGGAATTGATCGCGGCAATCCAAAACGATGTCGAAACGGTGCAAGCGATGTTCGCGCCGGGTCACGAGTAGTCTTCCGAGGACGCTACATCGAGAATGAGACTACGACCTGCTGTCATTCTGAGCGAAGCGAAGAATCTCGTCCCGTCACACAATCCGGCTGCGAAGAGATTCTTCGTTTCGCTCAGAGCTTCTGAAGGAATTGCGAAACGCGGGCGCTTTGCCTCTTGACTGCGTATTGCCTGTCATCCTGAGCGCAGCGAAGGATCTCATAAACATCAGAGACCTATGCACATAGCGAGATCCTTCGCTTCGCTCAGAGCTTGTGAAGAAATCGTGAAACGCGGGCGCTTTGCCTCTTGACCACGTATTGCCTGTCATCCTGAGCGTAGCGAAGGATCTCATAAGCGTTAGAGGACTATGCACATAGCGAGATCCTTCGCTGCGCTCAGGATGACGGAAAGGGCGAAGCCAACAAAGGAAAGCGCAAGACCTTGGTATTTCTTCACACGCTCTCAGGATGACAGAAAGGACGGAGCCGACAAAGGAAAGCGCAAGACTTTGATATTTCTTCACAGGCTCTCAGGATGACAGCGGGTCGCGCAGCGACTTGCGCCTTGTCGCCCAGCCATCACTTCCCGTAAGTAATCAGTCCGCCCTCGACCTTATACGTACGCCCCTCATGGCGGACCGCCTGCAATTCGAAATACACCTCGTCGGTCGTGAGTTCGGGACGAAGTTTCTGGAGTTGGGGCGTCACCGGACGCGCGAGGAAATCGAGATCGAGCGTCGTCGTCTTGTTTTCGAGGCGCAACGTGAGACGGCGCTCTTGTTTCTTCAAAACGATTTCGTCTTGCTTCATCACGCGCCCGAACGTGAGTTGCGTCGTAGCGGTCTTCTTGTCGTGCGTGCGGTCGCCGGGCTTGAACGAACGGCCCTGCACCGTAAGCTTGACTTTGGTCTTGTCGGCGGCAAACCAGGTATCCGGGAAGGTCGCCATCACGTTGTCGTAATAGGCATCGCCCTTCTGAATGGCGCGTCCGGCCGCGTATAGATTGTATCCGGGAATGAGATACGAAGCGTTCTGCGCGGCATGAGAGCGCTTCTCCATCGCGAGCCGGATGCCCGTGATCGCGTCGCCGAGCGCGCGGAGCGCTTCGAGGCGCTGGCCGGGACCGGCCTTGCCCAGAGCATCGAGCGCGTCGGCATCGGCCTTGGCCACGAGGTCGTTCGCCGTGTCCCGCAACGACGACTTCGCGGCGTCACTTTCCATCTGCGTGAGGATGGATTCGTGCATAGGCACGCAATAGCCTTCGTTGATGCTCGTTCGGATGAGGCGGCGCGCATTTTCGAGGTCGCCGAGCTGGTAATACATGAGCGCGGCGAACAACATGTTCTCCCACTGGTAGTAGTATTTCGTGTTGTCCTCGATAATGCGCAGATCGCGGCGGATGGCGTCGCGATCGCGATCGATATCCGAGATGAGGACCCGGTGCATGCAGAGCATGACGTAGTCGAGGTCCTCGCGGAAGATGTGGCAGTGGATGCGCTCGAAATGGGCGTACGAGGACTTCGCGAGATCGGGTTTGCCGGCGTCCTGGGCGGCCTTTCCGATCTGATACCAAAACGGCGGAAAGGCGTCGAAATCGCCCTGAAGCCGTTCGAGACGTTCCAGCCGGCGCTGCGCGTCTTCGTCGGCAAGGACCTTGATGTACTGCGCCATCTGGACCTCTTTCAGATTGAGGCGGTCGGGAAGCGAATAGCGCTTGTAGAGCTTGTACTCCGTGTCGAAGAACCGCGTTCTGAGCACGGTGAGCCGGTTGAGTTCTTCGACCTGAAGCTGCCTCATCCGTTCGCTGTACGCGTGTTTCTGCCGCGCAATGGCGCTGCGATAGCTCGTGACTCCCGCCGCGATACCGACGATGGCCTGGCACGCCATCGCCGCCGGACGGCCAACGGACCGGACCAGGTTCTTGCTCTTCATGGGCACGGCCGCGCCCCTGAGGGCCTCCATGACACAGCCCTGGATCTGCCGGTTGTACGCGTCGGACAAGAACTGCTTTTCCTGGTCGTTGAGCTTGAGCGCGTTCAATTCGGTGAGCAGGACCTCGATGAGTTCCGCGGCCTCGTCGTCCTGAATACGCGTGATGTCGATGTTGTTGACGAGCTTCCCGTACTCGTCGTCGAGCACGGTACGGTCGTTGAACTCGATGATCTTGTAGAGCGACTCGCGGCAGTAGTTGAGCAACATCGCCGTGCTCTGGGGATCGTACTTTACCGAATCCGCGTCCGTTGACGGCGTTGCCGGAGCCGCCTCCGCGATCCAACACACGGCAAGAGCCGCCGCCATAACGAGTGCCGCCTTATGAATGAATGTCACGCGCATGCATTGCTCCGATCTGGTTTGCCTCATGGAGGTCCAGGAGGGCCGGCAGGGCGGGACGCCCGGGCCGATACGGCCGCGTTTGCCGGTACGTCTTCGCATTCAGCGTACACGCGCGGGCCGTCCCGTTTCCAGTTCCACTAATGAAGAACTATCCCCGCTCGGCGCGATAAGTTGCACGCATCTCGCTTGCCATTCGCATTCGTTGTCGTGCTCGTGCTCGTGATCGTGATCGTAATCGTAATCGATGTGCTCGTTGTCGATCACGGCTGTCCGTTCGTTCCTCCGGCTTTGCCCGCTCCGATGTGCATATTCTTGCTCGCGCCTTCGTATCACGCGCGGTGGAGCAGCCGTCCAAGCCATGGCGTCTCGACCGTGATGGCGCGGTCCGGGCACATCTCCTGACAGCAGTAGCAGCGGATGCACTGGGTGTAGTCGTACGTCGGGGGAATGTCGCGATTGCCGGCGCGGAAGTCGACCGCCTTCGGTGTGACGGGACAGACCTTGACGCAGGTGCCGCAATGCGTGCAGAGATCTGCATTGATGACCGGGCGCGGCACGAGGTAATTGCGGAAGTACGGCGCGATCGACTGCGGCATCGCGCCCTTTCTTGGCGCAGGCTTCCGGCACACATCGAAATCGCGCGCGATTAACGGCTCGACCGGATCGCCGATCACGGCGATCCCCTCGGTCATGCCCAGGCCGGCCTCACGGCCTTTCACGTTGGTGAGCAAGAGATTTGGGTCGAGGTCGATCATCCGGCACGCGACCGTATCGAGGGCCACCGGGTCCGTCGAGAGAAGCAGCGCGCCCATGGGCTTCGCGGGGCCACTGCGCGGTCCGTTGCCTTCCATGGCCACGATGGCGTCCATCACGAACAAACGCGGACGCAGGTAGCGCGTCAAATCGACGAGCATAGTCGCGAAGCGGTCGAGGTCGACCATGCGCGCGTGAAACTCGCCCTTGAGAAGGCCGGGGATACACCCGAATTGGTTCTTGACCGCGCCGGTCATACGGACGAGGCCGTGCGTCTTCAGTTTCGGCAGCGAGACGATGCCGTCGCATTGCAGCGCGCCGTTCGCGATGCGAAACTGGCGGTTCTGCAGTCCCTCGGGGAACGAAATCTGGGTGCCTGCGGTGAAATCGGCCAGTGGAATGCCAAGCTCCTCCGCCACCGCCGCGAGTCCAGCGCGTTTCGCCGCGCCTTCCGGACGTCCGAGTCCGGGCGAATCGCCGTAGGTCAGCCGCGCGCATCGAGCCTGCGCGTGCCGCGCCACGGCGCGGAACACGCTCGGGTGCGTCGTCACGACTTTGTCGGGCGCGGTACCCGCGAGCAGGTTCGGCTTCAACAGGATCGATTCACCCTCGCGCACGAAGGTCTCAATGCCGCCCAGCAATCCTAGCCCTTTGCCCACGGCGTCGTGCACGCGGGCCTCGTCATAATCGGCGCAATGCACAACGGCGACGCGCGGCGTCGCTGCGGATGCTTCGCTCACGATGGTGTCCTTTCGTTATAACGGCAAGGCCGGGCCTCGCCGATCAATAGCGCACGCCCAACGCGTATTCGCGCGCGTGCACGAGGCGCGTTAACAACGCATTCGTCGGGCACGGCACGCCGTGCTGCGTTCCGAACCGGCAGATCGCGCCGTTCAGGGCCTCGATCTCCGTGCGCCGGCGCAGGCGAAAATCCTCGCGCATACTCGCATAGTGCGCGGCCGTCGGCGGGATAAGCGTATGGACCAAGTGCTCCATATACTCGGGCGCGGTCGCGGGGCGCATCGGCACACCCATCGCGTTCGCAACGGCATACAGTTCCGTGACGACCTCGCGCATCGTGTCGACCGCATACGACGTCTCGGCGAGGACGCCGTAGGGCACATCGAGCAGCGCGGACAGCGGATTGAGCGCGCTGTTGTACGCGATCTTGGCCCAAAGCACAGTCGCGATTTCGTCGCTGTACACCGTCGGCAATTTCGCCGCGTCCATGGCCTCGGCGATCGCGCGTACGCGCGCGGCATGCGGCGTCTTGACGTACATGCCCAGCGTGGTCGGATGCGCGATGACCGTCACGTCGACGTGGCCCGGTTCGGGCAGCCAGGCGCCGTAGATCACGCTCGCGCCGATCACGTGCTCCCAACCGAGGACATCCGCCAGCGCTTCCGCGTTGCCCAAACCGTTCTGGAACGCGCACACGAGCGTATCGTCATCCACGAGCGGCTCGATCATCTTCGCGGCCGTCGGCGTGTCGTAGCTCTTCACCGAGACGTAGATCAGATCGAAATCGCTGCGGCGGAGTCCCGCGAGATCCGTCTGCGTCTTGAGCGGAGCGACATGATGCTCGCCCCAGATACCCGTGATCTTCAGGCCCTGCTCGCGGACTGCATCCATGTGTTCCTGATGCCCGACCATCGTGACGTCATGGCCGGCCTTGCCCATGAACCCGGCCACGGAACTGCCGATCGATCCCGCGCCCATGATGAGGATGCGTAGCGGGGAAACCACGCGTTGATTTGACTGCGTTGCGCCTTCGTTGCTCATCGACTTTGCTTCCAAACCTTCCCATCCGAATTACACTACCGTTCACCAGACATTGCGGAACGATACCACCCGGCAGACAGGAATCCCAAATCGGCTAGCTGCGATCCCGTATGAAATCCCGCACCCACGTGGCCTGTTCAAGCTGGCCGTCGATCAACACCGTGCCGAGGATGTCGAACCCGGCAATCCGCCCGTCCTCGACCGCTTTCCCGACGATCTCCCATTGATGCCGCAGCGCATCCATAGGCACAGGGGCGCGCGCGGTGTCATCGCGCAAGTAACATCCCATAACGATCGGCTTTTCTGGAAACAAGTCGCGGCATGTATCGAGGTAGGCATCGAGCTTAGCGAGATGCTGATACTGCCAGACCCAGAAACTCACGATGTCGATGTACGGCGCGAGCGGCTGCCAGAACGCGCGGTTGTCGAGCTCGTGCGCATAGACGACCGACTCCAGTTGCAGGACGGGATTGTGTTTTCGTAACGCCGCCTTGACGGTAGCGCAACACTCCGAGTTTTGGCCCTCGCGCTCCATAAGCCCCTTCATGTCGTCGAAGAAGCCGCCAGCCACGTTCGGATACGCGAGCGAGAGTTGGCTCAGCCGTTCCGCCTCGGCACAAATGGTTTCGATACGCGCGTCACAATAACATTCCGAACCGTGTTCGTCGGTTCCGCAATTGCGAAACTTCCATTTCGAGATGTCGCACACGACGCGCTCGAACCGGCTCAGTTTCTTGAGCGCGAGGTCGTTCGTCGGATGAAACAGGAAATGCACTTTCCGAAGGCCAAAGAAGTCCGCCCCCTCCCCCACGCCGAAGATCGAAGGATACACGCCCGGGTCCAGTCCTTGGCCTTCCCACACCCACCCTACATCCGCCAGCCGCATAGATCGTCTCCCTGGTTTGTCGCCGCCGGAAGTCTAGGGCGGCTGGTCCGGTGCGTTCAAGGCCGAGGTGGAAAACGCGCGCCCTTTGTCCGATAATGATGCCCGGTGGGAAGCAACGTCTCCGTGGAGTGAAGCATGAAGAAGAAGGTATTGTTCGGTTCGGGGGCCGTCCTGTTCGTGCTCTTCGTAGCGGTCGGGTCGCTTTCGTATCTCCTGATCCATCGCGTGCACGGCCAGTTCTTTGATTCGAATGGCGTGCAGATTCACTACACCGTCGAGGGCAAAGGCGAACCTCTCATCCTGATCCATGGCGTCGCCGCAAACGCCGATCTCAACTGGCGCATTCCGGGCGTGACGCGCCGCCTCGCGAAGCACTTCCAGGTCATCTCCTTCGATCTGCGCGGGCACGGACTCAGCGGACAGCCGGACGATCCCAAGGCCTACGGCATCGAGGTCGTCGAGGACACCGGCCGCTTGATGGATCATCTGCACCTGAAGAAAGCCCATATCGCGGGATACTCGCTCGGCGGATTCATCGCGCTGAAGTTCCTCGTAATGCACCCGGACCGCGTGTGCAGCGCGGCGTTGTGCGGGTCCGGCTGGAAAGACCCCGACGATCCCTCCCCCATCCCGAGCCCCTACAGGCCGCCGGTCCCCCCCAAACCCAAGCCTGCGCAAGCGTCGTTGAATCCGGTCGATTGGTTCGACACCGCATTTCACCGAGTTCGCAACTGGGTCGGCGACCGCCTGGTCAACAAGACCGCAATCAAGGCCCTCAAGACAACATACCGCGAGTTCATTGTCACGCAGGAAGAACTCGAAAAGAACACCGTCCCCACGATCTGTTTCATCGGGACCAGCGATGGATTGTTCTACATGGCCGAAGAACTCGCCAAACACATGGCCAATCTCAAGTACGTCCGCATCGAAGGCGCCAACCATTTCACCACCCCGTTCTACGGTTCCTTCAAGCGCCAGCTCGACGACTTCTTCATGGAGCACCGAGGGTGCGCGTCGGAGGCAACTGGCCGGTGACAGGCCTGATACGATCCTTCTGCTGTGATTCTCCGGGCGCACGGCAAGGATGGAGGCTAGTGCGATGAGGGCACTGTTTGTTACGGGAGCGCGCTTGCTGGGAATACTCATGCTCTTCTGGGGTCTTGCGGATATCCCCTTGGTGCTCGCCGCTTGGAGAGAACAACCCATCGCAACGGAATCCGTGGTCATGTATCGAAACGCGTGGGCAGCGATTCCCCGTCTCTCGCTTTGCGCGACAAAGTGTTTGCTCTCCTTGACCTTCGCCTCGGTGCTCTTATTCTGTCCCCGCCTGCTATCGCGCCTCTTCGCCATACCCGAACAAACCGCGCAGGATATTCCGTTGAGCGCCGACGATCTGCTCGAGCTGGCTATTCGCATGATCGGCATCTGCCTGTTCGCTCACTTCCTGGCCATATTTGCCAGGGATTTCGTAGCGTTCTGGAATTACGATACCATGGCTCAAATCAGCAGAATGGTGTATCCCATCACCTCATTCCTGCTGATGGCGATGGGCGCAGGAATGACATTCTATCCGAAGACGGCAAAGGGTTTGATCGAGAGCCGAGAGACCGAAACAAGACTTCTCAAAGAGGCCCTGCGCTCAGAGAAGCAAGAGTGATTCAGATCAGCGACAGAAAGGAGAGTCGACGCAACGCTCGTCCAATGTATCAGGCGTTGTCGTTTCAATCGTTCTGTTCTTCAATCGTTCTGTCCTGATTTGCCGCCTCATCCGCCGTCACTGCCAGAATCGTCCTGTTCCCAATCGTCTTGTATCCGATACCCCCGTACGCCGAGGCGGTTGATTCTCGCCAGGAAAGAGCAGGATACTCCCGCTGGTCTCTAACTCATATCGAAGCGTCCCAACCAGGGTCCAATCATGAAGACAGCCATCAGCGCACTGCATTTCGCGTGGGACGATATCGAGCATTGCCTGCGCCGCGCCCGCGACGAATTCTCGGTCGATGGCGTCGAACTTTCCTGGAGCGATGCGCGGACCGTGGCGGAGACTATCGACACGCTGCGGAAACTCAGTCGCGAGATGGGCGTCTTCCTCTACGCGCACATATGGGAAGACGTAGCGCAACTCGGAGCGGAGGCGGGGACAGAGGTGCTGCTACGTTGGCTGGCCTTGTGCGAGAAGACCGGCGTCGAGGGCATCGTGATGCATGGCGGATCGTTTCCCGATCGCGAAGCCGGCCTCATCCGCGTGCGGCAGGCGCTCGAACGCGTGCTCGCGCCATTCGAGCGCGCTTCGGTAACGTTGCTCGTCGAGAATCACTATCCGTTCCATTACCGCAACGGGAACGAACTGTTCAGCGAGCCGTGGGAATTCCAGCGCATCTTCGATCTCGACAGCCCGGCGTTACGGTTTTGTTTCGATACGGGACACGGCCATATGGGCGGGAACTGGGAATCGCTCGTGCGCGAACTGGCCCCGTGGCTGCGGCACGTGCATCTCGCGGACAACCACGGCGTCGACGACGACCACTGCATGTACCGCCACGGAACCGTGCCATGGAACGCGATGTTCAATACGCTTCACGATGTGGGTTTCGACGGGACGTTCTGCGTCGAGTTCCCCGTGCGTGAAAACACAGCTCCCTTCCGCGAATGCGTCAGGGAGCTGTGGGATCGTTGGAGTCGCTAGAACTTACTCCGAAGCCGGCGGCCCGAAATCGGGTCTCACCGGCGCGGTTGTCGGCGTCAGTGGCGGCGCTTCCTTCTTCTGATCGTCGGCTTTGTTCTCGGCGGCCTTGTCGGATTCCTCTTCCTCGGTCCCGAGAATGCGTCCGACCGCCGCGTAGTCACGCTGGATGGGCGAGACCTTTTCCGTCCTCAAGCGCAAGTCCGCGAGATAATCGGTCAGGATCTGGTTGCGCTTCGAGGCGATGGCGCTCTTGCGCATCATGTCCTGTTCCTTGGGCCAGTCCTTCGCCCAGTTTTCGTCCGTCGGCGGCGTCCTCTTGACCAGTTCGACGAAGTACAGATCGCCGCGCATGCCCTTGATCGGCCCTGCGAACGCGCCCGGCTCTTTGTCGCGCAAGGCTTCGTAGACGTCGACGCTCTGCACGAGCATCCCTTTGATGAAGTAGTCCTTGCGGGAAAACTCGTCGGACTCCTTGATCTCGAGATTCAGTTGTGGAAACTTCTCGACCACTTCTTGCAGCGACTTCGCCGAAGCCTTGATTTCATCGCCGAGTTTCTTAACTTCGGCCATGTGTTCAGGCGAGCGGCGCAACTCTTCGGCCGCGTCGTTCGCGACCCTCTCGTGAACGGCATCGAGCGGCTGAATCACGGGAGGCACGACGTTGGTCACCTTCACGACGTAGAGGTTCGAGCGGGCCGTAATCACGTCCGACACCGCGTTCAGTTCGACATTCTCAACCGCGTTGGCCAGCACGCGCACGTCATCGTCGGCGACGTTCTCCGCCGTCTTGCTCTCCACCGAAAGGCCCTGCGTCGTCATGACCGTAAGCCCTGCTTCGGTTGCGGCCGCTTTCAGATCCCCGTTCTCCTTGGCCTTCGCCGCAAGCGCCTCGGCCTTCTGCTGACGCTCGGTACGATCGGCTTCTTCGAGCTTCCCCCTAATGATGATACGCCGCGCATTGACGCTGCGTCCGCCGGTGGCGTCGTCTTGGCGTTCCTGCTCGACTTTGTAGATGTAGTAGGCTCCGGCATACTCGATCGGGTCGCTTACCGCGCCGACCGCGACGCTGAACAACGGCGTCAACGACGGCGGATCGTTCGGTCCGGGCGTCTGCCAATTCATGGCGCCGCCGTCTTGCGCGTCCGCAGCCTGCGAGTACTTCTTCGCGAGTTCGGCGAAGTCTTCGCCGCCCCGGGCGCGCGACACAATCTCATCCACAATCGCGGGACGCGGCGGGACCATCGAGATGGCTACAAACTCCACGTCCTTCTTCTCGGGGATTTGATACTTCGAGGGGTCTTTGTCGTACTCGGCCTTAATCTGATCCTCGGTCGGGACGATCTTCGGATCGACGTCGACGTACTTGATCTGAATCTTGGTGTAGTTATCCTCAAACTCTTTGCGCAGCTCGCTATCCAGGACGCGGCCGGGAGCCATGAGACGCCGCAATAAGACTTCGCGAGCGACTTGGTCTTGGATCTCCGCGTAGATGGGATTCCAGTTGCGCTTCGGATCGCTATCGATCCACTGGTTCCACAAGGCCGGGCTGAAGTTGCCCTTTTCATCCTGGAACGCCGCTTCCTTCTTGAGGCGGTCGATGAGGTAGCTGCGGTCCACGGCGTAGCCCGACTTCTGCACTTCCTTCGCGAGCAGCGCCGCGTCAATCAGGCCATCCAGCACGCGCTCTGCGGTGCCATCCTGGGCCAGGTCTTTGAACGAGGGCCGCTCCTTCATACCGCGATACCGGCGCTCGACTTCCAGATTCAGCCGTTGCTGGTACTCGGCCCCGGTAATCGGCGTGTCGCCCACGCGGGCCACGACCGCGGGACCCTCCGCGCCCTGGCCGCCGCTGCGCGACTTGCCGGCATACCCGCCCCACACGACGAACGTGGGGATGATGATGATGCAAGTCACCACCAGGATGATCTTCATATGCTTGCGCATCCAGTGCAACATGATGCGAGAATCCTCCTACGCTAGTGAGTCCATGTATAGACGCAAAATACCCGTTATGCCCGTTCCGATTTGGAAACGGCAAAGCCTAGCATACAGGCGGCGATGGGCGCAAATTCGCTTGGCGGCGATGGCGCGAATAGAGTATCATGCAGGATTGTTTACCTTGGCGCGCCCGTGGATAGGGCGCTTCGGAAGCCGCTTCGGAAACCCATAGCATGCCGTCGGAACGTTCGTCGCATCACAACGCCATCCTGATCAAAGGGGCGCGCGAGCACAATCTTAAGAATCTTACGCTCTCGATACCGCGAGACAAACTGGTCGTCATCACCGGGCTGAGCGGCTCGGGAAAATCCAGCCTCGCTTTCGACACGATCTATGCGGAAGGCCAGCGCCGCTACGTCGAGAGCCTGTCGGCCTACGCGCGCCAATTCCTCGAGCAGATGGACAAGCCCGATGTCGACTACATCGAGGGGTTGAGCCCGGCGATTTCGATCGAGCAGAAGACGACGCATCGCAACCCGCGTTCGACCGTCGGCACGGTCACCGAAATTTACGATTACCTGCGCCTGCTCTTTGCGCGCATCGGTACGCCGCATTGCTACAAGTGCGGCAAAGAGATCCACTCGCAGACGCCGCAAAGCATCGTCGACTGGACCCTCGCGCTGCCCGAAGGCACGCGCGTCCAGTTGCTCGCGCCGCTGGTCCGCCAGCGCAAGGGCACCTACCAAAAGGTCTTCGAGGACATCAAGCGGCAGGGCTTCGTTCGCGTGCGCGTCGACGGCAAGTTCGGCGGCGTGGATGAGACCTACGAGTTGGAACGCTACGTCAAACACGATATCGACGTCGTGGTCGACCGGCTCGTCATTAAGGACGGTATCCAGACGCGGTTGACCGACTCGGTCGAGACGTGCCTCAAGCTCGGCCACGGCATCATCCGGATTTGGTACGAATTGCCCGACAAGACCGAGCACGAAGTGATCCAAAGCGAGTTGCTTGCCTGCGTCGAATGCGGCATCAGTTTCGAGGAACTCGAACCGCGCATGTTCTCGTTCAACAACCCGCACGGGGCGTGTCCGACGTGTACCGGCCTCGGCAACGTCATGGTCGTCGACCCGGACCTCGTCGTGCCGGACCCGTCGCTTTCGATCGCCGACGGCGCGATACGGCCGTGGAGCATGCGCCGCGTGCTCGACGGATGGTACCGGCGCGCGCTCGCCTGCGTGTGCCAGCATTACCGTCAAAGCATCCACAAGCCGTGGCGGTCGTTGCCCGAGGATTTTCGCCAGATCGTGCTCTACGGTTCGGGCGAAGAAGAGATCAACTTCGATTTCTCGAGCGAGAGTTCGACCTACGAGACGTGCCGTCCCTACGAGGGCGTGGTCCCCAACCTGGAGCGCCGTTTCCGGGAAACCGAATCGAACGCCTCGCGCGAGATGATCAGCGAGTTCATGGCCACGAAGCCGTGCCAGGATTGCGGCGGCACGCGCCTGCGCCCGGAATCGCGCGCGGTGCGCGTGGGCGGACGGACGATCATGGACGTGACGGGCTTCTCGATCGGCGACGCGCTCCGCTACTTCAGCGCTCTCGACTTGAACACGGAACAACAGGCCATCGCCGTGCGTGTGCTAAAGGAGATTCGCGAGCGGCTCGGTTTTCTCGATAACGTCGGCCTCGAATACTTGACCATGAATCGCGAGGCCGGGACGCTGTCAGGCGGCGAGTCGCAACGCATCCGCCTGGCGACCCAGATCGGCTCGGGCCTGGTCGGCGTGCTGTACATCCTCGACGAACCGAGCATCGGCCTGCATCAACGCGACAACAAGAAGTTGATCGCGACGCTCGAACGCTTGCGCGACCTCGGCAACACGGTGATCGTCGTCGAGCACGACGAGGAGACGATCCAGCGCGCGGACTACGTCATCGATCTCGGCCCGGGCGCGGGCGTGCACGGCGGCCACGTCGTGGCCCAGGGATCGCCCAAACAGGTGATGCGCAACAAACAGTCCCTCACGGGCCAGTATCTTTCCGGCACGTTTCAGATCTTCGTACCGCGGCAGCGCCGGAAGTGGCACGGGCACGGCATCACGATCCATGGCGCGCGCCATAACAACCTCAAAGGCATCGACGTCACTTTCCCGCTCGGCGTGTTCACGTGCGTCACGGGCGTGTCCGGCTCGGGCAAGTCGAGCCTCATCAACGAAACGCTCTATCCCGCCGCGATGCGCTTGCTTCACGATTCGCGCGTCCGGCCCGGCAAGTACGACACGATTGCGGGCCTTGACCGGATCGACAAAGTCATCGACGTCGACCAGTCGCCGATCGGCCGGACGCCGCGCTCGAATCCCGCGACGTACACGGGCCTCTTTGCGCCGATCCGCGACCTGTTCAGCCGCACGCCTACCGCGCGCGCGCGGGGATACAAGCCGGGCCGATTCAGCTTCAACGTCAAAGGCGGCCGCTGCGAGCAGTGCGAAGGCAACGGCGTGATCTTGATCGAGATGCATTTCCTGCCGGATGTCTACGTGCCCTGCGACACGTGCAAGGGCGCGCGCTACAACCGCGATACCCTCGAAGTGCTGTACAAAGGACGAAGCATCGCGGAAGTGCTTAACATGACCGTCGAAGAAGGATGCGCCTTCTTCCGCAACATTCCGCCAATCCACGACAGGCTGGCCACGCTCAACGACGTCGGCCTCGGTTACATCAAACTCGGCCAGTCCGCGACGACGCTTTCCGGCGGCGAGGCCCAGCGCGTGAAGCTCGCGACGGAACTCGCCAAGCGCCAGACCGGGCGCACGCTGTACATCCTCGACGAACCGACAACGGGGCTGCACGCGGTCGACGTTGACAAGCTGCTGCAAGTCCTGCACCGGCTCGTCGACAATGGCAACACCGTCCTTGTCATCGAACACAACCTCGATGTCATCAAGACCGCCGACTGGATTATCGATCTCGGGCCCGAAGGCGGCGACAACGGCGGACGCCTTGTCGTGGCGGGGCCGCCGATGGACGTGGCGGCGTGCGCCGAGTCGTACACGGGGCAACACCTCGCCGAGAAGATCCGCGACGAGATCGCGCGCGCCGAGTCCACGCGCAAACCGCGCGCGCGAGCGGCAGGGTGATTGTGAAACGGCCTTAGCCCTGATTGTTCACACGGTGTCTTGATGAGACGAGAACAACACTTGATCGGCGAAAGGCTTCTGGTCACAAGCACCCATATCGGACTGCGGGCGAGTTCAGGCTTCATCCTTCAGCCCTCATCCTTCATCCTTTTGCCGATTATCATTTATCGTTAAGACTTCAGACCTTCATCTCTTTCCACCTTGTTGGTTGCGGCTTTGCCGGGCTGTGCCATTCCAAATCGCGCGTTCTTTCGCGACAGCGCCGCGTTGGAGACGCGCGATTCGGAATGGGTTTAACCTGCGTTCGTTTCGATCCGCGTTGCGGACTAGAACGCGAGCTTCAATTCGGCGAAGACGTAGTCGATCCCGCCGGTCAGCTTCGCCATGGTAAGGCCGTTGTCCGGGATGTAATTGCCATCCTTCAGCCCGTCGAACACAAACACATGCGCGTAGCCGGCGCTCAGCGTGAGGTCCTTGGTCAAAGCGTACTCGGCACGGAGATCGGCTTCGATGCCCAGCGGCTTGCGGCTGTCACGGGTCACATCGAGCGCGCAGACCTGCACGGTCTCAAAATAGCCGACCGCCGATGTCAGCTTCACATTCTCGACGGGGAAGAGGCTCGCGCCGCCGCGTACAAGCCAGAGGTTCGTCAGGTTGCTGGCGTTGTCCAGGACAAGGCCATACTTCTTGCTCGCGAACAGCCGGTTGAAGGCGAGGTCCTTGTCGTCGCCACCAAAATAGGCGCCGCCAACATAGACACGAGGCTTCGTGGCGACATCGAAGGTGTAGCCGAGTTCCAGGTTCGCGCCCCAGGTGTCGGAGTTCGACACGGCCTCGCGGTCCACGAGCTGATAGGCCACTTCCGTTTCAAAATCCAGCGCGCCCACCTTGCCGCCGCCACGGACGCCGAAGGTGTGTGTATCCGTGCTGCCGGGGACCACGGCAGCGTCGCGGATGAAGAGACAATAGGCGTCTATCGAGACATTCTCGATGCCGAGATAACTGCCGTAGATGGCGTAGAAATCGGTGTCGCCATCTTCCTGTGCGGGACTGTGATCGGCGAGTTTTGAGGCGATCGCGTCCACGCTGAATTGGTCGTTGGCGTACGTCAACCGCACGGCATCGAACGAGAGGCCTGTGAAGAATGCCATCGTGTCATTCGACCCGACCAGCCAGCCGTTGCCTAGTTTGATCTCCTGCCGCCCGACGCGCGCGCGCAGGCCCGTGCCCCACAGGGCATTCGCCTCGACGTAGCCCTGATACAGGCCGAGGCTGGCTTCGCCGCGCCCGTCCACGCCGGTCAGATAGTTCGAGCGAAAGCCGCCGCCCCAATAGTCATAGCTGTCCAACTCTATGAAAGCGCTGACTTGGTCTACAAAGTCGGCTTGGACATTGAGGCGCGTCCGCTGTTCGACGACGCTAAGCGTGTTCTCGTGCGCCCCATTCTGATCGCCAAATCCGAAGAAATCGCCGCGTATCCGCAACGATCCGCCCACCACGACATTCTGAAGTTCGGCCACTGCGGGCCACGCGCCTACCACCAGACTTACAACTGCAATTACGGTTACTGCTCGTTGCATGGGTACTACTCCTACTACGATTGCGGCGAACTTCGCCGCGTACTGTCACTGCTTGACGCACTTCGAGGCCCAACGGCCCATCGCCCGCCGGACCGGTACCGCCAACCGCGCCGAGATCCCTGCGCGCCCTTCAACAGCGCGACGCCATACCTCCTTTCATCGATCTATCTGAATCCCCAACGCATCCGCGGGCAGGCGGGCATCCCTCGACGTGGTGGGCATGCCGTACCTGCCGGACTTCTTGCCTGGCGTGACCGGGTGAGTCTCGTCTGGAAAAGGTGCGGGATACTAACCATGGTTTGGCATGGGAGTCAAGCTTGCGCGCGCGACGCCGTTCCGCTACGCTGTCCCTATGAAGCGACGCGCTCATGACAAAGGCAGTGCTCCCTCCCGCGTGGTGGAGGTGGCGCACGACGACCGAAAGACGCACGAAGCCGCCGTGGAAGTGCTCAGCGGCGGCGGCAAGCGCCGTGGGATTCGTTCCGCGCTGCCGTTTCTCGGACCGGCGTTCATCGCGAGTGTTGCGTATATCGATCCCGGCAATTTCGCAACCAATATTTCGAGCGGCGCCAGGTTCGGTTACACATTGTTATGGGTTATCGTTGCCAGCAATCTCACGGCCATGCTGATCCAGTCGCTCTCCGCCAAACTGGGCATCGTCACCGGACAGAATCTCGCGGAGGTCTGTCGCGCGCGATTTCCGAGACCCGCCGTGTGGGTGCTTTGGGTGCTCATGGAATTGGTCGCGATCGCCACGGACCTCGCCGAATTCCTGGGCGCGGCAATCGGATTCAACCTGCTGTTCGGGATGCCACTGTGGGTAGCCGGATTCTTGACCGCTGTGACGACCTTCCTAATCCTCGCCCTCGAACGGCGCGGTTTCCGAAAGATGGAGGCGATCATCACGGGGCTGGTCGGCATTGTGGCGGTATGTTACGTGGTTGAGATCTTCCTGTCCAATGTGAAGTGGCGTGGCGTGGCGGCAGGCGCCGTGCTGCCGCAGTTTGCCACGGGAGACGACCTCACCGACAGTATCGTGCTCGCGGTGGGCATCCTCGGAGCGACGGTCATGCCGCACGTTATCTTCCTTCACTCGGCGCTGACGCAAGGCCGCATCCGCGTGGAGTCCGTCGAGCAGCAGCGGATGATCTTCCGTTACGAGATTCTCGACGTGGTCATCGCAATGGGCCTCGCAGGATTCGTAAACGCGGCGATGCTGATCATGGCCGCCGCGACTTTTCACGAACCGGGCCTCGTACAAGAGGGCAAGATCGAGGAGGCCTACCTCACCCTGCAGCACACCCTCGGCCCACTGGCGAAATACGTCTTCGGCATATCGCTGCTGGCCGCAGGCCTGTCGTCGTCGGCCGTCGGAACGATGTCCGGCCAAGTCATTATGCAGGGTTTCCTGAACTTTCATGTTCCCGTGTGGGTGAGGCGCGCCGTCACCATGGCGCCCGCGCTGGCGGTCATCTTCATGGGGTTCGACCCGACCCGAACGCTCGTCTTCAGCCAAGTGATCCTGAGCTTGGGGTTGCCTTTCGCCATCATCCCGCTCGTGATCTTCACGGCGCGTAAGAGCGTAATGGGGCCGCTGGCCAATCACAAGGCCGTCACGGCGGTGGCCTCCACGCTCGCCGCGATGATTGTAATGTTAAATCTCTACCTGCTGGTCCAACTCATTCGGGGAGGCGTGTAGCATGTCAGAATCCCGCGAACGCGTTGAAACGAGCCCGGGCCTGTTCCGGAACATATTGGTTCCCCTGGACGGCTCGCCCATGGCCGAGGCCGTCGCGCCGTCGGCCGCACGGCTGGCCAAAGCCAGTGGCGCCTCGATCATGTTGCTGCATCTCATCGAGCACAACGCCCGCGCCGTCGTCCATGGCGTCCGCCACATCACCAACTCCGACGAAGCTGAACGCTACCTCCAGCACGTTGCCGAAACCTATTTCGCGGACCAGAACGTCGCGTGGCACGTGCACACCGACGAGGTCCGCGACGTTGCCCACAGCGTATCGAGCCACGCGGTCGAATTCGACCCGGACTTGATCGTCATGTGTTCGCACGACCACGTCGGCTGGTGGCGCTGGTTTGGCGGCAGCATCGGCCAGCAGATCGTCCGCGAGGCCATGCCGCCAGTGCTCCTCTTCCGGTACGTTGACGCCCTTTCGCCCGGATTCCCGTTTGGGCGAATCATGATCCCGCTCGATGGCGACCCGCGCCACGAAAGTGGCCTCAACGCGGGCGGCGAATTGGCGCGCCTGAGCAATGCGCCCATCGATTTGATCCAGGTCGTCCCCACCCGCGCGACGCTCGCCGGAACCCGAGGCATTACCCGAAGCTATCTCCCTGCGGCCACCGAGGCCATCCTCGAAATCGCCGAAACGCAGACACGCGAATACCTCGCCAGAAAGGTGGAAGCCCTGGCCGCGCGCGGCTTGACGGGACGGGCCTTGATCGCTCGAGGCGAACCGTTCGAGGAAATGACCGAGGCCGTCGAGCGGGTCGCGCCAGGCCTGCTTGTGCTCGGCACGCACGGCAAGATCGGCGCCGAGGCCTTCTGGGAAGGCAGCCTCTCGCAACGGCTGCTCGATACGTGCTCCGCCACGTTCCTGCTGGCGCCTGCCACGGAGTGATATCCAATCGCGAAGGCAACGATTACATCGTATGCTATATGTGCCTGTATATATATCTATATGAAACGTAGCATACTGGGATGCAAACCCGTCCGGCAATCGGAGGAACGCCGGAAGCCACGGGGAAGGAGTGTCTGAATGCCGGCCGAGGGTAAGCGAGATTCGGGACTGCAGCGCATGTGGTTAGCCGTGTTCGCGCTTGCGGTGGCGGGCCTCATCGGCAGCGGCTTTCTCTATCAACGGATGGAAGCCGGCCACCTCCGTTCCGACATCTACAATGAACTTGTGGCCATCGGCAGGATCAAAGCCGAGAACATCGCGGGCTGGCGCACGGGACTCCTGAACGACACAAACCGCAACGCCCACAGCCCCTTTTTCCGGAAGGCCGCGGAAGCCTGGATCCACGATCAGACCAATGCCGCACTGCGTAGCGACTTCATCGAGCGCCTTGGTTTGGAGGTGACGTTATCCGGCTACTCCGAAGCGCTGTTGCTCGACACCGAGGGCAGCGTTCTTCTTGCGGCCCACAACATGGAGGCCCGCATCGACCCGGCCACGAAGAACGCCATCGGCCCAGCGCTCTCCGGCCGCCAGGCTCTGCTTGCCGACCTCTTCCTGGGAACGGACGGGAAGGTCTATCTGGATGCTCTCGCCCCGATCTACGACTCGGATGGCCGGACTCTGGCGGTGCTGGTCTTGAGAAGCGACGCCGAGGCCTACTTGTTCCCCTATATCCAGTCCTGGCCCACGCCTAGTCCGAGCGCCGAAACGCTCCTTGTGCGCAAGGAAGGCAATGAAGTGGTTTTCCTGAACGAATTGCGCCACAGGACGAACGCCGCGCTATCGCTTCGTTTTCCGCTTGCGAGCGAGAGCTTGCCTGCGGCCAAGGCTGTGCTCGGAAGAGAAGGCATCGTCGAAGGAAACGACTACCGGGGAGTGCCGGTGCTCGCCGATGTCCGCCCCGTGCAGGACTCTCCCTGGTTTATCGTGGCCAAGATTGACCGCTCCGAATTCATGGAAGAGGTCAGCTATCGTGGACGGGTGGTGGCGCTCTTCGTAACGCTGCTCATCGTTTTGCTGGCGGTGGTCTTCGCCTACGCGTACCGCCATAGACAGGCAATCATGTACCGGGATCTCCACGCCGCGGAACGGGCCAAACAAAAGGCCCAGGAACTCCTGCGCGCCACGCTCCTCGGCATCGGTGACGGGGTGATCGCCACCGATGAGACGGCGACCGTTTCGTTCCTGAACCCCGTCGCGGAAGCGCTCACGGGCTGGTCACAAAGCGCGGCCGAAGGCCAGCCGCTCTCAGAGGTCTTCCATATCGTCAACGCGCAAACCCGCGACCGCTGTGAAAACCCCGCCGAAAGAGTGCTTGCCACCGGCATGATTGTCGGCCTGGCCAATCACACCGTGCTTATTGCGCGTGACGGCACGGAGCGGCAGATCGCGGATTCCGGCGCGCCCATTCGGGACGCCGAAGGCAATACACTGGGCGTCGTGCTGGTCTTCCGCGACGTGACCGAAGCGTACCGCATGCAGCAGGCGCTACGAGAAAGCGAACAGCGCTTTCGAACCGTAGCGGAGTTCACGTACGATTGGGAGTATTGGGTGAGTCCGGACCTGCGCATGATCTATTCCTCGCCGGCATGCGAACGGCTCACAGGCTATCGGCCAGAGGAATACTACCGAGATTCGCAATTGCTTCTCGCAATGGCGCACGAAGATGACCGAGACATCGTCGACCGCCACTTCGTGGAGATCTCCGCCGCGGAAACTGACGCGCGCGAACTCGAGTGGCGCATTGTCACGAAGCAGGGCGATGTTCGATGGATTGCGCACGCCTGCCGCGCGGTGTACGGCCAAGACGGGACCTATCTCGGCCGCCGCGCGAGCAATCGGGACATCACCGAACGCAAGCGATCCGAACAGGATCATGAGCGGCTCGAAGCGCAACTACGCCAAGCGCAGAAACTCGAGGCGGTCGGCCAGCTCGCGGGCGGCATCGCACACGATTTCAACAACCTGCTGCAGGTCATCCTCGTTAACATCGGCTTCCTGCAAGACACGCTCGGCAGCGACCCAGCCCATCTCGAAATCTTGAACGACGTGCGCCAGGCCGGCACGCGCGCAGCCGAACTCACGCGGCAGTTACTTGCGTTCAGCCGCCGCCAGGTTATCCAGCCGGCCTACCTCGACCTCAACGCGCTCGTCCAGCGCGTCATCAGCATGATTCAGCGGATCATCGGCGAGCACATCGAACTGCGCTTCATGCCGGGCCCGGGCTTGGGAACGGTCCACGTCGACGAAGGACAGATGCAACAGGTCCTCATGAACTTGTGCGTCAACGCGCGCGACGCGATGCCCGACGGCGGGACGCTGGTCATTCGGACGGAAAACGTCGAACTGAGCGACGAGTATTGCCACGATCACGTCTGGGCGGTTCGAGGACGCTATGCGTTGATG
Source organism: uncultured Nitrospiraceae bacterium (assembly GCA_964402555.1). Lineage (GTDB taxonomy): Bacteria > Hydrogenedentota > Hydrogenedentia > Hydrogenedentales > SLHB01 > CAYOCT01. Next base: position 28,806 of record CAYOCT010000035.1, on the reverse strand, counting down.
CACATCACGGATACCGGCCATGGCATGGATGAGGCCACGCGCGAGCAAATCTTTGAACCCTTCTTTACGACGAAGGGCATCGGCCACGGAACCGGCCTCGGTTTGGCCATGGTCTACGGCATCGTGAAGCATCACGGCGGGCTGATCCACGTGTACAGCGAGCCAGAAAGAGGCACGACCTTCAAGATCTACATTCCGACCGTCGACGAACCCGCGCAACGTATCGAACCAAAGCCCGTGGCCGCCCCTATGGGAGGCGCTGAGACCCTCCTTTTCGCGGAAGACGAGGAACCCGTGCGCAAGTCTGTAGCGCGCATCCTCGAAGCCGCGGGATACACCGTGCTGCAAGCGAGCGACGGCGAGGCGGCCATGCGTATCTTCGATGAACACGCCGACACAATCGCTCTTGCCTTACTGGACGTGATCATGCCCAAGTTGGGCGGGCGCGAGGTCATGGAACGAATCAAGGAGCGCAATCCCAACATGCGGTTCCTGTTCAGCAGCGGCTACGCGGAGGACGCGGTCCACACCAATTTCATCCTGGATCACGGCGTCCGCCTCATCACCAAACCGTACAGCCGGGCTACTTTGCTTCAGGCGGTCCGCGAAGCGCTCGACGCTCAATAGAGCCGCCTCTTGTACCACTTCTTACTCGTGATCGTGATCGTGATCGTAGTCGTAATCGTAATCGTAATCGGTAAAGTCATAGACGACTGCGACAACATCACTATCCCGACAACCTCTTAGCATCTATCTCCTTGGCCGCCCCCGCTTCGTTCGTTTCTCGATTGCGCCTTCGTATTACAAAGCCGGTTCGATTTCCTTCCAGACCTCGTTCACGTCGAGCGGATGGAAGTCCGGCTTGGCAAATTCGCGGCGGCATAGCGCATACACGGCTTCATTGTACGGCGCAGGCACGCCGGTCGAGCGGGCGAGTTCGACGAAGTACCCGTTAATGCTTTCGAGTTCGGACTGCGAGTTGCCGCGCTGGATGACGTCCTGCGCCATGCTGCTGACGACCATCTTGGCGAGATTCTTCTTGAACAACGGACGTGTAACCGCCTGCGGCAGCGTCGCGCTGGCCCGCAACAGGAGCCACGAAGGCATGCCGCCGATCTTGCATTCGCGCAGCCCTGCGGCTTTGGCGATCTTCACGCCTTCGTAGAGCACGTTCGAAAGGATGCGCTGCAAGAGCGCATACGAGGATATGGGCCGGAACCCGTGGCCGACGATGGTCGTCACCGAATTGGTGAGATTAAGGATAAGCTTCGAGTGCACTGCGTCCGCCATGTGCGGTGTGACTGGCGCGTCAAACCCAAGGCGGAACAGCTTTGCCACGGCTTCCGTTTCCGCCTGCAAGCCGTTGTCCGGCGTGCCAAGGATCACCGGCCCGCGCTTCTGATACCCGATGACACCGGGTTCGTCCATCCAGGTGTTGTACCCGATCACGCCGTACACCACCCGCGAAAAGAACCGTGGAAGGATTCGCTGGTTCTCGACGCCGTTCTGCAGGCCGACGATGATGGGCTTGTCGCCAAGCTTCTCTTGAATGGCGCGCGCCACGGATTCAAGGCTGTAGTTCTTGACCGCGACGATGACCACGTCCGCGTCGGGACGCTCGGAGAGGTCGTCAATCACCTTCACGTCCGTATGCGATTCCGTTTCGCGCCTGCGCCCTCCTTCGTAGAGCGTCAGCCCCTTCGCTCTCATCCCCGCCGCGACCGCCCCTTGATCCAGGAAGTAGAGGCGTTCGTGATGCGGCGCGATCCAGCCCCCCACTGTTCCGCCGACAGGGCCCGCTCCAAAGACGACAACTTCCGGTCCCTCATGCTTCATGCAGTTAATCCCTCAACCAAAACGTATCGGGCGAAAAACAGGGACTGACTCGCTTTTCGGCAGTTTGAAAAGCGTGTCTGTCCCTGCTTTTCGCGGCTTGCGCTCAAAGATAAGACGCCATCAGCATGACTCACAATGCCACTCCCTCAACCAAAACGTATCGTGGACGTGAACTGCGGGTTGGGCAGATCGAAACAGCTCGAAAGGCCCTTGGCGAAACGAAGTTGGAACGGGTGCTCCTCAATCTCGAGTTCTTTCAACACGCGCCCGGAAGGGCAGTCCCCGAGCTTCAAATAGGTGCGTTCCGGCTTGACGTCCTTCTTGAAAAGAAGCCCCATGTGCTTTGTCACGTTGAACCGGCCCTGAAAACTGGTCCGGCTTTGCAATAGCGCGTTACCGAGCCGCGAATACAGGTTCGAGGACACATCGAACTCGGTGGGCGTGCCATCCATGGGCACACGCAATTCAAAGTAGGGCTCGCCGGTGGCCTCGCGCGCCGTCGTCACGCAATCCCCGTCCTCTTCAAATAAGTCGATCTCCTGAACCACCTTGGGAAGGCCCCAGATCTTAAGTCCGCGGATCTGATTTTCGAGCGAAGTGACCGGCATCGAAAACACGTAGTACCCGAAATTGGGAAACGCATTGGTAACGAGCGGCAGAATGGGCACGTTAATCGACGGGTCGACCATGATCGGCAACGTCATAGCGATCTCGTTGTACGGCGCGACGCCCAGCACGCGCTTATACTCGTAGCACGAAAAGGCGATCGGCGCGCGTCCGCGCGTAACTCGGACCGGCTTGATCCGCGGGTCGAGCATCATGGCCGCGGCCTTCTCGTACGAACACAGGAAGATCGCGATGGCACACGTCACCTCGCCGTAGAGCGTCGGAAACAGATAGTCCTTCGCAACGCGATCGTTGAGCTGGAGAGGCGCGGCCGCATGGCGCAAGGCAAACCGTTTGAAGAACGGGTTGTCGAACTCGGCTGCGTTATCCAGCAACGTTTCATCGATGTCGAACGTCGGCTTCACGTCATGTACCCCTCGCTATGCTGCGTTGCGGTCCGAAGGCCATACTATAAGCGGCCCAGCCCGCGGCATCAATCGTGCAGCCGCCCAGCGGGCAGACACTTCAATCCACGGATGCGAAGCCGAAGGGCTTCTCGTCTCGGCCCTCGTGGCCTCTTACCGTTGCGGCTTGACTTCGGTTTCGAGGTCCAAGGCCTCAGCGGGCGATGCGGTTGTGACAACGAGGCACGTGTGAAGCGGGTCGGGGATAGCATCGTCACTCACGCTGTTGACGGTATTGTCGGGCATGCGGACCTGGTCCACGCGTAGCGGAACCGAACCTTTCAGACGGATGACCGCGTCGGGCCACTTCGCGGTCCAAGCCGACTCTGAGGACTCAATGGCAACCGGATCGTCGGTACCGAGGTGCCAGCGGAACAGGATAATCTCAGACGCGCCCTCGGCCAGTTGCACGTGATCGCGGACGATCAACTTGCGCGCCGACCATGTCACATGGCGCGACCACGATTGCAGATGGTCGTACCCGGAAGTGATATTCAAGTCTACGTCGCCGCGCTTGGCATCCAGTTTCACGACGTGCAACGGCGCGACGACGCCGCGTTGTTGCCAGCCCGGCAACACGAGCGTCTCGCCCGCATTGACTGGCGCAGGCTCCGCGGTGCCGATCTGTAAAACGTTGTGCCCCGCACCGGACGCAAAGTGCGAGCCCATAAGCGGATGGTGATAGTACGGCGTCCCGGCCTCAATCAAGATCGGCCGCCCTTTCGAAATGAAGTTCACGTGGCCGCGGTCATGATGGTCGTGTTGATCGAGCGGATGCCCGCCGCGCACCCACACGCCCGAAGCGTCGGGCCGCCAACTATCGCGCCAATTCACGCGGTTCGCGCGCTCGTAGCAGGCAAACAACGGCGGCGCGGCGTCCTTAGTCATCGGCGGCAACGTGCGCGCCACCAACCCGGCGAGCGTGTCCGATGGTCCATCGGTCTGGAAGGCCAGCGCCCAGCGCGCCACTGGACTCCCCGTACACGCGGCCAACATCGAAAGCAACGGCCTCGCGCGATCCGCGCCACCGAGAGCCGCGCCGGCGTCGAAGCAGTTGACGATCATGTCGCCGGGCTGAAAATGGTGCACAAGCCACGTCGGAAAGTGGAGCAAGAAAGGATGGTCAATCGCGCGACGGTCGCCGTGGACTGCCATGGCGCGCGCCGCGTTCAGCATCGAAGTGACGGTAAAGGACGCATATCCGAACCCCTCCTCGAACTCGCCCGCGGCGCCGTGCACGTCGAGCGCCTTAAGCAGGTTCGACACGCCCAGATCATACGCGTCTCGATGGGACTCCGGTCCCAGTACGAGGCAGGCGCGCACAAGACCCTCGGTCGGCAGGACCCACTGATTCGTGATCGGATCGTTCGAGCGCACAAACCATGGCCGTTGCGTCGCCCAGTCATCAACAACCGCCGCGATCTCGTCCTCAAGCAAGGCGTCTATCCGTTTTCTAAGCGTAGGTTCTACCGAACCCTCGGGCATAATATCGAGCGTGTCCGCGATCGCGCGCACACCACATCCCGTCGCCAGCCAGCTACCATCCTTGCCGTCCGCGGGCAGGCGCGCCCCCGGATGGTACAGCGTCCACCCGGGCCGCTGAAGTGGCGACCACGACGCCATCTCGTCCAACTGCGCGATGACACGATCGCGGAACGCGGCCTCCCCCGTCATGCGATAGGCCGCCGCGAGAAGGGGCAGCTCACCGCTGAGCAGATTGCACGCGGCGAAATCCGACATGGCGAAAGCGAACTGCTCTTTAATCTCGGGTTCGAGGGCATTCGCACGCCCGTCGAGCCACGTTCGGTTCTGTCCCACGTCGGCGAGGCATTTCGCGCGGCGGACCACCGGCAGCGCGAGCGCTTCCCGGGCCGAGGCGACAATCCGGCTGCGATACGGCTCCAGCGCTTCGCCTGCCTTGGCCGCGTCCACCGTCAGCCCCCACGAAACCATCGGTGTTTGCGGCGGGGCGTCCGGCATCCCAAGAGTCACCAGGCACACAACGATCCACGAACCGGTCATTGGCGTAACCTCCCATCGCGCGGTCAAGTTGCAATCCAACATGCTCTCGAAGAATCATAGTGCAGGAGGCCGCCTATGCAAAGCAACGAGACTCCCGCCGCCCCGGTGCGCAAACGTTTGGGTGAACTGCTCGTCGAAGAAGGCGTCGTGACTCCGGCCCAGGTCGAGGAGGCGCTCGCGTTGCAGCGCGACGAATACGACTTTCTCGGGCAAATTCTTGTGCGATTGGGTCACGTGACTCAAGCACAATTGCGCGGCAGCCTCGAACGCCAGTATCTTGACAATTATAGACAAAGCCCGCCCAACGCGCGGGGATGACGTGTCGTCCATGAGGCCGGTATGCGGCGTGTTCTACGAACAGGCTTCTATATTGGGATAACTCTGGTCTGGCTTGTAGCGGCAGCCTTGGGGCTCGAAGTGTACGAACGAGGCCGTGAACTGTTTGCCGAGTGGCACTACAAGTCCTATGTCGAGGAACAGAACCGCCGAGTCTATCGCATGGTCCCGACGGACGAGCAGATGAAGAAGGCGAAGCAGGTCGCGCCACGGGACGTCGCGCCGCGCCCGGAGTCGCGGCCTTTGGCGCCCCCGCCCGCCACGCCGGAAGATGCGCAACGCGCGCGCGAAGCCTTCGCGGCACAGGGTGACGAGCACCGTAACATTATCGCGGCGCTGGAAGGCGTATGCGTCATTCGATATGGCCGCGACGGGCACTACATCGATTCCTACGGCGAACCTTTCTTGCAGCAACTCCTGCTTCCCTATCTGAACCGCGGTGCAGATATTTCGATACCACTAGGATTAATGACGAATACTAGCGCCCTGATCGCATCCGGAACGCCTCACCGTCTCGAGGCACAAAGACGGGACCCCATTGCCATTGCCTACTACGATACCTCCGTGACGCCGTTGAAGACGCAAGCAAGCGAGCCGGATGGCGTTGAGGTGCGTGTTCGCGACATCACCGATATGAAACCGGTTGAGGCCGTGTCTCCCGCATCGGTGGCAGACAAGGACTCTCCTTGGGAGATTCCCTGTTTTCGCTATAAGAAGAACTATCACAACGAGAGCGCCTTTTCGAGCTACAACAACTTTGGATTCCGCGGCAACGACGTCGTGGTGCCAAAGCCCAAAGGGCTGTATCGGATCGTCTGCATCGGTGGCTCGACGACCGAAGAGGGCAATTCGAACGACGCGACCTACCCTCACCTCCTGGGCGAAAGACTCAAGGCGGAGTTGGGCGCACAGGCGGTCGAAGTCATCAATTGCGGCATCTGCGGAATCACCACCTACGGCGAACGCAGGCGAGCCGCGGACTATCTTGCGCTCGAACCCGACCTATTGCTTTTCTATGCAGGTGTGAATGACATCACGCATGCCCACACACCGCTCTGGACCGGCATGGCAAAGCCATGGCAGAAAGCGTTGCGCCGGTCGGCCTTTCTCGACCGATGGTTCAACCGCGCCCTGTTGCCTCCGGACGACGAACTCGCCGCGTTCATGCGAGCCACGACGTTCCGCAACTTCGCGGCGATACTCTACGCGGCGCGTGAGCGCGGGGTCGACGTGGCCTTCTGCAGCTTCGCGTACCCGACGGTGCGCTGGTGGGATTTCCGCGACCGGAACTATCTCGAAATCACCATGCGGAAATCGTGGGACGGCAAATACGTGCGCTTCGCAACGTATTGCAGGTTCCTGGATCTGCACAACCGGCTGACTAGGGCATTCTGCGAAAAGGAGGGGCTTCTGTACATCCCGGTCGCGGAAAATGTGCACGTCGGGATGGACTTCTTCTTTGACGTATGCCATGTCACGCCGCTGGGAATGGAACTCAAGGTGAACATTATTGCCGCCTATCTGACGCCCTATTTGAGGCAGAAGCACGTGGGCGCGCCGACGCCGTAACGGCCGAGAAGGAGAACCTCACCGTATGGATACCGCTCGACAACCCGCCGCATCGCCCCGCTGTTCGCCGTTCTTCCTCCAGTTCAGAGCGCTCGACGGCGACGAAGCCGCACTTTGGACCTTCACGTTCGATCAGGATCTTCTGACCTTGTCGAATCCGGCCGGCAGGCCCGTCTTGACGCTTCATCGCGAAGAAGCCGCGCGCTACATGCGCTTCGAGTACGACCTCCTGCGCGGCCCGACGATCTCGCTCGTCGTGGTCGAGGGCCTCAAGCAATACACGTTTCGATGCCAGCAGGCGCACATCGAGAAGCTGCTCGCGTGGCTGCCGCACCTGAGTCCCGAGGAAACGGAGAAGCGAATCCGTAATTCGGGCATCAGTGTCGCGCTCCTCGGCCTGCTCCACGTCGTGCTCTCGCACTACTTCTTGTGGATCTGGGGTGTGTTGCTGGCCGCGATGGGATGCATCGGCGTGGTGCGTCCGCGAAAGTCCATGTATCTTGCCAACGCGGCGTCGCTGTTTGTGGCCGGTCTGTGGGCGCTCCTGCTCGGGATTCCGTCGGAGTTGCGCCCTTGGAACGTGGCGCCCGAGACGCGCATGCTGACCATTGCGGTAGGCGCAGTCGCGCTGATGTGGGCGGTTCATCAACTTATGATGCTTGGACCCAACCGGCAGCTGCGCGCCGCCCGCGCCATCCGCGACGCCCACGTCTCGTTCCTGCCCGAGCGCTCGCGGCTCGTGCGGCGCATCGGCTGGACCTGCCTTTTCGCGGGGATCGCGTTCGCATTCTATGCAGGCGTCTCGTTCGCCTTGGCGGCGCCGCTGCCCGCCGTAGAGGCAAACACGATCCGTCCCGTTCCGCTCGATGCCGTCGTATTCGGCGTGCTCGCGCTGTTGAACTTGGGCGCCGCATCACTCATGCTGGCGGGCAAGCGTCCGGCGTATGTCGAAGCCAAACTCGCAGGCCAGATATTGATCGCCACGGCCGTGTTTGCGGCCTGGAGTTGCGCGCTACGTTACACCGCCTCCTGGAACGACGGCGGGTTTATGGGCGTTTTCGGATTGGACGCGGACGTGCTGACGCGCCCCTATGTGTGGGCCACACTCATGGTCTGCGTGCTCGCGTTCAATCGTTGGTTCACGCGCGTCTTCGATCGCGAACTCGAAGAACAACGCGGGTAGAGGAACGCGATCTCGATTGCGCTATTTCGTCTCCAAGTGAACGTCGTCCAGATAGAACACTGACGGGCCATCGGTATTCGAGACGAACCCGAACCACTCGATGGCTTGGAACTGTTTCGAGCCGCATGCCAAGTGATCGAATTGGCGCGGCGCCTGGCCGGGCACAGTGACGGTCATCGAGAATTCGCCATTGGCCGACCTGCCCAACAGCGTTTCGATCGCGAACGTGACCCATTGGCTGTGCGGCAGCGTCATCAGTTCCTTCCCGCGGATAGACAAAACGCCTTCGGCGTCGACCCACACGCTCGGCCCGACGCGATACGGCGTGTGCCCGTCGCGCCACTCGTGGTAGAACACCGCGCCGGGCTCGAGGCGCAATGCGAACGATGCCATGGCGCGTCCATTGATGAAGTGCGGCGGATAAACGAGGTGCGGATTGAACCGGTGTTGCAGGCCCGGAGCATCCGTGAACTTGAGCGAACGCGCGCCGGAAGCCGCCGTCTCGTCCGTGACGCGAATGGTCGCCGGTCCTTCCTCAAGCGTTATCGCGGTGGTTATCTGCGCGCCCACCGGCGTCGTCTCGAAATCGTCCGCAATGGAGGTGGGCTTCGGCGGCTGGGGCGGGGCGAACGGCTCGCGCTGAATCTGCTTGGGCTTTTCGACCCACTCCGGTTCGCCCTGCAATCCCGCCGCGCTAGGATCGATCGGAACGAACCCAAGCTTCAGCGCAGGCGATTCGGGCTTCAGCCGGAAATCCGCCGCTTCGGCGTTAACAAATAGCGGATCCGCGACGATCGAATGCGCGTCGTGCCCCTCGGCCTGCCATTCCTCGAAGGACTTGCCCTTAAACTCGATCGGGGAGCCGCACGTGCTCCAATAGCAGTTGTAGTCCAAGTCGAACCGTCCGTTCGACCAGGTGCTCCCCAGCGTCTCCGTGTTGTTGAAATACACGATATTGCGCTCGAAATAGAACGAGCGGTGGTCTTCTTCGCGCGAACGCACCAACTGAGGTCCATGCGAAAATGCGAAGATGTTGTTCTGCACGCGGTTATTCTCGCCATAGTGCTGGTGCAGAGTCCCCGTCAACGTGTTGTAGACAATGTTGTTCTCGGCAAGGATGTCCGTGCTGCCCTCGTCGAAGTAGATACCCCACCCGCCGGATACGCGCGGGTTCGACATCACGTCGTGAAACGAGTTGAACCGGATGACGGTGCCGGGCGAAATCCCAAGCGTGTAGATCGCCCCCATGTCGCTGAGCTGGCCGTGGCCAACGTGATGGACGTGGTTGTACTCGATGATGTTGTGATTGGCGGACGAGGGATCGTAGCCCCACGACCACCCCACGGAAATGCCGGTGTACCGGAAATCGCAAATCTCGTTGTGCGAAAGCGTATTGTACGAACTCCGCCCGATCCATACGCCCACCGCGCCGCGGAAGATCCGCCCGCCGTCGTGCAGGAAGTTGTTGTCGATCGTGTTACGGCACGCGGCTTCGTCGGGCGTTGCGGGACTGCCGGCCTCGCCGATGCGCACGGCGCCCGCGCCGAGATCGAAGATCTCGCTGCGCGTGAGCGCGTTATCCTGGCAGCCCGAGCGGAACCACACGCCGTACGTGCCCACATGGCCGATCGCGCATCGGTCGATCGCGCAATGCCGCGCTCCGGTTGCTTCGAACGCCGCAGGCACGCTCGATGCCGCTTGGCTGTCACAATGCCCCTGCGGCTCGATGACATAATCGGTGAACTCCATTCGAAGCCCGCTGAATTGGATATGCTCGACGAACGTGCCTTCCGCGGGCTTGCCCTGCAACAGAAGCAACGGCTTCGCGACGGGCGCGACACATTCGGCCTTGGCCATGTCCTCACCGGGCAGCGGTATGTAGTACACCTTCCCTGTGGCCTGATTGAGATACCATTCGCCCGGCTGGTCGAGCGCTTCGAACAGGCGCTCGACGTAGTAGCGTTGATCGTGATTCCACATACAGAACGGCCACGCCGCGGGTCCCGTCGTTTCGACAAGGCGCGATGCTTCGTCGATGCGCTTCGGCCGCACCAGCGAAGTTTCCCAGGAAAAGAACGCAACGATGATCGCGTCCTTCAGGCTATCCCAGGCCTTGAGGTCGCCCTCGCGATAGTGGAACTTCGTCGTACTCTTGACCTCTACACCTTTCGATGCATCCTGCTCCATCACGGGGCCGTCCATGTAGAACAACTCGCTCTCGGCGGGCTCGTCCCCCGCGGGACTGTGCGCGTTCGGCGTGCGCGCGGGCACGCGGCGTTCGCCGTTGACCCATAACGCCCCGAACGGCCATCGCCCTTCGCGCGCTTCGGGCACGTCCGCGGTCCAGAACGCGCCTTCCTGTTTCCACCCCGTTATTGCGCGCCCGCCGCGAATCGACGGATGTTCGCCAGGATACGCCTCATAGAAGACCGGCGCGTCCGCAGTACCCGAGTCTTGCGGCTCAAGGACAATGGCTTCGGTCACGTTGTAGACGCCCTCGCGAAACTGCACGTGCGCCGGCCCGCCAAGTTTCCCCTCGGTCCGCAGCGCGCGCAGCCGGTCGCGAGCCCCGGTGAACGTTGCAAGTGGACCGTCGTTTCCCGCGGCGTTCGCTTCCGCCAAGGAACCGGACCACGCGTCGTTCCCGTTAGGAGCCACATAGAGGCGAACCGCCGCATCTCCGGCTGCCGCCATCGCTGCCATCGACAACACCGCCGCCACGATCGTCGCTCGCATCATCGCGCCATCCTCCCCGTGATACGAAGCGCCTGCATGGGAGCCTCCCATGCAGGCCTTCGCAACGCCCAAACTGCTTGATATCGAATGCGGCTACGCTTTCGCGCCGCCGTTCTTCGGCTCATGAAACAGCAACGCAAACAGCACCAGCACCACCGCCGCCATCGCCGCCGGTGCGAGCCAGATCTGCGTCCACGCGTGGACGGCCTGATCGCCCACGCCGGAACTGAAATGGCCTACAATCCGCCCGGCAACGTTGTTGCCGATAACCATGCCGGCCCCGTACGTGACGAGCGCGATAAATCCCTGTGCGTTCGCGCGAATCTCCGTTGGCGCGACTTTGTCCACATAGAGCTGCCCCGTAACGAAGAAGAAGTCATAGCATATGCCATGGAGAATGATACCGACATAGTAGAGTACAATGAGCGGCAGCGATACGGCCCCGTATGCGAAGCAGGCATAGCGTACCGCCCACGCCAGCATGCCCACCAGCAGCATCTTCTTGACGCCGAGTTTTCGGAAGAAGAAGGGCATCAACAACATGAACAGGACTTCGGACACTTGTCCAAAGGACTGATTCAGCGCCGGGTAGGGCATGCTCTTCTCATTGAGGAACGGGTTGCAGAATCCATAGTAGAAGGCCAGCGGGATGCAGATGAGCAGCGACCCGAGCGTGAACACGAGGAACGACGGATCTTTCATCAGCTTGAGGGCATCCAGCCCGAGAATGGCCTTGACAGAGATCTTCTTTCCCGCGCCCTTCGGCGGGGTGTTGGGCAGGAAGAACGAATAGACGCCAAGCAGGATCGATGCGCCTGCGGCAATCTGCAACGGGATAGCCTTGTCCTCGACTTTCAGTAGGCTTACGACCCAGCCGACGACGATCCATCCCAACGTTCCGAGAACGCGTATGGACGGAAACTCTCTCGCCGGATCGCTCATCTGATGGAACGATACCGCGTTGACCAATGCCAGCGTGGGCATATAGCACAGCGCATAGCCGAGCAGCACCCAGAAGAACATGACGGGGGTCGTGATCGTGGAAGCCCAGAACATGAACACGCCGCCCAGCAGATGCATGACCCCGAGGACCACCTGCGCGGGAAAGAAGCGGTCGGCAATCATGCCGATGAAGAACGGCGAAACGATAGCCGCCCACGCGGTGGTGCTGAAAGCGCTCGCCTTCTCGGGATCGGTGAACCCGATCTTGCCCAGGTACGTGCCCAAGGTGACCGCCCATGCCCCCCAGATGAAGAACTGAAGAAACATCATGACGGACAGTTCAACCCGAATTCGCATATTCATGAGCCTAGGTCTCCTTCCTGTTCACGCATCGTGCGCCAGTACCGTTCCTCCGCCAATCCCCGGTCCCCGGCGCAAGTCCTCCCCACGCTCTCGCGGCCGAAATCATGCGCGGCACGGGATCGCGATCCTAAGCTAATTGATGGTCCTGTTCAAGCGCGCGCGAAAATCAACTCGGTTATCCCCAATATCTATGCGGCTCCGTCTTTTCTTGCTCGTGCTCGTGCTCGTGCTCGTGCTCGTGCTCGTAATCGTAATCGTAATCGAGTTACTCGCGGCCAAGTGTCGGCAGCGGTCATAAGCCCCGGGAAGACTGCTGTTCTGTTAAAGTCACAGCCCTTCGATATTCAGTCGATTACGATTACGAGTCGTCATGAAGCGCGGCTTCACTCGGGAGAGTGAAGATACGTTGCGTCGTGTGTGACGCTGATGCATAGAGGAACGCTGGACCTCCTGTCATTCTGAGCGAAGCGAAGAATCTCCTAGCAGGCGAGCCTTCTATCGAGGGAGAAATTCTTCGCTTCGCTCAGAGCTTGTGAAGAAACTGCGAAACGCGGGCGCTTTGCCTCATGACTACGTATTGCCTGTCATCCTGAGCGTAGCGAAGGATCTCATAAGCATCAGAGGCCTATGTACATAGCGAGATCCTTCGCTACGCTCAGGATGACAGGAAGGGCGGAGCCGACAAAGAGAATCGCGGGACCTTGTCATTTCTTCACAAGCTCTCAGAATGACAGGAGGTCGAGTTTCTGTTTTCGATGTAGCACGCTTACAAGCATGAGCGTGACCTCGTAAGGCACGGCTCTTCATGAAACTGAGGATACATGAGGGAATTCAACGGTCGAGACAGCAGACAGTCTCGACGTGCGCGGTGTTCGGAAACAGGTCGACGGCGGCGGTACGCGTGAGACGCCATCCGCGCGCGACGAGTCCCTTGAGATCGCGGGCAAGCGTTGCGGGATCGCAGGAGACGTACACGATACGCTGGGCGCTACTCGAGGCCAGCGCTTCGACTATCGCCTTGGCGCCGGTGCGCGGCGGATCGAGCAGAACAACGTCCCAAGGTTCTTCGAGGGCCTTGGCGAACGCGCGCTCGTCGCCCGCGCGATAGGTCCCGCGGCCCGTGGCCCGCGCGGCCTGGATCGCCGTGCCTTGATGATCGAGGCCGAGTATCTGCATCGAACTTGAGGCCGCGCTCACGTGGATCGAGAGATTGCCGCTGCCACAATAAAGATCGAGGAGGCGTGCGGGTGTACCCGCCATTTCGCGCACGACACGAACCAGAATTCGGTTCAGCAAGAGACTGGCCTGGGAGAATGCTCCGTTCACGATGGGCACGCCGTCGAACAGAAAATGGCGCGGCTTCTCGTCTTCGCTGGCATTGGTATGCTCGAAGGCTTCGGCGACGGCGCGCTGGCGGCGCTTGGTCCACACCATCGTGTCGCCGTTCTCGGGATGGACCACGACTTCCACGGCGTCCTTGACAGGCAACCCGCGAAGGCGCTCGAGCGCTTCGTTCAGCCGCTCATGGCAGAGGGGACAGCGCTCGATATCGACTACGGCGTGCGTGCCTTGCGCGTAGAAGCCGAGCTTCCCTTCGTCGGAATGAAACTCGGCTCGCGTGCGATAGTCGAGCCGCAACGCGGGATCCTCGTGCCACTCGACTTCAGCTTCGATGCCTGCGATGCGCTTGAGGCAATCGCCAACGATGCGCCGCTTCCAATCGCCCTGGGCGGGATACGCGAAGTGCAGCCAGGTGCACCCGCCGCAAACGCCGAACGTGGGACATTCCGCGGCACAGCGGCTTGGCGACGGTTCGAGCACCTCCTCCACCGCGCCCCAGAGCACGCCCTTGGTCTGGCGCGCGATGCGCAGGCGGATCGTATCGCCGGGCAGCGCGTAGGGCACAAAACAGACCTGGCCTTCGATGCGGCAAACGCCGTAGCCCCCATGCGCCGCGCCGGTGATCTCGACAGTGGAGTCCATCTTTATCCCAAAAGCGAAGGACGGCCCGACGGCCGTCCTTCGTTACATCTCGTGGATGACGTTACTTGCTTTCCTTCGCCTCGCCGATGCCGACGAGTTCGATCCGCGCCATTTCGGCGGCGTCGCCCGGACGGGGATTCAGCCGAAGGATGCGGGTGTAGCCGCCCGGACGATCGGCGAACGCCGGAGCGATCGTGGTAAACAGCGAATGCACCACCGCGTCATCGCGCAGCGCGGCGAACGCGCGGCGGCGATTGGCGACGGAGTCTTTCTTCGCCAGCGTGATCAGGGGCTCGGCGAACATGCGCAGTTCCTTGGACTTCGCCACCGTAGTCTCAATGGCAAGGTGTTTGAACAGCGCGAGCGCCAGGCTCTTCATGGTAGCTTTCCGGTGGGCCATCATGCGCCCCAGCCGTCTGCCTTGGTTCCGGTGTCTCATCGAGCACTTCCTTCTTTCGTTGTTCGCCGCATCCGCCGCTTAGCTTTCCGCAGCCGCGGAGGGGAGCTTCATGCCGAGCGAGAGGCCCATGGATTCAAGGATGACTTTAATCTCATCCAGCGATTTCTTGCCAAAGTTCGGGAATTGCAGCATCTCCGCTTCGCTGCGCACGACGAGTTCGCGGAGGCTGTGGATGCTCGCGGCCTTGAGGCAATGCGACGCCCGGACGCTGAGTTCCAATTCGTCGACGGACCGGCCGAGCATGGCCGCAAGGGCGGCGTCTTCCACCGGCACGCGCGAGGATTCTTTCGAGTCTTCAAGTTCTTGTTTGACGAAGATCCGGAAATGGTCGATCAGCAATTCGGCCGCTTCCTGGACCGCCTTCTCGGGGCTGATCGAACCGTTGGTCCACACATCGAGGACCAGGCGGTCATAGTCGGTCTGCTGGCCGACGCGGGCGTCTTCGACCTGGAAGTTGACCTTGATGACCGGGGAGAAATTGGCATCGAGGTAGATGGTCCCCAGCGGGGCGTGTTCGAGTTCGAAGTTGTCGGCGGTAACGTAGCCGCGGCCGCGCGCCACTTTGATTTCCATTTCGATCACGGCGCTCTTGGACATGGCCGTGCAGACAACCATTTCAGGGTTGAACACGTCGACATCAGCGTGCTTGAAAATCTCGCCCGCGGTCACCTCGCCCTGCCCTTTGTGCGTGAACGAGAAGATGAGGGACTCTTCGCGGTTGAGGCGCAACTGGCAGCGCTTGAAATTGAGCACGACGTTCGTCACGTCCTCCCGGAAACCCGGAAGGGCGGAAAACTCGTGCTGGATACCCTCGATACGGATGGCCGTAACGGCGGCGCCTTCGAGGCTGGCGAGCAGCACACGCCGGAGCGAATTGCCGACGGTGGTGCCGTAGCCCCGCTCGAACGGCTCGACGTTAAAGCGGGCGTACTTGTCGTTGGCGCCGTCTTCCAGCTTCACCCATTTCGGTGTCACAAATTCTCGTGCTATCATGAATCTCAGCCTTTCGCCCGTGGGTCCTTGCTACGCTTCATGGCCTACGTTTCGCGCCAACTCCGCGCTAGACGCGCCGGCGTTTGCGCGGCCGGCAGCCGTTGTGCGGGATCTTCGTCACGTCTTTGATCAGGCTCACGTCCAGCCCGGCGGCCTGGATGGCGCGAATGGCGGACTCGCGGCCCGCCCCGGGGCCGTCCACGTACACGCGGACTTCTTTCATACCCGCTTCGATGACCTTGCGGGCAGCCTGCTCGGCAGCCAGCTGGGCGGCGAACGCGGTGCTCTTGCGCGAACCGCTGAAACCGACCTGGCCGGCGCTCGACCACGCCACGACGTTGCCCTGCATGTCGGTGATCGACACGATGGTATTATTGAATGTGGCCAGCACGTGCGCGACGCCCGACGTCACGTTCATCGCGACGCGGCGCTTCTTGGTACCCTTGGCCTTAGTGCGTTTTTCCTTCGCCACGCGGCAGTCCTCCTGTGTTACTTCTTCTTAATGGTTGCGCGCCTCGGTCCCTTGCGCGTCCGGGCGTTGGTATGGGTGCGCTGGCCGCGCGTCGGCAGCCCGCGCTTGTGGCGCACTCCGCGGTAGCAGTTGATATCCATCAACCGCTTGATATTCGAGCTGACTTCGCGCCGCAGATCGCCTTCCACTTTGTAGTCATTCTGGATCACGGTGTTCAGACGGCTGACCTCTTCGTCGGTCAAGTCGCGCACGCGCGTGTCCGGATTGACCCCGGCCTTCGCGAGGATCGCCCTGCCGCGCGCGGGCCCAATGCCGTAGATAGCCCACAGGCCGGCCTCGATGCGGCGTTCGCGTGGAAGATCCACTCCAACTACACGAGCCATGTGCCTAACTCTCCTTGCCGGACGGGACCGGCGGTTTACCCTTGGCGCTGCTTATGCCGCGGGTTCTCACAGATCACACGTACCCGGCCATGCCGTTTGATGATCTTGCACTTCTCACAAATCTTTTTGGTCGAGCTGCGCACTTTCATGATGGACTCCGCCTCCGCGCGGCCATCGCCTACTTATACCGGTAGGTGATGCGGCCCCGCGTGAGATCGTAGGGCGACATTTCGAGCTTGACCCGGTCGCCGGGCAGAATGCGGATGAAGTTCATACGCATCTTACCGGAGACATGGGCCAGGATCACGTGTTTGTTCTTCAACTCGACGCGAAACATCGCGTTCGGAAGCGATTCAACCACGGTACCTTCGACTTCTATCGCCTGCTCTTTTTGCATGTATGTTCCAACGGCTACCCGGTCACACACCCCAAGGATACTTGGGATTCAACGACAGAATATCCGCCTTGCCTTCGCTTACAACCACGCTATGTTCGAAATGGGCGCTGGGGCGGCCATCGGCCGTCACCGCCGTCCACTGGTCATCCAGCACGGTCACGTCGTACGTGCCCGCATTCACCATCGGCTCGATCGCCAGCACCATGCCGGGCTTGAGCTTCGGCCCGCGATCGCCCGTCACCATGTTCGGTATCTGCGGGTCCTCGTGCAGCGAGGTCCCGATCCCGTGGCCCACGAACACCCGCACCACCGAGAAACCTTCGGCCTCGCAGGTCTGCTGAATCGCACGGGACACATCCTGGAGATAGTTCCCAGGACGAGCCGCATCGATCGCGCGCGCCAAGGCCCGGTTCGCCGTCGCGAGCAGCCGCTGGCGTTCCTTGTCGACCGTGCCACATGGAACGGTCACCGCGGCATCGCCGTGGTAGCCTTTGCACAACACGCCGACATCGATTCCGACGATCTGGCCTTCCTTGAGCCGCCGCTTGCCCGGGATCCCGTGGATGACTTCGTCATCGACCGAGATGCAAGTCGCCTTCGGATACCCGCGGTATCCAAGGAACGATGGCACGCCGCCCATCTTGCGGATCAAGCTCTCGCCCAGCGCATCGAGTTCGCCGGTCGTTACGCCGGGCCGCACCCGTTGGGCCAGCGCCGCCAGGACTTCCGCCACTATCTGATTCGCCTCGCGCAATAGGGCAACTTCTCGAGGTGTGCGCAAAGCAATCATTACAGCTTAGCGGGCTCCTGCGGCAGCCACAATCTCTTCAATTTTCGTGAAGACCGCGCCGGGGCTCGAGCCCGTGCCGCTAACGGTCTTCAAAATACCTTGCTTCTCGTAATACGCGATTATCGGCTCGGTGGTCTCGTGATAGACCCGAAGCCGTTCGCGAATCGTTTCCTCTCGGTCGTCATCCCGATGGATGAGCGCTTCGCCGTCCACATCGCAGATCCCGTCGCGCTTGGGCGGCGTGAACTTGATGTTGTAGATGGCGCCGCACTTCGGACACGAACGGCGCGAACCAAGCCGAAGCACGATCTCTTCGTCGGTCACGTCGACATTGATCGCCAGGTCCAGCTTTGAACCTTGCGCGCTCAGAATCCGTTCGAGCTCTTCAGCCTGCGGCAGCGAACGCGGGAACCCGTCGAGGATGTAGCCGCCATCGGCGCAGTCCGGCTGCGTCAACCGGTCCGCCACGATCTTACACGTCAGCGCATCCGGCACCAGCTTGCCCGCATCCATATACGTTTTGGCCTCGAGGCCCAGCGGCGTTCCTTCACGCAAGTTGGCGCGGAAGATGTCGCCCGTCGAAATATGCGGCAAGCTGTACGCTTCGGCCATCCGCTTCGCCTGCGTGCCTTTGCCGGCGCCCGGGCCGCCCAACATGACGATACGCAAACCCATGATCAATATCCTCTCCTGCCACGCAGACGGCCGCGCGTCGCAAACCCGTCATAGTGGCGCATGAGCAAGTGTTGTTCAATCTGGCGCACGGTATCCAGGGCCACGCCGACCATGATCAGCAGGGTGGTGCCCCCGAAGAATCCGACGATCGTCCAGTCGTAGACCTGAATCAAGCCCCACACCACATTGGGCAACAAGGCCACGACGGCCAGGAACAACGAACCAACAAGTGTAATACGAACCATCACGGTATTCAAGTAATCCGCGGTGGCCTTGCCGGGGCGCACGCCCATGATGACACCGCCGTACTTCTTCATGTTGTCCGCGATCTCGATCGGGTTGAACGTAATCGCGGTATAGAAGTACGAGAAGAAGACGATCAGGATCGCGTCAGTCAGGTTGTACAGCATGCCGCTCGGACGGAACCAGTCGTTGAAGAACGTGTCGATAAATGGAATCGACACGGCGCCGGCCAGCATGTTCGGGAGCAACAGAATCGAGCTGGCGAAGATAATCGGGATAACGCCGGCCTGGTTGACACGCAACGGCAAATAGTTGCGCTGGCCGCCGAATACCTTGCGGCCCTTGACCTGGCGCGGATACTGCACGGGAATGCGCCGCTGGCCGGTGGTCACCAGAATGGCTCCGGCAATGACAACGCCCATCAATGTCACCAAGACCAACGCCTGGAAGATGTTCAATTGATTGTTCGCGATCATGCGGAACACGTTGAAGACGGCGTTGGGCATGCGCGAAATGATGCTTACGAAGATCAGCAACGAGATGCCATTGCCCAGGCCGTACTCGCTGATCTGTTCGCCAATCCACATGATAAAGGCCGTCCCGGTGGTGAAGGAAATCACGCACATGATCAGGAAGCCAATGCCGGGATTCGCCACAATCTCGGCGCCCTGGCGCTGGAGAAACGTGCCAATGCCGATCGATTGCACGATGCACAGCGCGATCGTGCCGTAGCGGGTGTACTCCGTGATCTTCTTCTGGCCTTCCTGGCCCTGTTTCGAGAGTTTCTCGAGCGCGGGCACGACGGCCACCAGCAGCGACAAAATAATCGACGCGCTGATGTACGGCATAATGCCGAGCGCAAAAACGGTCGCGTTGCGGAACGCGCCGCCGCTGAAGATGTCGTAGAATCCCAACAGGCCGCCGGTGCCCATCATCTCGGCGAGCGCGCGCCCGTCGACGCCCGGCGTGGGCACATGGCAACCCAGCCGGTAAATCGCGAGCATCGCCAGCGTGAACAGGATGCGGCGTTTCAGCTCTGGAATCTTCCAGGCGTTACGGAAGGCTTCGATGGGCTGGCCCACTACTAATCCTCCTGCTGCTTGGCCGGACGCGCGGGCAAGGCGAGAATCTCAACCGTGCCGCCCGCCGCCTCAATCTTCGCGCGCGCCGTGGGCGACACTTCATTGGCGCGAACGGTCAGTTTGGTGTTCAGCTCGCCGCGGCCCAGGACTTTGACGCCGCCCTTAGACGCTTCGATCAGCCCTGCTTCGAGAAGCGCTTCCGGAGTCACCAGCGTGCCCGCGTCGAAGATCGATTCGAGCACGTCGACGTTGATGACGGCAAACGCGAAACGCTTCTGATGGTGGAAGCCGCGCTTCGGCACGCGGCGGCTCAAGGGCATCTGCCCGCCTTCAAACCCGCGGCGGCGCGAGTAGCCCGAGCGCGCCTTCTGGCCTTTATGACCCTTGCCGGCCGTCTTGCCCTGGCCCGAACTAGGGCCGCGGCCGAGGCGTTTGCGCGCTTTGCGAGCGCCGGGCGCAAGTTCCAACGTACTCAGGTCCATGTCGTACGATTCCTTTCTACAGCACTTCCGCCACGTCCAGGCCGCGCATCGAGGCGTAGACTTCGGCGGTCTTTAACTGGCTCAGTCCGTCGAGGGCCGCCCACACGACGTTCGTCGCGTTGTTGGACCCGAGCGACTTACTCAGGATGTTTTGATAGCCCGCGGCTTCCAGCGCGGCGCGGACAGGGCCGCCCGCGACGATGCCGGTGCCGAGCGAGGCCGGCTTCATCAGCACGGCCGCCGAGCCGCACCGTCCGACGACCTCGTGCGGGATGGTCGTGCTGACGATGGGCACCTCGACCATGTTCTTCTTGGCGCGCTCGATGCCTTTGCGAATGGCATCAGGCACTTCCAGCGCTTTGCCGAGCGCGGCGCCGACGCGTCCCTTGCCATCGCCCACGACGACCACGGCGCTAAAGCTGAAGCGCCGGCCGCCCTTGACGACCTTGGCCACGCGATAGATCTTGACCACGTGTTCGATGAATTCGGACGCTGCTTCTTCGCGTTCGCGCCGATCGCCCCGCGAATCCCGTCTTGTTCGCTGCTCTGTGCTCAAACCAAGTCTCCTAGAATTCCAGTCCCGCCTCGCGCGCCGCTTCGGCGAGGGCCTTCACCCGGCCGTGATACAGCCGGCCGCTACGATCGAAACATACCTTGGTAATCCCGCGTTCGAGGGCCTGGCCCGCGAGCGCCTTGCCCACCGCCTTGGCGGCTTCGATGTTGCCGCCGGAGATCTTCAGCGCCACCGACGAGGCGGACGCCACCGTGCGGCCGGCGTCGTCGTCGATCGCCTGCGCGGCGATGTGTTTCAGCGAGCGAAACACGCTGATGCGCGGGCGTTCGGCCGTGCCCACGATGGTCTTGCGCACGCGTTTCTTACGCCTCGCCAGGAGGACGGCTTTCCGAGTTTGCTTACCCATAACGTAACGCTCTCCTTACTTACCGGCGACGTACGGAAGCGGTCCCATGCCGCTCCGGCCAGCCGGAATCGAATGCTATTTCGCGCCGGCCTTGCCGACCTTCCTGCGGACGTGCTCGTTCTCGTAGCGGACGCCCTTGCCCTTGTACGGCTCGGGTTTGCGCCACGCGCGGACGTTCGCGGCCGTCTGGCCGACGAGTTCGCGGTCGATGCCCTGGACCTTGATCGTCGTCGTATCCGGGACGACAAACGTGATGCCGTCGGGCGGCTCGACGAGGACCGGATGGCTGTAGCCGAGCGCCAGATTCAAGGACTTGCCCTGGATCGAGGCGCGGTAGCCGACGCCTTCGATCTTGAGCGTCTTCTCAAATCCCTGGGTCACGCCCACGACCATGTTCTGGATGAGGGCGCGCGTCAGCCCGTGCAAAGCCCGATGCTCGCCGCGGTCGCTCGGGCGCGCCACCAGGACCTGGCTCGCGTCCACCGTGACGCTCATGGCCGGATGCAGATCGCGTTCGAGCGTGCCCTTGGGGCCCGTGACCTTCAGATGCAACCCCGCCAGCTCGCACTTCACGCCGCTGGGAATGGTTACCGGTAGCTTGCCTACTCGTGACACGTTAGTTCATCCTTCTCGATCGGTCCATGGCGATGGACCCGGGCCCGTGCCCGTTTACCAAATCTCACACAGAATCTCGCCGCCGAGCTTGGCCAAGCGCGCCTGCTTGCCCGTCATAACGCCCTTCGAGGTGCTGACCACGGCGATGCCGAATCCGCTCCGCACAGGGCGCAACTCTTTGTTGCGTTTGTACACGCGCATGCTGGGGCGGCTGACACGACGCAACCCCTGGATCACCGGGGAGCGGTCGGGCAAATACTTCAAACTCACGCGCAACTGGCAGCGCGGGGCCTCGAGGGCGTCCGTAAGGACGAAGTCCTTGATGAAACCTTCGCGCTTAAGCACCGCGCAGATCTCTTCCTTGGTCCGCGAGGCGGGAATGTCCACCGTCACCTGCTTGGCGACGATCGCGTTGCGCATCCGCGTCAACATGTCCGCAATGGGGTCGTTCATCGACATCGTGTCTTATCCTCTCGTGGGCGCCGTGCCTACCAACTCGACTTCGTAACGCCGGGCAGCTTGCCTTCGAGGGCGAGCGTCCGGAAACACACGCGGCAAAGCTGGAACTTCCGCATGTAGCTCCGCGGGCGTCCACAGGCCCGGCAGCGATTGTACTTGCGCACCTTGAACTTGGGCGCCCTCTTGCATTTCTCGATTAGTGACGTCTTAGCCACAACATCCTCCTGCTCTCAACGAGCCGCCGGCTCGGGATTAATTGCGGAACGGCATGCCAAACTTGCGCAACAGTTCGCGGCTCTCGTCGGCCGACGGCGTGTTCGACATGACGAACGTGATGTTCATGCCGCGCGGACGCGCCACGGAGTCCATATTGATCTCCGGGAAGATCGTCTGCTCGCGCAGCCCCAGCGTGTAGTTGCCATGCTTGTCGAAACTATTCGGGGGAACGCCCCGGAAGTCGCGGATACGCGGGATCACGATGTTGAACAACCGGTCCATGAACTCGTACATCCGGTCGCCGCGCAACGTGACCATGCAGGCGATCTTCGCGCCCTGGCGGACTTTGAAGCCCGCGATCGACTTGCGCGCTTTGCGGATGCTGGCCTTCTGGCCCGTGATCTGCCCCAACTCGGCCACGGCGGTTTCAAGCATCCGCGGCTCCTGCTGGGCATCGCCCACGCCCACATTGACGACAATCTTGGTCAGCTTCGGCACGTCCATGATATTGGCGTGCTTAAACTGCTCCCGCATCTCGGTGCGGATCGTCTCTATATATCGTTCTTTCAATCTCGCCGGCACGGAATCGCCACTCCTCTTACGGCGTCAACCGCCACGTTAGTCGTTTAGGGTTTCGCCATTAACCTTGTACACGCGGACGCGCGTGCCATCTTCCAGGTGCTTCATAATGATCTTGGACGGAGCGCCCGCCGCTTCGCACCACGGCATCACGTTGGACATGTGGATCGTCCCTTCCTTCTCCACAATGCCGCCCTTCTGGTTCGTGTTCGAGGGCTTGGTATGGCGCTTGATCAGGTTCACGCCCTCGACGAGCAGCCGCTGGTCCTTCGGGAATACGCGCAATACGCGCCCGCGGCGGCCCTTATGCTTGCCGGTCAGTACGACCACGGTATCGTTCTTTCGAATATTCATGAGAGTTCCACCTCCGCCTAGACGACTTCGGGCGCCAGCGAAATGATGCGCATGAAGCCCTTTTCGCGCAGTTCACGGGGCACGGGGCCAAAGATGCGGGTCCCTCGCGGCTCGTTCTGCGGGTTGATGATGACGGCCGCGTTCGAGTCAAACCGGATCACGGTGCCGTCGGGACGCTGCGTGTCGTGGCGCGTGCGCACGACAACGGCCTTCACGACGTCGCCCTTCTTGATCGGGGCGTTCGGCAGGGCTTCCTTGACGGTCGCCGTGATGATGTCACCCACGTGGGCGTAGCGGTGCTTCGACCCGCCCATCACCTGGATGCACCGAATCCGCCGCGCTCCGGAATTGTCCGCGACATCGAGATTCGAGTAAATCTGAATCATGTCCTTCTTCCTTTATCCTTGCCGGCCACGCGCATTAGTCGGCGCGCTTCACAATCTCCGCCAGAGTCCAGCGCTTGGTCTTGCTTAACGGCCGGGTCTCGCGGATGCGGACGAGGTCGCCGACTTTACAGTCGTTGTTCTTGTCGTGAGCCTTGAATTTCGAGGTCCGCTTGATAGCCTTCTTGTATAGCGGATGTTCCACCAGGCGCTCAACGGCCACCGTGATGGTCTTGTTCATGGCGTTACTGGTTACCAAGCCAACGCGTTCCTTCGCGCGGCCTCTCTGCGCCGTCTGTTCCTGCACCTGCATGGTCATTGGGCTCCTTTGGATGCCGCCAATTCGCGTTCCCGCAGGATGGTCTTGATCCGGGCCACGTCGCGCCGGGCATTCCGCGCGCCGCGCACGTTGTCCACCACCGCGGTGGCCTGCTGCAGCCGGAAGGTAATCAGGGCCTGGGAACGCTCCCGCAGCCGCTGATCCAGCTCTTCAGCCGTCATTTCACGAAGATCTCTCGCCTTCACCCGTTGTCTCCTGTCGTCCCGTTAGACACGCTTGACGAACTTCGTGTCGATCGGAATCTTGTGCCCGGCCAGGCGGATTGCCTCGCGGGCCAGTTCTTCACTGACGCCTTCGATCTCAAACATCACGCGGCCCGGCTTGACCACGGCCACCCAAAACTCTGGAGCGCCCTTGCCTTTGCCCATGCGGGTTTCCGCGGGTTTCTTGGTCACGGGCTTGTCCGGGAACACACGGATCCAGACTTTCCCGCCGCGCTTGAGGTGGCGCGTCAACGCGACACGGGCCGCCTCAATCTGCCTCGCGGTCACCCAGCCGGCTTCCATCGCCTTCAGCCCAAATTCGCCGAAGTCCAGGTTCGTGGCGCCTTTGCTCGCGCCGGCGCGGCGGCCCCGCTGCTGCTTGCGATACTTGACTCGTTTCGGCATTAACATGAACGTATCACTCCAATTCTAAAGCCAGCCATTACCGCGGCCGGACGGAAGCCGTGCGTTCCCGCTCGCGCCGACGCTGCGACGGGACTTCGCCACCAATGGTTGCGACCTGCTCGCCGGGCATGACTTCACCGTGGTAGATCCAGCACTTGACGCCGATACAGCCGTAGGTCGTATGGCTGATTGCAAAACCATAATCGATGTCCGCGCGCAAGGTGTGCAGCGGCACGCTGCCTTCATGGGCAGCTTCGACGCGGGCGATTTCGGCCCCGTTCAAGCGCCCGGCCACGCGGATGCGGATGCCTTTGGCGCCCAGGCGCATCGTGTTCTGCATGGCCTTTTTCACGGCGCGGCGGAACGAGATGCGGCGCTGCAACTGCTGCGCGATGCTCTCGGCAACCAACTGCGAACTGAGTTCAGGGCTGAGCACTTCATGAATGTTGATCAGGAGTTCGCGGCCCGTCAGGCGTTCAAGCTCATAGCGAAGCTTGTCGACTTCCGCGCCACGCTGCCCGATGACCAAACCCGGACGCGCGGTGTAGATGTGGACCTTGGCCTTGCGGCCGGCGCGCTCGATGTCGATCTTGGCGACGCCGGTGTGGTAGAGGCGCTTCTTGATGTAATCGCGCAGCTTGAGATCCTCGTGCAGCAGTTCCGCGTAATCGCGGCCCGCATACCACACCGAACTCCAGGTGCGAATTACGCCCAAGCGGAACCCATTCGGATGTACTTTCTGACCCACGATCGCTCTCCTCTATTCCGTGCCGTCCGAAATACACAACACCACGTGGCTCGTGCGCCGGCGCACGCGCGTCGCCCGGCCCCGGGGCTGCGGATTGAACCGGCGGCCCGTCGGCCCGCCGTCCACATACAGGGTGCTGACGACCATGCCGTCCGTATCGATACGCTCGCGCCGCTCGCGCGCCGCGCTCTCCGCATTCGCCACGGCCGAATCCAACAACTTGGTCAGGATCGGACCGCTGCGCTTGACGGTGTAAAGCAGTATGGTGCGGGCCTCGGCCACTTTCTTTCCGCGAATAAGATCCGCCACCAGCCGCACTTTGCGTGGGGCGATCCGCAGGAACCTTGCCCGTGCTGTTGTCGTTGCCATCGTAATCTCTCCAGCGTACCGGCCTGGGGCCACTACTTCGCGGGCGCCGCGGCCGCCTTCGTGCCCGAGTGACCGCGGAAGGTCCGCGTCGGCGCGAATTCGCCCAGCTTGTGCCCGACCATGTTTTCCGTGACGAACACGGGGATAAACTTCATGCCGTTATGGACCGCAATCGTCAAGCCCACCATTTCGGGAATGACGGTCGAGCGGCGCGACCAGGTGCGAATCACGCGGCGGTCGCCACTACGAACCTGATTCTCGACCTTCTTGGCGAGAGGCTCATCCACGAATGGGCCTTTGCGAATCGAACGTGCCACAGTATGATCTCCTTAACCTTCCCTACTTATTACGGCGCCGAATGATGTACTGATTCGATGCGTTCTTCTTTTTGCGAGTCTTGTGCCCCTTGGTCGACACGCCCCACGGGGTTACCGGGTGGCGTCCGCCCGAAGTGCGGCCTTCGCCGCCGCCATGCGGATGGTCCACCGGATTCATCGCCACGCCGCGGACCTTCGGCCGTTTGCCGAGCCAGCGCGTGCGTCCTGCCTTGCCGATGCTGATGTTGATGTGTTCCTCGTTGCCCACCTGGCCGATCACCGCGCGGCAGTCGACCAGCACGCGCCGCATTTCGCCCGACGGCAGCCGCAACACCGCGAAGCGGCCTTCCTTGGCGAGCAGCTGGCAGCCGATGCCGGCGGCGCGGGCGATCTTGCCGCCCTTGCCGGGGGTCATTTCGACGTTGTGGACCACCGTGCCGAGCGGGATGCTGCGCAGAGGCAGGCAGTTGCCGATTTGATATTCAGCCTGCGGCCCGCTGTTCAGCGTCATGCCGACCTGAAGCTGCGACGGGGCGACGATGTAGCGCTTCTCGCCGTCCGCGTACGAAATCAGGGCGATGCGCGCCGAGCGGTTCGGATCGTATTCGATCGAAGCGACCTTGCCGGGAACGCCGTCCTTGTCGCGCCGGAAATCGACGACGCGATACTTGCGCTTGTGGCCGCCGCCGCGCCGGCGCATCGTAACATGGCCGTGATTGTTGCGGCCGGCCTTCTCATGGCGGGTTTCGAGCAGAGCCTTTTCCGGCTCAGTCTTCGTGATGGCGCCGAAATCGGCGCCGCTCATGAACCGCCGCGATGGGGTCGTGGGTCTGAATTTCTTTAGTGGCATGGACCGGAACTCCCTAGACGAGCTCGATCGTGTCGCCCTTGCGCAGCGTCACGACCGCCTTCTTCCAGTTGGCACGGCGCCCGGGGATGCCGCGTCCGCGGCGTCCGCTCAGCTTTCCGTCATAATTCATCGTATTCACGCGCGTCACCTTGACGTTGAACATCTCTTCGATCGCGTCGCGGATCTGGCGCTTGTTCGCGCGAGGATTCACTCGGAACGTGTAGTGATTGCGGGCGTCGCGCTGGATCGTGGATTCCTCCGTGATCAGGGGGCGCTCGATAATGTAATACGGATTCGTCATGACAGCCGTTCCTCAAGCTTGGGCAGCGCATCGCGCACGATGACCACCCGGGCCGCATTCAACACGTCCAACGCGTTCAGGTCGGACGCCGTCGTCACCGCCACGCGCGGGATGTTGCGCGCCGACAGCAGGACGTTGGCATCGTTGCCGGGCGTGACAAACAAGGTCTTGCGACCATCCGGCGATACGAGGCCCAGCATCTCCGCAAACGGCTTCGTCTTCGGTCCCGCAAGCGACAGCGCATCGAGCACGCACAACGAGTCGCTTCGGACGCGGTCGCTCAGCGCACAACACAACGCCTGGCGCTTGAAGCGGACGGGCACGTTCTGCCGGTAGTCGCGAGGATGCGGCCCGAACACGGTACCGCCGCCGCGCATCTGAGGCTCGCGGGAACTGCCCTGGCGGGCGTTGCCGGTGCCCTTCTGACGGAAGGGCTTCTTGCCGCCACCACGGACGTCTTTGCGCGTCCGCGTCGCCGAATTGCCCTGGCGTTTCGCGTTCATGATAGCGACGACCACATCATGCACCAGCGTGGCGTTCGGCTCGGCGTTGAAGATCGCGTCCTTCAAGTCGATCGGGCTGAGTTCCCGCCCGTCCATCGTATAGACTTTCGCGGTCGCCATAATTACTTGGCTCCTTTCTTGACGGACTTGGCGGGATTGGCTTTCACGCTCTTCTTGACGACCACCAATCCGCCCGGCGCGCCAGGAACAGCGCCGCGAACCACGATCAGGTTCTTGGTCACGTCCACGTTGACGACCTCGAGGTTCTGCGTCGTCACCCCCGCGGCGCCCATGTGGCCCGGGAGGGTTTTACCCTTGATCACGTGGCCCGGATCCGCGCTCTGCCCGACCGAACCGGGCCTCCGGTGGAAGTTCGACCCGTGCGTGCCGGGACCGCCCGACCAGCCGTGGCGCTTGATGCCGCCCGCGAACCCCTTGCCTTTCGAGGTCCCCGAGATGTCGACACGGTCGCCGGCTTTGAAGATGTCCGCGCGCACTTCGTCGCCCGGTTTCAATTCGGTGGCCTTGTCTACGCGGAACTCGCGCAACGTCCGTACGGGGGAGACGCCCGCTTTCGCGAAGTGTCCCTGCAACGGCTTGGTCACGCGGCGCTCTTTCATCTTCCCGAATCCGAGCTGGACGGCTTCATAGCCCTCGTGCTCTTCGGTCTTGCGCTGGACCACCATACAGGGACCCGCTTCGAGCAGGGTGACTTCGATCCACCGCCCGTCGTCGGTGAACATGCGGGTCATGCCGAGTTTCTTGCCCAATAGTCCGTTCAACATACTATCGCAATCCTCTACAGCGGGCCGTCCGCCGCGCGCGTGGCGCCGGCGAACTGCGCCCCTGACGCTATTGCTTGATCTCCACGTCGACCCCCGCCGGCAGGTCGAGCTTCATGAGCGCGTCCACGGTCTGCGCCGTCGGGTTGATAATATCCAGCAGCCGCTTGTGCACGCGCGTCTCGAACTGCTCGCGCGACTTCTTGTCGATATGGGGAGACCGGTTGACTGTGTATTTTGAGGTGGCCGTGGGCAGAGGAATCGGCCCGTTGATTCCAGCGCCCGTCCGTTGGGCCGCCGACACGATCTCATGCGTCGACTGGTCGAGCAGACGATGGTCGTATGCCCGTAGCTTAATCCGAATCTTGTAGCCGTCGGCCATCTTGGTTCTCCGTTATTGGATAATCTTGGTTACGACGCCGGCGCCGACGGTACGTCCGCCTTC